>CAYXGW010000041.1:0-43614 GCA_964464595.1 uncultured Deferribacteres bacterium
ACCGCCTCGATTGTGCCGTATATCCACGATCAGGCCGTCCGAGTTCTGCAAGGCTTCGAGGGCGTCAGAGAAGGCTGATTTCACATATTTGTTGAAATTAGTGAAATAGATGTAGCCAATGTTGCCTTCGAGCATGCCGTATCGAAGCATGCCCCTGGCCGCCGTCTGAAGTGAACCGCTAGTGGCTGCTTCCACAACCTCGATGCTGAAAGCTCCGTCATCCCGTGTGCTGCGCAAAGTCCTGTATGGCTCGACTTTTTTGCCGGCTGCCTGAAACCAAACATGCTGATCCTTGAGTTCGGCGAGAAGGTCGATAAGGACTGTATCTATATCCTGACCTTTTGCCTGTTGCGCGCGAGGCAGAAGCCTCTGGTAGACTTCATCCCAATCGATAAGCTTGAGTGCAAAGTGCGGGTAATAGGTATCAGCCGCCTGCCAGGCGGATTCGAAGTCCCGGAGTGGACTGCCGGGTTCGGGGATATTTCCGCCGCCACAGCCATAGCCAATCAGCAAAACAGATGTGAACACAAGGGTAACCATTTTTCGCATTGATGGTTCCTTTTTGAAATACATCTTTTTACGCTTTATGTAGCGCTTCTGTTGCGGCTTGGTCCGGGGGACGGAGGCTTTGCTGAAGTGCAGTTTGCAAATTCTTCCTCGTAGTATAATTCGGATTCCGAGACCACATACAACCGATAAATGAAAAGGGTAGGAATAAATCTCATGAGGCTTTCAAGAAAATATACTAATGAATCCAAAGAAATTTCTTGACATTTGCTGTCAAATATTGTATTTAATGTTATATTTCAAAATCAGTGGGGTTTTTCACAGCCCCAGGTAAACACGTAGAATTAATCAGGAATTTATACAAGTCGCGTAACGTCCCACTGTAAGCTTAAATTGATTTCTTATACGACAATATGATTGTCAACAAGGACGGTTAAAATCGCAAGCTTCTTATCGTTGTTTTAACTTATTCATGAACTTTCTCATTGATTTTTGACAGAAAAGCTATATATTTAATTTGCTTTGATTGTGAGGTCAAGGCTCGATGAAATGACAATCAACGAACGAGGACAAGATGGTTCTATTCATCAAAGATGTTCTGAACGCGGTGAAGAATCTCAAGTTTAAGCTGAAACCTGGGCATTCTTCGCAACAAGTTCCTCAGAATGACACGAAAAGTTCCTCTTTGGAACAGTCCCAAACTAACATTGAAGATCAAAAAATCCCTCTATCCCGCAGTTTTTTTATTCCTGCAGTAAAGCTGGTGGGTTTATGCTCCGTATGTATTGTAGTAACTTATTCAATAACGAATCTTTTTATCATCAAACCGTATCAAGAAACTATTAAGAATCTTAGCGAAGAACCCAACCCCCAAATTAAAATTTTAACGGATAACGTTAACACATTACGGGAAAATTATAATGCTCTTTTACGAGTTGCCAAAGAACCTTTTCTTCTAAATCCGAAAGAGGGAGGTAATTTAATAGGGGATTTTATTACATTTGAGTGGGATTACAATGATCAAGATATTAATACGAATTATATTTTGGAACTTAACAGTATTGGTCAAAACCCATCTAAGCCTTATACATATAACGTCTCCAGAGAGCAGAAAAAGCGAACTGTTCAAATCAGCAACATTTCTAATGGAGAAGGGGGAGAATCGCCTCATGTTAGTCAGCGGCAATTCTTTTGGCGCATCGTACCTGGATATGATGGTGAATATAAGGGAAAACCTAGCCCATATAGTTCTTTTGTCGTTTACCCATCCAATATGGACCGGATAAAAATCACAGGCAAATTGAATATTGGATTTACTTTGGAATTCCCAAACGTATTTGAAGCCAAGGATAAAAATGATGCGACGAAAATCATAGGTTTTGACATTGATTTAATTGAATGGATTGCAGAAAAACTAGCCCAACAACTCAATATTCCACTCGAAGTTAAGTACAATGAGATGTCTTGGGACAAACTACTGGACAAATTGCAGGAACGGGAAATAGACCTTGTGATTTCAACTATGACTGCCACAAAGAAAAGAGAAATAAATGGAATTAAGTTTACTGAACCATACCACAAAAGTCATCATATTTTTTTCTCCAAAGAACAACAAGGAACACCTGCTTTTCCTAACGGGCTAAAGGGTAAAAAGGTTGCTACCAGCACCGGTATATGTAGGGACGTCGCAAAACATTTAGAGAAAAAGTTTGGTTTTGAGATTGACCCTAATTTTGGCAGTGATTCGGATGTCCTTCAGGCGGTAATATATAATAAAGTAGACTACGGATTGGTAGGAGAATATTTTGCATTCAGTCATTTAGGCAAGCAAATTCATCAATATGGGCCAAATTTGGATCCTCATTTAGGAAAGTTTTATAAGGATGAATTCGGTCGAGATCATGAATACCTCGCAATTGCGGTCTTTGAAGAAAATCTTAAAGAAGATAATCTTCTAACACTGATAAATCGCATTTTAACTTCCGAAGAGGGAAAACAAAAGTTGCAGGATTTGACTGAAAAGTGGATACCTGCTTCTCCATCTATTCCAAGCTCGTAGAAGAGGTTAGCCCATAGTGTCCGCGTAACACCCTTATCATAGGTGGTTCACTGGCACCTCATCATCTTTTCTTTTTTTGAAAAAGCAAATTTTGTCTTCGACAAAACTGAAATACCAATCGGTGCTTACTAATCTTTCTCAATAAATCTCGCTCTGCTAAATAGTATTGTCAATCATCATTTTGTAATAATCAAAGCAATTAACCTTCCAAATAAAAAAATAATGCTTTCTATTGCACGATGAGTCTCCTAAGTTCGCCTGGCATCCTAACAATCCCGTTTTTGAGTTAGGCTGAACTTGCGGAATAACCTTTTTAAATACAATTCAGTACAAATCCGAATGTGAACCTGTCCTTTCAAAAATTATTCTATCGTCTATAACTTTGTAGATGAGAAGCCAATCAGGTTCGATATGGCATTCACGTCGGCTGGAATAACTGCCAAAAAGTTTATGGTCCCGATGAGAAGCTTCCAACTTTTTTTCATTGAGCAGTTTAGTGATAATCGATTTTATCTTATCTTTGTCCTTACCCCGTTTTAAACTTTTTTTTAAGTCACGCTCAAATTGTTTAGTAAAGGATGGTTTAAGCATCATACCCCCAGTTTATTGAACATCTCCTCTTCATTCTCACAATTCACCAGGTTCAAACCTGCATCAGTATCTTTAAATGTTTGAATCGTTGTTGGATTGGGTATTCGTACTTCAAAAGGCAAACCTTTCCACAGCTTAACCTGATGGTAAAAAAGGCTGATCGCTTCGGTGGTTGTCAATCCCAGTTTTTTGAAGATACTTTCAACATCTTGTTTAAGATTTGGCTCGATTCTGGCCCTGATCATTTCAGTTTTGGACATGAATGACTCCTTTTATTTGGCTAAACGTACCACAATTGAGCCACAAATTCAACTACTTTTTTTAATTGACTTTTAAACAATCATCCTCCGGTGTGTCAATATCAAAGAACGTATGTCCTCCTTAAAATGGAATCTCAACAACTAAATCAACACTATTATATCGATTTAAAACAGTATCTATATCAGAACCTTTTGCCTGTTGCTTAAGAGGCAGAAGTCTTTGGTAGACTTCATCCCAATCGATAAGTTTGAGTGCAAAGTGCGGGTAATAGGTATCAGCCGTCTGCCAGGTAGATTCGAAGTCTCGAAGTCCGCTGCCGGGTTCGGGAAGTTTGCCGCTGCTACAGCCATAAGCAATCAGCAATACAGATGTGAACAAAAGAACGCAAATTTTGCGCATGGATGGTTCCTTCTGAAATACATCATTTTACGCTTTATATAGCTCTCTGTTGCGGTATGGTACGGAGGCGGAGGCTTTGCTGTAGAAGATTGTTTTAGTCTATCGATATTATGAAAACGATTTATTACTTAGTAATTAAAATCAGTTCACATCCAAGAACGGCACTTTTTAAATGTACGGGACGGGAATACCAGGATGCCAATTGTTACAAGAACTTATCTTGACATCCATGTTAATGAAGGTTAAAATATAACTCAGAAGTGGCGAATTAATTACAGCAACGATGTATAGAAAAATGAAATGATAAACATAATAAAAGATAAACACAATTGTGTTCATGCGCTAAATTGGCGTTATAAAAACAATTGATTTTATACACATGTTATGCTCCATGCAAAAGCAAGGTACACACTAAATAGGGTTATTATATGACAGGTAATAAGGGTTCGGTTTGGCGTATTTGGGATTTACACGTACATTCTCCTGCAACTTACGGAGGAGAATACACTACATTTATCTCAAATGCCAATAAAAGCAAAGCTGATGTCATAGGAATAAATGACTATTGTACTCTAAAAGGATATGAGGAAGTAGTAAAACTGGGCGGTGTAACCAGTAAAATAATTTTCCCTGTGATTGAGTTCAGAATGCATAATATAGTTGCAAATAGAAAAAATGTTGACCCAACTAAGGCAGGTGTTAAGATTAATTTTCATGTCATTTTCGACAATGATCCATCAATATTTAGATCAATTTCAACATGGCTGAATTCTCTTGATTGTTACGATGAAAAAGGGAAAATCATACAATTGGGGACTGTAGATGATTTAAGTAAAGTGAGTGTTGATTTTGAGAATGTTGCAGAAAGCCTTAGTAAGTTAGATTTAATCGATAAGCATTGTTTGATTTGGCTGCCATATGATGAATATGGCGGAATTGATGATATTGATCCAAACGATAATTTTTTCAAACTTTCTCTAATTAACAAAGCACATATAATCGGATCCTCTACTAAAAAGCAAATTGAATTTTTTAAATGGAAAGATAATAAATTTTCTAAGGAAAAGTACAAAAAATGGTTTGATAAACCTAAACCGTGCATAAAAGGTTCAGATGCTCATAATATTGATTATCCCTTTGGACATTTAATGAACCTAAAATCACAACCAATAGACCGCCATTGTTGGATAAATGCTGATACTACTTTCAAAGGTTTGAGACAAATACTTATTGAACCTGATAGAGTTTTTATTGGTGACGAACCTGATTTATTAAAGAGAGTTAGAGCAAACCAAACAAAGTTTATAAAATCACTTTATATAAATAAAGTTGCAAAAGAAACTATTGATGATGTTTGGTTTGATGGTTTTCATATGGAATTCAATAGTGCATTAATTGCCATCATTGGGCATAAGGGCGGAGGGAAAAGTGCTATTACGGATATAATTAGCTTGTGCGGAAATACATATCAAGACCCAAATACATTTTCATTTCTAACTCCGAACAAATTCAGAAGGAGTAAACCTTATGATTTATCAGAGAAATTTGAAGCAAGTTTAACCTGGGCAGATGGGACAATTGTACCAAAAAGATTAAATAGTAATCCTGATAAAATGCTTCCTGAAAGAGTAAAATATATTCCACAGAATTTTTTAGAACGACTTTGTGCCAATGTAGAGAGTGATAATTTTGAAAAGGAGTTGAAACAAATTATTTTCTCCCATACTCCAAACGATAAACGACTTGGCAAATCATCACTTGATGAATTGATAAATTATAAATCAAGTTTAGTAAATGATGAAATTTCTCAAATTCAAACACTGCTGAGTAATTTGAATTTGGAAATCGTAATGCTTGAAAGAAAAAAAACTGAAGATTTTAAAAAATCAATAGAAAATCAATTACGACTAAAGCAAGGTGAACTTACTGCACATGAAAGCATAATACCTAATAAACCTGATGTAGGAGAAGAGAGTGAAGAGAGCAAAAGGTTAGTTGAGAAACTAACAGCATTGAGAGCGCAAATAAAAAATCTTGAAGAAGAAATTACAGAACTAAAACAGAAAAAATCTTCATTATTAGTAAAGAAGGAAGAATTAAATCGTGCAATTCAATACTACAAGAATCTTGATGACCAACTAAAGCAAATTCAAGGACCAAACAATGAGCATGTTCATATTCTTACAAAAAATGGAATTGAACCATCATATGTTTTCAATTACACAATTGATACTTCAAAAATTTCTGTCTTAGTAGAAACGGTTACAAAAGAAATCTCTAACATTAATGTTTTTCTTGACTTAGAAAAGAAAGAAAGTAAAACAAGCCAGTTGAAAAAAATAAATGAAGAACTTCAGCAAGGGCAAGAGGTTTTAGATAAACCTGCTAAGGAGCAACAGAAATACCTTGACAATTTAAAAAATTGGGAAGTCAAGAAAAAGGAATTGGAAGGCAGTAATGAGATTGAAGGAACACTCAAATTCTATGAAGCGCAATTAAATTATTTAAACAATAATATAATTCCTGAATTGACAGCAAGGAAAATTGAAAGAAAGGAACTTGTTGAAAAACTTTATTCAAAAAAGTTATCATTAATTGAAATCAGAAAGGAATTGTTTCAACCTGTAATGCAATTTATAAACGAGCTAAAAGACTTAAAAGAAAGATATGATGTAATAATTGATGTAGCTCTTGAACTGCGTTCATTGTCTGATAATTTTTTCAACTTGGTTAATCAAGGAAGAGCTGGAACATTTTGTGGAAAAGAAGATGGTTACAAAAAGCTTTCAGACATTGTTGAGAGAGCTCACTTCAATACAAGTGAAGGTTTCATTCAGTTCACAGAGGAACTAACTGATAATTTAAAACACGATAAAAGAAATTCTGAAAATTCAAGTGTTGATGTAAATAGCCAACTTAGAAAGGGAATTGAGCTAAACCAACTCTACGATTACATTTATCACGCTGAATTTTTACAGCCGTTTTATAACCTGAAATTAGGAAACAAATCCCTACAAGAACTTTCACCCGGCGAGAGAGGTGCATTGCTTCTCATATTCTATTTGATACTTGATAATGATGATATTCCTTTAATCATTGACCAACCCGAAGAAAATATAGACAATGAAAGTGTTTATGATATACTTGTTTACTTCATAAAGAAAGTGAAAGAGAAAAGACAAATCATTATTGTAATACACAATCCAAACCTTGCAATCGTTTGTGATGCTGCCCAAATCATAAACATGCAAATTGAAAAAGAAAATAAGAACACAGTAAAATGTCAATCAGGAGCAATTGAAGATGATGTTATGAATAAAGCCATTATAAATATTCTTGAAGGAACCTTACCAGCTTTTGATAATCGTGATGCAAAATATAATAGATATTAAATATGCACGAGAACATAACATTGTATAAAAGCAATAGCGGCCTCAGTGGCAAATTGAAATGAAAATGAAATTAAGAAACAGTAGCTATAAATGGCAAGTGAAGTGGTATTGAGCCACCACTTATCCTACAATAAACATTGAAAATAAATGAACACATAAAAATCGTTTAACCTACCATTTTCCCGCATTATGATAACTGTTTTACAGATTTTCAATACTCAAGAATATCGTTGACTTTAGATTTCTCAATTATTACTATGCAGTGTCGTTATACCGGAGCTGGGGACGTTTCATAAACCAGCAGAGACGTTGAAGCGAACACTTTGAAAACATCATAAGCGGCAAATACCTGAAGGATTTGTTTTGAAGGAGGAAAGCCATGGCTGAAGAGAAGGAAAAATCGCTGGACCAACAGATTAAAGAAGCAGAGCTTGCAAAACTCAAAGCTGAGACAGCAGATGTTGAAAAGAGCAGCAAGCAGGCTCGGGTCATGGGTGTACCCATCGTGCAGATCATTTTTGGCGGTATTGTGGTTGGATTTGTGTTACTGAATTATATTCAGCCGTTGGTAAATCTGAATACGCAAAAAGCGAATCTGCAAGCCGATATTTCGACCAAAGAAAGTACAAAGGGACAACTTGAAGATTGGATCATGCGTCTTAAGCTCGACTCCACCAATATTTCTCTAAAACAACTTGCCGACTCTTTAGATATCCAGAAAAAACAACTTGTTTTACTAAATGAAACACTCAAAATAGAAACGGAAGATCTTGAAAAGAAGAACAAATTGGCTGAGAAAAATCTTGTCAACGTTGAAAAGAGGATTTCTGCTTTAAAAGCCCAGGAGAAAGAACTACTGGCGACCATTGCAAGCGAAAAAATCAAGGTAATAATTACGAAGGCCTTCCCTTTATTAAAAAGTGAAGAATATTCCAATGTTCTTGAAAAATATCAAATGATAAGGGCTAAAAACTATTATGATAGGAGGCTCAACCCGGAAGGGAAAGGCATAGACAATCAATTTGAGCCGCAGGCCGGGGATAGCGTTATCTTCGCTGCCGCCACCGGGCTAACCTGGCAGCAGAGTGGCTCAACATATATTAGTCTTTTGGAGGCGGAAGAATACATACAGAAGATCAATGCTGAAACCTACGGTGGTTACAGTGACTGGCGGCTGCCGACTTTAGAAGAGGCTATGGCGCTCATGAAACCGGAACAAAATAACCGCCTCTATATTGCCGGGCAGTTTGATAAAAAGATACGGTCTACTTGGACCTCGGATAAATTCAGCGTCTCGTTTGCATGGGTAGTCTATTTCAACTATGGTTACTGCAACAACAATTTCATCCACAGCTACAAATTCGTTCGAGCGGTTCGCTGAGGACAATCTCGATGATTTGATTATTTGAGTTATTTGATCATTTTTTCCCCGCCGAAGGCGGGTCAAATTTTTTGCAAAATATGCGAGAAACTGATCAGTGATCCATAAACCTGCGGGTGGAATTAATTGCCGGATAACATCTCAACTGCAAACTCAAGTTGCTTATCGACATTATTTCCAATATCCGCTTTTGTTTGCACGACGCGGATGTCAGGCGGCACACCGTTCCATTCGATGGGTTGGCCATCCAGTCTGAGAATGGACTCATAGTTGATACGGATCGCCCCGCCGTTGGGAAGGAAATGCCGGGCCTCACCATTGCTGCTCATACCGCCGCCGGCTGTGGTATCACCGACAATTGTGACATAATCCAATTGCCGCATCCTGCCGGCAAAAACCTCAGTCGCGCTAAAACAGCTGCCGTTAATCAAGAGAACGATTGGACGGGTGTATTGACGATTTCCCTGGACGCGATCATGTAGGGATGTCTCGTACCCATGACGCTGACGGCTGATTCTGTCACCAGAGGACTTGCCAAAAACCTGCCGATAATCGGATCATAACCCGCACTGCCTCCGCCGCGATTATTCCGCACATCGATGATGATTCCACGGGCTTGCGAAAAATAGTCGATCACGTTATCTATGTCATTCACACGACTTTATAAATCCGAGCCAAATGTGGAAATATAAAGATAGCCAATGCTGTCTGAAACAAATTCATAGTGGATTGTGCCATTTGCTGTTGTCAAAAGTGGCTGAGCAAAGTAGGTCCGAACGACATCGAGATCGAAGGCTTCTTCATCTTTAACCAGTCTTGGCGGCGTGTACGGTCTGAACTTGGCGCCGGACTCCGTGTAAACATTGGCATGGCCGTCTTTCAGTTCACCAACCAGGTCCATCACAACTGCGAAGAAATCATTGTCGTTGGATTGCTCGATACGTTCCTGGTAGACAGTGTGAATTGAATCCCAGTCGATATTCTTGAAATCGAATAACGGATAGATTGAATCGATATGACTCCAGGCGGATTCAAAATCTTCAACTTTAAAAGAGGAACCGGGCTCTAATGGATTATCACCGCCTCAGTTTGTAATTCCCGTTATGGCAAGACTCACAAAAAACACTTTCAAAAATTTCATTTCTAATCTCCATTCTTAAATCTCATGTACAGAACTTTCAAATTACATCGTTGGAGCCGCCTCCATAATCAGCCTGCTAATCTCCAGAAATTCGGTATTGTTGACGCTCTGCCCATTCTCAACCCACCATGCTCTACTCGCTCCTTTGCCCGTATCAACCCGATTAATAACCACGAGCTTGTTGGCAGGGTCTACCAGAATTTTTTGCCCGCCGGTACCCGAAGCTAGATATACGCCGTTGTCCAATGTCCACCACAAGTAGCCATAACCGAATTGCCCGAAATCGGAATATTTTTTTGTACTTTCTTGTACCCAGTCGGTGGATATAATCTGTTGACCGTTCCAACTGCCATTTTGCAGATAGAGAACGCCGAATCTTGCAAAATCGCGGCCCGTCATCCAAAAACGATAGGCTGGAAAGACAGATTCATGAGAATTTTCATAGAGCACGTCCTGCGCTTGAAAATCCTGCATGCCAATCGGATCGGCAATCCACTCCTTAAACGCGTCCCCCATGCTTAGTCCCACCAACTGCTCGAAAATCGTCCCCAATGCATTGAAGCTCCAATTGTTATAATAAAAGTAGGTATCCGGAGGATGAGAACCCGGCTGCGGATGATTAGGATCTGAATCTTGTATCGAACTGTGATAGATGCCGGACCGGGAAGTCAGGAGGTCTACCAGCCTGGCCTGTTTCTCTTGTTGCGATAAGGGAGGGTTCTTATCGTCAATTCCCAGCTCTTCCAGGGTTTTGCTAATGTCAATCAACCCCCTGTCAACTGCAATGCCATATAGAGCGCTCATGAGGCTTTTACGGATTGAGTGTCCGCTTATACGCCTGGCCGTTGCACCCCATTCAGCCACCAAGTAGCCGTCATGAATGGCAATGACCGCAGTTGACCCGACGCTGTCAGCGAATTGTCTTGCTACTTCAAGCCCGTCAGCAGACCAGCCGGCGGCTTTCGGAAAGACCGTCGCGAGAGAGAGTTCAGCAGATGTATCGACCAGCGGCTCGTCAATGATGATGTTTTCGGGCCCAACAGGTGACGAGCACGCGCTAAACAATAACATGGCAAATAATGGCAGCATTAAATACATTGCCGCGCAGTCGGTTATCTTAGTTCCGAATGAATTGATTCCACAGCGCAAGACTTTGACTTCAGCTGAAGTTGGTAACATGATTTGATCTCCTTTAATTACTAATTATCATTTATTACATTGCCTGCTCCGGCAATAGTAGCAGTGATTGTTGGATTTCCTTTGTAATACACATTACCAACTCCCGCCAGAACCACATTTAATATATTGTTGACTTTTACTTTACAACTTGCCACTCCTGCCATATTGACCGAACAAATATCAACTTCCAGATCATATGCTTCTACATTCACGACACCAGAAATGTTAATGCTCAGCTCATTTTGTTTAGGACCGCTCAAGAAAAGAGTTCCCACACCAGTTGATGTAATTCCATTAAATTCAGCAACTGTTATGTCAACCTCGATACCACTTGAAGCGATACCGGTAACGTTCTCTTCAAAGTTCAAGCGTAACTCAGAATCCACAACTTTAAGGATCATTTCATCCAGTACGTTCTGCTGTGCTTTGAGAACTATTTTTTGTGGAGATCCAACAGTCACATTTATAGTAGCGGGAATCGTATTTGAAATACTACTAAAGGAAGACAAACTCACCGTTTGAGTGATAATATCTCCTTTGCCTACAATTTTTCTGCCCTCATCTTCTCCTGTTATATTTGAATGAGTATCGCACCCGAGTGAAGTCAAGATAACTAATACAAAAACGATGTTTATTTTAAACGCTTTCATGATATAATTCTCCTTTTACTTTTTACAATGCTTATATTTAGTTCAATAGTTCAATTCTGAACTCAGCCACTGGGCAACATCAGGCCAAAAGTCAGTGCCTATGAGCCCATGGACGCCATCCAAATACGAAATGAACGTGAGGTCTTTTCCCTCGGCCTTAAGCAGCTCAAGTTCATCAATTAGTACGGTGAAAGGATAACCTGGATCTTGCTCTCCGAGAAGATAAAGCATCGGTATATTGAGTGCGCGTATATGCGGCCTTTGATCGAAACCAATGTCATCGGAATACTGATTAAACAAAACAAGAGCTGAATCCGGATCAAGTTTTCGATAGAAGATAAGCTCCTCCCAATAATTCTTTGGACCAACAGGAATGACACCACCTGTCAACACTATCATGAACCGGACCTCTGCGACCTGGTCGGCCAACAGCGGCATGTACCAGTTTGCCTGGCTGACACCAAACAATCCAATCTTATCCTTGTCGATTTCCGGCATTTGCAGATTCTGCTGCAGCACCGCATTCATGTCTGCCGCTAGCAAAGGTATGGTTTCCTGACTATTGGCAGTGCTTAACCTAACCACATCACCATCCGATTCACCGGTTCCGCGTTTATCGTAACGCATAACTGCAAAACCCAACTCGAGCAGTTTTTTCGTATGGGCGACATGCGTTCTGAAGTCAGCGCTGATATTACCTGACCCCGGACCATAAACCACTGCCGGAAATGGCCCATTGCCGTCCGGCATGTCAAGTTTGTAGCGAATCTTAATGTCGCCATTGGACACGAAACCCTCTTGCTGACCACCTGGACCTAGGACGGAACTGCATCCGAAGATGCCCATCAGGAAAATAAGGAATATGAGCTGCATGATTGTTGTCATAAGTTTCGATTGCAAAATGACCTCATAGTTTGAAATTTAGGGTTAACGGAGTTATAATTTAAATGTTCACCAAATCATTCATCATTATACTTTAATTTGTCTTGGCATCTAAGATCAGTCCCAGCAAGGCGCCAAATTGTGAGGACGATACATTGTTTAGAATATCCGTATTTACCCTGTGCACAACCACAAGGTCCAGATCAGGAATAACTACGAGAAAATGTCCGCCATAGCCTCTGGCTGAAAATGCGCTATTACCCAGGTTTGTTGAAGGGAAATGGTCACCTTTTCCCGCAACCCACCACATATAACCGTACCCGCCTGATGATCCAACCTCAGTATAAGAAGTTGTACTTTCACGGATCCATTCCTCCGAGATGATTCGTTGACCCTGCCACATGCCATCGCGAAGGAAAAGCATTCCGAAACGAGCCATATCACAAGCCGTTATCCTGAAAGGGTAGGCGGGATGCATGGATGCAGCCTCGTAGACATAAGCTGCATCGTCGACTTCGAAATCCTCCATACCGATAGGATCTGCAATGCGAAGTTTAAATTCCTCAAATATCTTCGTTTGAGTCCTCTGCTCGAAAATGGTAGCCAGCGTATTAAAATCCCAGTTGTTGTAATACCAGAATGTACCGGGCGCATGACTTTCTCTTGCCGGCCGATTTGCTTTCATCCCAGAGGTTTCATATGCAGCCGGGTGATATATTCCGGAGCGTGATTGCAAAAGCATCTTAACTGTTGCCGCTTTCTCCTGTTCTGATAAAGAGGGGGGAGATCATCGATGCCAAGCTCTTTCATTGTCGCTGTAATATCGATATTTCCCTTATCGACGTGTATGCCAATCAGTGCACTGAGTAAACTTTTGCGGCATGAATGCATGTTAAATTTACGGGCGATTTCGCCCCAATGGGTTAGAACCTTGCCCTGGTAAATGACCATGACTGCTGCTGTTTGGAGACCCTGAGAATATTCGTACGCTTCATTGAGCTTGGCTGAAGACCATCCGACGGATTCCGGGTTGGCAATTGTTTCCCAGGTTGAATTGGCCAAATCGTGGGTACTGGCTGTGTTCAAGACATTGTTCTTTTCAGAGCAATGAACAAAAACAAGCGCTATAGAAAAAAGGATGGCATACATTTTTTTCATCATTTGAATACTCCTTTTGATTTCGATTTCACCAAATTTTACCAATTAATAAGAGATCAAACTCAATGAAGTTTAATTACCTCTGCCCAAAGAAAAGGTGATTCCGGCCATAAATTGGATCCCTTTGGTTTTAACATTTCCTTCGATTTCACCTGTTTCTCCAAGAAACTGAATCGTGCCGTCATCGACAATATCCTTTAAACCCAGGGCATAACGTCCCTCCACAAAAAATGATTTTGCGCCCATTTCAAAACTTATTCCAGCGCCAAAATTCAGGGCAAAATCGATCCCTTCAATGACCGAGTCTATATCGGGTTTGTCAACTTCAGTCCCGTTAATTTCAATTTGTAACTTGGAATTCAACAAAAACCCAATCGTTGGTCCTGCCATTACGTAGGGCCGGAATGTGCTGCTTCCAAGATCAAGCTTGAGAAATACCGGAATCTCGAGATAAGAGAAGCCAAAATTAAAATCAACTGTATCAAAAGAATCGGATATTTGTAAAGTAGTGCCCTTTTTCAAAAACATGGGTTCCAGGCGCAATGCAGCGTTATTGCTCAATGCAAAATCAAAAACTCCACCAACGCCAAGCAAGCGGCGATTATTCAACGCCTCGCCTGGATCCAGATCAGTGTCCTTAACGTTTGCTATGTTTAGGCCGCCTATAACGCCAACCCTGTGTTGAGCGTTTGCCGCGATGGAAAATAATACGGTAAGTGCAATAACTATAAATATACTCTTCTTCATGATGAAACTCCTTAATTTAGTTAAAAATATTTGATCCATTTGTTACTAATACACGCCACCCAAAAAAGACCCTGATTGTTTTTTTAGTTTAATTTAAGGAAGTTTTTCTACCGGGTAAGAAATGAAGAGCCTAACCCCACATGGTTGGAATACCCAAATCACAAATGAATCAAATCACAAATGAATTCCAGTTGTAAAATATTAATAACTGAAATTTCTCACTTCGTAACTTGAACTTATTTAATAAGAAATGCAGAAATAACGAACATATCACCCCGATGGGGTTTTATGGTTGTTTGATGTGAAATCCCACTATAAATATTTAACCGCTACGCAGTCCGATCAAGACCATGCTTGAACTATGTCCAAACTGCGTAGCAGTAACATGTTTAGAGAAGGATGTCCACCCCAAATTTTTATAAATAACCCCAGCGGGGGGGATATGGTGAAGTGAGAAATGTTAGTTAATAACAAACAAATCCTCTCCATCTGTTGTTTTGAATTTGTTATTTGGATATTGAATAAAACTTGTGGTTTGGGAATTTACTTTTCAGAATCGATTCAAAAAGACAAATTAATCCCCAGGGATATGGTTCTGCTGCTTAGAGTGCGACTTGCCAACGTGAAGCGAGTAATCTTGTTGATTGCAACACTATTAGCGCCATTTGATTCCCAGTCAAAACTGCTAATGTTTTTACGGTCATAAAGATTTATGATGTTGAAATAAGTTGACAGGTCAACTCGGCCAATCTGCCATTTCTTATCAAATTTAATATTGAAGGTGTGATAGGGGGGCAGCCTTACATTATTCTTCAGTTCAGCTTCAAAATATATTTTGCTGTTGCTTAAAGTGCTATCACCGAATATTTTGGCTTCATTTGTTGTGTAAGGATCCCCGGTGTTATAACGCCATTCGGCGCTAAATGTGATATTCCATTTGAAATTAAAAATTGTATTGAAGTTTATTGAGTGGGTTCTATCAAAATCGCGGGAGGTTCTGACACCCATGCTGTTTACTATATTGTTAATCCCATATGAATAAGATAAACTTACCAGGTTTGACTTCGCATAACCCAGTCTGGCAAAAATATTAAATCCACTGGAATGCCCGCTCCTGGTATTGAAGGGCAAATCTATAAAACCTCTTTCGTAGCGGTTGACAAAATCAAAATCAAAATCATCGTTTAATCTCGTGTAATCTTTGTAAAAAGCCTCTATACTCAAACGGGTCTGCTGATTGCTATAGGATAATTCACCTACATAGTGAATACTCTTTTCCGGTTTCGGATCAGGCCTTTCCTGGCCCTGGTAAGTTCTTAGCTGGTAAAAATTGTCCGGCTGATAATACCATCCATAAGCCAGTTTGGCAACAAAAGCCTTATTGAAATTATATTTGATAGCGGAGCGGGGAGCAAACTGCGGCGCATCAGAAAAACTCTGATTTGAAATCCTTAAACCAAGAAGAAAGTCGAATTTGTTTGAGAGTTTCCAGGTATCCTGAATGTAACCGGATAGTGTTGAACCGCTAAAATCAGAGTCCACAAAAATAGTATCTATAATGGCTAAATTTGCAGTCGTATTGATTCGATCAAGACGGGTTTCACTATAAAAATAATCACTATGAAATTGTTGGTACTCTAATCCGAGCTGTAGAGAATGCCGGTCGGAAGCCTTCCAGATAGTTCCATGCTTTAAAGATAGAATGTTAATGTTTTTATTATCTTTGTTGTTATCTGCCTGACTTTGTTCTAAAAAGAACTCCGCATCTTTCCTTAAATTTTGAAATCCGAAAGTTGTCGTTGAATACACATTTTTGCCGGGTAACCAATGCCAATTTATCCAGGAATAGAAATTTTTTCTGCTGCTGACGAAGTATTCTCCCTTGGTAGTAGCAAATTCTTCAATATATTCAAACTTGTCTCCTGCTGCTAAAATATTGAAAGAGAGGTTCGAATTTGGACTGATGTTGTAGTCAATTTTACTCCAAATATCGAAATACGACGGTTTGACTCTATTTATGAAATCTATTTCATAATCCGTATTTCTGCGCCACAGATCTATATATATGGGAAAAAATTCTCGCCCATCTATGAGCAAATCGATGAGACCTCTCCGGGCACCAAAAAAATAGTTGATTTTTTTGTTAATTTTCCGGTTAAAAAAAACAGAGGCGTTTAGAAAATCCAGCGTAAAGAGAAATGCATGGTCTTTTACCTGGTTTACAGTTTTTACTTCGACGATGCCGGACATTTTATCCGGATATTTTGCTGAAAAACCGCCTGTTACAATTTTTATATTCCTGACGATGTCGGTGTTAATTAAACCAAAAACACCATCCAGGTCTTCGGTATGAAATGGCTCATAGAGTATCATATTGTCAAGGATAATAGCAGTTTCGTCGGGATGGCCTCCTTTTATGCGCGGCTTAACGCTAATTTCGGAAGAAGCAACACCGGGAAAGATCCGGATACTTCGAAAAACATCATTGAAGATATTAGGAGAAGAAAGGATTTCTGATTTACTCAAAACAAAAGTGGAGGGTTCTTCAGAACTGATCTCTATAATGCCGGGTGTTATTTCAATTGCTCCCAATTCTATTACTTGAATTTCTAACTCAAAGTTTACAGTGATATTTTTGTCTAAAACAATGGTTCCAGACTGGGTTCGGTAGCCAATGACTTCCACTTTGAGATCATATGTATCTCGAGCCAATTTTTCGAT
The DNA here is from genome assembly GCA_964464595.1 of uncultured Deferribacteres bacterium. Taxonomy (GTDB): domain Bacteria; phylum Zhuqueibacterota; class JdFR-76; order JdFR-76; family DREG01; genus JADFJB01. Next base: position 17,069 of record CAYXGW010000041.1, read on the forward strand.
TTTAAAATATCCTGTGCTGTCAGCGGCATCTCCGGTTCCCAAACTCGGTATGGTGATATTAGCAAATGGAATTCCAATATCACTTCCTTCTAAGGTGATCCTGCCTTCAATAGAAAAGGTTACCTCCGGTTGAATCCTGTATAAAACAATATTTTTGGAACCGAACATCCGGAAGGACAAAGCAGTTCCCCGTAAGATGATCTTCAGTGCTTCAGGAAGCGAGTTGGTTTTAATCGATGCGCTAATGATTTTGTTTTCCACAAGTTGATCCAGGTATGAAAACTGAACGTCAAAGTGATCTTCCAGATGTCTCAGTACATCCCTTAGATTTTCATTTCCAAATTGAGCAGTTATCGTCCGATTAGAATTGTCTTGTGAAAAGATATTCCCGGCTGAAAGGAACCCAAGAAGGATCAATAGAGGAATGACGTGTTTTATCTGCTTACGAATTTTTAAGCCTGTAACGTATTGCATGTTCGGGCCTGTCCAAGGGGTCCATATTACTCAGAGAAAATGAAAACGCTTTTTTACTGTATGAATAAATTGAAAAGAGAGGAAAGTTCGCAGCCGGGCTCAGTTATTTTGTCTCCACCACAACCATTTACAATCAGCAAAATAAATGTGAACAAAAGGACGTAAATTTTTCGCATTGACGTATTATTTCTGAAATACATTTGTTTACGTTTTATATACCGCTTCTGTTGCTTCATGGTCCGAGGACGGAGTCTTTGCTGCATCCAAAAACGAACACAAACAAAACAAGATTTGCATGGAAATTTTAAAAACATCTTTGTTTCTCTTTATATAAAAAGAGTTTTTTAACCAAGCGGTCAGCAGACTGGTTTTACAATTCAAAATTATATAGAGATTCGTTCCAGTTGAAGAACCAAAGTAGCTTATTGTATTTGTTGAAAAGTGCAAAGGATTTGATAGCATAAAGATAATTTAATTCCAGCGAAAAAAGAATGATTTCTGCGGACAAATTCTTGTGCTCTATCTCGGTCCCTACTTGAAATTCAAATCCAATTTTTTAAAACCATGTTTTTCAATAAAATTTTTTCAGTCAAGCGATAAAATCGCATCGTACCTGTTTGATAGGACCGCCACGACCAGGTGCTGGTTTTTTATTTCAACAACAGGAGTTTTTTGGTTTGTTTAAATGCTAACGCGTCGATTCCGTAGAGATAAACGCCTGAACTCACTGGGTTGGCCAGATCGTCCCGGCCGTCCCATACCTGCCACTTAACGCCTGCCGTTTGATTTTCATTTACCAAAGTTCTAACCACCTGGCCAAGAACATTATAGATGCGCAAAACAACATGGGTGTTTTCCGGTAAATCGTATCGAATGGTGGTGGAGGGATTGAAGGGATTAGGATAGTTGTCGTACAGAGCGAAGTTAAGCGGAATAAAACCCGCGGGGGTTCCCGGGTCAACCATATCGCCGATGGTAAATGCCGGTTCCAGCAGCCATTCCGCCGAATTTCCACCCTGGTCAAGGAGTTCAATCCTGAGGTCCATAGAACCTGATTCAAACTGAACCAGGTTGGACACTTGAGCCCGGTAAAGGAATCCAATCGGATGGTGCCCGCTTTCGTTTATCGCGGCACTATCTTCAAGGAGTTTAGTAACTTTTACTTCCTGCCATTCTTCTGCTGTTGACGGTTTCAGGTAAAGACGGGTGCCAGCGGAGACGATGGAACGATATTGCAGGCCGCTGCCATCATCCGCAAAGAAGTAATCATCTGCTGCTGAGAATTCCAGCGTGCCGGGTTCAACGGCTCTCAAGTTCCCGACCGGCACACCCTCTGAATTGAGAAGTTTTAGTGATGTCAAAATTGGCGGTGTGGGATCGGTGGATCGCGTGTCAAAGCGTGACGAAAAGCGAGCCTGGCCACGAACCGGCCCCGCGAAATAACCGGTATTGATGAATTCAAGGCGGTGAATGCCCGGATCGACAGAAATTCCGATGCAAGGTCCATCACACCCGCTCGACTGAGAGTCCTGCATGTTGCCCGACGCAACCAAATTATTCAGATTGTTGTAAATCGCGAAATCGGTAAAGACCGTATCATAATATCTCGATTCGTTTAAAGAACCCCGAAATAGCACCGATGCAGAAATTTTACTCGTAGAAATCACAAAGTGAATGTCGGGGAAGATGGGGGCATTCCCCAGATGCATGGTTGCGCCGTCCTGGGCGAAGTAGATGTCGGGCGAGGGGGTGACATATTGAAAAAAACCCAAACGCCCTTCCCTTATTCTAAAATCGTCAGTGAACATCCAAGCGTCTCCGATCGACTTGCGCAAGGTGTCTACAGTCGTCCGGATCGTCGGGACGAAACCATAATTTTCGTCAATATCCGGTGTGACGTATAGTTTACCTTGCCACTGGCCGGGCGATACCGGAATCCTGCCGCCTTCGATACCTTGGAGGGAATGATCTTGAAGGGAGCTAAAGCGAGTTATGAAGGAAACGAGGAAAGCCAGATGCGGGTTTTCAGCATAAGGAGGAATGAATATGTTCAGATTTTGCGAGATCAGGTCTGACGCCTGGCTTGGCAAAGAGATATCCCTCGTTACGCCTGAAAGTGGGGGATGCTGAATCATATAAATGTTATTGGAATTTCCTAAGTCGTGGTAGGCCTCTGCTGAGAAGAGGGTAAATCCGTCGGGCAGTGGCGAACTGTACAAAGAATCGGATTCCAATAGGATGGTGGTTCTGCCATTGAGGGGATACATAAAAACATACCGGCTGGTGTAGCGTCCGGACTCCTCGCTTAATGACGAGAGCAGTCGTCCCTGTTCATCCACGCCCTCCAAATTGATGAGATGGGGTGCATCTGTGCTTCTGATTTCCAGCGTCGAGCTGTGCCGAATGGTGACGCCTCGCTTAAAGACGAGTTCGGGGGGCTCGAAACCCGGGGTATCAAAGAAAGTGAAGATGTCATAGGTCCCCGTTCCGGGCAAAAACAAATCGAAAGTAAAAGAATCGATTTTTATAGCGTCGTTATCACTTCGAATATAATTTTGACCGCGCCCGCGCGCGGCTGTCACCAAAAAGAAAGCATCCGTTCATCAAAGGTGAGACGCAACTTCAAGGCCTTAACAAAAGCCCACGGGATGCGAAGCGTGTCTGTGGTTCCGAGAAAGGCCACCGTCCCGCCGTACGATTGCGACGTGCCAAGCGGCCGATTTGCTATGGTGTTTGTATTGACGGACAGGCTGACGATGACATCCTGGCTTTCTCCCGGGTTTATGCTAAAATCCGGGGGCTGGGCGGCCAACTGAATGCCGCTGCGAATGCCGTCAAAACCGATTTGAAAGCTTTGTGGTCCCGAAGCCTCGTTCATTATGCTGATTGTTAGGCTTTCATCCCATTGGGCTTGAGAATCATCCACGAAGCCAAAACTTGCATGTGAAGGAATGGCGAAGGTTTGGACTTGTGCTGCTTTAAACGCGTCGATGCGCCCGGCGCCCTGCACCATAACCTCTTGGTTTAAGTCTATCGCCGTAGTCATCAGGGCGGATTTGATCTGCGCCGGGGTCCAGCCCGGATGAAGCGCTCTCAGGAGCGCGGCAACACCGGCCACATGCGGAGCGGACATGGAGGTTCCGCTGAGTGCTGCGTACTGTCCATTGGGATATGAGGAGACGATATTCACGCCGGGTGCAACCACCTCGGGTTTGATGCTGAAAATCTTAATGTTCGGCCCCCGGGAGCTAAAGGTCGCTATCGTATCATCTTTGCGGCTGGCGCCGACCGTGATCGCAGATCGTGCCATCCCAGGGCTGCCGATGGTATAGAACTCTCCTCCATTTCCTCGATTTCCTGCAGAAATACAAAACACTACGCCAAGGGCGACAGCGTTGTCTACCGCGGTGGATCTGGCATCGTCGGGGCTGCCTGGCGAACTTCCGAGACCTATATTGACCACGTCAACCATATCGGAAAAGTCGCCGTCCTGGTTCGGGTCAACGGCACGCTCGATTGCCGCAATAATGTCTGAACCCCGGAATTCTCCGGCTGCATTGATGACTTTAAAAGCCATCAGTTTTGCCCCGGGGGCTACCCCTATTATGCTTCTCCGTCCGCTGCGACGATGCCCGCCACATGAGTTCCATGATTATTGTCGTCCATGGGGTCCGGGTCATCGTTTGCGAAATCATAGCCACCTATTACTTTAAACCCGGGTCTAAAACCGCCGCCTAGAGCAGGATGCATGTAGTCAATACCTGTGTCGATGATTCCAATCACGATGCCTTCGCCGCGGCTCCCCAGTTGCTCCCAGACTTTAACGGCGCCAATCAACGGTACGCTTTCCTCAAGGTGCAGTTCGACCTTATGGTCCAAATGAATCTTCTTCACATAATCCAGGCGTGCAATCTGTGCCAGGGCCAGACGAGGAATGCGAACGCTGACTCCTGAAAATATTTTGTAGTATGTCCGGCGAATCTCGGGCCGGGGCAGTGTACGCCGCTTAGCCGTTGTGGTTAAATTTGTGTAAATGAGAGACAGATCGGCCGAAAACCGGGCAAACTGCGCTTGAAAAGAACTCGACTTTGAAACGGCTCTCGAGCCATATTTCTGCAGGATGAATAGTGGGGTATCTGAAAACTCCACGATAACATCCAACAGTTCGGCACCGTCGACTTCATGGGTCTGAATTTGGCCTTCCCGGGTCAGGCTATAGCTGACCTTGTCTCCCCTTTGCTCAATGACTATCTCCTGGTTCTTTGGTCTTTCGCCCATCGAAGGAGGCGGGGTGGTCTGTGCACTTGCAAAATTGGCGGTAACAACCAGGTTGCAGATGAGGATTTTATAAGTTGAGGAACGCTGCATATATTTCTCCTTATCTATAGTTACATACTTATTTAACTTTCAGTGCAAATAATATATTTGAAACAGGTTGTCATGTTGGCAGTTATCCACAAACGAAACAACAAGGAGATAACCATAGCAAAACAGGAATTATTCATAGCTACAGTTGCTTATTTCAACAACAGGAGTTTCTTGGCTTGTTTAAACGCTGACGCTTCGATTCCGTACAGATAAACGCCTGAACTCACCGGGTTATCTAAATCGTCCCTGCCATCCCATACCTGCGACTTAACGCCTGCTGTTTGATTTTCATTTACCAAAGTTCTGACCACCTGGCCGAGAACATTATAGATGCGCAAAACAACGCGGGTGTTTTCCGGTAAATCGTATCGAATGGTGGTGGAGGGATTAAATGGATTTGGGTAGTTTGCGTAAAGAGCAAATTGCTTTGGCAAATCTTCTGTCGTTTCTGTTACGTCCTCTCCTCTTATAACATCACCAATCGTAAAAGCGGGTTCTTGTATCCATTCGGAAGTATTTCCAGAGAGGTCCCCGATTCCGATTTTAAGGTCAATCACCGTCGAGTCGTTAAGCTGGGAAAGATGGGAAAAGTCGCTACTAAAAAGATATCCGATCTGTCGGTGACCATTTTCACCAGTAGTATCATGCTGAAGAACCTTTGTGCCGACTTCCTGCCATTCGTCCGTACCGTGTGTCTTGGTGAAAACACGGGTGGAATCTGGAATAATGGGTTGATACCTGCGATCACTCAAGAAATCAGCAGCGGAAAACTCAAGTGTTGCAGACTCATTTATTTGCAGCCGACTTACCGGTATGCCCTCGCTATTAAGCAGTTTTAGAGAAGTAAATGTAGGTGGTGTGGGATCAGAACGGCGTGTATCAAATTCATTAATTAATTGTCCTCTGCCGGGGATATCTCCCACAAAGTAAGCGGTATTAACAAACTCGAAGCGAAAGGGCCCGGCATCGGATTCATCAACTGGAACAACCAATTCTGAGCGTACTGCATTTCTAGTTTCATCAAAAAACCTGCCCGTTCTAATTTCATTATTCTCATCATCATAAAGCGTATAGGTGGTATACCTGAGATCGGCCGATCTTATCTCATGCCATGAACCACGAAACTCCGGAAAAGCCGTAATCTCTCGTCGACTCATATCATCGTATTCGAACACAGGATATATGGGTGCATCTCCGAACAGCATGGTACCGCCGTTTTCAGAAAGGTAGGTATCGGGACGTGGTGCAAACCATTTGAAACTGCCCACTTTATCACCGACTTTTGTAAATGGGTTGGTTGTTATCCATCTAGTATGAGAACGGCCCAGGATGGGTTCGAGAAGGGCGGTAAACGTTGCCGAGAAGCCATAGCTTTCATAAAAATTCGGTGTAAAGAACAATTTACCGTTCCATGGGCTCTCGCTGATCCTATCCCAATCAAAGAATACACCATGCCAACCAGCATTGTCTTTACCCGGCTCACGGAATCTGCGTGACCAGGAAATCCACAGAGAAATATGCGGATCTTCAGCATTTGGGGGAAAATTCACCTGAATGTTTTGTGTAGAAAAATCAGACGATTCGTTTTGCAGGGAATGATGGCTATTGACGCCACTAAGCGGTTCATGTTGTACCAGGTAGACATCACCGCTTTCCAGGTCGTAACGAGTCTCCGACGCAAAAATCGTATAGAGTTCTGAAACATTTGAAATATATAAGGAATCCGATTCGATTGAAGCTGTGGTCACAGTTGATTTAAAAAATAGGATCGTTGGATTCAAAAATGCGTACCTGCTTTTGTATTTTTGCGTGGCGCCATCCAGCGACGCCAGCGTCTTTCCTTGTTCATCGATGCCATTCAAATCGATCAAATTGACGGCGTCTGTTGTCAATACCTCGATTGTTTGTGACGCCTGAATAGGCAACCTTTCCTTGATGACGACTTTGGGAGGTCCAAACCCGGTTCCCGCCAGGATTGCATAAATATTATACGTCCCTGGTACAGGAGCGATGATAACATAAGTGTATGGGTCTACTTGCACAGCAGACGAAAGAAATTCAAAACTTCTGCTGCTGGTAAAAAGGAAAAAGGGCTCCGGCTCATCAAAGACCAATGTCACCGTAATCGTTTTTGAAAATGCCCAGGGAAGACGTAATGTATCCTTCGTGCCGCTGAGGAGCACAGTTCCGTCGTAAGATAATGAAGTGCCTCTTGGCCGGTTCGGAAGCTGGTCCATAAGGGCATTCAAAGTCGTTATCACCTCCTGCGTTTCTCCCGGTAATAAAGTGAAACTAGACGGCTGCATGGAAAGACTTATGCCAGGCTCTATGCCAGTGAAGGTTGGCATAAAAGTTTGTGAGATGGCGGCATGATTGGTAATTTGAAGGGTATCTTTAACGACCCAGTTAGCACGAGACGGGTCAGCGAGTCCGAAGCTTAAGTGGGCCGGATTAGCAAACGCGGTTACACTCGCAGCATTAAGGGCATCGATTCGCCCGGAACCTTGCACCATAGTGCCTTCTCCCAAATCAACTGCGGTGGTCATCAGGGCGGATTTTATTTGCGCAGGCGTCCAATCCGGATGGATTGATTTCAGGAGAGCGCAAACTCCTGCAACATGGGGAGCAGCCATTGATGTCCCTCTAAACGCAGCATATTTTGCTCCAGGAAGCGTGGACAGGATTTGTACTCCCGGCGCAACCACCTCCGGTTTGATTGAAAAGATTTTGCGATTCGGGCCTTTGGAACTGAAAGAGGCCAGGTTATCATTCTTGTCGCTTGCACCCACAGTAATGGCTAAACGGGCCATACCCGGAGTGCCTATTGTATGAAAGTCTCCACCATTTCCTGCGGCTATACAAAAAGTAACGCCCAATTTAACCGCATTATCTACCGCAGTAGACATCGCATCATCAGGAGATCCTTGTTCATCGAAACCCAAGCTTATATTGACTACATCCAGTTTGTCTGAAAAATCCCCGTCGTTATTTGGATCCACCACGCGCTCAATAGCAGCAATAATGTTGGATTCATCTCCCTGTCCTTTAGAGTTCAAGACTTTAAAAGCTACCAGGTTCGCCTCGGGCGCAACACCAGAGATACTATCACCATTAGCAGCAACAATTCCCGCAACATGGGTCCCATGATTATTGTCGTCAATAGGATCAGCGTCATCATTCACAAAATCATAGCCCCCGATAACTTTGAACCCGGGTCCAAATCCGCCCCCCAACGCCGGATGCATATAATCAATACCGGAATCTATGATGCCGATAACTATTCCTTGCCCCTTGGTGCCAAATTTATTGTGGACTTCATCTGCTCGTATGAGAGGGACGCTGACATTCAAATAAGCTTTTACTTTCTTGTCAAAATGTATTTTTTTTACATAATCGATTTTCCCGATCGCCGGTAACATCCCACGCGGCACGCTTAGGCTTGCGCCAAAGAAAGCCTTGTGGTACTCCCGTTTCATTTTGATACTTGGCAGAGTAGATGAAGCCCTTGCTGCTAATCGGGTTTCTAGCTTACTCAGGTCGTTGGAGAATTGTGTAAATCTCGACTGAAAAAAGGTAAGTTTGTGTGCTACTCGTGGTTTTTTCATTCTTTGAACAAACAATGGGGCTTCCTTAAACTCGATAATAACATCGACGAGCTGAGTAAAGTCCTGTTCATAATTTTGAAATGCATTGCTCTGATTTGAAAACGAGTACGAATAACGCCCTGCTTTTTGTTCGATATTTATAATGCTGGGCAAGGCCGCCTTCTCTGGCGAAGGTAACTTAACAATCTGGCCAATACCAGGTTTTACGAAAAATAGCGTGACAAAAAAATAGCAAAAATAAGTATAGATCAGTCGCATAGTTTTCTCCTTTTAAGAAATCTCCTGTACTATTTTTAACGGTGCAGCGCTTGGTTACCCGCAAGTTCCTTCTAACTGCTTTAATTTGCTATATACATTAGTTGTTAAATACAATAGTGTGAACAATACATTCACCAATCTTTTTGCCTTTATTACTAATACACGCCACCCGGAAAATACCCTGATTGTTTTTTGAAAATTCTGCAGGAAGTTTTTCAACCGGGGCTAAAAAAAATGAAGATTTTGGTTATTGTTTGAAATTTATGGTTTGAGGATTTTCTTTTCAGAAAAGATTCAAAAGGACAAATTAATCCCCAGGGAAATGGCCCTGCCGCTCAAGGTGCGTTTTGCTAACGTGTAGTGGGTTATCTTTTTGATTTCAACATTTTCAGCGCCATTTGGTTGCCAGTCATAACTGTTGATGTTTTCACGGTCATAAAGATTTATTATGTTGAAATAAGTTGACAGGTCAACTGGTCCAATCTGCCATTTCTTTTCGAATTTGATGTTCAGGGTGTGATAGGCAGGCAACCTTGCATTATTCTTTTGCTCCACTTTTAAATATAATTGTCTATTGTTAAAGGTGGTTTCATTTGTTTTGTAAGGATTTCCAGTGTTATAATGCCAATCGGCGCTAAAAGTGATATTCTTTTTGAAACTAAAAATAGTATTGAAGGTTATTGAGTGGGTTCTATCAAAATCGCGGGGGGATCTAACACCCATGCTGCTTACTATATTGTTAATCCCATATGAATAGGAAAAACTTACCAGGTTTGATTTCGCATAACCCAGTCTGGCAAAAATATTAATTCCACTGGAATTCCCGCTCCTGGTATTGAAAGGCAAATCTACAAAACTTCGTTCGTAGCGGTTGACAAAATCAAAATCAAAATCATCGTTTAATCTCATATAATCCTTATAATAAGCCTCAATACTCAGGCGGGTTTGCTTGTTACTATAGGATAATTCACCTGCATAGTGAATACTCTTTTCCGGTTTTGGATCTGGTCTTTCCTGGCCCTGGTAGGTTTTTAGCTGGTAAAAATTGTCCGGCTGATAATACCATCCATAAGCCAGTTTAGCAACAAATACTTTGCTGAAAAGGTACTTGGCAGCGGTACGGGGAGCAAACTGTTTTGCGTCAGTAAAACTCTGATTTGAAATCCTTAAACCAAGAAGAATGTCGAATTTGTTTGTGAGTTTCCAGGTATCCTGAATGTAACCGGATAGTGTTGAACCGGTAAAATCAGAATCCACAAAAATAGAATCTATATAGACCCAATCTGCAGTTGGATTATTACGGGTTTCACGATAAAAATATTCACAATGAAACTTTTGGTACTCTAATCCAAGCTGCAGCAAATGCCGGTCGGAAGTCTGCCAGATAGTTCCATGCTTTAAAGTTAGAATGTTAATATTTTTATTATCTTTGTTATTATCTGCCTGACTTTTTTCTAAAAAGAACTCCGCATTTTTCATTAAATTTTGAAATCCGAGAGTTGTCGTTGAATACACCTTTTTGCTGGGTAACCAATGCCAATTTATCCAGGAATAGAAATTATTTCTGTTACTGACTAAGTATTCTTCCTTGGTAGCAGCAAATTCTTCAATATATTCAAACTTGTCTGTTGCTGCTAAAATATTGAAAGAGAGGTTCGAATTTGGACTGACGTTAAATGCCAGTTTACTCCATATATCGAAATACGACGGTTTGATTTTATTATAAAAATCTATTTCAGAAAATGTATTCCGACGCCACAGACCTTTATATAAAGGGATAAATTCTCGTTCATCTATGAACAGATTGATGAGACCTCTCCGGGCGCCAAAAAAATAGCTGATTTTTTTGTTCATTTTCCGGTTAAAAAAAACAGAAGCGTTTAGAAAATCCAGGGAGATGAGAAATGCATGGTCTCTCACCTGGTTTACAGTTTTCATTTCAACGATGCCGGACATCTTATCCGGATATTTTGCTGAAAAACCGCCTGTTACAATTTTAATATTCCTGACGATGTCGGTGTTAATTAAACCAAAAACGCCACCGAGGTCTTCAGTATGAAATGGCTCATATAATATCATATTGTCAAGGATTATAGCGGTTTCGTCGGGATGGCCTCCTTTTATGTGCAGATTAACGCTTTTTTCTGAAGAGGCAACACCGGGAAGGGTCCGGATACTACGTAAAACATCATTGGAAACATTAGGAGAAGAAAGAATTTCCGCTGAACTCAAAACAAAAGTGGAGGGTTCTTCAGTACTGATCTCAATAATGCCGGGGGTTATTTCAACGGCTTCCAGTTCTATTACCTGAGTTTCCAACTCAAAGTTTACAGTGATGTTTTTGTCTAAAACAATTGTTTTAACCTGGGAAAGATAGCCAATGACTTCCACTTTGAGATCATATGTATCTTGGGCCAGTTTTTTGATTTTGAAATATCCTATGCTATCAGCGGCATCTCCGGTTGCCAAACTTGGTATGGTAATATTGGCAAATGGAATTCCAATATCGCTTCCTTCCAAGGTGATCCTGCCTTGAATAGAATAGGTTACTTCCGGATGAATCCTGTACAAAACAATATTTTTGGAACCGAACATCCGGAAAGACAATGCAGTTCTCCGTAAGATGATCTTCAGAGCATCAGGAAGCGTGTTGGTTTTAATCGATGCGCTAATGATTTTATTTTCCACTAGTTGATCCAGATAGGAAAACTGAACATCGAAATGATTTTCAAAATGTTCCAGTACATTTCTTAGATAGTCATTTCTATATTGGGCAGTGATCGTACGATTAGAATTGTCTTGTGAAAAAATATTTCCGGCTGAAAGTAACCCGAGAAGGATCAATAAAGAAATAAGAAGCCTTATCCGCTTAGGAATTTTTAATCCTGTTTCGTAATGCAAAAGAATCTTCCGTTTTGTATCTAATGTTGTAACGCTTGGTTAGAATGCGTTAAATTCCAGGCTATTATTTATGGTTAATTTATTTTTATCCTCCGAATTCAGTTATACTCGAAAGTTACATCTAACCGCTTTAATTTGCTATATACAGTAGTTGCTATAGACAATAAGATCAACAATAATTTTCCCAAAGCGATCAACCCGCCCGCAATAACAACCCAAAGTGCATCATCCGTTAAAATTAACACTGGAAAAGAATGCAGGAAGAGTTATCCTTCGGGCTCGACGTTCTTCTCTATATACTCTACACTTTATTTAACGAACAACATCGACTTAACCGATATTTTATCACCCGCTTCAATTTCATAAAAATAGATACCACTCGTTACTATTAATCCGCCATTATTGGTTCCGTCCCATTGCAGGCGATGGCTGCCTGCTTTTTGATTTTCATCCACAAGTATTTTTATTTTCTGACCGAGTGCATTATAGACACTCACTTTTACATGACCGGCTTCTTGCAAATCGTAAGAAATAGTTGTGGCAGGGTTGAATGGATTGGGGTAATTATCGTAGACCGTAAATTTCCGAGGCAAAGTTGTCTCTGAAACAGAAGTGCCGATATCCAAAGAGCTAAAAATAAACAGACCGAAATTAGAGTCGCTAACGTAAACGTTGCCAGAAGGCGCAAGCGGGTAAACACCAAAAGCGCCGTTAAATCCGACCCCCTCTACGTTCGGTTCGGTATCGTACTGGTAAATCAACTGCGGGTTAACCGGATCCGACGCATCGAATACTTTGAAGCCGGCGTTATAGTATGAAGTATAGACATAATCGCCGATAATAACCAAATTGTGAACTGTGGCCGTTGGATCTGAAATGGAGTTTACAAGTACCGGGTTCGCAAAATCACTTATATCCCAAATGGTTATGTCCGTTAACAAGCTCTGGAGGAGAGGCTCTTCATCACAAATATATAGATAGCGGCCGTCTTTGGTTGGCCAGCCGCTGTGATGATAAACAATTTCCGGTGTTTGAATTTCGCCGAGCAGGTTAAGCGATGCCGGATTGCTGATATCATAGAAGAATGTGCCGGCGTGGCCATGAAAATCATAGAGGACATCGCCAACAATCGTAGCATCGTGAATCTGGGGTCCCCCTTCGGGGCCTCCCCCTAGCCAAACCATAGTCGGATTGGAGGGATCCGGATTCAAATCATAAATTATGTTGCCACCAGCACTTCCCGTGTACATATAGCCGTTTTCAGCGATGGTAATATTATGCGTGGAAGGAAAGGTACCCACCACCTGTGGATCGTCCGGATTTGTCAGATCAATTACACTGCCAGTACCGCCGCCACCATTTACAGTGTACGCGTAATGCTGCCATGTCTTCACATCGAAACCGGGTACTGTATTAAGATGTGCGGCTTCAAAGGGCCGCGATGGATTGGTGACATCGATGATTTTCAATCCGGCATTCGGTGGATTGGTAAACAAGCCGTAACCAACCAGGGCAAATTCTCTTTTACTAGCTTCATCGTAATAGCCCCAAACATCGGTAACATCATTTCTCTTTTGGCCATCAACTTTTATATCAAACCGACTCAGAATATTTATTTTGCCTGGCTCGAAGGGCGGCAGTCCCTCCCCTTCAAGTGCTAAAACATACTGCGGGAAAGCAGCATCGTTGCTGTTTATAGTCATCGTGGCGCTTTGCGGTCCAAGTTCTTTGGGCTCGAAGCTAATATCTACCAACACCGTATCACCGGGAGAAATTGAAAAATTAGACGTTGCAAGTGAAAAATGTTCTGAGCCCAGATCAATGGATGAAATATTGATGGCAGAATTGCCGCTATTGATTATGGGCAATGATAAACTGAATTGGGAGTTAATGACAACGCTGCCGAAATTGATTGTCAGAGTGCTCGTGTATAATTCGAAATCCGGCGTGGCGAATTCAAACACATTCTGCTCCGTTGGCAGCTTTGTCGTGTTTATTCGGATAATTGTTCCCGGCGGCGGCACATAAGAAGGGTTGGAAGTCAGATTTACCAAACTGAGTAGCTGAATAACCCGAGCGCCTGTATAAGGCCGCCCAAAAATACTGGAACTCAAATCGCCACCGTTATTCTGCAAGTCCAATAAGAAGTCATCGTAATCTACGACGCCATCTGAATTGAAGTCAGCTGCAGCCGCAGCATCTGGATTAATTTCAAAAACATAAATCCAGTCATACATATCACCTGGCCCACCATCGGACGGGGACACGCCCCCGCCATACACACCGTCATATGTGCCAATATCACGCGCAATAGCCAATATTTGCCTGTCGTCACTGGTATCGTCGGGCGTTCCTTTACCAATATTCCAGACTGAAAAGGGCACAGGAATCGTTCCGACCGCCCGCCAGGCGGCATAAACCAGGTAATTACGATTTACAGGATTACCGTCAAATCGGATTTCATAATCATTGCCAAGAGTATTTGCTTCGGCCCCCGCGAAAGCTTCAAAGGAGCCGCCACCTGCACATATAAACGTATACTCACCTGTTGAATTGTTGCCACCCCGGCCTTGTCGGTCTCGATGGCGAAACACATGTACAGGCGGTTCCACAGCGACTCCGGCATGCGCAACCTCAACAATTTCATCAATTTGCGCTTGCGGAATGTGAATGTCTACGCTGATTTGTACGCCTTCAAATGTAGATGAAGTTTCGACTGAACGGGCATCAACAAGTGTTATCTGCGTGTTGAGATTTTTAACAGAGTAAAAATAGTTGCCAAATTCATCAATGGTAAAAGTTACTCTGTAGTAGTCTCCTGTTGTTTGCGAAGGTTCAATTATATTTATTTTTACGATGGCTTTACCAACACCAGCTGTTTGCATTGCTTCAAAAGCGAACTCTTGTGAATAAACTTGCTGGAAAGATACAGCGGCTACCAGGAAAAATAAAATCAAGGATATTCTCATAATACACCTTTCTGAGTTTAGTTATACTGCAAGTTCATCTAACTGATTTTATTAGTCATATATATTAGTTGCTATATACAATTATATCAACAGTAATTTCCCCAATGCGATCAACCCGTCAACAATTGTAGTCTTCGGTAAAAGTATCTTTTCTGACACAGAACTAGAAAAATAGGGTATCTCACTTTTTAACGTGCTCATTCCAACCTTATCAGCACGTTCTTAACAATAGCAAACGGAGATTAACAATATTTTTGAAACCGAACATCCGGAAAGACAATGCAGTTCTCCGTAAGCTTATATTCAGTGTATCAGGAAGCGATTTGGTTTTAACCGATGCGCTAATAATTATATTTTCCACTAGTTTGTTTTGCCTAACATTGACACTACATGGAAACCGTTTCCATCATATCATCTTTATAGTATGGAAAAATTAACACTGGAAAAGAACGCAGGAAGAGTTGTCCCCCAAGCTCGACGTTCTTTAAACTCTACACTTTATTTAACGAACAACATCGACTTAACCGCTATTTTATCATCCGCTTCAATTTTATAATAATATCTACCACTCGTTACTATTAATCCGCCATTATTCGTTCCGTCCCATTGCAGGCGATGACTGCCTGCTTTGTGATTTTCATCCACAAGTATTTTTATTTTCTGACCGAGTTGATTATAGATGCTCACTTTTACATGACCGGCTTCTTGCAAATCGTAAGAAATAGTTGTGGCAGGGTTAAATGGATTGGGGTAATTATCGTAGACCGTAAATTTCCGAGGCAAAGGTGTCTCTGGAACAGAACTGGCGATATCCAAAGAGCTAAAAATAAACAGGCCGAAATTAAAGTCGCTAACATAGACGTTGCCTGAAGGCGCAAACGGGTAAACACCAAAAGCGCCGTCAAAGCCGACCTCTTCGATGTTCGGTTCGGTATCGTACTGGTAAATTAGCTGCGGGTTAACCGGATGCGACGCATCGAATACCTTGAAGCCGGCGCTGTAGTATGAAGTATAGACATAATCGCCGATAATAAACAAATTGTGAACTGTGGCCGTTGGATCTGAAATGGAGTTTACAAGTACCGGGTTCGCAAAATCACTTATATCCCAAATGGTTATGTCCGTTAACAAGCTCTGGAGGAGAGGCTCTTCATCACAAATATATAGATAGCGGCCGTCTTTGGTTGGCCAGCCGCTGTGATGATAACTAATTTCCGGTGTTTGAATTGCGCCGAGCAGGTTAGGCGCAGCCGGATTGCTGATATCGTAGAAGAATGTGCCGGCGCTGCCATGAAAATCATACAGTATATCGCCAACAACGGTCGCATCATGACCGGATGTTCCCCCTTGCCAAACAAGAGCCGGGTTGGTGGGATCCGGATTCAAATCATAAATTATAATGCCGGGTGACTCCGCGTACATATAGCCATTTTCAGCAATGGTAATATTATGCGCGGATGGAAATGAACCCACCACCTGCGGATCATCCGGATTTGTCAGATCAATTACACTGCCAAAACCGCTGCCGGTGCCCGTTACCGTGTAGGCATAATTTTGCCAGGTTTTTACGTCGAATCCAGGTACAGTATTTAAATGCGCTACTTCAACGGGCCGAGATGGATTGGTGACATCGATGATTTTTAAGCCGGAATTTGGCGGCCCGATGAAAATACCGTAACCAACCAGTGCAAATTCTCTTTGACTGGCTTCATCGTAATAGCCCCAAACATCGGTAACATCATTTCTCTTTTGGCCATCAACTTTTATATCAAACCGACTCAGAATATTTATTTTGCCTGGCTCGAATGGCGGCAGCCCCTCACCTTCAAGTGTTAAAACATACTGCGGGAAAACAGCATCGTTGCTATTAATAATCATCGTGGCGGTTTGCAGTCCAAGTCCTTCAGGCTGGAACACAATTTCTACCCGCTCCGTATCGCCGGGAGAGATTGCAAGACTTGTCGTTGCAAAAGCAAGAAAAAAATGTTCAGATTCCAGATCAAAGGATGAAATACTGATGACAGAATTGCCGCTATTGATTATGTGCAATGGTATACTACTGAATTGGGAATTAATGGGGACACTGCCAAAATTGAATGTCACGGTGCTCGTGTATAATTCGAAATCCGGCGTGGCGAATTCAAACACATCTTGCTCCGTTGGCAGCTTTGTCGTGTTTATCCGGATAACCGTTCCCGATGGCGGCACATAAGAAAAGTCGGAAGTCAGGTTTACCAAACTGAGTCGTTGAATAACCCGAGCGCCTGTATAAGGCCGCCCAAAAATACTTGAACTCAAATCGCCACCATTATTTTGCAAGTCTGTTAAAAAGTCATGATAATCTACAACGCCGTCTGAATTGATGTCAGCTGCAGCAGTTGGATCAATTTCTAAAACATAAATCCGGTCATACATATCACCTGGCCCACCGTCGGACGGGGACTCGCCCCCGCCATACACACCGTCATATGTGCCAATTTCACGCCCAATAGCCAGTATTTGCCGGTCATCACTGGTATCGTCCGGCGTTCCTTTACCAATATTCCAGACTGAAAAGGGCACAGGAATCGTTCCGTCACCACCACGGAAGCCATAAACCAGGTAATTACGATTTACAGGATTACCGTCAAATCGTATTTCGTAATCACTGCCGAGGGTGTTGGCTTCACGGGACGCTACACTTTCAAAAGTACCGCCACCACCGCTTACAAAAGTATAGTCGCCCGTTGAGTTGTTTCCACCGCGCCCTTGTCGGTCTCCTTGGCGAAACACATGCACAGGTGGCTGCACGGACGTTCCACCATATTGTACCTCGATAATTTCCTCAATTTGAAAGTCGGGAACATTTACTGAAACCTGCACGCCTTCAAATACAGGTGAGGTTTCTTCGACTGGCAAGGCATCTACAACTGTTGTCTGTGTGTTGAGGTTTTCTACAGAATAGAAATAGCCGCCAAATTCATCAATGGTAAAAGTTACCCTGTAGGAGTCTCCTGTTGTTTGCGAAGGTCCAATTATATTTATTTTTACGATGGCTTTACCAACACCAGCTGTTTGCGTTGCTTCAAAAGCGAACTCTTGTGAATAAACTAGCTGGTTAGATATAGCGGCTACCAGAAAAAATAGAATCAAAGATCTCCTCATAATACACCTCCGAATTTAGTTATCCGCAAGTTCCATTTAACTACTTTAACTTGCTATATACATTAGTTGTTAAATAAAATTATATGAACATAAATCAACAATTTGTTTTTGTAGTCCACATACTATTTTATGTATATTTCTTTGTCTTTTGTTACTAATACACGCCACCCGGAAAATACCCTGATTGTTTTTTAAAATTTCTTTAGGAAATTTTTCGTGGGACAAAAAAATAAAGATTTTGGTTACTGCTTGAATCTTATGGTTTGGGGGTTTTCTTTTCAGAAAGGATTCAAAAAGACACCCTGAACATCAAATTCGAAAAGAAATGGCAGATTGGGCTTCTACAATATCATTCTCAAAAAAATAAATCTAATTCGTTATTATGAAAGTAGTTTCATCAGTTGATCGAAAATTCAAACCGGATGACAAACAAACAGACTCGAGCGCCTGGCCTAAATCGGCATCCGAAAATTTTCCCGTAAATGTCAAATTTGTAAGATTGGCCTCGAGTTTGACAGTGATGTTATATTGTCTGGCAATTTCCTCAAAAACTTCACTTAAGGTTTCGCTTTGAAAGTAAAATTCTCCTTTCCTCCAATAAAGCAGCTTTTCGATGTCAAATTCATAAGGCATCGTCATTGTAGATCCTTGAAGAATGGTGCTTGCAAATCCAGGATTTAATACGACTTGTTCCTGATTGGTTTGGTTTGATTTTACGGCCACTTTGCCAGTTAGGCAAGCCACTTCAATTTTGTTACCGCGTGCTTTGATATTAAAACTCGTGCCTAATACTTCAATTGTGGCATAATCAGTCTTGACTAAGAATGGCGTACCAACCGGCTCAACATCAAAAAAGGCCTCACCTGTTAAAATTACTACGCGCTTCTCATCCCATTCCCGTGAGCTATATTTAATAGTGGATTCTGCATTCAGGGTAACTTTAGAACCACCGGGTAAGGTGGTGGTAATTCTGGAACCACGGGGTATGACAAGGGTTTCCAGTCGTGTCGTATTCCAGTAATTAAACAATCCAAATATTACTACTGCGGCAGCAGCATAAGAAATTATTTTCCATTTAATCCCGGTTTTTGTGCTTGTTTTTGATTCAACAGGGATAGATAATTGCTGGCTAATACTCTGCCAGCGCTTTTCTTTCGAAAGGCCCTTCTTGAGTTGAATTTCTCCGGAAGATTGCCAAATGTTTTTTAATTCATCGAATTTTCTTTTCTCGTCAGGATTAGACTCGATCCAATTTTGCATATGATCAGATTTATCTTGAGAGAGCTCTCCGCGAATCCAACGCCCGATTAAGTTCTCGTCTGGTGGTTTCAATTTATCATCCATACGTATTCCTGGGTTTTTATGAACCTTTGCCTAATTATAACTATTACACCTCAATTTGAAAAAACCCTGACGGGCCAAAAATTTAATTTCAATTATCCTTCCGGATCTCTTCTCTGAGCAATTTTAAAGCTTTGCCCATATGACTTTCTACGGTCTTAATACTAATTTCGAGTTGCCCGGCGATTTCTCTATAAGACAAATCGTCAAAGCGGCTTAACATAAAAACCATTCTATTTTTTTCCGGCAGCTTTTCAATAGCTCTAAGTAGATTCTCACGCGTCTCACGCTTTACAAGTTCATCATGCGCAGAATCTCCGAATTGTTGCTCACTTTTTTGTTCTTGTTGAAATCTCACCACAATTTTAGAATGTCTCAGGTGATTGAGCGCTAAATTATTTGCAATAGTATAAAGATATGATTTTAATGATAAATCCTCTTTCAGTTGATGCCGGTTTTCCCAAAGTTTGATAAATACTTCTTGCAGGATATCTTCAGCGACAGCACTGTCGCCTAATTTGTAGTGAAGGAAAGCAAAAAGTTTAGCCTGGAACGAATCAAAGGCGGATTTAAAAGCCGCAGAATCTGACCGTTTGATTTTTCGGGCTAGTTCGGT
Source organism: uncultured Deferribacteres bacterium (assembly GCA_964464595.1). Lineage (GTDB taxonomy): Bacteria > Zhuqueibacterota > JdFR-76 > JdFR-76 > DREG01 > JADFJB01. The sequence continues at coordinate 36,745 of CAYXGW010000041.1, forward strand.
ACTAAAATCAATGACTGCTAGGAAAAGAAAATACATAATTGAAATATAATATAAACACGCAACGATGCTTCATATTTTTTCTTGTTCTTGTCGGGAAGTTATCCATAGTAAAACCTTCCTCCAGGCACTTTTCTAATATTTTAAGCCTGGATGTCTTATCGATTAAAATAAAATACGGCTGTTAGATTTATTAATATTCCAGGGAAAAGTTCCGGTTAAACATAAATGGAAAGTACTCGTTGCATCATCTAAAATCAACGGTTTTACGGAAATTAAGAATTAATTTCTTAAGGTTAGCAATTTCATAAATTTTATATTACATGAAAACGTGTGAAGAAAATCTTGCGTAATAATGTCTCCTATTAATCCCCTTATCAATAAAAATAGACTCTTTTCCCAAAACTTGCTCAAATGAATCGAAATATATTTTATTAAGAAAATAAAATCACAAAATGAAACTTCCCCTTCTTTAGTGAATCGTTTCTTTCTTAGGATTATTGGTTTGAAACCCACAATATTTAAGCGCAAATTCAACAACAGGATTGGGGCTAACATTCCGAATACGCTTTGGAGATAATCCCGATAAAAGCCGTGGATGATAGCAGGGGAAAAAGTCAATTCGTGTACGGAATCAACTGTTTCATAGCGTTTAGTTTTTTCCGAGGGTTCGTGTTATTCTTTGACATTATGCTTATTCGAATCTTGCTGTTGTGCACGGGCTGAAGCCGCGTGCCACACAAGCTTCTTTTTATCACATCAAGGGCACCCGTGCCGCCTAATATCTTACTTGGGTAGGCTTCTAGTCCATAGCACCCAACCACCCTCTTTGGACTTTTATTTTCTTAAGGAGAACCTCGATTTGCTGCTCCAGATCATATTTTTCTTTGTGGTTCGGTTGAGCAGGTTCATTAGGATATCGCTTACGAAGTTTACTTGCTTCTGCTAGACGCTGCCGTAGCCTCTTGAGACGCTTCTGTAAGAACCCAATTTCGACATTTTGGTCTGCCACTTCTTCCATTGTTGCAGGCTGGCTCATCAAATATCTCGAACGCTCTGCACCGAACCGTTCTTCTAGTGGCGCGTCGATCTGGCCAATAACTTTAGACCAATAGCCAGGTCGACTACTGCGCTGTTTTATGGCGTAAGCACGTAGCGGAACTAGCGAGATTGACTTAACTTTGGCTTGGGCGATCACCTTTTCAATAGACGCCGACGTAAGTTTTTCCATTTTAAGCCAGAACCGTACCCGAAAGTACTTTCTGCTACTTCTAAACTCTTTTGCCAGTTTTTGACGATATACAGCATAGTCGCGAAGATCCTTTCTCGACTGACCGCCATAGTAGGATTTAAGAACCAACTCTTCAAATTCAACCATCGGTTTTCCGGTTGAGCCACGCACCAGCGCATCGATTGTCTTGCGTGACAGACGGTAATGTCTTGCGGCTTGATCCGTTCCCGGCAGTAATATGTCGATTGATTTGTAAGAATAAGAAGTATTCAATTTAAGATATATATTAGTATTTTTAATGCTTCCCTTTGTCGTCCACACAGGATTTGGCTTGGGTGGCGGGCCGTCTTCGAAAACCAATGGGTAGCTATGTATGGTTGCCCGTCTTAGTACCTGTCCCAAATCAGCATGAAACCACTTTAGTTTGATTATAATGTGTAGCGTCACATGGCGACCTTCAGCCTGAGTGGATTGGATTTCATGACTGCGTGATTCTAGCAAAGCTAAAAATTTATCGCGATGATCTTCAATTGCTTTGTTGATCTTTTCGAGAGCGTCCTTCTCGAAACTATCAGCAAACCAGCCTTGTATATATTTTCTTAAAGCCATCGCCGCGAAGAATCCTACAGAGGCAGCTACGCCTCGAAATACGCCCCTAGCTGTTCCGCGAGTGCCGCTCAGCCTGGTTTTATTGGTGATTTCTCCGCTGGTGCTGGTCACAGGCCTGGCTGGCCGCCCAGACTGTGTCACCGATCCTCGTTGCGGCCCATCAATTTCTCCACTGGTGCTGGACACAGAGCTGGCTGGCTGACCAGACTGTGTCACCAGACCTCGTTGCGGCACATTGATTTCTCCACCGGCGCTGGACACGGGTCTGGCTGACCGCCCAGACTGTGTCACAGAACCTCGTTGTGGCACAACGATTTCTCCGCTAGATGTTCTGCCACTCCTGGATGTGGCTTTCTTTGTTCCAGCTGGGACTCGGCGCCGAACAGGGACAGGTTTAGTATGCGGGTCAAGCAACACTTTGTCAACACTACCGTCATAAGCAACAATTCTTGATACTTGGAGTCTTCTTGGATCTATTTCTATTTCAACAACCCTGTTTGTCACTACCTCTTTCCCTCGCAGTATTATCTTTGCATTCAGATCAATCGCATCTTGTATAAGTTTTTTTTCCTTTCTAATTTGGTTTGATATTGTAGAAGAATCCCTAAAATGGACTAAGATGTCGTCTAAAGACAGACCTCCTTTAACTGAACTCACGACGACACCACTTTTTTTGGTTTTAGCACCTTCAGATTTTAGCTCAATTGGTGCTACATCTAATGCTAAATTTCCAATTTTGGCGTCCGGGCGGTATTGGACCAAATCATATGTCCTTGTTGCCCGCCCATATTTATTTACTAACGAGACATTCTGGTTCTCTAAGGCAACCGGCTTTCCATTAATAGTTGTAGGTAGTCTGAATGAAATCATTTCAACATCATAAAGGACGCCGATGCTAGGTTGAATCTTACTCAGCAAATCTAAACCAAATAATCTCTCCGCTATGTTATAAATTGGTCTGGTGACACTAACTCTATATTGAGCCCAAACTTTACCTAGCTGGGATTTTTTTGTTGCAGCTTTTATTCTGGCATTTGCGAGGTCCAATCTTAAAGATTGGATTATAGCATTTATTTCTTTTTGGCTAGGCATATCGATATTGAATTAGTCTTTAATATATATTGTAGTTTCTAAATCATCCGGGTGTCGGCTACATCATCACCTACACTGTTCTTTTGCAAGATTTTAGGTCGCCTGGGTTTTCCAGATCAATAATTTTAATAACAGCACAATTGCTAATCGGCCGCTTATCGATACATACTTTCATCACTCTTCGAGTATTGAAATCTTATTCCTTATCTATAACTTTTACACTAGAAGCATCTTCATTGACAACAGTACCTTCTTCTTCCACGTTTAGCACTGACTGCACAGAATTCCCTTCAATCACAATCTTCTTTCCCACATCCGGGTCTTCGAGTTGCCCTTCAAGCAGGCGCGCGGCCAGGCGAATGTTCTCGATTTTCAGCTCCCCCCCTGGGCAAGTACGCTTAATTTCACTCAGAGAGCATTGAATTGAAGTTTTATTCTTCATCTGCAACATTTATGCTAGTGGCTTCTTGCCCATCCCCCATAGCACTTTCTTCTCCAACGTTTAGCACTGGCTGCAGCGAATTCCCTTCAATGACAATCTTCTTCTCTATATCCGGGTCTTCACGTTCCCCCTCAATCAGGCGAGCGGCCAGGCGAATGTTCTCCAGTTCCATTTCACGCACTTCGGCCTGCACTTTCTTCACATCAATAGCGCGGTTCATTAGCTTAAAGTCCTCCAGGAGTGAATGCTTGGCCGGCAGCGCTTCTATGAACAGGGAACCAGAAGCGACAATCATGTCTTCCCCGTTTCGTAACGGCGAGGTGAGCAAATATTTATAGTATTCCTTCAAGACCGGCTTTATAGCAGTGAATTGGTCCTCAGTCATTTCCTCGTGCAAGCAGCAGATGAATTTGGAAAAATCGCGCAGGTTCATATTGCCGAATTCATCGGGGTCGCGCAGGCCAAAAGCCACATCCACAAAAGGCGCCATCATAGATTCGGTGAGCGCATTGGGTTCTTTCAGCGGGAAGATCATATAGTTGCCTTTAAAGCCCAGCAGGTTGTCCACATCCGCTACTTCGATTAATTGTTTATAGCTCAATTGAGCCTGCAGGTTGGTATTCAATTGAAATTTATGCGCTGTCGGCCCTTCATCTTCAATGCCGGTCCAAATGTTTTCACTTGTATTCACCGCAATGGTATAGCTTTTCTGGTCGACTTCAAAATGCGGCACCTTGGTGTCATACAGGCGGAAAAAGCGCTGGTCGGGCGGCTCGTGGCTCCAAATAGCCTGCATGTAATACAGAATGTTGTCTTTTATATGTACTTTTAAGCGTTCAATCTGGGTTTTGCGGTTGAGGTGTCGGCTGAGTTGTTTGGTGTATTTTTCAGATGATGCATTGAGCGCCGTAATCTCGCGCTGCAGTTTGCTCGCCCTTTCCTTAGCCTGCGCAACGGCGTGCTCATGGGCGTCTTGAGCTGCCTGTTCACGGGCCTTGGCTGCTTCAGGTGCTTCATTATCTCCGATTCCAAAAAATTCTCCAATATCTGTGAACCAACCATCGGTTTCTTCGTTTTCTTCGACTTGTAGCCGTTCCTGAACAGCACTTTCCAGTGCTTGATACCTGTGGTCAACCTGTTCCTGCAATTCTACCGCTTCCTGCTTCAGCTCTACCACCAGCTGTCTTTGCAGCGCAAGATTCTTCTTCAGCTCCTTCAGAGCATATTCATCGCCCACAATATTTGTTGACAAATAATTCAGGGCGGGCACAAAACTGTCATCCAAAATAACCCGGCGTAAAATCCAGTCCTGCCTGATCAGCCAATCCTCATCGATCTCGTGCGGCGCCGGAACTTCCTGCGCCACCAACATGATGGGCGTCAGGCGGTGGATTTCTTCCGAGATCCGGAAACGGCGTTGCAGTTCGTAGAACATGTAGGTAACAGCTAACTCGTCATTGGGGTTGGTGATGGTGCCGGATTCTGTCATTTCGGTTTCAAAAATCTCTTCGGTGTTGATTTCCATACTGCGCTCGGATTTGTATTCCTGCGTGGCTTTGCGGACAGCCTCCCGAAAGTCCTTTTTGGTTTCCTTAGAGTCGTTTTGCACATCACGGGTGAAACCGGTCTTATGGGTGCATTCAGAGAGAAACAAGTCATAACTGCCTTCTGAGCTGAGGCTGAAGTTTGTCTTGGTCATAGCCTTACGGACAATTTCGGCTTCGGAGCGGGATGTCGTATTCAGCTCTTCACGGCGTGTGCTGGAGTGTTTTTCCAATTCTTTTTCGGATCGCTTACGTTTAATTACGGTTTTATGGGAAAATTTGCGTTCCTCTTTTGGCGCCAGCGTTATCGTTTTTACAAGTTCGCCGGCCTGGTAATTCAGAGGTTCCCATTTTTGGCGGTAGGTCACAATTGTGCCGAAGTTAATACTGCGCTTGCCATCTTTTTTGACCGGGAAGAGAGTAAAAGCATATTTCTCCTTGAGCTGTTTGTTGAGGTCGCGCAAGATTTTATGCAATGAGCGGTAACTATCCCCTTCGATAAAGTCTACGATACGCTCGCCCTGCTGCTGCAACCGGAATATTTCCTTATCCGTCATTTTGACGACGCGCCTTGTATTTATTGGTCCTATTGATATTTGAATTTCCGTCTGAGGTTTATCGAGTTTATCAGCAATTTCTTCCAATTTTCCCTGTAGAGGATAAGGAAGATCGTTCCATTGACTTTGCGTAATCTCAAATTGTGCAACCACAGTAGCAGGGAGTGGTTTATTTTGTACTTCTTTGATAATCTGGTCGATCATCACCATGGTTTCCTGCACATGCGTTGGGCCGACCTTACTGGCGTCAACACCAATGAGATCGACAATCCGGCTGTATGCATTTCGGGCCAGGTCCAATACTTCTTTATCAATCGCCTCCATCCAAATGTGTTCGAATGCGATTTGTAAACTGTGGAAATCATAGAAGGACACTGCATCTGCAGGTCCTTTTTCCAGAATAAAGGAATTAATGGAATCTTGAATGTCTTTCTGGGTTGGCCGGCGGGAAGTTTGCACCTTTCCGAAGTATACTCTTTCTTCGGGAGCGGTTTGCAGGCTTATGAGGTTGTTTAAGTATTTAGGAATATCTTCTGAAGTAAGACTGGTTTCGCCATTCGTTCCTGGATCTTCTTCCGGCACAATTTCATCTGCGCCGTTGCCGTCCTGCAAGAACTCCTCACTGCATAATTCCTCGGTTGTCTTTTGGCGGCAATAATCAGCCACCGGGTTGTTGCGCAGGAGAAAAGTAGGCTTCTTTTTGTCATCTCCAGCCGGGTATAAAATGGGGTCGATGATAGAGTCCGGTACGTCTTTGTAATAGCTGCCATCTTCTGAAATATAGGGAGCCAGTAATTCCTTTTGTGCCGCAGTGAGGAGAATTACGCCTTCCGCATTCACAGGTTCTTTGTTAATTTCCTCGACTTTTTCATCGATGAGCTTTTTTTGTTTTTCATCCAGGTCTTCATCTTCACCAAGCACATTTTTACCATTTTTTCTGACCTTGGAAATGGTCTCTTTAAATTTTGTGTCAAATTCTTTGACTTTATCGTGTTCTGCTTGAAACTTGTTGCGAAAGACTTGATTGAGCCGCAGTTCAAAATCTTTTCTGACAGATTCTTCGGCTTCGGGATTTCCTTTTGTCGAAGGTATATCGGGCACCGGCACTTGAGCATTTTGTAATTCTTCTGTGGTCAGCTCAATGTTATAAGTTTCCACTGCACCGGCATTTTTGCGAACCTCTTTTGAGACGTAAAGCAAACGTGATTCAAGCGTCCTCTTTGCCCCTTCCGGCGCCAGCACAACAACGACGAGATTCTGTCTGGAGGATTTTTCTCCGGATTGAGCTGACTGTGTCCCTACTTGTTTCTGTTTGCCTGCACCGCCTACGGAATCCCCAACAGGCGGGATTTTTCCAGGAGTACTAAGATCGCCATCATTAAGACTCAGTTCAACTGC
>CAYXGW010000042.1:0-43429 GCA_964464595.1 uncultured Deferribacteres bacterium
TCAGCCTTGTGTTTAAAGTAGTTCGCTTAATGAGACAGGAGCGAATTCAAATTGTACAAACGACGCTCTATTATGCTGATGTCATTGGAGCATTGGCAGCATGGTGGTGTAAGATTCCTATTGTAATATCATGGGAAGTTGGTGAGCACATTCATTTGCCACACCAATTATTGGCTTATAGGTTGGTAAAAGAAAAGATCGATCGCGTAATTGCCGTTTCTGCAGCCATTCGCAAGCAAATTATCAAACAAAAAACACTTAAGTCCAAACAGGTTGTAATAATTCGATATGGAGTTGATCTTGTTAAGTACTCACCCCAGAACAAAATAACTAAAAACGATCTTGGTATTAATGAGGATTCTATCGTACTGGGCACAGTGGCTCGATTTACGGATCAGAAGGGGCATAAATATCTTATTTCTGCAGCCGAAAAAATTGTAAGGAAATTTCCAAAAGTTGTTTTCGTATTTGTCGGGGATGGGCCTAATCGGTCGGACATTGAAAAACAAATCAATCAACTCGGTATAAGCGACAATTTTCGGCTTCTGGGTTTTCGCGATGATGTTGTGGCCCTGCTGGAAAGTTTTGATGTCTTTGTCCTGCCATCTCTATATGAAGGTTTGCCCAATGTAGTTTTAGAAGCTATGGCTTGTAGATTGCCAATTATCGCCACCAGTGTCGATGGCACCGTTGAAGTGGTTGATGAAAATATCACCGGCCACATAGTTCCTTCCAAAGATCCTGGTCGGCTTGCTAATGCAATTATTCACTTGTTATCTCAAAATGGCAGAATGAAAGAAATGGGCCTTGCTGCTCGAAAATGTGTTGAAAAACAATTTACTCTTGAACGACAAATGCGAGAATTCGAAGAATTATTTAACGGATTGATTAATACAAAATTACACCTGAATGAAAGGAATCCTTAGCATAGAATTGCGGACGAAATTATGTGTGGAATTTGTGGAAAAATAAATCGAGATACCGCTAAGCCTGTTGATCGTGATTTGATCGAAGCAATGAACAACGTCATCCTGTATCGGGGACCAGATGATGACGGATTTTATTTCTTCCAAAATGTAGGTCTTGCTATACGTCGGTTAAGCATAATCGATCTTTCTTCAGGCAAACAACCTATCTTCAATGAAGACAAAACAATAGCTATTGTCTATAATGGTGAAATCTATAATTTCCAACAATTACGGCAGGAGCTCACAGCAAAAGGCCACAAATTTAGAACACAAACAGATACCGAAACGATTGTTCATCTTTATGAGGAAGAAGGCGAAGATTGTGTAAAAAAATTACGGGGTATGTTTGGCTTCGCAATTTATGATACCAACAAACGGAAATTATTCCTCGTTCGAGATAGATTTGGTATCAAACCGATTTACTATGCATTTGATAACGAAAAATTACTATTCGGTTCTGAGTTAAAATGTTTATTGCAAGATGATTCATTACAACGAGATCTTGATATCCTTTCTCTGAACACTTATTTTTCGTTCATGAACACTGTCGCTCCAAATTCGATTTTCAGTTCAGTGAAAAAACTACTACCCGGCCATTACTTAACATATCAAAATGACTCGGTGTCTATCAAACAATATTGGCACACCAGCTTTAAAGAAGAAGCTAACAAACTTTCCCTACCAGAAGCAGAAGAACAGCTCCTCGATATAATTCAGGAATCTGTAAAAATTCGCTTAATTAGTGATGTACCATTAGGAGCTTTTTTGAGTGGAGGCGTGGATTCAAGCACAATCGTCGCTTTGATGAGCCAGGTTTCAAGTGAGCCAGTTAAAACTTTTTCAATTGGCTTCGATGTAAAAGCATATAATGAACTTGAATATGCCAAAAAAATAGCGGAATTGTTCGAAACAGATCATCACGAATATATGGTCACACCGGATGCTACAAATATTATAGATGATCTGATCTGGCACCTGGATGAACCGTTTGCAGATGCCTCAGCTATACCAACCTATTTTGTTTCAAAAATTGCCCGAGAAAATGTGACTGTGGTTTTAACCGGCGATGGAGGTGACGAAATGTTTGCCGGTTACCCTCACTACCAATCGGAAACATTGTTAAATCGAATCGGGAAGATCCCGGCGTTTGTAAGAAATGGGTTGATAAAACCTTTCCTTCGTAACCTACCAAATATATCATCGGCGACTTTCAATTATCAAAAGGATAGGCTTTATCGAAATTTAGATCGAATTGATCTTACACCAGAAGAACGGTTTTTCAGCCGCCATCAGGTTTTTTCAGACGATGAGAAACACCAGTTATATTCAAGAGATTTGGTAAATATGATGAATGGTGAATTTCAGATCGGGCCTGGTATTTTAGATCTTCTCCAGGTTCCGACAGATCAGAATTCAATCAATAAGTTACTGTACTTAGATACAAACATTTACTTGCCTAATGATATGCTTGTAAAAGTCGATCGAATGAGTATGGCAAATTCGCTGGAGGCACGTGTTCCTTTACTTGATCATAAACTGGCGGAGTTTGTGATCAACCTGCCATCTTCGATGAAGTTACGGGGTTCTGAGACAAAATATATTTTAAAGAAAGCACTTTCAAAATTGCTCCCTAAAGAAATCTTATACCGTAAAAAACAGGGCTTCAATATTCCACTAGATGTCTGGTTTCGAAATGATTTAGAGGAAATGGCACGAGAAACTCTGTTTGATCGAACGAGCACAAATCGTGGCTTCTTTAAAAAAGGATATATCGATAAGATTATAAAATCTCATAAAAATAAGGAAAGAGATCTGAGCAACCAGCTTTGGTCATTAATCCTTTTCGAAAAATGGTGTCGCAGGTTTGTTGATAAATAAAGGAAAATCCAACTGAAAGTCGCGCTCTGTAATTATCGTTATTTTGTTAGTGGCGGGCCTGAAAGATATATGCTTTCTTTAATGGAATTACTAACAAACAAAGGGCATCATCCAATTCCATTCAGTGTTGACTACAATGACAATATAAAATCCGAATACAGTAAGTACTTTGTCAAACCACCAGCAGATCCAAGCCAGGTTTATTATAAAGAACTACAACTTACCACACTTCAAAAATTGCGGTTAGCGCGAAACGCCATTTATTCTTATTCAGCAAAAAAAAATCTCGAAAATTTAATCAATGACTACAAACCTGATATTGTACAAACATTACAAATACATACTGTAATGTCCTATAGCCTTATTGATGCTGCTAAGAATTATGGCCTGCCAATTGTCTGCCGATTATCAAACTATCAACTCATTTGTCCTTCTGAAAGATTCATCAGGAAAAACAAGGTCTGTGAAGAATACAGCAAATCATTGTTTTATGCGATTAAATATAAATGTGTTCAGAATTCGCTTCAAGCCAGTACGATAAGGGCAACATCTCTATGGATTCACCGCATGCGAAAAACCTTTGATAAAGTTGATAAGTTTGTAGTGCCATCTTTTTTTCTGCAGAAAAAAATGATTCAAAACGGTTTCCCAAAAGATAAGATTGTATATCTTCCAAGTTTTATCGATATCTGCCAATATAAACCGAGCTATGAGTCGGATAATTATATTGTGTATGTAGGTAGATTCGCAATTGAAAAGGGCTCCCATATTTTACTGAAAGCATTTGATCAGGTTAAATCAAATGTAAAATTACTTATGATTGGCGATTACAATGCTCATGAAGGACAAGAAGTTAGAGAATTAATTAATGGCTTTAAACTAAAAAATGTGGAATTTTTGGGATACAAACCACTCCCTCAAATTAAAGAAATATTAAAAAATGCTATGTTTACAATCTGCCCAACAATCCATTATGATAATAGCCCGAATAGTAATTATGAAAGTTTTGCAATGGGAAAACCTATCATAGGTTCACGCATCGGAAGTATCCCTGAGCAAATTATTGAAGGTCGAACTGGCCTTCTGTTCGAAGCTGGAAATTGTAACGATTTAGCTGAAAAAATTGATTATTTGGTAGAAAATAAGTCAAAAATAGTAAATATGGGGAAAGAAGCTCGATTGTTTGTGGAAGAAAAGCATAGCTCAGAAGTGCATTATAAGATATTAATGGAAGTTTATGATAGTGTTTTAAATAATTGAATTTTGAATACTTTGAATGAAAATAACATACTTTAATTATCTTTATGATTTACTTGGCAGCTCCATCGGTTCTACTATAAAAGCAATTGAATTGATGCGGAGCCTAGTACAATTGGGGCACGAAGTTACGATACATTGGCGCAAAAAACAACCATCTGTGAAAAATACAAATGTCTATGTTTTAGATCAGGGTTCTATCAAGAAATTCCTTGCTCAATATCTTCACGATCCAAAACAATTCTTGTCAAATTTCACCTATATTCCAGGCGATATTCGTATTTTGAAACAAGAAAAACCGGATTTACTTATAAGTCGCTTAGATCTTTATTCGTTCTCCTCACTAATTGCGGCAAAATATCTGAATGTTCCTACTATCATCGAAGCTGATACACCGATGGTGTATGAGGCGCGAACTTTTAATGGTAGATATAAAGGATATCCTGGTTTAGCAGAATTTGTTGAAAGAAAAAATTTCGAATTATCGGATGCGGCTTTTTGTGTTTCCAATGATGCCCGCAAACATTTTATTAAAGAAAGAAAGGCTCCAGAAGATTTAACAATGATCAGCAATGGCGTTGATATAGAAAAATTCACACCCGATTTAGATGTTGAATTAAAAAATTCTCTTGGTTTCACCGATGAGATTATCGTCGGATTTTCTGGCTCATTCCATTATTGGCATGGAGTCGATAACCTTGCTATAGTGATTCAAAGGACATTAAGAGAAAATCCAAATATTCGATTTCTTTTAATGGGTCAGGGTGGGCCAATGCAAAAAATGCTTCAAGAAGCTCTTGAGGTTGATGAATTTAAAAATAAAGTTATTTTTACTGGTTTAATTGATCACGATAAAGTCTCTCCGTATCTGGCGATCATGGACATTGTTTTAGCGCCATACCCAGAACTAGAATTTTTTTATTATTCTCCTGTAAAGGTCTATGAATATATGGCTTGCGGAAAACCAGTCATTGCTAGTAGGTTGGGCCAAATATGTGAATTGATAGAAGATGGGGAGAATGGATTTTTGACTAAGCCTGGTTCAATTGATGAAATTGTAAATCTTATTCTGGACTTGAGTAATAATAAAAACAAGAGATTGGAGATTGGAAAAACAGCCAGAAAGTATATTGAGAAAAACCATACCTGGGAACAAAAGGCAAAAGAATTGGAAGCTCTTTGTATGGATGTTCTAGAAAAAAAACAAACAACCTTAAATATTCAATAAGTTGTGCTTCAGAATTTTTAATTCTAAACCAAAAAAAATTGAACTTTTTCTCAAAAACATATGAAAAGACGTAAATATTCACTCACAATAAAAAATACTCAAAGGATATGAAGAGTGTTTGTTCAGCTAGAAATCCACTTATAACTAACGTATTTTTTATCTGATGTTATGTGCAGATCAGTAAGATTGGCTTCAGGTGAGACTAACAGCAATATCAATAATTATCTAAGCTTCAATGTACTCCCTCCATAGCTGGAAAAGAAGTATTTTCTCTAGCGTAACTGCCCCTCTTTTCCGTTCGATGTTTCCTTTTAATGGAATACCTGGATGACGGCCGTTTATACCACAATATTGTTCCAGCAACTTTGATAGTTGATGCCGATCGAACATTTTGTCAAGGTTGTCCTTTAGGAGAATCTCCTCGGGGCTTGGTTTTGTAAGCGCAAACCAGGTCAGTTGGTCTGAATGGTCGAGAGCAATCTTACTAACGTTCAGAACTCTCCGAACCTTGTCAGCTAACCGAAGAACGATATTCCACAACTCGGGAGCATTTACGCGTGCCCCGGTATTTGCATCTGGAAATTCATATAATTCGCGAGCTGTTCGTTTAAGCAAATCCATCTGAAAGTATTGTTTCATCTTATCTTTGGGCTGTACACGTAAGAGAAGATCGATATATTTTGGATAGCCGAACGGGAAATGCGTTGGCAACCGATCATCCCATATGTAGAGACTATATTTCACTACCTTAGAGATAAATTCCTCAATGTAAAGGATCTGCATGATTTCTGATACTGTTAGTGACTCATCAAGGCTTTCTATTTTTTCTTGCAAGTTCCTCTTTGCTTGCTGGCTGAGATGTTCTCGAACGTCTTCTGAAAACACCTGTATTTTTCTCTCAAACGAAGGAGCGAATCGCCTCCAAATGACATCTGGGATCGAGGTTCTCCTTTTTCCTAAAAGATGTGGATCCAGGTAATAAAAGTGCATTGATGAGAGCTTGGAAAGTTCAGCAAACGTTCCATGGAGCATTGCATTCACCCCGGATACTTGTTCCCGAAGCCAATGACATTCGACTTCTGAGCTGAAAGTCATTCCTTCTGTTAAGGAAATCACACCCTGTATACGTGCAGTATAATCCTTAGCAAAGTCTGAGCCAACTGGGTGGGAATGGTATGGGATGTGACTAATATCTGCCATCCGCTGGGAATAATTCCAGCTTCGACTGCCAGGCACACTGTAATTGTATGCAGCCATTGGTACATCAAGGGATCGCCCAACTGCTAGAAAACACCGGGAATCAATACCCCCAGAAAGAGTGATTCCTATTAATTCGCTTCCAGCAGTACAGTTCTCAAATCCTTCCACAAAAGTATGGAACATCTCGTTGCAAAGTTCTTTGAAGGGAAGCTTTTCCTGCATCAGAGCTTTTGCAGGTTCCCAACGTCGATTTTGTTTGACTTTCCTATTAGATAGACTGATTTGTATGGAAATGCCGGACTCAATCGAATGAATACCCGTAACCAGCGTTTTAGTTCCAAAGGGAACATCGAATGCCAATAAGTCACTCAAAGCCGAATAATTAAGCCTATTCATAACCACTCCGCGTTTTACAAGTGTTTTTATTCGAGTGGAATAAAAAAGACTATCATTGGCTGTTGATTGATAGAACGGAATCATACCATAGCGGTCATTTTGAATGGTAAGAGTATCCTTTTGAATATCGTGGATCAAAACAATAAATTTTCCGAATGCATTACAAAGTCTGTCGCTCTGTAAGATTTCCAGAATGTCTGCATTGATCAAATGACCACACATATATACTTTAAGATTTGGATTGTCTATTTCGACTTCGCGAAAGTGGTGTTTTCCGTCCAGGATAACGATGGAGGAATTTGCACCAAAAACAAGATCGTCTGCAATTAATCCTGTTTTATTTACATTTGATTCTCCATGAAATGTTGTCATCTTCAAATCTTTGATTTGGCTATGCATATCCTACCTTAACCCATTGTGCGCGTTAGATGAGAGTGTGCTTAAAGTGAATTAAGTTTCTATCGAATTCAAAAACATTAAGGAATTGTAAGAGAGCAAAAACAGTGTTTTTTGTAGTAACTTGGTAATCAACTGAATAATTTGGCATAATTTTTTGAATATTAACTGATCACAGAACTAAGAAAACCCAATTTCAATTCGTATTACGAATTTTACTGAAGACAATAAATACCATATCGGTATGATAGAGCTTTTACAAAGGGGTTTCAAGAATAAATTATTAATTTATTGACACTTACACTGCCTATCCAAATGAACGTGGATTTGAACTTTTGGTTATTCACAATCCCAATCTTGTGGATTTTCGGAGCTATAATTTAAGTTCAAGGATAGCCACAAGAAAAATCAGTACTTCATTTATATTCATGGCAATAGGTGTTTTGGTTTGCATCGTCCGGAGAGCCTTTGAAATACAAACAGGTTCCCACATTTTGCACACTGCCGCAACTGTTTTAGTTTTTCAGTCATGCAATGAATAAAAAACAAAATATTTTTTCTCTTTGGAAATTTTGTTTTTTGTGACTATTTGTCATCAACAAACGACATTACTTATAATTAACCTATTTTTAAGTACAGTATTTAATAATTATAGATAAAACAGTAACTTCCGTTTTAGTATCCCAATTGAATTTAATAAACTTCCAAATCATTCAATAGTTGGATTGAACAATTTATGGTTCTACGCCATTGACAACCTAATATCTAAAATGCAAAACTTATAAGTAATTGCATCCCCAAGGAACCACTTCGTTATAAATTCTTCTGCTGTAGAACCATCCCAAGGTCGTATTGTGATTCACTTAATATTTTAAAGAATATGAACAAAATTTCATTTAAACGAAATTTCCGGACTTATTATTTCTTCCATTATGCAATTGTTTTGCTAGTCATAGTTATTACACCTTTTGGAACAATTGCTCAGCAAAATAGCAAAACAAATCAGGCTTACGTGCCAGGTGAAATTATAGTAAAATTCAAACCTACTCCTGAAATACTAAAAACGCTTCAACCCCTTGCCGAGAAACCCAGAAATCCGCAAAAACGTACGAATTTAATAAAATCGGAAAAAACTGCATTGTTACGGATTGCCGGCATGAGTGAATTGCTAAAACAGTTTGGATCTTTTGAAACAGAAACAATTGTCCCTATTCCACGGTTCATTCGCTCACCAACCGGCCAAAGACTAAATGCCGAAAACATTAAATTTGGCAGAGTTGTCTACCTTAGTTAGGCTTACCTTTTCCGAAGAAATTGACATGAATAATATTTTGGCTGTCTTAAATAGCAATGAGAATATAGTTTATGCTGAACCAAACTATATTTACAGAATCGACGATATTTTACCAGGAGATTCGAAATTTTCAAAGCAGTGGGGATTGCATAACACGGGACAAACCGGTGGATCTAAAGATGCCGATATCGATGCACCGGAAGCCTGGGAAATTCAGAAAGGTAACAAAAATGTTATAGTAGCTATTGTGGATACAGGAATCGATACCAATCATCCTGATCTTAAAAAAAATATCTGGACGAACAATGGAGAGATTAAAAACAATGGGATAGATGATGACGGTAATGGATATATTGATGATATTAATGGCTGGGATTTTGTTAACGAGGAAAATAAGCCTATGGATGATCATGGACATGGCACTCATGTTGCCGGTATTGTGGGCGCCGTTAGCGATAATAATATTGGTATCACGGGTATTTCATGGAATGGGCGTCTAATGGCATTGAAAGCTATTGGAAAATCCGGTCAAGGAGATGTTAAAGCCGTCGAAGCCATCTATTATGGTACCAATAACGGAGTACGAATTTTTAATAATAGTTGGGGTGGAGATTTTTTTTCGCAAACTCTTCAAGATGCAATCAATCATGCAAATTCTTTAGGCGCTCTTTTTATCGCTTCTGCGGGCAATAATAGTGATGACGATCCAAGTTTTTTTCCTGCCAATTTCGAAAATAGTTTCGCGGTGGCTAGTACAGACCACAATGACCACAAATCAGGATTTTCTAACTTTGGTGACTGGGTAGATATATCAGCTCCCGGTTCATCCATATTCAGCACTTGGCGAAGCAATCAGTACGGATTAGTAAGTGGAACTTCGATGTCTGCTCCACACGTCAGTGGTGTTGCAGCACTGTTATTTGCCGAACATCCTGATTGGACTCCTCTTGACGTTCAGGCACAAATTGAAAATACAGCTGATGATTTGGATCAAAAGAATCCATCCTTTGCAGGAAAATTAGGCGCCGGACGTATCAATGCCCATGCGGCTCTTCTACCCACCCTAGATGACATGGTATTTCGTGTTGAACGCTCCTCTGGCAACGTCTTTACGAAGAATACTTTTATAAGTAGTGGAGCTGATATGGCTGAGCGTATCAATGTTTCTGAGAAAGTTGAATCCGGTGATGTAGTGGAGCTGGATCCGAATAAACCGGGGTATTATCGAAAAGCTCGCGGCAACAGTCAGTTGATTGCTGGTATAATCACAACAAGCCCGGGATTTACATTAGGAAATCGTCGTGATTATATGGGGACAACGAAGGATTTGACTATTGAGAGTAAACCGATGCTGGCTCTAATGGGACGAGTTCCGGTGAAAGCCACAACTGAAAATGGATCAATATTTCCCGGAAACTTGCTAATGATGTCCAATAAACCTGGTTATGCCCAGCGTTGTGTCGAAGTAAAAGCTTGTGAAGGAGTAATTATCGGTAAAGCGATAGAAGGTTTGGCACGAGGCGAAGGATTGATCTTGATCTTGGTTATGACACGCTAGAAGTTAATTTTACCTCATGAGGATCATCTGGTTCTGCACTTTTTTTCCATCAACTGTAAGCCGGTAAAAATATCGCCCATTGCCAACCTGCTTTGTTGAAAAATCTGTTCCATTCCAATTAAACTCATAGAGGCCTTTTGTCAATTCCCCTGTGATTAATTTGCGGATTAGTTGTCCTTGTATATTGTAAATTGACAGATCTACCATGGCCTTTTTATCAAGCGTAAATAAAATTGTGGTTGAAGAAAAAACAGGGTTTGGATAGTTTTGTTCTAATTTGAAATTGTTTGGTACTTGAATATAATCCTCATTTTTGACATCTGTAGTCATTTTTAAAGAGAAGTCACCAACAACGGGTAAGTGATCAGATGCTTCAATTGTATCACCAAATTCTAAACCATATGAATTTAGTGAATTTGATGATAAAGCCGGAGTAAACAAGACGAAACCGTTTTCCGGTTCCAGAACACTGTCAGTAAAGATAATATAATCAAGTTTCCCTGGACTGAAAGAGCTGCTCTCGTCCCACCATGTAAAAACAAAGGGAGATTCAACCTGCATAGGGAATAATTTGGATAAGTCACTTTCATCCCAATCAGGAGAAAAAAGTGGTCCAAATTGCTGGGTAAACAAAATGTCTCCGGTAAGTAACGTTTTCAATTGTTGTGCGAGACCTACTAAATTCATATCACCAACAATAATAATCGGTGTATTTGGAGCGATATCTAACAGGCCTCCCGGAGTTTTGGCATCACGGACAAACGCCATCATCGCATCAATTTCAAATTGTCGTCCCTGGTTATTGTCACAGCAGGGTGGATGAGCGACAATAAAAAGCAAATCCGAATTATGTTTTGGTCGCAAGTCAATGATAAATGCGCCATTGTTCTGAATTGCATACGAACTCTTAATTGGGTACTGACTGACCGCAATGATGTCCGGGTCAATTTTAGCTGCATGCCAATTTTGTCCGGTTGGCAAAGGCAAAATTGTACCGATCAGTTGAAGTGTTTGAGCTGCGGTATTAGAATATATCTCCTGGAAACCAATGATCTCAGGCTCAATTGCACCTAAAATTCTTGAATATGCTACTCTCCTGGTGATTGCAAAGAGACCATCTCTCTCTACGTTGTAACTAAGAATGCGTAAGTGGTTATCGTCTTGCTTCTCAACGTAAATTGGCGGTAATTCAGGAGAAGTCTGAGAAGTAAATTCATAAGAAATAGTTTGCCCCAGATCCGGTAAAAAATCCGTATATTCGCCGCCATTTGCAAACTGAATTTTAATGGACTCTTGTGGGAAAAGCTCAAATTCCTGAAATGGCTTTGCGGTTCGACTTAAAACAATTTCGAATTCAGTAGATGAAACAGTAGGTGCAGTCACAATGCCAATATTAGAATGCCGAATTCCAATGATGTTGCTGCCAACATAAAACTGCCCCTTCCTACCACCAAAATGCCAAACCAGTTCAGCTCCAATCGTGTTTATCTGAATACCAGTCGTGTGGTTATTGTCTGTGTCCAGGTACATATGGATGTCATTCAAATCCTGCAGGTTAATTTCATCACCTACTTCAACCCGGATAAACAGATATTCGTCATCATTGGACATCCAGATTTTACCAAAATCGATCGCACCAGTGTTCATATCTCCGGCTGGATCTTGGTGGACGGTAGGCAAAGAGTCCCAATCGCTAAACTCCCCATCCGTGATAATCCGGCTTTGGGAAAAAGCTGCCATTGGGAATATCCAAAAAAGAAATATGATTGGAAACCTGTTTATTTGATCAAAAAACTTCTTTATCATATCGTAAATCCTTAATTCTAACCAAGAATTAAAACTAATAAATGTGATGATAATTATTGAGAAAAAATATTATGTGCGTAGTGTATATAATCGTTTTAAGTTTAAATTGTTACAATCAATTTGAAATGTCATTTTTATTTCTGAAAACTCCACTTTGGTTTTTAAAGTTTGTGGATTAACCATCAAAATAGTTCTTGCAATTTAACCAGACTCATGCGATTTTAAATGAATCACAAAATCGAAACCAGGAGAATTCTATGGCGAATATTTCATCCTTCCAACCACCAACCCGGGTTCTAATGGGTCTGGGCCATCAGATGTCAATCCAAGAATTTTACAAGCGATGTCTCGACCCACAATCGGACATTTAGATCCGGAATTCATTCGAATGATGGATGAAACCAAAGAGTTGTTACAATATGCTTTTCAAACTAAAAATGAAATGACAATGGTTGTTTCAGCCCCCGGGTCTGCCGGCATGGAAGCATGTTTTGTGAATTTGGTCGAACCCGGCGACAAAGTGATCGTTTGCCAAAACGGAGTTTTTGGCGGTCGAATGAAAGAAAATGTTGAACGCTGCGGCGCTGCGGCAATAATGGTCGAGGACGATTGGGGCCGGGCCGTAGATGCAGAAAAAGTTGAAGCCGCACTTAAATCTAATCCTGATGCTAAAATTCTGGCGTTTGTTCATGCTGAAACTTCAACCGGTGCAAAATCGGACGTAAAATTATTAACTTCGCTAGCCCGCGAATATGGCTGCTTAACAATCGTTGATGCTGTTACCTCCCTGGGCGGAATTCCCTTAAAAATTGATGAATGGGGAGTTGATGCTGTCTATTCCGGCAGTCAAAAGTGTTTATCCTGTACTCCGGGTTTATCTCCGATCAGCTTTAATGAAAAAGCAATGGACCTGGTAAAAAACCGCAAAACAAAAGTCCAGAGTTGGTTTTTAGATTTGAATTTAGTGACCGCCTATTGGGGCGGCGGCGGAAAACGAGCTTACCATCATACAGCGCCCATAAATGCTCTCTATGGATTTCATGAAGCTTTGCTTATTTTACAGGAAGAGGGGCTCGAAAAAGCCTGGCAAAGGCATCAGGAAAATCATCAGGAATTTCGCAAAGAAATTGAAGCTATGGGCTTACAATTCTTTGTTCCGGAGAATGAAAGGTTACCGCAGTTAAATGCCGTAAGCCTTCCGAGGGGCGCTGATGATGCAGCCGTTAGAAGTACTTTGCTCAACCGATTTGGACTAGAGATCGGCGGCGGACTTGGACCAATGGCCGGCAAGATCTGGCGTATTGGCTTGATGGGCCATGCCTCCAGCAAGAAGAATGTTTTATATTGTGTGAGTGCCTTGCGTGAAGTATTACAGGCCTAAGCTAACTAGTGGAATGATTCCAAAATAACGTCTGTCTCAGAATGAACATAAATGAATTATCAAATTCTGATTATGAACTGTCATTTGGTTCTCGTTAAGTCATTTGTGTCTTTGACTGAATGACTATTAATGACGAATATTGCGATGATAATTAGGAATCTTTTAACTAGTTCACTTAAGAACTGAAGGTGAACAGGAGTTTTTATTTGGATTTTTCTCAAAACAAAGAATATGCAATTGGCCTCGATAGAGAAGATCCATTAGCCGAATATCGACAGTTGTTTGTCATCGATGAACCGGATTTAATTTATCTGGATGGAAATTCCCTTGGGCGATTACCAAAGGCATCCCAAGCGCATGTCCAGGATGTTATCAATAATGGGTGGGGTCAAAGACTCATCCGAGGCTGGAACGAAGGATGGTACGATTCACCCAGCCGCATCGGTACTAAATTGGCAAAATTGCTTGGCGCAAATGAAGATGAAGTCCTGATCGCCGACTCGACATCAATCAATTTATTTAAACTTGTGATGGCGGCACTCAAAAACCAATCGGGCCGAAAAAAGATCCTGACTGATAACCTGAATTTCCCTTCGGATGTTTATATTTTAAGAAGCGCGATTCAGTCGATGGGAGATAATCATGAATTGCAAATTATTTCCTCCGAAGACGAAATCGATGGACCAGTCGAGAAGCTTCAAAATGCAATGGATTCTGACACCGCTTTAGTAACACTTTGCCACGCGGTATTTAAAAGCGCATATATTTATGATGTTAAATCTTTAACCCAAATTGCAAAACAAAACGGAGCTTTGGCGCTTTGGGATTTTAGCCATACTGTTGGCGCTGTGCCAATCCATCTCAATAACTGGGAGGTTGACCTTGCTGTCGGTTCGACATACAAATATTTGAACGGGGGTCCTGGATCTCCGGCTTTTCTGTATATTAGAAAAGCACTTCAACAGAATTTGGAAAATCCAATCTCCGGCTGGTTTGGTCATGAACAGCCTTTTGAGTTTTATTTAGAATTTAAACCAGCAGATTCGATTCGCCGCTTCTTGACCGGTACCCCATCAATTCTCTCCCTCGCTGCCATCGAACCGGCGATCGATCTAATCAACCAAGCCGGTATAGAGCGGATACGAGATAAATCAATCAAACAGATTCAATACTTAATCTACTTATATAAAGAAATTTTGCAGCCGCTTGGATTTTTTCTAAAATCACCGACAGAGCCTAGTCATCTTGGATCTCACATATCTTTAAGCCATGAACAAGCGCCCGGTATTTGCCGTGCTCTGATCGAAGCAAAAAATGTCATCGTTGATTTTCGCAAACCCGATAACATACGCCTGGGTGTCTCGCCTTTGTATATTTCTTACATTGAATTGTTCGAGGCAGTTATGAGGATGAAAGAAGTGATGACCGATTCCCTTTATCAGAATTACTCCATGAAATCTTTTGCGGTAACTTAGAAATCTCTAAATATGCAAAAATATAAAATAAAACTATTTTTTTCAGCGCTGAAATCAGCTGCTGGTATTTTGCGTGATAAAGAAAAAACGAAAGAACTATTAGAGCAGGTTAGACAAAAGGCAATTCGCAGTTTAGATATACTGAACGATCGGATGGAAGATATAAATGTTCTGGTTCGTTTAATAAAAGCCTGGAGTGCTGGCACCTATCGCCAGATTCCTAAAAAAGCTATTGTAGCAGCCACTTCGTCGTTACTTTATTTTCTCAATCCATTTGATTTAATTCCTGATGTAATTCCATTTTCCGGGTTCTTGGACGATGTAGCGGTGATTACCTATGTACTTGCTTCACTTAAAAGTGAAATTGAACGGTTTTTGAGTTGGGAGAATTCTAGAAGAAAGAATAGTTATATTAAGATTTAGATTTCACAAAAGACAATAAGTTAATGCATAGCAATGTACCGAAAACCATTCGGCTATATCGAATTGTACATTTTAAGAATGTAGAATATATTCTTAAAAACGGTATGTATACACGACAATCACCGCACTTTGATCCTAATTATATAAATATTGGAGATAACACACTGATAACAGAACGACATGATTATCCAGTTAGTCTACAGGATCATGGTAGTCTTGGTGATTATGTCCCGTTTTATTTCGCGGGTCATTCACCTATGCTGTTAAATATCAAAACGGGATTTCGGGGGATTACCAAGTGGTTACAACATGAAATAATTTACTTTGTTTGCAAACTGGAAGATGTATTGGATAATTGCAAAAAATGGTTCTTTACTGATGGACATGCTAAAAATTCACTTTCAGGCCACTTCGTTGATTTAGGAGATTTGGATAAAATCGATTGGGATGTAGTTAAATTAAGAATTTGGAAACAAACTGAAGAAGATCACGATCGTATGCGCCGAAAGCAAGCCGAGTTTTTAATCAAAGACCATGTACCGGTTATTTATATTGAAAAAATCTTAGTAAAGGACGACACAAGAAAACAACTAATTGAGGAAATATTGCAAAGGCTTAACCTTTCAATAACAGTTTCAGTTGACAACCAAAATAAGGTGTATTATCATGATTGAATACACAAAAGGAAATTTGCTTGAAGCACCAGTTCAGGCGCTAGTGAATACAGTCAATACTGTTGGAGTTATGGGAAAAGGAATTGCGTTGCAATTTAAAGAGACTTTCCCAGGCAACTATAAATATTATCTGAAAGCTTGTAAGAATAAATGGCTTCAGCCTGGCAGGTTATTAGTATTTAGAGAAGCAACACTCAACGGAGAAATAGTCATCATTAATTTCCCAACTAAAATTGAATGGTTCAAAAATTCTAGATATGAATACATAGAAAAAGGATTAATAGAACTAGTAAAAGTAATTCAACAAGAAAAAATTAAAAGTATAGCGATTCCACCTTTAGGATGTGGGAACGGCGGTTTACAATGGAACAAGATAAAATCTTTAATGGATAAACACCTTAAACCCTTAACGGATATCCAAATTATTATATATGAACCAAGTGACATCATAAAAACGATATTAAAAACGCAAGAAACAACCAAAAATACCAAATTGACACCAGCTAGAGCAATGTTATTATATTCCATGTTTTACTATGAATCGATGGGTGAGATTTCCAGCTTATTTGTTGCAAACAAATTAGCTTATTTATTACAGCGTCTTGGAGAAAAAAGCCTTAATCGATTAAGATTTAAGGCAAGCCATTACGGGCCTTATAGTGTCCAAGTTGGACACACGTTACATTATCTTAATGGCAAGTATCTTAACGGCTTAGAGCAAATGAATATAAAAGCCTTTGAATCATTGGAATTGCAATATAATAAATTCAATGAGGTTAAAGATTTCGT
The DNA here is from genome assembly GCA_964464595.1 of uncultured Deferribacteres bacterium. GTDB lineage: Bacteria > Zhuqueibacterota > JdFR-76 > JdFR-76 > DREG01 > JADFJB01. The sequence goes on from CAYXGW010000042.1 coordinate 16,724, forward strand.
TAATAATAAACTGACATTGGAGCAAAAAAACAGGTTGAAAAGGTTAACAGATTTGATCGATGGATTTCAGTCTGCGCTAGCACTTGAAGTACTGACTTCAGTAGATTATATAATTAAAGTGAATCCTGGGATCAAACTCAAAGAAGTTACAAAGGTCATTCATAATTGGTCGGAGCGTAAACACCAACTTATCCAAGAAAAACATGTACAAATAGCTTTTAATCATTTAAAAACAAATAGAATACAATTGGAACTGTTCTAGTAATCTACGACGTGAAATTGTCATGAAGGTAACATCATGATCAACTTAAAAGTGATTTTTGATATTTTAATATAAATATATTTATATATAATATAAGGGTATTATTATGCGGAAAACTATCTCTAATATAATCGTCTTAACTTTGCTTCTCGTAAATATTGGCTTTGGCCAACAAAACAACCAGCTACTTTCTACAGAAATTCGTGATTTACTGCACGAATCTTTAAGTGGCGAACTGGCCAAGGACCACGTCATTCAAATAACCAGGCATCATCGTATCCAGGGTTCGCGTGGTTATCGAGATGCTGCTAATTATGTCTTGCAACAACTAAAAGGATTTGGCTACGGCGAAAAGGATGCCTTTATCGAATCCTTCAAATCCGACGGTAAAGTCAAATACCAAACCTGGCAATCTCCTTCTGGCTGGGACATAGAATGGGGTGAATTGCGAATGATCGAACCCTACGACGAGCGGATCGTTGGTTACCCGGAAATTGCCATGAGTGTAATTACCTATTCAAATCCTGGCGATGTCACGGCGGAACTGGTATGGGTCGGTCGCGGTACCAGTGATGCAAATTACGATGGCAAAGATGTGTCTGGTAAAATCGTTCTGGCGACCGGATATGGTGGATCTGTTCATAGGTTAGCCGTCCTAAAATTTGGCGCAAAAGCAGTGGTTTGCTATTTAGATGATGGAAGAGCCAAAGAATATCCGGACATGCTGGCTTATACCGGCATGTGGCCGAAAACTGGGGAGTTGGACCGGGTAACGTTTGGATTTAATCTTACCAATAGGCAGGGAGAGAAATTAAAGAATCTATTGCTTTCCGGTAAAAAGGTTGTGGTTCGAGGGCAAGTAAAAGGAATTGGATTAGAATCATACTTTATGGATGTCCCAGTTGCATACATTCGCGGCTCTGAGTTAGCTGAAGAAGAGTTGGTCTTTTCAGCTCACCTGGATCATCCAAAGGAATCGGCGAATGACAATGCAAGCGGTTCGGCAGCATTGCTGGATATCGCAAGAACCTTGCATGAATTGATCGATTCCGGCCGATTACCCCGTCCCAAGCGATCGTTCCGCTTTATCTGGATCCCGGAATGGTACGGAACCATGGCTTATATCGATGCCCATCCTGAGATGACCGGCCCTGCACTCGGTGGTAAATTTTTAGCGAATATGAATATGGATATGGTGGGGGAAAATCTTGAATTGCTTCATTCCAGTTTGATACTAACCAGAACGCCTGCCTCGATTCCTTCTATTGTAAATGACGTGGTGGCTAATATGGCGGAAATGGTAGATCGGATGAACATCCGGACTTCGCGGGGAAGCCTTTCAAAATTTAATTACAGAGTGACTTCCTATAGCGGAGGCAGTGATCATATGATGTTCATCGAACGCAAAATTCCTGGTGTAATGTTCAGCCACTCGCCGGATTATACCCACCATACTTCCGAGGATACCCCGGATAAAATCGATCCTGTGGAGCTGGAACGGTGTGAATTGATCGCTACCGGAACCATGTGGTATTTAGCCAACCTGGAAACGGATCAAGGCGTTGATCTTGCTTACCTTTCGGGCTCTAATGGAGCGGGAAGAATGGGAGCAATGGCAAGGAAAATCCATAATCAAAGTTTGCCTGAAGCAAAGAATGGCTTAAACCATGCTTTAAATTGGGAAATAGAAGCCATCTCTTCAATACTTCAATTCAACCAGTCAACAAAAATAAAACAAGTCGTTAACGCGATAATCGAGCAATTCAAACAACAGCATAAAATCTTATTAAAAAGTATTTCATCATCTATCAGCACCAATGGGTCTGTGAAAGAAAATGAAGATAAAAGAGTACCGATTCGATTAACCAGGGGGCCGCTTGATTTCGGTTTACCCGAGAGTGAACTTTCTGCAAATCAATCTGCCTGGTATAGATCCAGTGAGTTTAAACTGAATGGAACCCACAGGTTTGAATTGGTCAATTTCATTAATGGTAAACGGACTGTCTCGGAAATCCGAAATGCCATGAGTGCTGAATTCAATCTTTTTCAAACCAAAGTAATCGCTCGATACATCGATGACCTGGTCAAAGTTGGCGTACTAAAATGGAAGGAATGATATGTCTGATAAACCCTGGCTAAATAGTTATGACGAAGGTGTTCCGCACAGTTTAGAACCCTACCCGGATAAGACCTTAGTAGATATAGTCAACGAGACGGCTAAAGAACGACCTGACCACACTGCTTTTATATTCAAAGGAAATAAAATTTCCTACAGAGAATTCGACCAGTTAAGCAGCGATTTTGCCCATGGTTTAATATCTCTGGGCGTGAAAAAAGGAGATCGAGTCGCAATCCTTCTGCCGAATTGTCCTCAAGCAATGATTGCCCAGTTTGGCGCTTGGAAAGCCGGTGCCATTGCCGCGATGATGAACCCCCTCTACACAGTGGACGAATTAGAAGAATTGATTAAGGAATGTGGTGCGGAAATTGTAGTGGTTTTAACACCTTTCTATAAAAACTTAAAATCGATCCAGGCTAATTGTGGCCTCAAAAAAATAATCGCTACGAATATCAAAGAATTTCTCCCCCCGCTTCTCCGGGTATTATTCACCCTTGCGAAAGAAAAGAAAGAGGGCCATCGAATCACTCTTAGCGATGATGACATTTGGTTTAACGATCTTTTGCAAAAACATCAAAATACTGGCCAGCCAGATGTTGGCATTGAACAAGATGACCCTGCCATTTTATTGTTTACAGGAGGAACGACCGGCACTCCCAAGGGAGCTATTGGAACTCATCGTGGCATTTTTATGGCAGCGTGCCAATTGAATGCATGGTTTAGTGGGGTGCTTGTTGAATGGCAAGATCCTCATGTGGGAACATTTCCGCTATTCCATGTAGCCGGCAATGTGGCGGTAATGGGAAAATCTATTGTGGGCAAGCATCCGTTTATTCTGATACCAAATCCCCGGGAAATTGATGATTTGGTTAAGACAGTTAAAAAGTTTAAACCCGGACTTTTACCAGGGGTGCCCACTATTTTCAATGCACTTTTAGGCAATAAAGATGTGCAGTCAAGAAAAGTTGATTTTACCTCAATCAAGGTATGTATCTCCGGTGCGGCGCCGTTGATGGCAGAAACAAAGAAACGGTTCGATGCTGTTACCGGAGGGTCAATGGTTGAAGGCTATGCCCTTACTGAATCGATGATGGCGGGTGTTTTTGTACCCGTGAATGGCAAGTATAAAGAAGGATCGGTAGGATTACCCCTGCCTGATGTTGATTTACGAATTGTTGACGTCGAAACCGGCAAGGGCAACAAACCTGCCGGCGAAGTCGGAGAGATCTTAATTAAAGCGAAACAACTTATGCTAGGATACTGGAACCAACCTGAAGAAACTGCAGAGACAATCATAGATGGATGGTTATATACCGGTGATATGGGTTATTTGGATGAAGATGGCTATCTTTTTATTGTCGATCGTAAAAAGGATCTAATCAAACCAAGTGGTTTCCAGGTGTGGCCGCGAGAAGTTGAAGAAGCCATAGCATCACATCCGGCCGTGGTTGAGGTTGGTGTCGCGGGTATTCCGGATGAATACCAGGGAGAATCAGTGAAAGCCTGGATTGTAATCAGGGAAAATCAAACTGTAACTGAGGAAGATATTCTCACCCATTGTAAGGATTCTTTGGCGAAATACAAAATACCAAAATACGTTGAATTCAGAGATTCATTGCCGAAAACTACCGTTGGTAAAGTTTTGAGGAGAGAGTTAGCGAAGGAAGACAAGTAAAGTGCAAAAACTTTTATTCATTTGATGTATAATTAATGTGTAAAATGATTCACACCGGAACCTGGGATTCGGGTTAGTAATTTTGAAAGGAAATAAGTTCATCATGAATGAAAATAAAACTGAACGACTAAATATTACTTTGCCATCGGATACTGTCAAATTTATTGATCGTGTCTGGCGAAAGAAGCGATTCAAATCTCGCAGCGCTTTTATTAAGGAAGCTGCCGTGCGTTATGCAACACGATTAAATAAGGCCACTTTAAAACGGCAACTTAGATCCGGCTATCAGGCTAATGTAACAAATGATGCTAACCTGGTTAATGAATGGAAAAACGCCAGCAAAAATTTATATTAAATTTGCTGATAAGAATGAATAAACTCGTCTATACCCTATCCAAAACGATGGGATCGCTATATCTCGTAAATCTTGATCCGACAATTGAGTCTGAAATTAAGAAGACACGACCTGCAGTGATAATTCAAAATGACGTTGGCAATCAATATAGTTCAGTTACTATAATAGCTCCTATAACTAGTGGCAGAAACTCTACTTATCCAATTGATGTTGAGGTTAAGGCCCCTGAAGGAGGTATGAAAAACGACTCACTGGTTAAACTCAACCAAATCAGGTCTGTTGATAAACGCAGATTAACAAAACATTTGGGTTATTTAACAGATGATACAATGAACCAAGTTGATCAAGCAATCCGAATAAGTTTGGGTTTATTACCACTTTAAAACACGTATTACTATTTATGAAGAAAATTGCTGTAGCTACTGATGAAATGCAAGAAGAACATATTGATTTATCTGATATCCCTGAGATAACAGAAGATCAAATTCGTAAAGCTAATATTCGATTTGGTGGAAAAGAGTTGCCCAAAGGAAAAGTTCGAGTGAATATTTTCCTTGACGCTAAAATTGTGGCCCATTTTAAGACTCTGGCAGGCGGTAGGGGTTACCAGACATTAATCAATGAGGCATTGAAAGACAATATTCAAAATCGTGATTTAGAAACTTTATTAAGACAAATTATTCGTGATGAGTTACAGGTTAAAAGTTAAAAGCATTCATGTCAATTTGGAGTTAATCAATGGAGTTACACCCTGGTTATTTTGTGGCGATTTTTGGCGGCGCATGTGCAGGTTCAGAGGCTGCGCATCAATTGGCTCAACGCGGCATTTATTCGGTGGTTTTTGAGAAAAATCCACTGCCATACGGAAAAATCGAAGATGGTTTGCCTAAGTGGCATGTGAAACTTCGAAATAAGGAAGAGAACAAAATTGATGAAAAAATTAATCAGCAGTATGTGAATTATGTCCCCAATATGAAGTTAGGAGAAACAATTGATTTTGACGAGATTGTGAATGATTGGGGATTTAGCGCAATACTACTGGCGACAGGAGCCTGGAAAGACCGGCCAATGACGGTACCTGGAATTGATGATTATGTTGGTAAAGGTTTCTATTATCAGAATCCTTTTGTCGATTGGTTCAATCATTATCATGAGTCGGATTATGATCGGGAACTCTATGAAATTCATGATGACGCGGTGGTTGTCGGAGGTGGATTGGCATCTATTGATGTTGTGAAAATCCTGATGCTGGAGTCCACCCTGGCAGTCTTAAAAAAACGGGGTTTTGAATCTAATCTTTTCTCCCTCGATAAAAAAGGGATTCCCAAGATCCTTGATGGTCTTGGCTTACAATTTGAAGATTTAGGGATCAAAGGCTGTACCCTCTATTACCGCCGCCGTGATATCGATATGCCTCTGGCATCGCCGCCGGAAAATGCTTCTCCGGAACAATTGGAAAAGACGCAGATGGTTAGACAAAAAATCTTACAAAATGCCCAAAGAAAATATTGCTTTCGATTTCAACCTTGCAGTGTACCGGTTGATAAAATCGTAAATGAGGACAGATTGGCCGGATTGGTTTTTCAAAAGTCTGAAATAATTGATGGCAAGGTCAAAATAATCCCTGGTAGTACATTTGAAGTAAGGAGTCCCCTGGTTATTTCTTCAATTGGCAGTATCCCGGAATCCACGAAAAAAATCCCCATGAAAGGCGAATTGTTTTTAATCGATAATGAAAATACCGGTAAGATGGAAGGATATGAAAATGTATTCGCCCTTGGCAATGCTGTGACCGGACGTGGCAATATCAAGGAGTCTGAAGTTCACGGCAGAACTGTTGTGAATCACGTGATGAATGATTTTTTAAAATGGACCCAAGAAGATTTTAATAGTCTGATTAATAGCGATGGAGGCGCTTTTATTAATCGGGATAGAAACCTGTTAACAGAAGAGCAGATTCAATCCATCCAATCTCGGGTTGCTGACTTACAGAAAAAAGTAGGCTACAATGGTGATTATGAAAAATGGGTACAAGAAAACAAGTATGAACGTTTGGAGGATATTCTTGGTGTGGAGGGATAACCTCAAAGCCCAAACTCCCTGGTCGATGGGAATAAAGCTATATGGATTTTAATTTACGCTACGTTGGATTATGCTGATTCCTCATAGTATTTCATGAATGTATCATAAGCAGCCTTTTTTTCAGTAGCCATATTAAAATCAGAATCTTCTTCTTTTGCCTGAGCCAACCATACCTTTGTATACTCAAATATCGCATGCTTAAGCAATTCTTTATACAATTCAGATTGTTCATCTCCATCAGTGGCATTATATATTCCTTGCTTTATTACCATCACGAAGATTGAATCGTCGATATCACCAACTTCATAATTTTTTTGAAATATCCCTGAAAGTAATTTTGAGCTATATCCATTTATCCTTACTCTATTCTCCGTTAATAAAAATCTGCTGTAATCAACTTTTCCTCAACTCTGGACCAATAAGCCCATTTTTGTGATGCTCCCACTGAAGCTGTTACTACAAGAATATCAAAATCACTTCGATATTCATAGACAATACCATCTTCTCCTACATAGCGGTCTTCAACCCAATCACCTCTTGCATGACTACCAAAAAGAAGAATTATTTCTGCTTTTTTGGAACTGCTCAGGATAATTTGAACCACATCCATGAGTTCTTCCCGTTTTAATTCCGGTAAATGTTCTAAAGACAATTTCATCAACAAAATTTGATCATAGTTTAAGAGCAAAAAGAGTTTTGTTTCCTAGTTGAGTGCTTTTATCTCATAGGTGGGGAAGGATAACAAGAGAAGGAAAAAAGGAGGAAAACCAATAAATCTGATTTTTTTTATAGTTTATTATATTTAACGATTTTACTGAGTAGTGATTTCTACAGGGCGGGTCCATAAAAGGATCAAAGAGTGTAAAAGTGGTAAACAGGTTTTCAATTAACATAATACATGCATCATCCCTTTTATAGTTTTGAATACTAACTTATCTTACTGAAATTAAATTGGTTGCATTGTTATAGTTGCAGAGAGTGGTACGGCTTACTTGACAAAAAGTACTAATGAACGACCCCATTTAACAACCCCATGCTCATTAAAATCAGAAGCTCTCATAGTTCCAGGGACTGCAAATTATGCATGAATTATTTTCCTGAAAGTTCCTGTTTTTGGCGAAGTAAAAATTTTTTCTTGCAATTCTCTTAAGAAAAGACTTATTATAAATAATTAATTTATGGGTTTTCTACGGAATCAGTACGTTATACCTTTAAACTTCAGATAACATAATGAGATCATATATCTTATTTTTTAACAATAAACTATAAACAATTAAAGGAGAATACGATGGCATTTCCAAATGATTTAAAGAATGTGGCAGCCTTCAAAATCCATCCGGCGATTGGTGTTGCACGCGTTGCAAACAACCCTAGCACTAATACAGATTATTACTACGAGTTTTTTGCTCAACAGGCCCTTCCTCGGGTTGATAGAAAATACATGTCTGATGTAGACCGTGTACCAACCATGAAACGACAGGCAGTACAATTCAAAGTGTTTGCTTACGACGAAAGCCTTAATGAATTGGGTGAATTGACGGCAGCAGCAATGCAAACTTTGAAGCTCAAGGCTACATGGAGTGCAAGTCTTGGCAACCGTAAAATTTATAACTATGGTCAAAAAGGGGGATCTCCAAAAACAAGTCCGATTACCGCAACGGGTTCGGCTACAGGAAGTGATTCCACAGATTTGGAAGGCATCAACCCCTTTGATTCAACTAAGAAGGTCACTTTAGGGAGCATTAATGGAACTGGTCTTTTTATACCAGGAGAAGGGGGAGTTGTGCGAGAAACAACCCAATCAAAGATTTCACCCTTCCCTGCAGATCAAGGCTATCCGCTTAATACTTCAGACACAACTTCTGATGGATCGATAGGACTCGCCTTGTCAGGTACCGATTTACCAGTAATTCCAGCAGCTGTTATTTGCGCTTCGCAAGAGCATTCGCCAGATGTTAATGTTGCTGAGCTTTTAGCTGCACGAACACTGAATCCATCCAACCCGACATTTGGCAACGAGATATGGACAAAGGTTGTGAGTGCTTCTAACATGTTGAATATTCCTTACCCATCTACACCGACAGGTGAAGGAGAAAAAATGGATGCAGCTATGAACGCAACCATGAATGGTGATTTTTTTCCAGGAGTAGAAAACTGTTTAGATTATAGTGGGGGGCGTACAGAATTCACAAATCAGGCCGAGATTAAAAAGCTTTTCTACCCTAGTGGAACAGGTCTTATTGGCAAGTCTGAGATCCGCCCGAAATATGACGCCCAAAATGCACTGCCGGGACAACTGACCAGTGGCCTTTGTTCAACATGGCAAGGTGATCTTGTGGCATGTCTCGCTTTCTGGACCGCAGAATATCCTAACAAGGTAATTGCCCAACCGAAGCCTCCTGGCGACACGAAAATTTTATTCAGAGAGAAATGTGATAATACTTCAAAGATTTCTACTCCTGACGGAATCAACGAATACGCAGATCAAATGGGCGTGTCAAGGAATGATTCTATAGATCCTCGTATAATCAACTTCGATGAAACGGAGCGTAATTGTACAACATGATGAATCATCCGGCATTAAACTCCCATTTTACAGGCCCCAAAGTACCTAATGTACACCTGTTTTCTTCTGAGAATGCTAAGTTTCTACTTGATGTGGAACATGGAAGAATTCTCGAGGTAAATGAACCAATGGCCAAAGCAATAAAAGTAGCCATGGACTTTGGTGATATTGAACGGGTAGGTATGATGGCCTCAGCCATGGGAGTACTGCCCAAAATTTCAACCGAATCGGAACCGCCAAGCACAGTTCCGGTTCGGGCTTTTTCCCTGGCAATTGCACAGAAGTGTAATTTGGGCTGTACATATTGTTATGCAGAACAAGGCACTTTTGGAGGAAAGGCTGAAAACATGGAGCTGGAGATTGCAAAGGCTTCGGTCGACAGGCTGTTGTCGGAAGTGGATGCAGGTGGAAAAATCATCCTGGCTTTCATGGGAGGAGAGCCTTTATTTAACCGATCAACTTTACACGAAGTAACCAAATACGCGGCAGAACAGTCTATTAAAACCAATGTTGGTGTTGGCTTCACAATAACTACAAATGCAACCCTTATTCGTCCTGAGGACGTGGCGCTTTTCCAACAATACAAATTCACGGTAACAGTAAGCCTTGATGGATTAGGCGATACGAACGATACCCTCCGTCCTTATATCTCTGGCAAGGGAAGTTTCAAAAACGTAAAAGAAAAGTTGAAACTCTTGGTGGATACTCCTGATCGAAAATTTATGGTCTTAGCCAGAGTCACTGTTACGCCAAAAAACTTAGGGCTCCCTGAAATAATGAAAGGCTTGCTGGAAATGGGATTCGACTCCATTAAATTCTCTCCTGTGTTAAAATCACCTACTGGAAAAGAAGAAATGCAGCAAGCGGATTTTGACCTGCTTCTTCAACAAATGATTGCATGTGGTGAGCATTTTAAGGAAGGCCTTGGTCAAGGTAAATTGTATCCAGTAGAGAATATTATCAGCACACTAAAACGAATTCATAATTTTCAGCGGGAACAATATCCTTGTGGAGCCGGTGGAGGTTATATGGGCGTTTCTGCAAAAGGAGAACTTTACGCCTGTCACCGATTTGTTAATGATGATGATGGACACATGGGTAATGTTGAAACTGGTGTGGATCCCGAAAAACAAAGCCAATGGCTAAAAGAGCGTAGTCTATCCGCGCAAGGAGCTTGTAACACATGTTGGGCTCGCTATATGTGTAGCGGAAGTTGTCATCATGAAGTGATCAAACGTGGACGTCCGGCTTGCGATTACATCCGTGGGTGGCTGCACTATTGTTTAACACTATATGTAGAGCTAGCAAGCACACAGCCAGAGGTTCTGAAAGGGATTCTGGGGGACAGGCAAGAGAGTTTAGAACTCACTTCAACCACCTAAGATGACACACATTTTTGACAGGGATATTTGTGTAATGGGAGCAGGACCCGCTGGTTGTGTAACAGCCAGGCGACTTGTAGATCTTGGTTATTCCGTATGTATTTTGGAGGGTAAAGCATTTCCTCGGTCGCATGTTGGCATTTGTCTTTCTGACGAGACTAATTCAGTATTGGAATATATAGGAGTGAAGGATGCAATACAAGAAGCCGCTTTTTTAGAACGAAAAACAACGGTGGTTAAATGGGAGACGGAAGAAGCGATTTTGGCTCCACAACCCGGTTTTCATGTGGATCGCGGCATTTTTGATCAAATACTTTTACAAAACGCAATTTCTGCGGGCACCACAGTGCTACAACCCGCCAAGGTTAAAAGCCTTTCCCCCTTTGAAGAAGGATGGAAGATCATTTATGAAATGGCAGGCGAGCGGAAAGAAATTTCGACCCGATTTGTAGTTGATGCAACTGGCAATAGCAATGTATTACCTGCAAAGAAGACGAGAATGGCACCTCCACTTTTTGCTATGCACGCCAAGTGGTCTTTGGAGAAAATTCCGGACTTTGACGGCTTTATTGAAGCTGGTAAGGACGCCTGGCTCTGGTTTGCCCGAATAAATGGTGGAAAGGCTCTCATCAACCTTTTTACGGATCCCAAACACTTTTTGCAAAGTAAAAGTGAGGGATTGGAATCGCATTATTTCGAAATGTTTCAACAGTTTTCTTTGTTAGAATCGTGTCAGCTAGGTTCTCGAATTAGTCCAATTGAAAGTTGTGATGCCAGCAGCAGATGTAGCACAGATCCTGTCGGTAAAAATTACATACGGGTAGGCGATGCCAACATGAGCGTTGATCCAATTGCTTCACAGGGTGTTCATCTTGCAATGACATCTGCATTACAAGCGGCTATTGTGGTAAATACCCTTCTCCGACATCCTGAAAATAACAAACACGCAATTGAATTCTATTGTAGCCGTCAAGAGGAACGGATTCACCAATTTACCGAAAGAACGGCTGGAGCTTATCAACAGGTAAGCCAGCTTAATTCAGATCCTTTTTGGATAAAACGAGCCGAGCATGTTGAGGTCACTGCTCCTCAAGCAGAACCTGAAGCAATTTGGCCAGAATCTTCACATCGCATTCAGCTTTCCTCTCAAGCTAAGATACACCCCATGCCGGTGATGCAACATGAAATGATTAGCATTGCTCCGGCTTTGCACCATCCGTCTTTAAAACGGCCAATCGCTTACTTGGGTGGAAAGGACATTATTTCCTTGCTGGGTGAACTTAAGCAAGGAGAGTCTGCAGAGACTTTGATAAGCACTTGGTCGGTCAAGATGCCATCAAATCAAGCATTAGAAATCTTGTCGTGGTTATGGAGTCGTAAGATTTTTATTCCCTACGAAGAGAAAAAGAAAGTAGTGTCCATAAAGAAAATGGCTACAATTATTTAATTATAAAAATCCAATATAAAATTAACAACTTCATTTATTACATGAATTTCCCAAAACAAATTTTTAATAACCTTAAATAAAGGAATACAAATGAGAAATATAACAGAGTTGATGAAAGTTGCTCCAGAGCAACATGATAAGAATTGGTTAATAGAATCCTTACAAAATGCTGTTCAATTGGAACTCGCAACCCTTCCTCCATATTTATGTGGTATGTGGTCTGTAAAAGACTCAAGTTCTGATGTATATGCACTAATAAACAGTATAGTGATAGAGGAAATGCTTCATATGGCGTTGGCCGCTAACATGCTCACTAGCATAGGGGGTAGTACCGTAATTAACAAAAAGGTACCCACATATCCCGGGCCGCTACCGGGGGGCGTTAGGCCTAAGCTGAAGGTTTACTTAGGAGGATTAACTCCAGGAGATACAGGCAATGTTTATAAGGTTTTTATGCAAATTGAATACCCTGAAGGGGGTCCAGTTGCCCTAATGGCAGTTGACTATCCTACAATTGGATTTTTCTACACCGCAATTGAAGCTGCGTTTGAAAAACTTCCTGCTTCCGATATTACCGGAGATAAGCAAATAGTAACTAAAGTAGGAAGTTTCGATATTTTTGCGATTGACAACTTGCAGAATGCTAAAGACGCAATTGAAATCATCAAAGAACAAGGTGAGGGTACATCCACTTCACCCGAAGTGCCTGTACTTCCTGAAGAGCCCAAGTCTAGACAAGAATTTGCTCACTACTACAAATTTGCTGAAATATATAATGGTAAGGAATTGATACAAGATTCAACAGGTAAATGGGTGTATGAAGGCGATGCTATCCCTTTCCCGGAAACATATCCAATGGCTAAAGTTCCACCTGGAGGATACCCTACTGAATCCGCTGCTTTTGACAAACTATACTCTTCAATGCTCAATTACCTCCAGGAAGCTTGGGAAGTAGGCGGGAATGCCGGCAAGAGGAAAGTTCGATCTTCTGTAACGGGAATGTATGCCCTCGGAAGCTCTGCAAGGACACTTATGCAGAAATGGATAGACCCTAATGATCATAGTAAAGGAACATATGGGCCAAGTTTCTTGTACGTTTCCTGATACCTTGGCTTAGGACTCAACACCTTGTAGTCTTCCATGTGCCTTCCTGAATGGATCACCCCAGGAGGTAAGATAGAAATAAAAACCAAGTCATTACAACTTGTCTACTACAGTACGACTTTGATATTTTCGTAGGTGAATAGCTGCGCAAGATCTTTCAATTGGTATTTTTGAGTGAAGAAGAAAGAGAAGTTCAGGTTCATCAAATAACGCAAAGTGTTCAATATCGCTTCATTTACTTCGCCACGTTCTCTTCGTTTTATTGTGGAACTATTCATACTCATCTTGAAGCTAACGACTACATCAGGGGCCTTAACCGGCAATGAACATTTGTAAAACCATGACAGAAAAATTAATAAAAATCTTGGTAATATTTTCGGCGGGTCAAGGTCCCTTGCATGTGATTGTTGGTGGCTAGTACGCCAATTCTTTTATTTTCATTGATTCTCGATAAATTCTAAAAGTACCTTTTATAGCCCAACCTTCATAATTACCTGTGAGTTTTAGAAGTTTTCCTATATCCAACCATAAACTTAAAGGAATTGCTAGAAGCAAGATAAATGTTGTTTCGAAATTTTGATACTTAGTTTTAAATTTGTACTTCAGGCTTAACCTAAGGATAGTTCCGATGAAAAATGTTCCTAATAAATAGAACATTATTTTTAATGCAAACCCGAATGCGGCAAGCCCACTTAGATTTGGAGGAACATATTCTGAGAAAAATATATATTTAGTAAAATGAGCTGTTATATAAAGAAAAGCCATCATCCAAAATATGATTCGAACCATGGCAGTCCTAGACCAGATTTTTTTTAGCATTGACCTGATGAACTCGTTAAAATCTTTTGAAAAAATAAAAATCACATAACAGACTAATCCAACAACAATTACTCGCATTAAATCTGTATCGAATATTCCCAGCTTCAAATTAAGAACGATTATAGTAAATTACTATCCCAACATGGCATTCCGCCGCATAACCATAATTTTTACCAAAAATGGGGTCGTTTCTATCTTGACTTTTGCCTCAAATATAATTATGATATTTTCAGGAATTTCAGTTGAATCAATTTGGTTATAGGAAAAAATTTACAATAATTCAGGTACGGAAGAAAGGATACAAAGTGAATATTATGAAAAATGGTTTAATACTTTTTTTGTTCATATTTGGTTCTGTTATTTCTGTAATGGCACAAACAAAAGAAATTTTTAAACAGTTCCAGCAGATCATTCCCCGCGGCCGGATAGCCGCAATCGTAAAACCGGAATTTGTTCCTGCCGATAAAGCCAAAGTAAATGAAGATTCTTGGATTTTTGGCGTCGAAATTAACGGGCAAGCAAGGGCTTATAGCTTATCGCTGTTAAACAGCCATGAAGTGGTAAATGACAAGATTGGTGAAACTAACTTTGCAGCTGTATGGTGACCGTTGGCAAATACTGCCGTCGTGTACGGCCGTGACTACAATGGTAAAACATATACACTTGAAGCATCCGGTGGTTTGATCAATGGTTCTTTGGTTATGCAAGACAAGGAAACCGATAGCTATTGGTTTATCATGAGCGATGAGGTGATTGCCGGGGATTTAGCAGGAACAAAGATCAACGAAATGCCAGTCGGAGAAAAAATGAAATGGAAAGATTGGCTAAGAAAACATCCTGATACTCTGGTCCTTTCGGTAAAGGGTAAAGAAGACAGGGATGGAAACCATTACTCAAGTTATTTTGAATCTTCTGAAGGATTCCGGGGATTAAAAGCAAAAGACACCCGTTTGCATACAAAACAGCCTATTTATTCCTTTCATTTGCAAGGAGATGCTTATGCCGTTCCATATTTTCTGATGGAGGATGGCAGGAGTTTCAAGTTAAGAAATGATCTGTATGTCTTTTTTTATCGTCCCAAAGATGTTGATCTTCTTCATTCCACCGTTGCGTATATATCAAATACCGGGGAATTTATAAAGAAAAATGGCATCTGGATTCATAATAAATCAAAATGTCAATTCGATTCCCGAATCGCTTCATTCAATGGTGAGGGTGACAACTGCCCTTCCAAGTTGGATGGTTTCGATACGTTTTGGTACAATTGGAGTCTGAACAACCCGGCAACGAAAATTTTAGCCGAATAGACTTATTTTTGTCATTTTGATCTTGCTTTACATATATAGAAAAATGCTGCAAATTCTCCTCCTTCCCCTGTGATCTGGGGTCTTGTGTTAATTTCTCATTGGTAGTAAAGGGTAACAATTTGAATAAAAAATGGCCCAATGTAATCCTGCTTTCATTTTCAAGCCTGATGGCAATGAGCTTGTGGTTCTCGGCAACAGCCATTGCACCTATTGTAGTTGATGAATGGCATCTAACCGATGGCCAAGCTGCATGGTTAACCATGTCCGTACAAATAGGTTTTGCAGTTGGCTCTTTGCTTATTGCATTGTTCAATCTTGCAGATCTTATCAAACCACGTGTGATTTATGGAATTGGCTGCCTTTTGGGTGCATTGGTGAATTGGCTTGTAACAATTTCCGGGGATTATTTTGCAATTGTAATCGCATTGAGATTCCTTACAGGAGCGGCTTTGGCGGCAGTGTATCCTGTAGCGATGAAGATTTTAACCACTTGGATGAAATCCGATAGAGGACTTGGATTAGGGATACTGGTCGGGTGTTTGGCTATCGGTTCAGCCTCTCCACACTTCATTCGAACTGTCTTTCAATTATCAGAGTGGCAGCCGGTACTCATTTTATCGTCGTTCTCAACAGTCCTTGCGGCAGTCCTGGTAATGAGATTTACACAATTGGGTCCATATACAGAACCAATCCCTCCTTTTCACTGGCGCTATATTTTAGATATCTTTAAAGACCGCTCCATAATGCAAGCCAATATTGGATATTTTGGTCATATGTGGGAGCTATATGCCATGTGGTCTTGGATCGCATTTTTTTTACTGGAATCCTTTCGATTAACACCTTCTGCCGGTTGGTTAGGATTTCTGGGGATTGAAAAGTCAGCTGCATTGGCTGCTTTTGCAACCATTGCGGTAGGCGGATTGGGAAGTTTCTCTGCCGGTTATTTAGCGGATCGCTGGGGTAGATCTCGAACAACCATTCTTAGTATGATGATTAGCGGCTTGTGCGCCGTTACGATCGGACTCTTTTTTGGTGGGAATCCGGCAATTGTAATCTTGATTTCGTTGATCTGGGGATTTGCAATTGTAGCCGATTCCGCTCAGTTCAGTGGTGCAGTTAGTGAGCTCTGTGATCGAAAATTTATCGGAACGGCATTAACATTACAAACCAGCATCGGATTTATGCTTACTATTGTTTCAATCAGGCTGATTCCCGTCGTTGTTGATAAAATAGGCTGGAATTGGGCTTTTACGATTTTGGTAATTGGACCGATTATCGGCAGCTACGCAATGTGGAAATTAAAGAATTCTCCAGCGGCAAGTAAGCTGGCTGGTGGGAGAGGCTAACCACTGATTTCGCTGATTAATGGATTTCACTGATTCATATCTTCGGAATCTATGAAATCAGAGTAATCTGTAGTCAATCAGCGGTTTGGGCTGTTTATTAATCTTTTGAACTCTAAGCTTTTACCGCCGAAATTAATCAGTAGTCCAATCTCCAAATTGAAAGCTTCGAGATAATTGATAGCCTGTGCCAAGTGGACATCTTCCAGTTTAACCAGAGCTTTCAATTCAACTAAAACTTTCTCATCTATTAGAAAATCAGCACGCCGAGATCCAATTTGTTGGTCATCGTAATAAATGGGTATTTTTAATTCCTGTTAAAATGGCAGTTTCTGCTTTTGCATTTCAATTGCCAGGGCTCGTTGGTAAATTGCCTCCTGGAATCCGTTACCCAGAGTGGTGTGTACCTTCATTGCAGCCCCTATGATTTTACCCGTGAGTTCAGAATATTTGTTATTCTTCTTTATCCATTTTATTGATTATCACAACTACTGATTACTCTGATTCACTGATAATTCTATAAAATCTTTTGATTGGATTTATCGATTTCGTTGATAGTAAATCAGCGAAATCCATTAATCAGTGTAATCAGTGGTCAATCAGCGGTACAGGCCAGCTAAATCCCATTTTTTAATTACATCTGAAACTAAAGAGAATACCTTATCATTTACTTTACGAAAATATTCGTCCGCTTTTTGAGGATCAAATGTTGGGTATCCTTGCCCGGCTTCGTATAGCCCGATTGATGACGGGAATGGATAGGCAGTCCAGCTATTTTGTGCGGGATAGGGAGTCGTCATTTCTTTTGAGTAGCGTTCAGAGTGGATGTAATCCGGGACGATATGTTGAATATACGCGGTTTCATTATTACCGGCATGGCCGCCGTTTTCACCAAAAACCTCAAACGTTTCATCGGACGCCAGTGACCACCAATTCGTTAATAGCATTCGAACACGGTATTTCTCCGAAGCAGCGCTAATTAAATCCCGTAAAACAGCGGTTTGCGGTCCACCATGACCGTTTAAAATAATAATATTCTTGAAGCCGTTTTTAGCCAACCCTTTTAGAATGTCTGCAACAAATAAACGATAGGCTTCTTCGCTGATGGCAAAAGCGCCGGCATATGCTTTCAGCGAACCGGTAATGCCATAATTTAAGGTAGGTGCGATCATGGCATTCAATCTCTTGGCTAAATCGCGAGACATTGCTTCAGGGGCTAAGTTATCCGAGCCATTTGGGATCACGCCATGCGGCTCCAATGTTCCAACCGGCAATAATACCGTCTCAATTTTTTCCGGAACAAATTCTTTAAATTCCATCCAGTTAATAAGATTCATTTCACGTGTGGTTGGATTATTTTGGGCATAGCCAGCGCTACAAACTAACATAAGAAATGTTAAGCATTTTACAATTTTCATGAGATTTCTCCTGAGTTTTGTTTACGGAAAAAAAAGAAGTTGCCCCTAGGTAAGCTGCTTTAAATTCGTTGACATATTTCGAAGTTGGATAATGGAAAAATAATTTTCTGCATTAAGACCGCTGGGAGTTTAATAAAGAAATTGGAAACTCTGTATTCTATCCAAGTTCTGTAGCAAAATTCATTTGTGAGATTAATTAATCGTCCAGGTTTCTCCGGTTAATAGAAGTTTCTTTATGTCTCCTTTGCTTTTTTCTTTCTTAACATCCTCTATTTGTTCATGGAACATTTTGTCAAAGGAATCTTGCTCTAGCTCTCGGAATACTCCTAATGGAGTGGGTAACTCCGGATTTTCCGTCAACCCGGAAAGCATAAATGCATAGCCGGGATCAGGGTTTTTTTCATCATGCTTAAAAAGCATTTCATGATCCGCCTCTGTTTTCAATTCAGCTTTTTCGAATTTGAACCCATTTAATTTTACGCCGGTGTTTTTTTCTTTCCCATAAATTAATGGAGCATTGTGTTCCAAATACACTACATTTTCAGATTTTGTAGCTGGCT
The DNA here is from genome assembly GCA_964464595.1 of uncultured Deferribacteres bacterium. Lineage (GTDB taxonomy): Bacteria > Zhuqueibacterota > JdFR-76 > JdFR-76 > DREG01 > JADFJB01. Next base: position 35,163 of record CAYXGW010000042.1, read on the forward strand.
CGGTAAGATTAAAATAAATGCCATCATTGTAAATATTGCAATTTTGGTATACTTCCACAAATGAGCATCCTTTATGAGCATGAGCTCGTTTTAACATCTCAACTAAATGTTTCGGATCACGGTCCATGGCTCTTGCTACAAAAGTCGCGCTGCATCCCAGGGCAAAAGAAATCGGGTTGATGGGGCCATCCAGACTACCATAGGGAGAAGACTTGGTTACTTTGCCCACCGGAGATGTTGGTGAGTATTGGCCTTTTGTAAGCCCATAGATCTGGTTATTGAATAAGATAACATTGATATCTAAATTTCTGCGAAAGAGATGTAATAGATGATTTCCGCCTATACTCAGCCCATCGCCATCACCCGTTATAACCCAAACGGAAAGATCCGGATTTGCCAGTTTAACCCCGGTAGCCACGGCAGGAGCCCGCCCGTGAATTGTGTGAAATCCGTATGTATCCAAATAATAAGGAAAACGGCTGGAACAACCAATTCCGGAAACAAACACTGTCTTTTCCCGCGGAAGACCAATATCAATCAATGTTTTTTTCATTTGCGCCAATATGGAATAATCGCCACAGCCTACACACCAGCGAACTTCCTGGTCCGAGGTAATATTTTGTTTCGTAATAGTCGTATCTATTTGTACCGCAGTTTGCTCAGCCATATTTTTAATCCTCAATCAATTCTAAAATTGCTGCTTTTAATTCATCAATTCTCAGGGGAAGTCCTTTAACTTTGTTGAATCCAACTGCATCGACCAGATATTTCCCACGAATAATGTGAATAAGTTGTCCCAAATTTACTTCCGGCACCAATATTTTCTTGAAATTCTTAATGTGTTTTCCCAGGGATTTAGGCATTGGATTGATCCATCGTAGGTGATAAAAGGAAACTTTTTGCCCTTTTGCTCTTAGATAATCAACCGTTGTCAACACTGCCCCATAAGTACTGCCCCAGCTTACCACCAAAACATCACCGGACTCATCTCCATGCAGAGTAGGCTCCTGCACAAAATCTCCAACACGCTGAATTTTTTCAGCACGCAACCGAACCATTTTATCATGATTTTCCGCATCATAAGAAACATTTCCGGTAATGTCCTCCTTTTCCAATCCACCTATTCGATGTTCCAAATTTGGCGTTCCTGGCAAAGCCCATTTTCGGGCAAGGTTCTTGTCATCTCTTTTGTAGGGTAAGTACGTATCATCTTTATCTGCTAAATTAATTTTAATTTTCGGAAGTTTATCAGGGTTTGGGATTTTCCAGGGTTCGGCGCCATTCGCAATGTATAAATCAGATAAGACCAAAACCGGCGTCATGAATTGTACGGCAATCTTTATTGCTTCGTAGGCTACGTTAAAACAATCCACCGGGCCATTCGCTGCAATAATGGGCAAAGGCGCTTCCGAACTTCTGCCATGCATTGCAATCCCCAAATCTGCCTGTTCTGTTTTCGTTGGCATCCCCGTACTTGGACCGGCTCTTTGTATATCAAAAACCACCAACGGCAATTCTGTCATCACAGCCAAACCAAGAAATTCATTCTTCAATGCCAATCCCGGGCCGCTGGTTACTGTCATCCCAATATCTCCGGCAAAGGATGCTCCCAATGCAATGCCGATCGCAGAAATTTCATCCTCTGCCTGCAGGGTTCGAATGCCAAAATTTTTATGAAGAGAGGTAAATTGCAAAACTTCGGTCGCCGGCGTTATAGGATAGCTGGCCAAGAAAATATTCAGTCCGGATTTTTGCCCGGCGGTAACCATGCCTAATACCAAAGCTTCATTGCCGGTAATGTTTCTGTAAACACCTGGCTCTATCTTGGCTTTCGCAATTTTGTATGAAGTATTGAAAATTTGGGTTGAGTCGGCATAGTTTCTGCCGCCGATAAGCGCCGTTGTGTTTGCATCAATTAAAACCGGGTTTTTGGCGAACTTTGTTTTAATCCAATATAAAGTCGGATCCAGATCACGCTGGTAGAGCCAGTAAACCATTCCCAATGCATAGAAATTTTTGCATCTATCCTTGTCTTTATGGGATAAATCAATATTTTCCAACGCCTTCTGAGTAAGACGGTTTAACTCAACCCGGATTACCTGGAATGCGCTTAATGTTCCGTCGTCTAACGGGTTTTCTTCAAATCCGGCTAATTTCAAATTCTTTGATGTAAAACTATCTTCATTAACTATAATCGTTGCATTGTGAATCAATAAATTCAGATTAACTTTTAAGGCCGCCGGATTCATTGCAATCAGAACATCAATATTGTCACCGGGTGTGTAAATCAGCTCACTGCTAAAATGAATTTGAAATCCTGAAACACCGTGCAATGTTCCTGCAGGCGCCCGGATTTCCGCCGGATAATCGGGAAATGTACTTAAATCATTTTGGGAGAATGCGGTTGTCTGTGTGAATTGATTTCCGGTAAGTTGCATACCATCGCCTGAATCACCTGCAAACCGAATCGTTACATGTTCAAGGGTTTTTACATCTTTCATTATCGCTTCCTAATATTGAATCCTCTTACTTAAATATTACAATATAGACAAATAATTAAGCACATTTTCAATTGGAATGCAATCATTTGTTATTAAAATGGGGTGGATTGAGAAAGCAAAACAATCCCTAAAAATTCATCAATCACATCACCGCCGTCATAGAATCTAACATTTATCATTAATTTTATACAACACATTATTATTTACGTTTCATAATCCATTTAAATACTGAAGAATCAAATAGCAATCTGCATAGATATAGAACATATGTCGCGATGAATCACACTTTAATGAACCAGGAGATAAATTTAAAAATTCTTCAGATCCATCCTCCAAATTTAAATGCAACTTTGTAAGTTACTATTATTCGGATTTGCGTTTCAAGACAATCTGCTCTTCATGAGCAGCAATAATATCGTCATGAAAAACTCGCAATGATTTGTATTGTCCCGGCTGGAAAAGAGTCTTGTGAATCATTTTTCTGGAGCTTACACTAATCTTATTACCAAACACCTCTGGGATCTCAGTTCGATACTTGATTGAAATGTCCAACCATGTAAAAAGACCGGGTTTTCAGAAACAATTTTATAAGTATATTCAATTCATTATCATCAGGTTTGATAAAATGTACGGAGAGAAGATTTTTACTGTCTACGGAAAAGTAAAGTTCTATTTTAATTTGAAATCTTTCTTAAGATGAATCCTCCTTCATTTTTATATTGACTTCTAACTCCTGAAAACTTAAAATAGCCATTACAAACTCTTTTATACACATTCAATTTATGAGGAGATAGAAAGATGACAAAACCAAGTTTGAAAAAAACAGCAATAGTCCTGCTCACTTTGTCTTTTATTTTACCTGCCAATTCCTTTTCACAAAAAAGAAAACTGAAATCTCTTAAGAAAGAAGCTGTTCAAGAAGTTGAAAATAAGAAACGCTTTACGCAACAGATGGTTGATATGATTTTTAGTTTTGGCGAATTGGGATTTCAGGAATTTGAAACTTCTCGATATATTACAACGATTCTAAAAGAAAATGGCTTTGACATTCAAGAGGGTGTTTCCGGAATGCCAACTGCGTGGTTTGCCAGTTGGGGCAATGGAAAACCAGTAATTGCATTTGGCAGCGACATCGATTGTATTCCAAAAGCATCTCAAAAGCCCGGAGTAGCCTATCATGATCCGATTATAGAGGGTGCACCCGGGCACGGAGAAGGACATAATTCCGGTCAAGCGGTGAATGTAACGGCTGCACTTGTGCTCAAGCAGATTATGGAATCCGAAGGCATTACCGGAACTTTGGTGCTGTGGCCGGGAGTCGCTGAAGAACTGCTTGGTTCGAAGGCCTATTTTGTCAGGGATGGTTTATTCAATGATGTGGACGCCGTTCTATTTACACATGTGAGCAACAACCTCTCTGTCACATTCGGACCCGGGAGAGGTAGCGGCCTGGTTTCGGTTGAGTTTTCTTTTAAGGGAGAAGCTGCTAATGGCGCCGGATCGACCTGGCGTGGCCGAAGTGCCCTGGATGCGGTAGAGCTAATGAACATCGGGTGGAATTTTCGTCGTGAGCATTTACGGCTTTCACAGCGAACCCATTATGTGATTCCAAATGGCGGCGACCAGCCCAATGTTGTACCATCTGTTGCAACCGTATGGTATTTCCTCAGAGAAATTGATTATGAACATATTAAGAATATGTTTGATATCGGCCAGAAAATGGCCCAGGGTGCAGCGATGATGACAAATACAGAGGGAAGTTGGCGAATCTTAGGATCGGCATGGCCGCGTCATTTCAATAAACCCATCGCCCTGGCCATGTATGAAAATATAAAAGAAGTGGGGCTTCCCGAATGGAGTGAAGCTGATCAGACTCTTGCCAAAGCCCTGCAAAAGGAGCTGGGCAACTCCGAAGTTAATGGATTGCGAACGAAGCTTTCTGATGCGCCAACTTTACGCCAAGGGCCAAACATGGGAGGTGGCTCTGATGATATAGGTGATATTTCCTGGACTGTGCCAACTATTACTCTGCGATTTCCATCCAATATCCCAGGATTGCCAGGCCATCATTGGTCCAATGCCGTGGCAATGGCCACACCAATCTCACATAAGGGTGCAACTGCAGGCGCGAAAGTGATGGCCATGACAACCTTGGATTTATTATTAAACCGTAAAATTCTAGAGGAAGCTGGAAAATATTTTGAAGAAGAACAGGGGAAAGAAACTCAATATGAGCCATTTATCAGCCATGAAGATAAACCTGCCGTACACCTCAACAAAGGGATTATGGCAGAATTTCGTGAAGAAATGAAAAAATATTATTACGATCCGATTAAGTATGATACTTATTTGGAGCAACTAGGCATTGAATATCCGACTGTAAAGAAATAGACTTGAATCGACATATCGAAGGGTTGTTTCTAATTTATTAAAATGACTACCGAGGAGTAATTCATGAAAGTTCTATCAAAAAATAATATTCCAAATTTAATGACTTTCTTGCTTATCGTTTATCTTTTACTGAACACAGTTTATCCTAGTACCTCCTTGGCCTATGATCATCCAAATGAAGAAAAATTCAGCATCAAACAAATCCTTAGCTCACCCTTTCCCTCTCACCTGGTAGCTGCACCTGAGGGAGCTAGAGTTGCCTGGGTTCAAAACGCCGAAGGCGTGCGGAACATTTGGATTGCGGTTGGTCCTGAATACATTGGCCGGCAGGTTACGAAGTATGATCAAGACGATGGCCAAACCCTCAACAATCTGCAATTTACACGTGATGAGCAAAGTATAATTTATGTCAGAGGTGATGGACCAAACCGCCAGGGCGAATTACCAAACCCCCTCAACGATCCTGAAGGTACTAAGCAGACAGTTTGGATTGTTTCTCTTGGGGGCGGAGTGCCAAAAGAAATTTCTGAAGGCAGCTCTGCTTCGGTTTCGCCCAAAGGAGACATAGTGGTTTTCTTAAATAAAAGACAAGTATGGTTGGATTCTTTAAAAACTGAAAGTAAATCAAAACAACTATTCAAAATCCGTGGAACTGCAGGTTCATTTCGATGGTCGCCTGATGGTTCTAGGCTTGCATTTGTAAGCAGACGGGGTGACCATAGTTTTATCGGTATTTATCATCTCGCTGACAAGACTTTAAAATATCTGGAACCAAGCGTCGATCGTGATAGCAACCCGGTTTGGTCACCTGATGGCAGCAAAATTGTTTTTATGCGAATTCCAAACCAACGGCGCCGACTCCCCTTCCAACCAAGGCGATCCGCACTCCCCTGGTCTATTCGTTTGGTGGATATTTATACGGAAAAAGGTCACCAAGTTTGGGAAGCTGACGAAGGCACCGGCAGTTCTTTTCGATCTATCTCTGCAAACAGCCAGATTTTTTGGGGTGATAAAGACAACCTGGTTTTTCCCTGGGAAAAAGATGGCTGGTCCCACCTGTATTCAGTTTCCATAAATGGAGGTAAAGCAAATTTATTAACACCTGGTAAATTCGAAGTTCAGTTTGTTTCGTTAACACCGGATCGAAAAGAAGTACTTTATTCTTCAAATCAAAATGATATGGATCGCCAACATTTATGGCGTGTTCCGGTTACCGGAGGAACGCCGAAGCAAATCACATCAGGTGAAGGCATCGAATGGTCGCCTGTAATGACTACAACGGATCGTGCAATAGCTTTTATAAGATCTAGTTCGAATCAGCCAGCAAACACTGTAATCAAGATTGGCTCAAACTCTTCTCGCCCTCTCTCCCCCAATTCCATGCCGGATGATTTTCCCGGTAAGTATTTGGTCAAGCCGCAACAAGTCATATTCTCCGGGGCTGATGGCATGCGTATCCATGGACAACTGTTTTTGCCATCCAGCAGTAAACGTGGGGAACGCCACCCTGCCGTGCTGTTTTTCCATGGCGGATCGCGGCGTCAAATGCTGCTGGGATTTCATCACCGCGGATATTATCACAATGCCTATGCATTGAACCAATACTTGGCCAGCAAAGGATATATCGTGCTATCCGTCAATTATAGAAGCGGGATCGGATATGGGATGGAATTTCGAGAAGCCTTGAATTATGGCGCTCGCGGTGCCAGCGAGTATAAAGACGTAATTGGCGCTGGTCTATATTTGCAAAACAGGCCAGATGTTGATCCTGATAGAATCGGACTTTGGGGCGGATCTTACGGTGGATATTTGACAGCGCTGGGCCTTGCGCGAGCATCGGATCTTTTTGCGGCCGGGGTAGATTTGCATGGTGTTCATGACTGGAACAGGGTGATCAGAAATTTTGTACCATCGTACAATGCGAATGAGCAGGCTGAATTTGCACGGCTGGCTTTTGAATCATCTCCCATGGCATTCGTTGATAGTTGGCGTTCTCCGGTTTTATTGATTCATGGTGATGATGATCGGAATGTGCCGTTCAGCGAATCGGTGGATTTAATAGAAGCCCTTAGAAAACAAGGTGTTGAGTTCGAACAACTGATCTTCCCGGATGAAGTCCATGGCTTCCTGCTTCATAAAAATTGGTTAGCTGCTTACTATGCTGCGGCTGATTTCTTTGATAGAAAATTAAAGAATGGTAAGTAAAAAATTAAGAGCCGAAAAATTGTGTCATTGCGAGGAATGCTGTTCGGACGGCATGACGAAGCAATCTCCACCTATTACCAGGGAGATCGCCACGTCGCGGAATTTATCCTGAGACATTATGTTAAAAAGTAATTGTAAATAATAATAGATAAGCTCCTTTCTTACATTAAAGTTAGAAGCAAGTAATATAACTCTAATCGGAAAGGAGCTATCGTGAAACAAATTAATCAAAAGGATTTTAAAGATCAAGAGTTTCATATTGGAATGGATGTTCATTCGAAGAATTGGACAGTCACCTTTAGGAACAATCACATGGAATTAAAGACATTTAGCATGGATCCATCTCCGGAATTATTATAAAAGCATTTGCAGCACCATTACCCTGGTGGCAGGTACATCAGTGCATATGAGGCTGGCTTCTGTGGCTTCTGGATTCATCGTAAGCTCGAGAGTTTTGGGATAAAGCACTTGGTAATTCACGCTGCAGATGTAGCCAGTACCAACAAAGAGAGGTCCAACAAAACCGATAAAGTGGATTCCCGCAAGATAGCACGAGAGTTAGAGAAAAAATCTCTAAAAAGCATTTATATTCCTGATGAGTTACACCAACAACTACGCTCACTCTGTTGTTTACGTGGTCAATCAGTAGTGAGTCAGACACGAGTAAAAAATCGGATCAAAGGCCATTTATATACCTATGGCATTGACATACCTTCACATGAACAGATGTCTCATTGGTCGGGTCATTTTATAAAGTGGTTACAATCATTAGAATTTTCTCAAACAAGTGGTAAGGATTATTTGATATTTTGCCTTGAAGAGTTGCATCAACATCGGCAAAGGATAGCGGATATCACACATAAATTACGAAGCCATTTCACAAGCCACGACTTGTATGAGCAGGTTGAATATTTACGTTCAATACCCGGCATTGGCCTTGTTGTCGCCCTTTCATTTTTCACTGAAATTATGGACATTAACCGATTCCCTACCTTTGATCAATTAGCTTCGTTTGTTGGACTAGTTCCGTCAGTACATGGTAGCGGAGATAAAACCATTGAGAAAGGATTGACAAAGCGACGAAATCGTTATTTGCGACATCTCATTGTTGAGGCTGCCTGGATTGCCGTTAGAAAGGATCCAGCTTTACTACATGCATTTAATCAATTA
>CAYXGW010000043.1:0-42694 GCA_964464595.1 uncultured Deferribacteres bacterium
TTCTCAAGAAAGACTCTGAGATTGCAAGAAAGAATGCTGAGCTTTTAAATATTGATAACAAACTTGAACGAGCAAGTTTGGATTCCTTGAATACAGATTTAACAGCCCAAAAAGACCAGCTCGAAAAACAAGTGGTATTGATAACAGCACGCATTGACTCAACTCAAAAACGCAATGAAGAACGACTACAATTAGCCAATAATGCGCTTAAGAAAGAGAGATCAAAAGTTCAGTCCGATAAGAGTACAATAAACGATTTGTTAGCACAAATATCGGGATTAAAGGAAGACATTAAAAGTACCCAAGATGAAAAAGAACAAATCGAGAAAATAACGGAATCGCCTTATTGGTCAGATTCTAGGGTTCAACGAATGATTGTGGCTAATAATTTGTTTGATAGGACAAGGAACCCGGATGGCATTGGCATCAAACACCAATATGAACCAAAAATCATAACGGGTGACTCAATAATTATTGACCATACCACAAACCTCACTTGGCAAAAGACAGGCTCAAACAATTATGTGAATTATGACGAAGCAGAAGCATATATTAAAATGCTTCGCACTGATGAATTCGCTGGATACGATGATTGGCGTTTGCCGACATTGGAAGAAGCGATGTCGCTTATGGAGCCAGTAGAGAAAAACGGCAATCTATTTATAGATTCCTATTTTGCTCCAAAACAGATATTCATTTGGACTTCGGATAAAGGAAGCGACTCGAATGCTTTGGTAGTCGATTTCAGCATTGGTTACTGCTATTATGCCCCTATCAATGACCGCGAACATTACATTAGAGCAGTACGCTGAGGACAATCATCGAGCATTCGATTATTTTGTTGGTCTTTGATTGTTTTTTTTGCTATCTTACTAATCTGGATTTATGGAAGTTAATGCAGTTTCTTCTATTGTGTTTTGATTTAAAATAACCGATCCTGTTCGCTTCGATAACCTACAACTCTCTCCAAAGTGTATAGTTTGAAATTGCAAATTTTCCATCTAAAAAGCACCCTTCTTTTTTAACACAAATATTTGAATTTACCCCTTAAATAGGGCTAGTTCTTTGTAGGTAGCTTTAATTGTTTTTTTAATTCCTAATCTTTATTGGTGATATTGGATTGATAAAGAAGTCTAATCATGTGCAATGAAGATAAAAAAGGTTCTGCAGAATTATCTAAACTTCAGATTGAAAAATTGCAGTCTGAAATTGATAAAAATAAGGCTGAACAACGTGAGAGTGAGAAGCGAACGCAAGAAATTGAAAAGCGCTTAAATCAAAGAATAATATTTGGTATTCCTGTTTACCAAATTATTGTTGGGGCAATTCTTGCAGGGGTGTTTATTTCGTGTACTTTAATGATGCTAAATCTCAAGCAAAACTCTGACAATGCTAAAAGAGAAGCTGAGCGTATAAATACTGAAAACAAACTTGAAAGAAAAAGACTTGATTCCCTGTATACGAATATAACAGCTCAAAGTGACCGGCTGGAAAAACAAATGGAATTGATATCAGCACGCCTTGATTCAACCAAAAACCACAGCCTGAGAGAATTGGAAATATTTAAAATTGAACTTGAAAATGAAAAATCAAAAAGCCAACCTGACCAGAAAAGAATGAACAATTTGTTAGCGCAAATATCGGGATTAGAAAAAGTCATAATAAATTTCCAGTATGAAAAAGCGCAAACTAAGAGAGTTTTGGAAGCGCTTGATCGACTAGATGTAATAGTTAAACCTAAGCTTGTGAAACAAAATGTTATTGATCGCACAAGCCCGAGATGGGCTGGCATCCCACACAAAATAAGTGGCAAAGTATTTATTGAGGTTATAGATAATAAAAAAATTGCGAAATCACCTTATTTGTCATCCGTAAGAGCTAAGAATATGATTACAAGAAATAATTATTTTGATAAATATTTAAACCCGCAAGGGACTGGCATTAAAAACAAATATAAAGCCAAAAATATAAATGGCGACAAAGTAATTATTGACCGTGCCAAAAACCTCACCTGGCAACAGGGCGGGTCAGAACATTTTGGGAATAAAAACCAAGTAGAGGCATATATTAGAAAATTACGCCGTGACAAATTCGCCAGTTTTGATGATTGGCGTTTACCGACATTGGAGGAAGCAATGTCGCTTATGGAGTCAAGAAAGAAAAATGGGAGACTATTTATTGATCCAATTTTTAATCCACAACAGAAATACATTTTGACTTCGGATAAACAAAGTGCCTACAGTCCTTGGGTAGTCTATTTCTACGATGGTGGTTCCTGCAGGATCAACCGTATCTTCATCGGTGGTTACGTCCGAGCGGTTCGTGGAGAACAATTTTCGAGCCTTCGATAATTTATATTATACTCTAATAACCGATTCCATCGCTTTTTAAAAAAATGACATATAAAAACAGTATTTAGAGAGCGATGGAATCGATGCCTACCTCTTTAGAATGAGATCTTCAAATCTTAATAAAAATCTTCCTGCGATACATCCAGCTTAAAATTGCCCACCACAAGACAATGTTCAAGATGGCGTATAAAAGCGAGCCGAGCCAGTCGCCGAAAATGGGCGTGACCAGGTTGTTGTAGAACATTCCTTTCAGCGAAACCTGGCTGCCGTCCGAAAGGGTGAACTTCCACCAATAGAGATTCTTGGCCAGGAAGGATGAGCCGACAAAGGCAAAGATGGAATTCATGCCGAATACAATAAAGATTTTGCTGCCTTTTTGCTTGCCTTTAATATCGAGCCACCAATAACTGACAGCCAGGCAGAGCAGCGCCAAACCAGCCGTGTAAACCGAATAACTGCTGGTCCACAATGCTTTGTTGAGGGGCATCCATTCCTGCCAGAACAGGGTGATGATGATGGCAATGGTTCCGGCAATGAATAAACCGTTGGTTTTCTCCAAAGGCCGGCGATCGGAACGCAGCCATTCCCCGGCAAAATAGCCGAACAGCACGGTTACGATGGCCGGCAGCGTACTGACAATCCCTTCGGGGTCGTAGTCTTTCTTCCACATGTGGCCTTTGAGCAGCAAGTTATCGAAATACTGGGCAAAGTTGCCGCCAAAAATCCAGGGGTCCTCGCCCTGGCCTGGAAAAGGCATCAATGTCATCAAGCCCCAGTAGCCCAACAGCAGTGCGAGTAAAACGGCAATAATGCCCTTTTTCTTAAAGTGCAGAATAATCATCGAAGCGCAGAAATAGCACACGCCTAATCGAAACAGCACGCCGGGAATTCTCATGCCCGAAACATCGAAGCGAGGGTAAAGGCTTAAGAACCATCCCAAACCGACCAAGATTAAGCTTCGCCTGATAATATTCCAATAAACCGGCAACCTGCTTTGATTTAATTGCATTCGTTTGCCATAGGAAAATGCCATGGCCGTTCCCATGATGAACAGGAAGAACGGAAATACCAGATCCGTTGGTGTGCAGCCGTGCCATGCGGCGTGTCTTAACGGCGGCAGCACATAACTCCAGCTGCCGGGATTATTGACTAAAATCATCAGAATAATGGTTGCGCCGCGAAAAGCATCTAACGAAGTTAAGCGATTTGATGAGGATTCCATTCTATTTCCTTTTGTTTAAATCACTTCATTGTTTTGCCGCCACCCTTCGACTCCGCTCAGGGGCTACATTTTTATTGATTACTTTTCCTTAAAAAACCTAATATCCACCAACCTAACGAAACCACAAGTCCCGGGTACATGGGTTCAATTCCTAAGAGGTAAACCGGTTGGTTGGCAACGGCCATAACATATCCTGAAATCAACCAAAAGACAGAAACCACACTCGTCGTTGCCATCATTCTGAATGTCGATTCTGTGCTTAGCTTCAACCGCGGGAAAAAGCTGGTCCAGAGTGGGATCAAAAGAACGGGAATAGCGACTGAACCCAAAATATACCAAATATCGATCACGGATTGAAATCCGATTGCGAGAAAAATAGAAAGAACCAAACTGGCTAGCAAACCCCAACGGGTGAACAGTATGATTTTTTTTTGATCATCTTTGCTGCCCCGTAATCGCCAGATAAAATCGCGTCCCAGGGTGATGGCAGAAAGAAAGGAAAAACTATCAAGGGAGGACATAATGATCGCCAACATTCCAACCAGGAAAATTCCCTTCAATCCGACCGGTAGAACCAGCTCACTCAACAACGGGTATGCCATGACCGGATCGATACCCTCCAGGGCGAATCGTGCATAAAATCCGGCGGAAAGTGTCATCATATCAAACACAAACCAGAAACCAATAGCTGTAAGAATTCCCTTTTTGGCAATGTTTTCATTTTTCGCAGCCGAACAGCGTTGGTAAAAAGAAGGACTGACGATTGTCCAAAGTGCGATAATCACCCAGGCTCCTATTTTCTGGATGGATAATTTACCAACCAGGCTAGTATGGCCGGCGGGTAATTGAGGTAGAAGCTCAAACAGATTGCCAAGTTTAGCCCAGGCAAATGGCAGCAAAATACCAAAACCGGCGAACATCAGAAAAAATTGCAGGATGTCCGTTCTCACGACAGCGCGAAAACCACCAAACAGGACATAAATTGTAGAGAATAAAGCGCCAACTAGAATTGAAACAGTTATCGACCAGCCAAAAACCAGGTGGATCAAAACGCCGACCATTAGAACATAGGGAGCGGGGGAGACCAATATAAATGTAAAGAAACTGCCAAGCAGTCCTGTTGATTTATTATAGCTGGCATAAAGTTGGTCCGGCAGCGTATAATGCTGGTTGCGATGGATTTTTGGCGCTAAATACAGTGCATAGAGCAGCGCGAAGATATAATAAAAAAAGCCCTGGGTGAACCAGCTTACCAGCCCGAATTGATAAGTAAATTCGCCAACCCCGAGAATCCCCCCGTAAAACGTGGAAACCAGCGTGGCGACAAAAGCGCCCAAACTGAGTTTGCGGCCGGCGATGAGAAAATCGTCGTTGCTTTTTTGTTTGGGTGATTTAAAAATACCCAGTACGATTAAACCAATGAAATACAGGAGAACAAAAAAGACATCCCAAAAATGAAGTTCAAATTGCATATTAGGATTTTAATGTAACTTTGTTTCAATCACAATAGTAGATTTAAGTTATGAATTATCTTAGAAATTTACTGTATCATTACCACTTTTGAGACGTAACTAGATTTTGACCAGATTAATTTATATTCAAAGGAGAAAAAATGGAAAAGTCCAGCGATTCGGCAATCAACCCAAATGCAGAAATTAGTGCAATTAGCAAAGATGAGAGATTGTGGGCTTTGCTATGTCACATCAGCGCCTTTGCATGTTTTGTCTTCCCTTTTGGCAATATCATTGCGCCTTTAATTGTCTGGGTTTTAAAGAAAGATGAATCCCCATTCATCGACGACCAGGGAAAAGAAGCCCTCAATTTTCAAATAACCGTAACGATATTTTTCTTTATATCGATTATATTGGCCTTTGTTTTAATAGGAATTCCTTTATTAATCGGACTATTTTTCTTCAATATTATTTTTACGATTATTGCGGCTATAAAAGCCAATGATGGTGAAAAATACAGGTATCCGATCAATATGAGGTTTATTGATTAGGATCTGATTAATTTTGTTCACTAAAAAACACTAGCGTACTAGAATTACAGGACTTATAAGATTTCTCTCCCGCCAGGCGGGATCGAAATGACAGTGAGTGGTTTGGGGACGGAGTTTTCAGTCAGAAACTAACTATGGTTTTTTTATTGGGATAAACCTGATGAGTCTTGTGGTGATAATTCCAGGTAGTGCTGGTATCTTTCCAGGATTTCTCTAACATATTTAACCGGTTCGGAACCGCGGCAGTAACCAAATTTTACTACCACGTCATTGAAAAATTCCGGTTTTGATTTTTGTTCGAGGTAATATTCCACATTATCTTTCCATATATTGGGATTTCCACCAAATTTTATCGCAAGGTTTCTTGCGTCTTGAACATGGCCCTGTCCTACGTTGTAGGATGCAAGAATAATCAGTTTACGCTCCTCCGGATCTGGTATTTTTTCTTTCCAGTAATTATCAAGCCACTGTAAAAAGCTGACGCCCGCCTTCATGTTTTCAACCGGATCGTAGAGATTGGTCACGCCAAACATTTTGCCGGTTCTTGTTAAGACTTGCATTAACCCAATAGCTCCCATCCATGATTTTGTGGTTGGGTCGAATTGAGATTCCTGGTAGACCTGGGATACCAATAGCCGCCAATCCCAGCCCAGGGAATCGGCATGCTGCTGCAATAATGAATCATAGGGAGAAATACTGCCCTTACCGACATAAAGGAACTCGCTTTTAACCCGCTTCTTAAAAGCATATCGATTTTTGTAATATTTATTGTAAAGAATATTAAAAAGGGCGCCGGATTTTAATTGTTTTAAGGTTTCATTAATTGCCTTTTGTAATTCCGGCGAATTTTTTCGTACCGCCCATGCGATTCGCTGGGACAAACTTACTGGCGTAACTACATCGATATTGTCATAATTCGCCTGGTTAATCAGGGCGACATTTTGATCGGCAATTGCGTATTCAATTTCCTTGTTGGCAATCATTTTAATAAGATCTTCGCTGGTCACACCCACCGGCGCTTCGATAATATGAATGTCTCCGCCAATTTCTTCAGATAGATTTTGTAATCTTGAGATGTAAGCCGAGCCTTTGCGAACATGAACCGAATCGCCGATCAAGTCAACCGGATCGCGAATCAATTCGCGTTCGATTTCATGAAGCTTCATTTTACGCCAGTTGTCCGGCTTTCGTTGAACCAGGACTTGCCGGGTAAGCGTGTGATGCTCACTGAAAGCCACTCTTTCTTGCCGCTGTTTGGTAACCGTCAAGTTGAATGCGATCAAATCACCTACGCCCTCATTGAGCAATGTGAACATTTCTTCCAGATCGTGAGCGAGCACAATATCGAAATCCAGCTTCATGGAGTCAGCAACTTGTGTCAGGAGTTCATATTCAAACCCCATTGGTTGGCCCTGGTAAATAAAATAGCTGATTGCCGAATACCCGGTAATTGCCGTCAGCTTACCGCGTTCTTTTATCTGGGCAAGATCGATTTCTACTTTAGGTTGGAATTCTTTCTCGCTTTGACAACTCGGAGTAAGAAAGAAGAGAAATAAGATTGTCCCGGTTTTAGAAAGGGTTTTGCAGTTGGTTAAGATATTCCGCATAATTGAAGAATTTTACTAAACTGACTTGATTAGATAGTTTGATTAATTAAAGTTAAGTACACCGAAGATCAAAAACAATAGATATTAGGATCCCTAACAATAGTATCAATGGATTAGGAAAGATAGCAAAAGAAAAAGCCATCAAATTTGATGGCTAATCTTATCAAGCTCCGGCGGTAGGACTCGAACCTACGACTTAGTGGTTAACAGCCACTCGCTCTGCCAGCTGAGCTACGCCGGAATGTTTTATAACGGTTTTGAATATAGTATAATAAATTTCAGGTGTCAAGCTGTTTCACGGGGTTGTTTAATTCATTGCCATGATTCACAAAACAACTTCATAAACCAACGAATGCTGGATTCAACAATGGTGTGTATAGATAGACTCCAAAGACTATTGGATGGATTACAGCATGTGACGGTTAGAACTAGGAAAATATAGTAGGCAATAGAAAATGATGTTCCCAGAATCATCAGTATGATAAAAGAATTAACGACTGATGATAAAAAAATTGAAATGCTAACTTCGAAAATACTTACTGAATCTTAGATATTTAATGATTTTTAGAATTTCGCTTTTACTCCACATGAAAAAAGTCCCTATCCGAAAACTTCGGATAGGGGCTTTCTTTAAACAACAGGTATGGCGAGCGCTAAGCGGCTAGAAGCTATACACTGCACGCAAGTACGCCATACCACCGTGATAGCTGATTGGTGAACGGCGTGGGTAAGGCATGCCTTGCGACAGTCGGGTATCAATCTCGGTCGGATACGAATTAAAAATGTTGTTCGCACCGCCGATCAGGCTGAGATTGTCGCTTACAGTGTAGTTCAGCTCCAGGTCGACGAGAATTATAGAATCAACCTCTTCCTTGCCGCCACGTTCATCTACAGTTGCGCCGTAGTAATTGCCACGCACCATGGCAGAGAAATTCCTGCTTATCCCTTGAAGCAACATTACACTGGCGCGGTGCTTAGGCAGGTTCTCCTCGATATTGGTAATACTCCCGGCAGATACAGGTAATTCGCCGACAACCTCGCGTTGCCTAAGCACTTCCGTTTCATTGTAGTTGTAAGCAAGGCTAAGATTGGTGCTGGTGATGTTTCCCCGATTCAGGTTAAAGACCGCGACGACATCCAAACCCTTTGTCCGGGTATCAAGCGCATTGGTGTAGAAGGCAAGCTCTGAAAATTCCGGATTTCCCACGACCGGAAGCGCTCTGGATTTTATGATGCGGCTATCTACGTCAATTTGGTACGCATCAACTGTCAGACTCAGATTTATAGAGGGACGTGCTGCTATACCAAAACTGACGTTGAGCGCATCTTCCGGTACCAGCGCCGCACCACCCAAAGCTATAGCGAGCGGGTCGTCTGGACGCACGGTGCCTTCCTGCACCTGTTTGCCGGTCACGCCATCGAACGAGGTGACGACAGTCGTGACGTTCGCCTGACCCGGAGTGGGTGCCCGGAAACCTGTAGATACCGCGCCGCGTAGAGAAAATTTTTCAGAAAGACTAAAACGGGCGGCAAGTTTACCGTTAGTGGTCGTCCCAAAATCGGAAAAATCTTCGAAACGGCCCGCAGCTTGAATAAGGAAGTCTTCATTGACATCCCATTCAGCATCAACATAAATGGCCGTGTTTTGGCGGTCAAAGATACCAGCTTCGTCCCGGCTCGTGCCGCGCATGCCATTAGCTACAAGGCCGGTAGCGGTATATTTTTCGCCGGTTTCCGGGTCAATCAACAGGTGGACTTTGGACCAAGGTCCGGGCGACCACGATTCTTTTTGGCCTTCAAACATCTCGTAGATCTCTTCGCGCCATTCAAGACCGAAGGCCACATTGACGGCATCGGAGAGGGGATAAGAGAAATCCGCATTGTAATTGGTTTCGCTTTGCTTCAAGTCGCCTATATCGAAAATGAATGGAGAGTCCGGTCCCCAGGAGAGGTTCAGCGACCCATTGAGCGTATATGAGAGCCGGTGAAACCCGTGGCTGGCGCTCAGGTCATAATTCAAACCGTTCTCGAGATTACCCCTAACACCAACTATCCCGCTAAAATCCACACCGTCTCCTTCAAGACGTGGTGTAAATCCCAGTGGGAACGTATCGCCCCAGGAGAAGTTTCCTTTGGAAGGATCTGTGGGGTCAAGCGGTATAGGCGTCAGGGCCCCGGTCCTTCCCGGCGCGCGATAGAAAAAGCTGTAATTACCATAAGTGTCTGCAAAATTACCAAAGGAATAGCCTTCTACTGTATCGCTCAGCTTTAGTCCGGCATTCCAAACCGATCGAAAACCGCTGCTTTTCGGACGTCCCCAATTCATTGCCGGGTCCCAGTCATCTACCGGTAAACCTTCCGACCAACCTTTGTATCCGTCGGCTGCAGATGCATGCTGGACACCTCGGGAAAGCTCCGGATTGCTGAGAAACTCACCGCTGAGGTTCAGAAAGCCATTTTCAGTAAGGGGCAAGCCCACATTGACGGCGAGCTTTACATCGGTTTCGCCACCCCTATCGTTGGGGGCTGTAAACCAACGACTGGTTGTGGTCTGGATTTCGATGCCCTGTGAATTGTCTTTCAAAATAAAATTCATCACCCCTGCAATGGCATCCGAACCGTACTGTGCCGAAGCGCCGTCACGCAATATTTCAAGCCTCTTTAGGGCAATACTCGGAATCATGCCAACGTCAACAGCGTGGGCGCCGACATTCATGGCGGCACCGAAATGGGAGATCAACGCTGAACGATGCCGGCGTTTGGAATTCATAAGAACCAGAATATCATCCGGCGGCAGGCCGCGCAGGGATGTCGGTCGTACGAATGCGGCACCGTCACCTGTCAGCGGAGTCGCTGTGTAGGAAGGCACGACGTTCTTTAATGTTTCTGTTATATCGCCATTGCCCTGACGTGCCAGCGTCTTACCATCAAACGAATCGATTGGAACAGGAGACCGAATCGCCGTACGCCCTTTTGAACGCGTACCTGTGAAGACAATTTGGTTCATAAACAATACATCTTCTTCTAGCCGGAAGTTAACTGTCACTGTTTGTCCCCCAGTTACTGTAACATTCTTAGTTGCAATTTTGTAGCCAATAAATTGTGCTTCAACCACGTGGTTCCCTGCCGGAACAAAATTAATAGTATACTCGCCATTATCACCCGCCGCAGAGCCTAGCGTACTACCTTGAATCTTAACATTTGCACCCGGAAGTGCCTCCCCCAGGGTATTCGTTACCCTTCCTTTGATAGTGCCATTCTGGCCAAGAACCATTATTGGCAAACAAACCAGGAAAGCGAGTGTTGCACAAACCTTTAAATTTTTCATTTTATTCTTCCTCCATTGTAAATGGTAAGTAATATAACTTATTAAAAAACAATGTATACCGTTTACGCCTCACCTCGTTACAAACATACAATACTTCTCTAACTTTCCCCTATTGAATTTATCATGTTTTTTTATCTCACCTCCTTAGATTTGATTCTTGATTTGATCAGTTATGAGTGCAATTTATAAATTAATATTAAAAACCGCAAACAAAATTCCTTTTTTTGGTTTTTTATTTTGCAGCCAATTCTACTATCTTTTATTTGAGTTTGGAGCACCGAGACCTGTAGGAAGGATCTGTCGTCCGGCCTCTGACGGAAGCCTATAGCAAATCAGTGAGAAAGAAAACAAGCTCTGAGGGTATCCGAAGGGGGGACAGAAACGTCACCCGTCTTTGCGAATACAATTCTAAAGATTATTTTTTTGTTTAGATTTGTTTAAGCTTTCTATTTTTTCCCCATTTCCGGTAGTAATCCATTCGCAAATTCGGTCGACCGCCGTAGTCACTTTGTTGCAATGAGTGCGGATAAATTTTTCATCCAATTCAGATTCCAATGGTATACCGTTAGCAGCTTGTAAGACCTTTTCTCCATCAAAATCAACATAAGCCATTCGAAAAGTCATATTTTCTTTTGGCCTGCCAAAGTTCGAACCAGGTAAGGTTGCAACTCCGGTTTCTTCAAGAAGTGTTTCACAAAGCTGTTGGCTTGTAGTTATCCCTCGCATCTTCAAATCTGGTATAAATGGAGTGAATCGCGGGAAAAGATAGAAAGCGCCTTGCGGTTCGACAAGTTCAATGCCTGCATTAATCATTTGCAAAGAACAATGCCTGCCCAATGTACGGAACACACGTCGAGTATGATGTAAATACGTTTCGATCTCTTCACTTTCCTTCAAAGCTTCTATAGCGGCGTATTGGATCGGTGCGCAAGTGGAGGTGAAGGTTTCGCTTGCTGCTACGGAAATTGCATCAAGGAGCCAATTTAGAGAATCAGGAAATATGAAAGCCCCTAATCGCCAACCGCCTGCTCCACACCATTTACTCAAGCCAGTAGCGATGATCGTGCCTTCTGGATAAAACTGTGCGATGGAAGTATGTTTTCCATAGTGACCAATTTCGCCATAAATTTCATCAGACAAAAGAACGATTTGATAACGTCGGGCAATTTCAGCCAGTTCCTTTAATTCATCAATACTATAGGTATGTCCACATGGATTGTTGGGATAATTGAGAATTAAAAGGCGTGGTCTATTGGGATCATCCTTGCACAGAATTTCTAATTCTTCCGGTACAAGCCTCCAGTTATTGTCAAATTGGGTAGGTAACCAGCGAACGTGCCGACCAATGATTTGAGCCTGGGGTGCATAAGAGACCCAGGAAGGAGTTGGAATGAGTAAGTCGCCATAATAGACCAATTGAATTAAGAACATTAGTTCTTTTGAGCCAGGACCAATTATCACATTATCCGCCGATCTTTTTATACCAAACCGTCGAAAATAATAATTAGAAAAAGCTTCACGAAGTTTATACAACCCTTTTACTGGTAGATACTCTTTGTGATATGCATTTGCCCTTAAACCCTCAACAACGCAATTTGGGACTGGGAAAGGGGATTGCCCCAAACCTAATTTAAATACTTCTTTGCCATTATTAATCAATTCATCACTGCGTTCATTAATCACAAGTGTCGACGAACCTTGCAAACTGCGAACGTTTAAATTCAAATGAACTTTAGGGTTTGAAATGATTTCAGTTATAGCCAGTTTTCGTTCCATAAGGTTTTTCTATCCTTTTCAATCTATCATTCCATAGTGTAATTTATTGAAAGAAGAGATGCAAAATTCATTCAAATATATTTTTCAATTCGATCAAACTTTGCTGATCAAGATCTATATTTTTAGTATCAAACCACTCTAAATCCATGTGAAGTGTTCGATTCAATTTCCACCTGAGTCCAGTCATTCACTGATATAACAGACTTTAATTCGTTCGGTCTTTTAAATCTTCAATAAGTGGGTTCGATATTTTAACTTTAGGGGGAGCTTTAAAAGAGGAGCCATAAAAATTGGTGGTTTTTTTTAGGAAGAACTCTTAGTGACTAAACTAATTAATTTTGTTACGCCCAAACCTCAATTTTATCCAGTTTTATAAATCGATTATAAAAGATAATAGATAGTAGAATTTTGACAGGATTATCAGGGTTATTAAGATTTATCATTGATTGATATAATTAAAACAACGAAGTTCAATGACTGTTACCTCATTGAACTTCGTTGTATGAATCGAGAGATTTTCGTTAACGAATCTGTTATCGGCTAATGACTATATTTTTTGAATCTTTCGTTAATTCTTCCCCAATGTAGATTTTCAAGAAAGTGATCGATATAAACTGCCCGACCCGGACCGTCTTTATGATAATAAGCATGTTCGAAGACATCGCAGGAAATGAGGGGTACAGCGCCCCAAATAGCACCGTACTGGTGTTCATCAACCAGTACATTCAAAAGTCTTTGGGAGTATAAAGCATCGTAGACTAGTAATCCCCAACCACTCAATTTGGCTGAAAAAGAAGTCGCCTTAAAATCAGTTTTCCAGTTATCGATTGATCCAAACTCGGATTCGATCGCAGCTTTCACATCCGGACCATCATTTGCGTCTCCATTTCCGCCAATTACTTCCCAATAGACATCGTGTAATAACGCTCCCGAATGATTCCATGTGAACCGTCTTTTCAGCTCACCGACAGTACTATAGTTTCCGTTTGCTGCTGCCCGATCTGCTGTTTCTAATCCTTTTTCAATCGTATTTAAGGCGGCCACATATCCTTTATGATGCTTATTGTAGTGCCAATCTGTCGTTTCTGGTGATACGACATCCTTTAATAGCTCTTTTGCTTCATCGTCTGAATAAGGTCTTGGTTTTGCTTTCCATTCATATGACATTTTTCCTACCTCCCAACAATTGTTTATTTATTATGATTGATTATATAACGGGATCTTAGATCCACAAGCAACTGCATGAACGACCTTCGCATAATCTTCCGGATTTATGGAAGGGCCTTCTTTTGAGCAGTATTTATCAAAAACATTCTTTAAAATATCTGCAATTTCTTCGGGTGATTTTCCAACGATATCTTGTCTTTCCATCATAAATACTGCTTTTGATCCCTGGAATAAAGTAATCGCCGGAGAAGACGGCGGATAATCGCCCAAATAATTTTGCCGGATATGCTCAACAGCCATCTTTTCCTGGCCTGCAAAAGCTGTGTAGCATTTATCAGGAATATTGGTATGCTGCAAAGCCAAACTAACGCCGGGTCGTGCACCGCCAGCCGCACAACCGCATACAGAATTAACTATCAATAAACGCGTCTCATCCGATTCCGAACCAATGTTAGTTTCTACGTCTTCGGTGGATAATAATTCCTTAAAACCAACGGCGATCAATTCGTCCCGCATTGGCTGGACTGCATCTTGATCATAAGTTGGTTGAAGAATAGGAAATTGAGTCATTTTTACTCCTTTGTTTAATGATCTAATTAATTTATTCTATTTTTAATTTCTACTTAAAATAATCCAAGTTCAAGTTGAGCAGCTTCACTCATCATGTGTGTTCCCCAAGGTGGCTCCCAAACGATATCCACAACAGCATCTGCAACGCCATCTACTTCTTTTATTTTTGCTTCGACTTCTCCGGGTAAAGTACCTGCAACCGGGCAAGCGGGGGATGTAAGGGTCATTGTTATTTGTACTTTTTTGTCTTCTTTTATCTCGACATTGTAAATTAACCCCAGCTCATAAATATCGACTGGAATTTCAGGATCGTAAACCGTTTTAAGAGTTTCGATAACTGCTTCTTCTAATTGCTTCTTCTGGTTTTTTTCTTCCATAGTTCACTCAATGATTTTTCTTAATATTAATTAACTATTCTGTAGTAACACTATCCCCGTTTTCCAGCGCTGAAAAGACTGTATGCCAGGCTAATCCAGCGCATTTAATTCTAACCGGATAATCTCTTACCCCGGCAAAAACAGCTAACTTCCCAATACTATCAAAATCATCTTCAAAATCGGATTTATTTGTGATCATCTTCTGAAAAGAATGAAACAAATTTCTGGCTTCGGTTATGGTTTTACCTTTTAATTCTGCTGTCATTAACGATGCGGAAGATTTGGAAATAGCACAACCCGATCCTAGGAAACTGATGTCTGTTATGATGTCATTCTCAACGTTCAAATAGAGATTGATCCGGTCACCGCAAAGCGGATTATAACCTTCTGCAGTGTGAGATGGCGAATCCAACTCATGATAATTTTTTGGATTTTTGTTGTGATCCAGGATCACTTCCTGATACAATTCTCTTAAATCATCCATTATGTGAATAGCTTTATTACTTTTTCAATTCCTTCAACAAGTGCGTCAATTTCACTTTTGGTGTTATAGAAAGCTATAGAAGCCCTGGATGTTGCAGGTACTTTAAATCGGTCCATAACAGGTTGAGTACAATGATGTCCTGTCCGGATGGCTATACCTTCCCGATCCAAAACCGTTCCGACATCGTGAGGATGAACGTTGTCTATTGTAAAAGAAATTACACCGACCTTTTCTTTTGCTGTACCGATAATTTTTACCGCGTTAAGGCTTGATATCGCGTTTGTCGCATAACTGAGCAACTCTTCCTCATATTTCTCGATATTTTCATATCCGATATCTGCAACATACTTTAATGCTGTACCAAGACCAATTACTCCGGCAATATTGGGTGTTCCTGCTTCAAATTTGTGCGGTAGATCATTATAAGTTGTTTTTTCAAATTTTACGGAACGGATCATATCGCCTCCGCCTTGATAGGGCGCCATTTCTTCAAGGAGAGATTCTTTGGCATAGAGTACTCCCGTACCAGTCGGGCCAAAAACTTTATGTCCGGAAAACAGGAAAAAATCGCAATCCAACTCTTGCATATCGACTTTTATGTGTGGCAATGCTTGCGCACCATCCAGAAGTACAGGGATGTTATTTTCGTGGGCAATTTGAATAAAATCAGTAACTGGGTTAATGGTCCCGAGAGAGTTGGAAATATAAACAAGAGCCACTAGTTTTGTTTTCTCATTAATTTGTTTTGCGTACTCATCAATGAGTAATTCTCCGTCATCATTCATAGGAATGATCCGCAACTTAGCGTCTTTTTCTTCGCAAAGTAGCTGCCAGGGAACGATATTGGAATGATGCTCCATTTCTGAAATAATAATCTCATCACCTGGTTTAATATTTTGCCTTCCATAAGTCGATGCTACCAAATTAATGCCTTCTGTTGTGCCGCGAACAAATATGATTTCCTTTATCGAATTGGCATTGACGTGGTTTTTGACATTTACTCTAACGTTTTCATATGCTTGTGTTGAGACTTCACTTAAGTGGTACACCCCGCGATGGATATTGGCATTTTGGGTTGTATAATAATTTGTAATAGTATCAATAACAGCTTTGGGCTTTTGTGTCGTGGCGGCATTGTCTAAATACCTTAAAGTTTTACCATAAACCGTTTGATGAAGAATTGGGAAGTCCTGGCGAATTCGTTCAACATCGAAACTCGGGGTGACCTTAGACTCCGGCAAATCTAGCGTGAGTTTTTCGATGGTTTGTTCCATATTTATGAGATGAATTTTTTATGGATAATCTTATTTAATTTCTTCCGAATTGAATCAATTTTTATGTTTTCAAGGATATTTTCTGCGAATGCAAATTGCAGCATCGAATTTGCCATTTCTTTGCTTATTCCGCGCGCTCGTAAATAAAATAAAGCTTCTTCGTTTAACTGTCCAATAGTCGCACCGTGACTACATTTTACGTCATCTGCAAATATTTCCAGATCGGGTTTTGAATTCATGGTAGCATGATCAGTTAACAACAGGGTTTTATTCGATTGGAAAGCATTGGTTTTCTGCGCATCTTGACGAACCAAAACTTTGCCATTGAAAACACCCTTGGCTTTATCATCTATAATCGCTTTATAAGATTCATTGCTATTGCAATTGGCGACCGCATGATCGATTAAAGTATGGTTGTCAATGTGCTGCTTATTATGAGCCATGTTGAAACCAAACAAATTGCATTCACAATATTCTCCATTCAATAAAATGTTGATATTGTTTCGTACCAATGCCCCGCCAAGATCGATATTGATAGATGTATAAATACTGTTTTTTTCTTGAGTAATATAAGAAGAAGAGATATGATAGGCGGTTTCGCTTTCATTTTGTATTTTTATATGCTCAACTTTGGCATCTTCTTGGACCAGGAGTTCAGTTACTAAATTATTTAAATAGTTATTGTTTGAGGTATGATTATAACTTTCTACAATGTGGCATTGACTATTCTTTCCGGCAATAATCAAATTTCTTGGATGAAAGTGAAAGATATCACTGCCGGAATCAGCTATGTACAGCAGATGAATGGGGCTTTCGATAATTTTTCCATCCGGAATATGAATAAAAGTACCATCGTGCACGTAGGCTGTGTTTAATGCTGTAAATGCTTCGGAGTCATATTTTGCAGTGCTGGATAGATATTGGTTAACAAGATCGCCATAGTTATGAAATGCATCTGCGAGATTTGTAATGAGGATTCCGTCATTTACGGAATCTATTTGGGATAATTCCTTGCTGAAATTTCCATTCACGAAAACCAACGTGTTCTGATCAATATTTTTGAATTTAAATTCTTTAATGTCCCTCTCAGTAATCACAGCAGATTGAGAAGGCCATTTAAAGTTATGCCTCAATATTTGTTTTATACTGGTATATTTCCAGGTTTCGTCGCGAACCGTTGGGAAGCCGAGTTCCGAAAATTTATGCAAGGCATTTTTTCGGATTGTGTGAAAAGGCATATTCCGTTTACTATTCAATGTTTTTTCAAGAATCTCAAAATTTAAGAGATGCCACTCTTTACTGTCCATATTGTTATGCTTCAAAATTTCCATTTATTTGTTTCTTTTTTCGAAAAAAATTAGTATTAATGTGCTAGTTAAACTACAGCTTCTTCTGCTATTCCTTCTCTTAGCCAGTCGTAACCATGCTCTTCAAGCTTTAAGGCTAATTCTTTATCACCGGACTCAGCAATCCTGCCATCATAGAGCACATGCACTTTATCCGGTATTACATAGTTCAACAGCCGTTGGTAATGAGTAACAATTATTGATGCATTGTCTTTTCTCTTTAAAGTATTTATGCCCTTCGCAACTATTTGTAGTGCATCAATATCCAGGCCCGAATCCGTTTCATCTAAAATTGATAATTTGGGATTTAATACGGCCATTTGAAAAATCTCATTTCTTTTTTTCTCTCCACCCGAAAAACCTTCATTGACAGAACGTTTTAAAAACTTTTGATCCATATGAATAAGTTTCATTTTTTCTTTAATCAGGGTAAGAAATTCCATTGCATCCAACTTTTCCAACCCTTGAAATTCTCTAATTTCATTTAAAGCGGTTTTTAGAAAGTTAGTTGTATTCACACCGGGGATTTCCACCGGATATTGAAATGCCATAAATAAACCCTGTTTTGCCCGTTCATCGGGTTCCAAATCCAGCAGGTTTTTTCCTTCGAATATGATTTCACCAGCATCTACATTATATTCTTCACGGCCGGCGAGGACATTAGCTAATGTGCTTTTCCCCGATCCATTTGGTCCCATAATTGCATGTACTTCACCAGCATTTACTTCCAGATTAATCCCACGAAGAATCTTTGTGTTTTCGACTGAGACTTCCAGGTTCCTTATTACTAACATTTACTTTCTTCCTTTTTAATTCGCAAAATTCTGTTATTTCGATTGAACTTTAGTTATCCGACACTTCCTTCTAGGCTTATTGCTAAAAGCTTTTGTGCTTCAACGGCAAACTCCATAGGCAATTCCCGGAACACTTCTTTGCAATATCCATTGACAATTAAAGCAATAGCGTCTTCTGTATTAATCCCGCGCTGATTGCAATAGAAAATTTGATCTTCGCCTATTTTTGATGTGGTTGCTTCATGTTCTACTTTAGCTGTAGAATTGTTAATTTCAAGATACGGAAATGTATGGGCGCCACAGCGATCGCCAATAAGCAAGGAATCACATTGGGAAAAATTGCGGGCGTTGATTGCATTTTTAGTGACTTTCACCAACCCTCGATAGGAATTGTTACTTTTTCCTGCAGCTATTCCCTTTGATACAATAGTACTTTTTGTGTTTTTCCCTATATGCGTCATTTTTGTGCCGGTATCTGCTTGTTGATAATTATTGGTAACCGCTACTGAGTAAAACTCACCGGTGGAATTATCACCTTTTAAAATAACGCTGGGGTATTTCCAGGTTATCGCCGAGCCGGTTTCGACTTGAGTCCAGGATATCTTCGCGTTTTCTTCCAGGCAAATTCCTCGCTTTGTGACAAAATTATAAATTCCACCTTTTCCGTTTTCATCTCCAGGATACCAATTCTGAACTGTTGAGTATTTTATCTGAGCGTCCTTGTGCGCAAACAACTCCACAACTGCAGCGTGCAATTGATTTTCATCTCGCATGGGAGCGGTGCAGCCTTCCAGATAACTAACATATGAACCTTCTTCGGCAATGATCAAAGTTCTTTCGAATTGGCCGGTATTTGCGGTATTTATTCTAAAATAAGTTGACAATTCCATTGGACAACGAACACCTTTTGGAATATAACAGAAGGAGCCATCGCTAAAAACCGCAGAGTTAAGGGTTGCGAAGAAATTGTCGGTATAAGGGACAACTGAACCCAGATATTTTCTGATCAGTTCGGGATGATTTTGTACAGCTTCGGAAAAAGAGCAGAAAATAATACCAAGTTCTTCCAGTTCTTTGTGAAAAGTTGTAACTACCGATACGCTGTCCATAATTGCATCTACGGCAACCCCGGTTAACCTTTTCTGCTCATCTAAGGAGATGCCAAGTTTGTCAAACGTCTCTAGCAATTTAGGATCGACTTCATCTAAGCTATCGAGCTGTTTTTGAGGTTTGGGTGCAGCATAATAATAAGCATCCTGATAATCAATCGAGGGGTATTTTACCTTTGGCCATTTGGGTTCTTTTTGTTCAAGCCAGTATCTGTAAGCCTTTAAGCGCCATTCTAGTAAAAATTCCGGTTCATCTTTTTTCTTGGAAATGAAACGGACAATATTTTCATTTAATCCTTTTGGGGCTAATTCGGTCTCGATATCAGTTGTAAATCCGTATTTATAATCGCTTTTTGTTATTTGTTCAATGGTCTCTTGTTCAGTGCTCATCTATACCTCAATTTGAACGAATCAAAAAAATAAACATCATATTAATTCAATAAAAACATTACTTTCATCTATAACTACTTTATAAGTATCAATATTCTCAACTGCAGGTAGACAAAGTACTTCTCCACTACGAATGTCAAATTGCGCTCCATGAAGTGGACATTCGATTGTATATCCTTCCAACCAACCATCTGACAATGAACCATATTGGTGCGTACAAACATCATCAAAAGCATAATAATTGCCATTTACCCGGCAAATAGAAATTTCTTTATCTTCAACTTGAAATAATTGAACCTGTCCTGGTGTTAATTCTTGAATTTCACATACCTTAATAATTTTCGGCATTTACTACTCAATTTTCTAGTAATTATTTAATAAAAATTCATTGTTTTCTAACAAGATACTAAATATCCGACTATTTTAGTCGGGTATAATTTAATGCAAGTGTGTAAAAATGTCAAGAGAAATTTATGCTTGAAGAATTAGCATAAATTATTTGCCGTTATATTAATTTTATTGAGATCAAAAATTTCAGATGTGGAACGAAAATTGCTTAGTAAGTACACAAAAGGCCAATTAAAGCCTGCCTGTTGGCTCATTTAGTTTCACGGATGAACATACTGTCTCAGGATGAGACAAAGATGACTTGGGTAAAGTTTACCTAGCTGGCGTTAATTTGGCTAAATACTCGATTAGAATGAAAATGTCTAATATTGATTTTTATAAACTAACTATGGAGGGTTGGTGATGATCACCAAATTTTGGAATTTTTTTATAAGAACCTCATCGCACTTAAAATATCTTTTGGTATTAATGATCATCTTTGTAAATAATTCAGCCATTGCGCAGGTTAACATTGATTTTACGACCACTGGTGGATTTGGAAATAGCTTTAAGATTCCTCTTATAAATAAAGTACCTTTGACAATGAACGTAGAAGAAGAAGAGTTTATTAAGATTGAAGTTGATTTTAGTGAGGATTGTGACTCATTATTTTTAATAATACCAGATAAACCGGACTTTTTTAGCTGGCAAGATAAGGCAATTGCAGGACCTGCAAATCAAATAACGGGTAAGATCCACTTTAAACCGCAGATTGATGATGGTAGGCAATATTTATTCAAGGTGATTGCCAAATGCAAACAGTCAAATGGGTTAGTTACATCTGATACTTTCATAGTAGATTTAAGAGTTGCACCATGCATTGTTAATGAACCAAAATTTTCAGGAGGGACATCAAATACAATCTCTTGGGTTAAGAATAAAAATCTTTTTGATCAATATGTTTTTTTAGTTGATCCCAACAATCCAAATAATTTGAGAAAACCGCTTAATAGTCTTGGCAAATCATCGAATGCAGAATTATTACAAACAACATTTGAAAATTTACAGCATGAAACTGAATATGAATTTTTTATAAAAGGATTCAAGGATGATAGTACTGAAGTTAACTCAGCAACGGTTGCCAGCATTCAAGATGCAATTCCTCCGGACTTTTTAGGCAGTTCTTTTGGAATGGAAGGACCTGACGCTACGGTTGATTTGTTTTGGGAGAATGTCGAAGATGCAACCAGCTTTGTAAAAGGATTTGTTATCTTTCGTCGAATGGGTATGGGAAGCTTTGTTGCTCTTGATTCTTGTTTTGTGTCACAAGATAATCCCGAACATGAATTTCATTTCCAGGATAACCGAGACAAGGGATTGATTGAAGGCGAAACTTACTTTTATAAAGTTGCCGCTTTTGATGCTGGTTTTAATGTGGGAGATGGAAATGAGCTTGGCCCATTTGTGCCAGATGCAACCATTTCACCTCCTCCTACATTTTTCTGGCAACAAGGATTTGGCTTTGATTTTGACCCACCTGGGCCACGTGTGCCATTTCCTGCGCAAAGCTCCAATGAAAAACGATGGTCAAAAAAAGGAACTTCAAATACGGTATATTTAGTCAATCCTAAAGGTCAACCCGGGTTCGAAGACTTGGCCAGTGTGGATTTAGTGCGTTTCCAGGCAGTACGGGATAAATCCAAATTTTTTGATGCGGAATGGCAACCCGGAGTACAGTTTTTTGATACCTGGATATCGCCATGGTTTCCGGTCGATCAATTTAATGGCGGTCTTCTTTTTTATGAATTTGATTTTACCAATGGCGGTGCAAATGATGATTCGTTTATTCATGGCCACTTTTTTAAGTATCGAGCCCAATTCAGAGACAAGGCCGGAAATCGATCTGAATTTTCCAGGTCTAGTGCAGAAGAAAGGTTTATTGGGGCGTTTCAGGATGTGTTTCCACCAGGCGATATTTCCAATTTAAATACTTTTGTAAAGTTAGATCCCAACGTTCCGGGATGGGGATTTATTCGATTGGATTGGGAAGCAGCAGGGGATTCGGTAAGTGGAGTGGGAGCTTACACAATCTATAGAAAAATTGGAGAGGAGGGAGAATTTGAACCAATTGCCACAGTTAATTCGATTGATGGCCTGGTACAAACTTACCCAGATACTTTTGCGAACATAGATACAAGCGCTACAGTTTGCTATAGAATAAGCGCTGAAGACAATGTGGGTAATAAAAATGATTTTAATGATTCCTTTTGGGAATCATGTGAGCGAGCGCCAATTGCGCCAAAAATCATGTTTGCGGATGAATTTCCAAGGATTAACGATATACCCTACACTACCAAAAACGCTGTGCTAGTCAAATGGACAAATTTTGAATTGGTTGGTGTAGCGGGAATGACAATCAATGTAAATGGACAACCAACGCCGGTGGATCCCGCAGCATTAGAAGCTGCAGCTCAATTGACTGAAGGTTTAAATAAAATATTTGTAACTGTTCAGTTTGACAATGGTATTCAAAGTCCGAATTGTGATTCACTTGAAATTATAAAGGATAGTACTCCACCTGGACCTATAAATTTAATTGTAACTAACGATTCGACTCCTAACGGGAATATGTTTTTAAATTGGACAGCAGCAGATGACTTGCTACCGGTAGAATATGAGGTTTTTCGACAGGAAATTAATCCAAGCGGAAATAGCCTTTCCAAAACTTCAAAAATTGCAACGTTTATATCATTAGGTGTTACATCAGACACATTCTTTGTCGACCCTTACATCAACCAGGATGGCAGCTTTCTTGTTGCTTTTCAACACTACGAATACAAAGTTGTTCCTTCAGATTTACTGGGAAACAAAACTGAAGCTAGTGCGGCAACTGATGAGAACTATTGTAATATTGCTCCAATAATAACAAGTATGTCATTTATTCCGGATAACATCAAAATTACTTGGTCGTTTCCAGGGTTTCCCGATTCCAGTTTTGTTCCACAAGAATTAACTCGCTTTGACGTGAAACTTTACCAAGATGTTCTTCCGATCAATTTAGATACAAGCCCAACTTTCAGAACCGAATTTGTTATTGGTGGGAACATGATTACTTTTCAAGTAGAACCCGGACCTGTATATTTTGCAGTTGTGCGGGCTGTTGAGTTACAATCTTCCAATCTGGATTCGTCAGCATGGTCAAATCCGGATAGTAGCGATACAGGATTAAGCATTATCCCCCCCAACGATTCATTGGCTACCCAGGCACAACCAACAGATTCTACCGGAATTTTTGTTTCCTGGGAATTCTATTTTGACAATCCATTTTGGAATGATAACCCACGTGAATTAGTAGGATTTTTCAGGGTAATTCGACTGCGTGTGAATAATTCAGCAGAAGTTTTAGAACGGGATTTTTTCCCGGGAGACCCCGCTTATGAAAATTTAATGTATATGGATCGAACAGGTTTAACACCCAATGCCGATTATGTTTACCAGGTAATTCCGTTTGAAAAGAAAGTAAATGATCCGCCACGATTTGTACCTGCCGGAAATGCCGGTGCAGATACTGCTAATGCTAAAAGTAACGTTAAGAATTCCACAGACAGGGTATTTATTCCAAAATTCAATGGTTTGCATATTGCCAATCCCGCTACTGGGAAAAAATATTTTAATATAAATTCAAATGATTCTCTTACTGTTGAATGGTTTTGGCTCGAAGAAAATAGTACAGAAAGTGTAGCTGATTCCGAAGACACACGGGGAGCTGAATCTGTACAAGTATTTTTATCCAATAATCCGGATTTCACAAATCGTCCGGCTTTTAAGCAATTCACTGAAATTATTGAACTAAGAAAAGATCTGTTGACAATCGATCAATTTCATAGCACTTCTATCAATGATCTTACCAACCCGGATAGATTTAATGTTTTTGAAGGAAAATCTATATTTGCTAAAATTATGGGATTTGATCGGTGGGGTAATAGCCCAAATTATCCGTCTTCAGTTGAATTTGATGGTGTGGATGAATTGATACTTGATAACACACTACCGGCGCCTACAAGCTTAGATTTTAAGATATCTTCATCAAATGATACATCATCAGCAATGACTTTAGTAGATATTAATTTTTCATGGCCGAAATCCACTGATGACCTTGCTGGTTTGCGGGATTACGAAATCCAAATTTTTAAAATGACTAATGGTAACCAGTCCAGAATGACGAATGGTAACCAGTCCCAATCGAATGATCATAACGAAACTATGGTTGCGAATATACCAAATATTCCTGGAGGAGATTCGACGGCATTACTAAAGGAATTTGAAATTTTAGATGAGTTTTTTACTCAACCGCTTTTTTTCAGAATTATTCCAAGAGATTTTGCAGATAATATCAATGATTCAGGTGAAGTTAAACCATTCACGTTTTTTAGTCCACCGGAGCTGCAATTGGTTGAACGGGATAGTATTACAAATAATGTGAGTGTCACCTGGACCAAAGTTCCAGCTGCGGATGAATATCGTTTGGTTTTCGCCAATCAAAAATCTTTCTTCCTTTTTCCAGATTTACGTGATAATCCAGGTAATAGTGAAAAAATACCCGCAAATTCAAGCGATCCTGATATAATTACTAAAATAATAGACCGTTTTTTCGACCCGGATACAACCGTGTTTTTCCGCATGATTGCAATTAAAGCAGAAATTTTCGAATCCGGTTGGTCAAACTTTTTTAAATTGTCGCCATCTAATCAGGGTAGTGGCGGTAATAATACTACAACAGATGTTGAAGAAATTGCAGAAATTCCTTCCACGTTTGCACTGCACCAAAATTATCCGAATCCATTCAATCCGGAAACAACAATTGAATATGATTTGCCAAGATCAACGCAAGTGGAAATATCAATTTATAACCTTGCAGGTAAGAAAATAAAAACGTTAATTAATCAAAACCAAAATGCTGGTAATTATAGGACGATTTGGGATGGCAGAAACGATTCAAATAATTTAGTTGCATCGGGAGTATATTTGTATATGATTACTACTTCTAAATTTCAAAAGGTTAAAAAGTGTCTATTTCTTAAATAGTTAGGCTAATGAATGAAATGGCGGATATTAGTTCTAAATACAATCCTGATATCGGTTAGCCAAATATTACCGGCGTTTTCCCAATCGCCTACAATCTTAAAGACTCAAGCCATACAGATGATCTCCGAACCACTTGTAACAATGGGGACATCTAATCGTGTGTTTACCGAACCGGATTCCGGAGCTAAAACTTTTCTTTTTAAAGAGCTTACAGCTTCGGATTTTGATACATTAGCATCTACCGGCGACCCTGGGCAATTCTCGGCAACTATTAGTGGGCTAACTGACGGGAAAACCTATCAATACCAAGTATTATTTAAGGGTGAACTCTCAAATATCGTCTCTTCAACCCAGGACGATACAACTCCAATTGTAACCATACTCTTTGATCGTAATTTTGCTAATAGTTCAAGTTTTGCAATTCCGTTTTCAGTTGTTGATTCTGTTTCTCAAAGCATTAAAAAAACAATATTCTATTATAGGCCATTACACAATAGTAATGAAGATTGGCGTATGATAGATTCTACAGAATATTCTCCACCGGAAGTTGCTGCTCCTGGAAATCCATTTTCCGATAGTTTTACTTTTCAAGTTCCTGATTCTCTTGGTGATGGACAATATGAGTTTCTAATTATAGCCCAGGATACTGCTTGGGCTCTTGACCATCGACCGGATCAACCCTTCCTTGGGGAGGAGGGTAATATAATTACAGTTAGTGCAGCAACACCTGCGCTTAAACAATTGTTTGTGGATACTTTTAAACCGTCCTCCCAAATAACACCTTCGCCCAATCAATTTTCCAAAGGTGTATCTGTCCAAATTCAGTATCATTTGGATGATATCTTTTTGGGACACAATGGCTACCAGGGTAGTGGTGCAAATAAAATACGCTTATTTGTCAACTATAAAGTAAATCCAAATGGATCGTATGTTTACAAAGATTCGCTTTATATAACAGTTCAACTTCCAGCCCTTCCTTTGGAATTGGATGGGGCATTTAATTTTGTGGCTGGTCAAGACGGATTTTATGAATTTTATACTATAGTCTCGGATACGGCTCAAAATGTGGAAAACGATGGATTACCGAAGCAAACAAATTTACCCATTGTAAAAATAGATACATCCTCACCCGAAGTAGATAGTATAGCAATCAGCGATATGTCTGGTTCCGGTGATCCGAAAACAGTTGCAAAACCGGGATGGACAAAAAAGACTACGGTATCATACCAAATATTTGGCGCTGGAGATGTCTCCAAAGATGGCTATCAATCTGGTCTTGAAACCATAAGATTAGCCGAAGATTCGGGTTTTACTGTGAATGATTCAAGTTTTTCCTTTGAAACCGGGGCCCTATCGGGCCTTTATGAATTATCAAAACCGATTGGATCGAAGGAAGTATTTGTAAGCGTTACAGATAGTGCTGCAAATTCAAGTTTTCCAAAATCCGATTCAATACTATTCGATCCGAATCCCCCTTTATTAATTCAATTTGAAATTCCGCTTTTCCTCACAGCGGTGACGAATATTGATGCGAATGTTGAGGCAAGCGATGATTTCACTTTAGATACCCTCTATATTTGGCGAAATGATACTTTGATCATCCGGACAGCCCTGCCTGAAGACAACCAGTTCATATCACCGTTAAATTTGGAAATACCCAACCAATTAGGCGTTCATCAATTTACTGCACAAGTTAGAGATAAAGCTGGTAATTTAAGCAATGCTATATCAGACTCTGTTGAGTTTGTGAATGTCGTAAGCTTGCTACAAATGGATATATCAGATTTAACAGATCCGGATGATGATTATTTTGGAGCTTTAACTGGCTTTTCAGATAGTATGGTTGTAAGTGTAGAATTGACCTACACAAGTACTCTAAGGAAATTAGACTTGGCTAACGATGCATTCTTCTCCTCTATTTCCCAACTTGTCGCACCTTGGAATGTAATTTCGGTTGCAGGGACTGATACAACAATTCAGTTTGAATATAATTTTTCAGGAGATGATGGACTAAAGACTTTATTCATTCGTGGTATTGGGCCACAAGATACGGATACCAGCAACGTTGTTATAGATTCGATTACAATCGATACTGCTAATCCGGTCTTGAATCAAATTTCGGTATACCATGTTTTGAGTCCGGGTGATACAACACTTTCATATTCCAATTCTCGCAATGTTATAGTCCAGTTAAACACCCCGGAAACCGAAATTGTGAAAATGGTATTTTGGGAAACCGGATTGGATTCTGTTCTTTACGAAGGCTTTTCAACAGATACTACATATTCTTTACAAATTTTAGACGATGGACAAACAGAATTAAATACAAGTATTCGTGATCAGGCAGGTAATTGGAGTGTCATTCAAAATACAAATGCTTTTTTGGATCGTCGTTTTCCCAAATTAAATTCACTTTCATTTGACAGCCCATTTTCATCTGGATTTCAAGTAAATATCAATTATGATGCAGAAGATGATACCGCATTTTCCGGAGTTGGCCTTCTGGATCGAATTCGTTTTAGCGAAGACAATCAATTTCCTGCTAACAATGTGAAGGTATTTGATCTGCCAAATTTAGTGAAGAATGCAGACAGTTTTCAGATTGATCTGTCTCAAGTTCTTGGAGAACATACGGTTTTTGCACAAGTTAGAGATCGTGCCGGTAATTGGGGCAATATTCTAAACACTTCCATAACAGTGGTAAATATAGTTCAACCCGACAACCTGGTTCTTGAGGACGTCACAACCCAAACGAATATTCAGGATGCTGCCCTGCAAGGTTGGAGTAATAGTGATACTGTACGTGCAATTTTTAACTATAAAGGTGTCTTGAAAAGAATTGTAGCGGCGAAAGATTCTGAATTTTTAGATGGTAAACAGGATTACGATGCCTGGACAGTGATTGATGATTCAACTGTTTCAATTCTATATGATTTTGGGGATGAATCCGGATTAACTGATTTGTATGTAAAACTAATTGGTCCTAATGAACCTGACACAAGCGAGGTTGTTACTGCTTCCATTGAAATAGATAAAGTTATACCTATCTTGGATGATATTTCATTTTATCGAGTGCTTTCAGATGGAGATAGTACATTTCTTTATACGAATTCCAGGGACATCAATGTTCTTTTATCTACCTTAGAAAATGGAATTGCCAAAGCCCAAATATGGGAATCCGGTTTGGATAGCGTCTTATACAATACATTTTCAAATGATACGACTTATTTTTTAAAAACAACAACTGATGGCCAGATTGAACTTAATGGCAGGATTCGGGATAAAGCTGGAAATTGGAGCTTGCCTCAAAACACGGATATTTTCCTGGATCGACAATTGCCATTTCTAAATTCACTTTCTTTTGACAGCCCATTTTCATCTGAATTTCTAGTTAACATTAATTTTAACGCAGAAGATGATACAACTATATCAAATTTCGTATTACTGGACCGGATTCGCTTTAGTGAGGATAGTCAATTCCCATTTGAAAATGTGCAGGTATTCATGCTGCCGGAAGTAGTTAAAATTACGGATAGTTTTCTAATTGATCTCTTACCGAATTTAGGTGAACATACAGTCTTTGCCCAAGTACGTGATAAAGCGGGTAATTGGAGCAATGTTCTCAACGCCAAGGTTACAGTAGTTGAAATCGTTCAACCGACCAATTTGATATTAGAGGATATAACCCCTCAGACTGATATACAAAATGCTGCATTTCCTGGGTGGAGCGACAATGACACGATTAGGGTTATATTGACTTTTGACGGGGTATTAAAGAAGATTGTAGCTAGCGATTCTTCAGGTGATAAGATCGAATATGATGTTTGGACAACGATAGATGATTCTACAGTTTCTTTTGATTATGCTTTCAATAATGCAATTGGATTAACAAATTTATTCGTAAAGCTGATTGGCCCAAATATTTCAGATACGAGCAATGTAATTAATGCATCCATTTTCGTAGATAAAGAGAAACCAACTTTAGATCAAGTGATCCTCTTTCAAACCATCGCTGGAAGCGATACGATTTATGAATTTGTAAATGACACAACAGTTCAAATTCGATTTAATAACCAATCAGAACCCATTTCAGCTGCATTATTAACAGAGCAGGGTAGTGAGCCAATTTTTTATTCGACTTTTCAAACCATTGCGAATTATACATTCAATACAACAGTAAATGAATTGAAGATTGTTTTTGCTTCTGTACGTGATTCAGCCGGAAATTGGAGCGCTGAATATAACGATTCGATCATTTTGGATACATCACCTCCTGGAATTTCCGGGTTTATATTATCCGATGTTTCAACTACAGGAACAGGAGATTCCACACTTACCGATGACTTAACCATTGAGGTTACATTTTCAACAAACGACATGCTTCCTGGTAAACTCTTCCGGGTAACCATTGCTCAAAACGAAGGGTTTACAAATAATAAGCAATCATTTAATTTTTCTACTGATCGGATTGATTTTTCGAATGGACAATTTACTTTTCCTTATGAAACCCAGGAACAATTTATTTCTGGCAATAGAATTAATTGTTGGATTGTAGTAGAAGATAGCGCTCGAAATGTGAGCGTTGTTTTGAATGATGACATACTTTTTTCTGCGCCTTTGAGAATCCATAGTGTATTATTTGATGTGAATGACCCAACCGATTCTTTGTATGCCTCTTCTAACAGAATTACTTTACAAGTAAACGAAACCAGTGGTATCTTTCAAGAAGTTGCTTTTTCAGAATCTTTTGCGGGTTTAACGAATTGGACTCCTGTTCAAACTGGAGAAACATTTAGTGCTCAGTATGAATTTAATTCAGCCGAATCCTTTTTCGAAGGTAAATTATACGTAGCTGCAAGAAATTCAGCGGGTCAGTTCATTCTCGATTCTACGTCAATTACCATTGATAAACTTATATCGCAATTAATTAGTATAGAAATCAAAGCGAACGTTCCGGAAGGTGCAACCTCGTTTACAAATAGAGAGGATGTGACTGTAAGCATTCAGGCTACAGATTCGGGACAAATAAAAGAAATCCAATTATCCCAGGATTCAACATTTTCTACCTTTGAAAGTTATGACGTCTCGTCATTGAATACTGGTGATTATAATGCCATTGTTTCTTTTGATTTAACCGGAGGGAATGGTATCAAAAGAATATTTGTCCGGGTATTGGATCAAGCCGAAAATGTAAGTTTGATTTCTTCGGATGAAATTATTGTCGATCTGGACCCATTAGGTCTTATTTCTAATTATCCAAATCCATTCAACCCAAATTCTGAAGCGACTACTTTGGTGATTAAATCAGATGGATCTACTGAAATCGAATTGAAAATTTATGATCTGTTTGGTAATTTGGTTAGAGAACTAAATGCTCCAATAGGAATAGCTTACAACCAGATTGAATGGGATGGTCTAAATGGTAAAGGTGAAATGGTTGCCAATGGCGGATATATTTGTGTAGTAAAAGTTGGAACAGAAGTTCGTATACGTAAAATTGCGGTTATGAAATGAATTCCCGACATTTTAACAATTCTATATTTCGCTTTTTAATGATTATATTACTAATTTTTAGTTCTTCTTTTGTTTTTTTTGTAAGCGACAATTTTGCTCAAAATGGCGATGCTGGGCAACCTGGTGAATTCCTTCGCTACGGAGTAAATGCGCGGGCTTTGGCGATGGGGCGGGCATTTACAGCTGTGACGGATAATGCGAATTCTGTGTATTGGAATCCGGGGGGATTATTTGACATTATTCGAGATGGATTTAATTTTTCGTTTATGTTTTCAAAGCTTTATGAATCCACTTCTTACAACTTTGCAGCATTGGCGATTCCTCTCGAATTGATTGTTTCTTCTGACAATGAATCGGGTATTGTAGGTGAACTAAAAAATTGGAACCTCGGTTTTGGCTATTTATCCTTAACCAGTGATGATTTTGAAGGTAGGGATCAAAACAACCAAAAAACCGGAAGCATTTTTTCAGATCAACAATCAGCCATTTATTTTTCACTAACTCGATCTTTTGCCTATAAAGGCCACCGTTTTGGCATTGGCGCAAATTACAAATTGTTAACTCATAAGTTATTTGATCTGCAAGCAAATGTTTCGGCAATTGATCTGGGGTTGAAATTTCAACCGGAGTTTTCCTGGATTGAGTTTGGGGCAGTTTTAAAAAACATAAATAAACCGGATTTTTCTTTCATAGATAGGGGTGAGGATATCATTGATCCCTCCGTTAGACTTGGATTTGCTTTTAGACCAAATACTGATAAACGAATATTAAAAGCGTTGCTTATATCGACTGATATTGTTGCGGTTGCTCCAGGTAAAAAAGATCATGATTGGTATTTAGGTGCAGAATATGATTTAGCGCAACTGTATAATACCATACCTATAAAACTTAGGTTTGGAATAAATTCTCGCGAGAATTTTTCATTTGGTGTAAATTTGGATTTGCCCAATAGCACTTTCTTAAAATCAAATCAAGTCCTTCCAAAATTAGACTGGGCCTATCTTGCTGATGACCAAACATCATTAGGTGGGCTTTCAGAAAGATTTTCAGTAGATTTTAGCTATACGCCATATACAAGCCAAAGATGGTATAGTCGAGGTTTGCAGAAGTTCTTAGATAATAAATACCAGGATGCCGAGGAAGATTTTCGACGATCTATTGAAGCTAAAAACCCGGGATTAACCGGTTATCCGGCTTCTTCGGCATTAAGATTAGGCGATATTGAGGTATTTGTTTCAAGAGACAAACTGGCAGGACTCAAATCAGCCCTTCCTTTCTATCGAAGAGGTTTTGGCCAAGACCGGCCGCAAATTGCAGGCGATGTAGAATTTAATTACAAGTCTGCAAATTACTATTTGCAGAGCTTAATTCAAGACAAGAAATATAACGAAGTCGTTAATCTAACAACAAACGAAACATCCTGGCAAGATCAACCGGAAAGATTCCAATCTGACCCAGATGTTCTTAGTTTGACGGCATGGGCTAGTTATTTTATTGATGATTATGACAATGCCATTTATTCAGCGAAAGAATCAAAAGGTGCCGTTCTTTGTGAATTTTTATTGGGCTTGATTTATTTAAATCAACAAAAATATGAAGAAGCAAGAAATATATTTGCAAATATTACAAATAATGTGAATTATCATTTACCGGACCAGAATTATGTCCATCCTTTTAAAGACAACCTTGTATTGGATGATGCGCAATTTCTATATGCCTATGCCGGATTTAAGTTCTTCAGTCAAGAGGGTGTATTGGATGCACGACAATTAGTTGAATTAGCTCAAATTCAACGTTATTATCCATTATCTGATATGAATAAATTTCTACAGGATGATAATCGCTTTCAATCGTTAATCGACATGACTTATAAAAATGGAAGAAATGTTTTAGATGGAATTTTTCAACAATATCTTAACGCAATTAATAAAGGCAGTGTTTCTGTTGCATCTCTAATTGCAGAATTCTAGATAGGAGATGAGGATATGACTTTCAAGAAAGGGTTTGCTATGTTTCGTAAATGTGTATTCTTGATTATTTTTCTTTTTGTGCTTCAAGTCAAAATGGTTACTAGTCAGCAGAATTTTGAAATTCAGGTGACTGTTAATAATGTTGTAAAAAAGAATTTTCTCGGGATTCCAAAAGGTGCAGATTTTACAATCAACTGGAGAATAATGGAAAATACAGGCAATGGTCTTGTAGAAGCTCCGATCAGCAGATTAAATAACTATGAAGTATTATATGCCCCTAATGACAGCACTTTTGCCAGTGCGAATACTTTACGGCCTGGTCAAGTAAATACTGTCACAATTCCGGATTTGGATATTGGAGACAGATACTATTTTCGAGTTCAAGCAATTGGGAGCAACAATCAATTATTCCAATCCGGTGTTGTATGGATGCAAGCTGGGAAACAAGGTGAGATTGCAGGCGGTGGGGAAGAAGAGGTTGAGCAAACCTGGTTTGCTTATTTCCCACTAAATGGTAAATTCCCACTTACAATACTGGGAAACGCGGCGGTGTATGATAAAGCAACTTTTCTTGGAAGACTGGCATTTTGGGTAATCTGGTGGTTTTTCTTAATTGGAATTTACATATGGGTTGCTTGTATCCGATATTCCAAGTTAGCAAAAATATTCCCTTTCCAAAAAAGTAAATTTAAACCATCAATCCAATATGAGGCCGTTTTTGAAAATCGCAAGGAAACTAATTTTTTTGGTGAAAACGGGATTATAGATCGTTGGAGAAAAACTATAGATTCAACCGGTGAATTGTTAGATAACCCTCCTAAAATGGAAGGTGATAAGCATTTGGATTTTGATAAATTAAGGATATCTTTTGCTACCTGGTGGCGGGATAATGGCCGGAAACAAATCAAAAAATTACTGGAAGATATAAATCCATATTGTAAGAAATATCCAACGGCCCGCATCATTCGTGCGGGATTGGCGAATCATGAAATCAATGGGTACAAATTTATGGAGTCTTCTCAGGAAGTAGATCGAGCAATAGAAAACCGAGCTGTTATGGAAATCGAAAAACTGAAAGGTCAAGCAAAACTGGAATGGCTCTGGAACTTGGGAGCAACCGCACCCTTAATAGGATTGTTCGGTACAGTTACCGGTATTTCGGTTTCATTTCAAAATCTTGCAACGCAAACCCAAAAGGGAGGAACTGATTCCAGCGATAAGATAGCTCAATTAGCTGGTGGAATTAATGAGGCGCTCTGGACCACTATTTTTGGATTAAGTGCCGGCATCTTTTTAGTCATTGTATACTATGTTTACAAAAATAAGATGGATTGGATTTACGGAAAATGGGAGGAGATTTATGTGGATGTCTCCGAAAAGTTGTAAACCTTAATAAGTTTAGAATATGACTTTTCGAAAATCAAGTACTCAAAAAGAGATTGAGCTTCCTACTTTTATTGATATTGTTTTTCTTCTCTTGATCTTTTTTATCGTTTCCTTTTCGCCTGTTGCACCAAAAGTTGGTGAAGCCAAATTGGAGTTGAATCTTCCTATCGCTGAGGGCGCCGGTGAAGTTGAATCCAATGAACTCTTGGAAACGATTCTGATCGAGATATTGCCGTTAAAGGAAGAAGAGAAAATGATTGGTTTCCGGGTTTCTGTTTTGTTACCATTTGATAGCTATGCATCTCAAAAAGGTGGATTAACATATCGGGATGCAAAAAGTAATTCAAGTCAACGGCAGGAAGATTTACCTCTCGATGTTTCAAATTTGAGTGATAGAGAATTTTCAAGACTTCCTGCTATCCAGTTATTAAATGATCAGATTGATCGATATGTGGCAAGTAAATTTAGAGTTCCACGACCATCAAACCGAATTGAAATTCGAGCTGACAAGGAGGTTCAATTTAGAGTAATCAATGCTGTAATGGAAAAATGCAGTTCGTATGGTGATTTGATACCGAGCTTAGTTTTTAGAACTAAATTCAAAAAGGAATAAATTGTGAAATCACGTGCTTCAGGTGAGGATAAAAGAAAATTAAATTTAATCTCTTTGATGGATGTAGTTTTCATCCTTCTGATATTCTTTTTGGTTTCAGTATTTTTTGCTTCGTTACCGAACGAAGAAAGAAAATTATTTATCCCAACACCAAAGAATGAAGCCGGATCTGCCCAGGTTTTAATCCAGCTGATAGATGATGAATCTTACTTTTACATAGACCCACTGGTAACCGAAGGTTTGGTTAACGACATCACCACAATAGATCGTGGCGGATTGAGTGCCTCTGCAAAATTAGCAGCCAAAAAGAATCTTCTAATGCGGCGATGCACATTTAAAATGGATGATCCGCAAAATAATTTGTTTGATAAATTGGCTAAATTATTGGATCATGCTAATAACCATCCGGAAGAAGAATATTTTGTAATCATTCGTTGTCCAGGAGATTTACCTTATAGCAAGGTGATCGATGTTATACAAATACTATCAAATTCAACATATCAAAATATTCAATACGGCTGTGTTGGGGGGACTATCGATGATATACGAAATAGCCGTAGAATTGAAAAGTTCACCGTCCGGGAAGAAGGTCAGCTACGGAAAAATGTAGTCATCGATTTATGACATGAGAAATATTTATGCTAAAAAAAATACTCACATATTCAGTAGCTTTTGTTTTAATAGTTAGTTTAGGTCTTTATGTCTATCGTGCAATTGCGCTGAGTAAAATTCCAGTCGAAGACGCTGATCTTGGTAGTGTAGAAGAAGAAATTATTTTGCCGGAGCGCCCAGGAACAAAAAGCTTGGTTTTAACGGGTCCTCTCATTAAACCATTGGTTTTTGCGGTGAATATGAGAACACCTGGTATTAAAAGTTTGGATTGGGATGCTCTAATTAATGTGGACTTCACAGCAGATGTGCGGGTGACTGCAAGAGTTGAGCCGAATGGTTCTTTGGAGTTCGACCCTATTGACGATGTCTACTGTCCCGGACACGCAAAAGCAGGAGAAATGGTAAGCAATGTTTTAAAAAGTTGGAAATATACACCATACAAGACCGGAACCCTAATCATACGTTTTAATGTGGGGGCCGTGGGAAGAAAGATGACTGTAGATGTTTCGAAATTACAAAGACGGGAAGGAGTGGACCCAGACATTCCACTTAAAAACGGAAAGCTTTACCTGGTAAATGGTAGCTTAAAAAACAATGAAGTTAGAATAAAAAGCTGGTAGTATTTTTTCCAAGTTATTTGAATTCAAATAAGTGAATTTATTATGAATACTAAAAACAAAGTCATTCTTTTATTTTTTATCCTTTTTACTTTACTAATTACGAGTGGTGTTCAATCTCAGGATTTTATTAAATCCAGGGGATTGATATTATTTAACAGGGGCGACTATGATTCATCAATTGTAGTAATTCATAATTGGCTGTTAACAAAAGGTCAAGAGCCTGAATTAGCTAAATATTATTTAGGAGAATCTTATTACAATCTTGGCATGCGGGAAACCCAGGTTAGATTAGTACGGGAATATTTTCGTAAAGCTCATCAATACTTTCAGGAAGTGTTAGGTGTTTCAGATGTAAAGAAAAATTACCCCAAAATTTATTTTGGTTCCCAATTAAAATCCGGATGGTGTTTCTTTCGTCGTGCAGAAACGGGTGAAAG
Source organism: uncultured Deferribacteres bacterium (assembly GCA_964464595.1). Taxonomy (GTDB): domain Bacteria; phylum Zhuqueibacterota; class JdFR-76; order JdFR-76; family DREG01; genus JADFJB01. The sequence continues at coordinate 36,362 of CAYXGW010000043.1, forward strand.
ACCCGCTGATCTTTTGAATGTGGCATTCAATAGCTTCATAAAATTTGATTCGGATGCTCCGGACTCCTTAAAGTTGCAGTCAAATTTTCTGGCTGGTGAGTCTCGTTTCCGGGAAGCAATATTAAGAAGGTTTGATGCTTTTTGGCCTGAGATCTCTACGGATAAAATTAATAAAACTATAGACAATCTAAGAGATGCAAACTCTTATTATAAAAAAGTGTTGCAGCTAGATTCTGATGACTTAGTGAAACTTGTATCGGAAATTAGAATAACAGATGTAAATTATGAATTATTGAAAGTTTATCAATCAATTCCTGAACCCATGTTTTTGCAAATCATGGACGATGGAAAAGGAAATTCAAGCAGAGAAACCGCTTTTAATTTTGCATCTGCAATCAATTATCCTTCAATCCTTAACAAGTTTGAAAGTAGCCAACGAAATGCTTTTCTCGAGTTTTTACTTTATACTCAGGGAATGGTGAATTTAAATCAGTTTTTTATGACTTTTAGTCCGCAAAACAGGTTGGATGCTATTGACAATTACAATCAAGTATCTTCTAGTGAATTTGGGCTTGAATTGAAATTCAGACAGGGCAACTTAGATCATACCACTACGCAACCTGGTGACAATGACAATTTTTTCAGTCTTTCTCAAAATGACCGGCAAAGTTTTTATTTCCAGGCATTGCCTTCCAGTAGTCTTTCTGATTATTCCGAATCTTATTTTTGGCTAGGAGCCGTTCAATTTATTGCCAACAGAAATACGGGAATTAACAATTTTCAATCGTTTATCCTAAGATCAATCGAAAGAACCGAACCAAGGATTTCTGCGCTTTTAGATCAAGCACAATATTGGCGCAGTTTACTATATCTCGATGCAAATCGAGGTAACAAGGCAGGCTTAAGAGAACTGAAATTATTACTCGAAAACTTCGATCCAAAAAATTCTGAGATATCGCAACAAAAAGATCTTCTGTTAAATTTAACTCAACTTGAACTTGGTGAGGATATTAGAAGTGAAATCCTGCGTAGCAGGGGAGTGGAAAAAGCAGTAGAGATGATCCAATTCTTACTTCCTAAAGCTGCTTCGGTTACTGGCATAAATCGTTTGAATTACTTAAAGCAACTTCAACGAATTTTTGCAATTACACAGGCTGATATGACCAATGAAACCAATTTTTTTGAAGGTATTGCAAATTCTCTAGAAGCAGAAATTCAAGGGGATGATGATGATAAAAAGAATCTATTTTCCAAATCAGCTGATATTTTATCAAAAGTGAGGGGGACATATGTAGATGAAGCAAATTATATCCGCGGCAGAAGTTTGTTTTTTGCGGAAAAATATAATGATGCGAAAAATGTTTTGAAAAGAGTAATTAACGAAAAAAGAAGTTTACGTTCTCTATTTTATTTTGCCGAAATACTTCGAGCCAAAGGTTTCGGAGATGCAGCCAAGCTATGTTTCGAAGTGATCAAAGATAAAACCCGCACCAACCAGGATGGAAGATTTTGGTTTGAAAATGCTGAAGCCGCTATTAGACTTTGTGTGAATCGAGCAGATGGTAGTTCGGAACTTTCAGGATTAAACTATCGAAATGTGGAATTCCCTGACAATCTTTTAAGTGGGCAAGAAAATTCGTATGAACAACTGGCGGATCCAAAATTCCTTCGTTTTCAACGGTTGCAACAGAGCTTGGATCTATTGAAGAAATTTTCTTTACCAAAGAAATCTCTCTATGCTTTTGCGCACGCACCTAATACTTCTATTTTCAGAAAGGGTAGCCTTGCATCATTGCCTTCGGCGATGAATGAAGTTTTAAGAAAAGAAACATCTTTAGTGGAACTTTTTGTACTATCAGGAGAAGGAGCGAATTCCCCGATTCGCGCAACATTGAATGATGTAGAACTGCATCGCATCGGAGAAAATAAATTTAAATCGGATGTTTTGGAGCTAGGAGAAACTGTCGAGCTAATTGTCCGCCAGCAAGGTTCTTACATGTATAAAAAGGTGTTTGATGTTGTAAAACCCGGAAAGCAAATCCTCTCCATACCACTGACGAAAAAAGTCAAATTTCAACTTATGGCTCAATCAGGTAAACCTATAAACTACGCTGAATTTGAACACAGGCTGGATAAAAATATAGTCATCCGGAATGAAATTAAAAAAATCCCGGCAGACTCGGAATTAATGTTAGATTTTTCAAGAAAAATAAATTTTAGAGATGCAGCATTTTCGGCTAATCAGAACAGATTTTATGTGGTGGAATCCAATCTTAAAAATGGAATTAAAATGTATGACGCCTCCGGTGGCAGGCTAGTTTCTGATGAGGTATTTAAATTTGATTTTAGCAATTATGACATGGCTTCTTTACAAGAACCGGAAGGTATTTGTATAGATAATCAAGGGAATCTCTATTTAACAGATTTTGGTGCTAACCGTATTGTTTCCTTTGACAGCACTGGTAAATATAGGTATCATTTTGGGAAATTTGGCGACAATGAGAGTCGCGAGGAGGGGGATCAAATACGGTTGATGTATCCAACAAGAATTAATATAGAAGAAGATGCTATTGGCGTTAGTTTTACAAATGAGAATGAAGAAGAGGAAACCGTTTCTAGAAATCCATATTTATTTATAGCTGATCGAAATGGAATTTATCGTTGCGATCTGGATGGGCAATACCTGGAAACTATTTTGCTACCTAATAATTCTGATATTTTTTCAGGGAGTATTTATGCATTGGGTGTCGAAAATTATGGATCTGCGGCAAAATTATTTATTGGACTTAGAGAATCATTTCAAGTTAAAAGTTTTTCTGCGGTTCCACAGGATTAATTTCTTAGTAGCTAATCTAACTAATTTTGTTTCCCGTTAAATAAGCTCACTTTTTGTTGTGGGCTCAAGTTCTTTTGATCCTTGATTAACTCCATAGCACTTTTCAAATATATATTTTTGACTGCCAGGCCGGCAGCAATTCCATAAGTGACAAGCATCATTATCGTGAGACTGAAAATATGCAGTAATGATATTTCAAAAAATTGGTAATTAACCTGGTAAGCGGTAAAGAAACTAGCCAGTTGCGAGTCTAATAAACGACCAAGTATTAAAGAACCCAATATGCCGATAAAGATTGATAAACTGAAGAGAATGAGTACTTCGAAAAAGTGAATCAACCCTAAATTTTTCCAATCAACTCCCATGGTTTTTAAAACACCAAATTGTTTAGCGCTTCTTGAGACAAACTGACTGAATACTGAATAGACAACGAATAGACCGGTAAAACCGAGGCAGAAAAGCATGCCAATGACAATCCCGGAGATGATTCTCCTCATTGTGTGAATAGTCCCTAAAGATTCAATCATACCAAGATTCATATCTGCCTTAAAATTCTTTTGCAGAAAAGTTCGGAGCCCGCGGGCATATTTAAATTCCTTGATGAATAATGACCCATAAGTAAATAGTGTTGTATCTTCTTCGCTTATAGATCTTTCTGGTCTAAAAAAGGGTAGGAGGGCAAACGAATTGTTTTTCTCTAAATCGGAATTTAATTTAAATAATGCATGAAAATGATTTTTAATAAGATCCTCGTGTCTTGTCCTTCCGTTGATGTAAGAAAATTTAAGTACAAATTGATTGTCTCGTATAAATCCATCTCCCCGTAAACCCAGTTCATCCATTGCAGGTTCTAATTTTAACAATAGATCATCAGATGCTTGCATCGAGGGTAAAAATCCGACTTCGAAAGAATAAAGGCTAGTGGGGGCAAAATAATGATTTACCAATTGTGCATAGAAATAATTAGACATAATAAAATCACCCCCAGGTTCGGGAAGCCTTTCAGAAATCCCAAGAATTGGAAACCGTCTCACCCTGGCATCGATCCCGGAACCATATTTTGAATAGAGAATTCGGGGAGAATCGTTTTTAGATATCTTCGAGAGCCCTAATTTATTCAATGCATCTTTGGAGACAATCAAACCAATATCATTATTAGACTGAAACGATCTTCCGAAAAGTAAATTATCTTTTATAATTTGCATAACCGGATCACTCGGATCTATTGTACGTCCTGTCAATCGAACCGGATCATGTTCTTTCATGGCAGGATCAATTAAAGTACCCCATAAGGATCTTCTATTAAAACCGCTTGTATAGGATAAAATTGAGTTATGTTGGTTGCCAGAACTTCCGAAAGAAAAAGACTCCGGATCTTCTGTTGTAGCAATGACGTTTGCAATTTGGGATAATGTAGTTTTATCGATGGCAGCATCGGTTAAAGGTCGTGAGATATTTAAACTGTGGATAAAAGGATTTGATTGAATAAGTTCTAGGTATTTACTTGAACCTAGATAAAATCCTAAGATGAGAAATGATGTTAACGCTAATAGTGAAGTTATAAACAACCCGACTATACTCGTCCATTTTAGGTTCGGAGTTTTTGGCCAAAAATCCCATCGGCTAAAAGACCATGCGAATTTCATTATTTTTGCCAAGTCGCTTTTTTTCAAGCCGTCATTTTTATTTTGATTGCTCGAAAAAACTTTATGAAGCTTTTTCTCTTTCTTAGAATCTGCGGTACTGTTTTCGCTCATCAAATTAGTCATTTGATCTAAGGAGACATCCCATTTATTTACGATATGATTTGCTTTGCTACTCAACTTTGCATCAAATACCGCAGTATTTTTAATACCGTGATGATTATCAATAATCAGGATACGATCTGCATAACGCCTGGCAAGTTCAATGTCATGAGTCACCAAGATCAATGTTTTTTCTTTAAGGTTATTTTGCCATCCTTTTAAAAATAGAAAAACTTTATCGGCGGAATTAGGGTCAAGGTTACCGGTTGGTTCATCGGCAAAAATGATTGAAGGATCATGTAGAATTGACCGAATAAGTGAGAATCTCTGGAGCTGACCCCCGGAATATTTATCAGGTGTGGCTTCTCCATGGTGATGCCTAATTGACCCTTTAATTTTCTCAATAAATGAAAATTTATTAGAATTTCCATTTAGCGGTAAAGGATTAGGACCACTACCGTTCTTAAATTCATCGAATAAACCGGATTCAAGGCTTTTCTGCCAAAGGTCATCAAATGCTTCCTTTGAAAGTCCATTTAGTAAAGTAGGTAAATGAATATTTTGCTTTACCGATAATCCGGGGAATAAAAATGAATCTTGAAAAACAAACCCAAAATGTTTTCTAAGAATTAATTCCTTAAGCTCATGATCTTGCCAAAGTTCTTCAATTGCAAATTTTGATTTGTAATGTTGACCAAAGTTAAATGGAAATTTGAAAGTAATAGAGGATGTTAGATCTGTATGGCCGTTTTGGTTTAATTCATCGGGCGGTTCTAGAAGTCCCAAAATACTTAATAGTGTAGATTTCCCGCTTCCTGACCTGCCCAGGATGACTGTTGTCTTACCAAATGGAATAAAAACGTCTTCTAAATCTAAAGCGGTTACAGAATTCCAATTACTGTTTGTTCTGTGCCAGTAAGATTTTTGAAGTTTTGCAATTGTAATACCAAATTCCATAGAAGGGCTCTAAATTAAGGTAATTCTTCTACTCGAATCCAGTAGTATTTTAATTCACTCATTAGAAACCATCTTCTTTTATTAGAAGAATCATCGTACAGAATCTGCTCTAACCTGTTCTTTTTTTTATTTATTTCGGCTACCATCTGCCTAGTTTTAACAATACTTAGCTCATCAATTTCCTGGAGAGTAAGTTTTAATAGTTCTGAATTTACAGGTAAGCTAAGCTGTTGTTGTGCATACTCAGAGACAGATTTATGGATTCCTTCTTCACCACTAAGGGCGTCAAGAATCTTTCGCCAGGATTCAGATAACCTCTCGGTATCTGCACTGGCAATCAAATCTTCTATTAAATTTATCAACGACGTTAAACTCGAAGCAGTCATTAAAACGACGGGCTTGAATAATGGATCCTTTAAATCTTCATTGTACATGTTCACAAATGCCCGTTTGTAGATTGTTACACGTCTTTGTAATAAATCATCAGCATTTGGTATGCGGCTGAGTATATGGCGCAACCAAACCTGGTCGTATTGCATTGCACCGATTCCGTTGTTGAATAGAGCTTGAGTCGCAGCATTTGGAGAAGTGGGCTCATTTTCTGTAGAAGTTTCGCTGCTTTGCAAAACATCAAAGGCTTCACTAATGCTTGCTCCTGCTGCCAATAGCCTTGTTACGTCACGAAATAAATCGTGGATATCAACAGCTTTCGACAGGTATTTTTCAATAAAAGACTGAGTATCATCCGAATTATCTGCAACAACGTATGCTCCAAGTACATGTGAGCCAACGATG
>CAYXGW010000044.1:0-41946 GCA_964464595.1 uncultured Deferribacteres bacterium
TAATTGTTAATTGTTAATTGTTAATTGTTAATTGTTAATTGTTAATTGTTAATTGTTAATTGACAAATTTCCTTGATTTTCCTGAATCATTTAGCGAAATTGTTAAAATAAATTTCCTACATAATACTTATCAAATCTGGACAAACAAAATATAAATTGTAAGTTGTTAGCTTTAGTCTCACTATAATTCATCGATGTCCTTTTAACAATTAGAAAAAGGAGAAAATTATGGATATTCTTGAGTTTTCAAAGTACAAGAATGCATTTCTTGTTTTGGCGGTATTGATCGCTCTTCTGGAAATTCCAGGCGGGCTTGATTTACGTAATGCGCCATACACAGGTTTTCAAACAGACGGAAATAATACGGTTACAAAAACTACTGCTGCTAGTCCGGCCGTTAATGCGGGGTTTATGGTGGGAGATTTTATAAAGAGTATTAACGGGATTGATACGAAAGATACACAAGCATTGGCTCGTCAATCGCGCGCTAAAATTGGCGAGACCTGGGCATTCACAATAGAGAGGGAAGGCGAAACAAAAAATCTTAGCCTCACTTTTGCAAGCCAACCGCCAAAGCAAATCCTGTTATCCCTTCTTGGCGCTATAATCGGCTTTTGCTTTTTGTTGTTTGGAATGATGGCTTACTTGCGAATACCGTCCAAGAATAGTACTCTCCTGGCCCTTGTCGGTCTTTGTCTTGGTTTTACTTTTATAAACCAAATGTATTTTTATTCTTATACCATCAGGACAATTTACACATTAATTGGATTGGTGATCGTCATATTTGGCATTGCGGCGCTGTTACATTTCTTGCTTTCATTTCCTAAAGAAAAAGAAATTCTGCACAAAAGGCATATCATGAAAATCATTTATGGTCCGGCAACTTTAATTACCCTGTTTGCTTTTTTCCTGATCATTTTTCAGCCTGATGGCACCAGTAGTTTAAATACTTTTGTGAATGCTTTGTTTGGGTTATTTGTCTTATGTTATTTTGGCCTAGCGGCAATCTCCATGATACATAGCTACATCAAGGCAACAAAACAGGAACGGTCGGATCACGGTCTTAATTTTATGCTGTTGGGTACAATTATGGGTTTCGCGCCTGTATTGCTCGGGAACCTGGTTAGTATCCTGGCGCCAAAAGTCGTTCTGCCGGGTTCGGATTACTTTTTTATCACCATGGTCTTAATTCCCATTTCACTAGCTATAGCGACAATGAAAAAGGAAACTGCTGCAGCCATGGCGGCGCCTGCATAAAATATGTGGTATATATTTTTATCTTAAATGATAATTGGAGGTTGCTTTTTAAAATTAAACCCCGGAGTTTAAGAAACTCCGGGGTTTTTTTATATTATAGTCGACATCTGCAAAAATTACAAGTTGAATTGAAGTTTATCACTATCGCATCTCGTCCTCCCACAATCCCCTTGACTTTCCAATCCTAATTCTCGAGATTATTTTGTCAACCCTAAATTCAAATTGGGAGGTATGGAATCATGAGGCAGAAATCTCCGACTGTTCTTATAACTATTGTCAGTTTGGCTGGCTTTTGTGTCTCAGCTCAGGCTCAATCTAACGAAAACGAAAGCGCTGAATTAAAATACATGAAGCAGCAATTCGAAAGCCTGAATCACAGGCTCAGCCAACTGGGTAAAGCGGTAGATGATATCATGTGGTATCATAAGATTGGCGATATTGCTTTTGTAGACAAAGTAAATCTAACCGGACCGCCGCGCTGGAAAGAGAAAAATCCTACCGCCCAGGGCGCCGGCAACCCGCTTCGGTTTCCCAGCTATATTTTTCTCCCGAAAAATTATGACAGCAATAAAGAATATCCCTTACTGGTGTTGCCTCATGGCGGCGTGCACAGCAATTTTAATTCGTTCTATACACACATTATTCGTGAATTAATTACCCAGGAATATATTATCGTTGCGCCGGAATATCGCGGCAGCACCGGTTACGGCAGGGGCATGTACCAGCGCATCGATTATGGCGGTTGGGAGGTGGAAGATGTATTCGCCAGCCGCAATTATATGATCGAAAATTATAAGATTGTCGATGCCAACCGGGTCGGTATTCTTGGTTGGAGCCATGGTGGTCTTATCACGTTGATGAATCTATTCAATCATCCCAATGAGTATAAAGTCGGATTCGCCGGCGTGCCGGTCAGCGATATCATTGCCAGGATGGGATACAAAACCCAGCGTTACCGTGAATTGTATTCTGTGGATTATCATATCGGTAAATCCGCCTATGAAGACGTGGAAGAATACCGCCGCCGTTCGCCGGCCTGGAATGCGGAAAAATTACAAACTCCCTTGCTGATCCACACGAATACCAATGATGCGGATGTCAACGTTCTTGAAGTGGAGCATCTCATCAAATCTTTGAAAGCGGCTGGAAAGAAGTTTGAATACGAGATCTTCAAGGATATCCCGGGCGGTCATTCTTTTGATCGCATTGACACGAAACATGCGAAGGAAACCAGGCTCAAGATTTACAAATTCCTGGCTGGATACCTGAAGCCTGCAAATCCTTTTAACTCTGTGAATGATTTGGTTAAGGCCGGATACCGGTGAGACAAATTCCAAACGACAATGATCAAATTCCAAATAAATCTCAATTTGGATTACCAAGAAGCCGTTGTGTCATCGCGAGGAGACCTGAGATGAAGTCGAAGGCCGACGTGGCGATCTGATCATGAATAGTTGGACTGCTTCTTCCGCTATCGCGGATCGCAATGACACGAAATTTTAGGACATTTCATAAAACACATTTACAGTTAACTATTAACCGTAAGATGAGGAGTAAAAATGAAAAAGATCATCCTAACTGCAATTTTATTTTTGTTCTGGGTAAGTATCTTTTTTGCCCACGATCTTTTCCTGAAGCTTGAGACTTTTTTCTTAAAACCCAATAGTGATGTGTCCATGTCACTTCTGAATGGCACTTTTGAAAAGAGCGAAAATGTTATTACCCGTGACCGCATGGTAGATGTAAGCATCGCCGGGCCAGAAAGCCAACGGATTCATCCGGATACGTCCCAGTGGCGAAATGCCGGTAACTTAACTATTCTCGATTTCAAAACGGGTAACCCGGGAACTTATGTCGTCGGAGTTTCAACCTCAGCAAGGTATATAGATTTGTCGGCAAAAGACTTTAACGACTATCTCGCACATGACGGTGTCCTGGATATAATCGAAATGCGTAAACAACAAAATGAAATGAAGAATGACGCCCGGGAACACTATTCCAAGCATGTTAAAGCGATCATACAAGTGGGGGATAAACCTACCAATGGATTTTCTGCGCGATTAGGATATCCGGTAGAAATTGTATCCATACAGAATCCTTATGAGCTGAAAAAAGGTGACATCCTCAAAGTACTTTTTTTGAAAGATGGCAAAGCCGTTGCGAATCAACTAATCTATGCCAGTTACGAGGGATTCCACAGTCATGGAGAAGAAGACGCGCACCGCGAGGCTATTCAGACTCGTACAGATAAAAACGGTATTGCAAAAATCCAGCTTAAGGAGTCCGGACGTTGGTATATTCGTCTGATTCATATGGTAAAGTCGGTTGAGAAAGAAACGGATTACGAATCCAATTGGGCGACTTTGACTTTTGAGATTGGGTAGTTGATCGCCAAAGGCATAGTGTGACAAAGGCGCATAGGCACAAACGAGCAAAGGCACAAAGTGACATAAATGGTGGGAAATGATTACAAAAGTTAACGTATTTAGAGAAATTAGTGCAAACTGCAATCTAAAAAATATCTGACATTTGCTGTCAAATATTGTATTTATGGTATAATTTCATGATAAGTGGGTGTTCGAAACCCAAAGGTTAATTGATTGGAAATTAAGCAGGAGATTATACGGGTCGCGTTAAGTCCCAATTCAAGCTTAAATTGGCATGTAAAACGACAATTTTGGTCGACTATAAGGAGTATATGAGACTAGGACAACCTATGTTATGCGGTACGATTAGTAATATCCTCAGCCCCATAGCCCCATTGTTTTTAAATTCATGGCAGTGAAAATGAGAAATGGGGCTACAAGAAATATTCGAATGGTTCCATCAAATATTCAGGTGTTTAAAAGGCTAACCAAGCAAGGGTTATTCGATGAAAAAAATGAAAAAAATCGTTTTAGCATCAACAAATCCAGTAAAAATAAAAGGTACACTAAACGGTTTCAAAAAAATGTTTCCTGGAGTGGAATTTGTAGTAAAATCAGCTAAAGTTTCTTCTGGAGTTAGCAGTCAACCATCTTCAAGCGAAGAAACATACGAAGGTGCTTTGAATAGAGTTCACAAAGTTACTAAGTTATTCAAAGATGCTGACTTTTGGGTTGCTATCGAAGGAGGCATTGATGAAAAGAAGGAAGAAATGGAGGTATTTGCCTGGATTGTTATAGCTTCAAAAGATATTGTCGGAAAAAGCAAAACGGGCACCTTTTTCCTGCCCAATGAATTAGCGAACTTAATTCGACAGGGCAAAGAGTTAAGTGAAGCGAACTCCGTTTTTTTTGATAAACCCAATTCTACAGAAGAAGATGGAACGATAGGTATCTTGACTGAAAACGTTATAGATAAAACTCACTTTTATGAACATGCCATTATTTTGGCGCTTTTACCCTTTAAAAGGAAGAATATGTATGCGCCGTCTATCAATAGTAATTAGTCACCAGTGCATGAGTAGCACTGTAGGATCATCTTTAATTATAGTTGATTAACAATCTAATGTAAATTACAGAGATGGAACACGAAGATACATTTTCTCTTGGTGAAGAATTCAACCATATCATGGACGTTCACAAGGACATCAATAATTCCTTGGCTAGTGCATTGGCTTATATGCGGAAGAACTTTCAATTTTCATCTCCACGTCCTGTTAAAATAGCAAATTGTGGGGGTTGGAGACAATTTTTACAAGATCAAAATGATCTCCCAAGCGTTACAGGCACCGCCTGCATTCTTAGCTCTATCATAGAATGTGGTGAAAGCAAAAATACAGAGATCGTTTCATTGAGCAAAAGACTAATTGTAGAAAGTGCTCGAGAAGATGGAGGATGGTGCAAAGATACCTTGCAACAGCATTGTAGCCAGACGCTTATTACGTGTTTGGCTCTAAAGGCTTTACTGGATGCAGAGCACCCAATAAATTCTGACCCGATTCAACGAGGGATACAATGGCTTTTAGCGGCTCAAAATCCCGATGGGGGTTGGGGCAATTTGGCTAACGATAATCGAAGTGATGTGACAAGTGCCGCCTATACTATGAAAGTACTAATACGGGTTTTGAGCATTAATTCAGATGCAGAAGAGGCATTATATCGTGGACAGCAATGGGTGCTTGATAGTAAACACCAAGATAATTCATGGACGGGACGGGATGGCACCTCTGGGACTCTTGCCCATACATCTCATGCAGTTGACTCCTTGTTGTCAAGTGGTATTCAACGTTCAAATCTAATACATGTTCGAGAGTGGATAATTGATAATATCAATCAAGATGCAGAGTTTTTGGAACTTTACCTTGCATCATTACCGAATGCACAATCAGAAAGGTTGAACTGGACTCACTTATCTAAGGAACGGGCTCTCATAGCTTTACTCAAGCTTGGCTCTGGAATATCTGAACCTGAGGTAATGGAGACGGCGAAAAGAATTCTCAACCGACAAATGAATGGAACCTACTGGCGTGTTGATACTATGCCAAATTCAGCACCCTCTTGGGCAATTCTTGAAGCAGTAACGAGTCTGCATCTTTATCAACAAAACATTGAACGAGAAGGGCCAAGCTATGTTTTGTCAGAGCAGTTGTCACAAATGACACAAAAAATTATGGATCAAGAAGGGCGAATTACATTGTTAGAATCTCGAATGTCCGCAATCTCCATAAAAAATCGCTTACGGTCCGCCTTGAAATTACTGCTTAAGCCCGTCAATGTCCTAATGATGACTGCCATAATGGCGTTTTTAATTTATTTTCTTCTTAGTGTCGTCTCTAAACTGACAACCTATGCAACGGCTATTACCGCAGCTGCAACTTTAGCTGGACTAACACTTGCTATTTATGAAAAAATTAAAAACAAAGGATAAACGAAAAGTTAATATGACAATTTTTATGCAAAAAAAATCATTTTCAGATTCCACATATCGAAACTTACATATTTATCCATCGACAGCGGCCGATAAGATTAAGCGTATCATGCTTTTTGAGCGGACAAATGTGACCAAAACAGTTTCCTATCTAGAAGATATTTCTTCTATTCTCTTAAAAAGTGTAAAAGATAAAATATTTCCCGAGACTTCAAGAAGTGAAATCGTACCAATTTTAGTGATGCGCGGAGGTTTGATTTTATACTCACCTTGTCAGCGTATTTTCCCCAAAGTTTGTTATGGATTAGTCATTCCTTACCGTCCATCATTAGATACATTACCAAAAGTAGTATATGGAAATCTCCCTAAGATAAATTCAAAGGGAACTTATTTAATACTGGATTTGCTTATTGCATCTGGGGGTTCTATCATTGCTACTATTGAAAGTTTAAGCAAACATATTCAGGATTCATGTGAAAAACAAATAGTCATAATTGCTCCATTTGCCACAGATGTTGGCAATGATGCAATTCTCAAAAGTTTTCCAAATGTTGAGATTCACACAATATGGCATAAGGAAAAACTAGACATGAATAACCGAATGCTTGGTCCAGGCTTCGATATTGGCGATTATGCTTTTGGCGGAGGAAGCGGTCAACGTGTAGAATGGGTACGTTATTTTGAATCAAAGAATGGTTAAATCAATTTGCATTGTTGGTGACATTTCCCTCGATATAGTCACTAACCTAGACAACTTTGAGAAGTTTGACTTACAAAACATTGGCAAATTCAAACACATATCCAACTCTATATTTATGCTCCCAGGAGGGACAGGTTCAATTCTCGCTTTAGCTGCCATTGATGAAGGTTTCGAAAATGTTTGGTTAATAGGTAAACTTGGAGCAGACCCTTCACACCCTGAATTACCCGACATTGCAGGTCAGTTCGTCAGTAGAAGCCTCCAAAAAGCAAGAGTTAAGACAACAACAGAGTTAGATCCGTCAAGCCACACAGGCGTAGTTATGATTACCTATTTGCCAAATGATCACCGAATCATGGTTGTTGACAAAGGTGCAAACGCAAACTTCACTAGACAAGATATTTCCCAAAAAATTGAATGCATAGTAGCTGAGTCAAATATTCTTTTTGTTTCGGGTTATGCACTTCTTAAATCAGAACGAGCTCAAGCAGTACATTGTCTAATGCAAATCGCGCGTCAGAATAATAGATTAGTCGTTTTGGATGTTGTACCCCACGAACTGCATACTCTAATAGATACTACTACTTTCTGCAACCTGACTGAACATGTAAATGTAATAGTCTCTGAAGTTAATACAATAAAACGCATTTTCTTTTCGGGCAATGAGAATAAGCCAGAAAGTGATCTGTCCACAGAATTAGTTGCCAAACGTCTTCTTCAGAGATATAATGCAGTAATTCTTCGACCAGACAACAACTATCAATACTTGATTGATCGTGACGGAATAATTGAGAAAGGTAATACTGGATACATATCTATTGATAGTAGTCTTAGACGCGGATATTCTGAAAGACTAGCGGTAAGATTGTTGAGGCGTCATTGCGGGAGGCTTACATCTCAACTATGTTAAGACCCAAAGCGAATAAATCACGAAGCTCAGAGTTCGATACTTTTGCCAAAGAATATAGTTTTTGGGAACATACTTGCTGTTTCGAAAGATACAAAAAAGTATTAGATTCTTTACCACAAAACCTGAAAATGGCCTTAGATTTAGGAAGTGGATCGGGTAGCCTTTGTTTTCTATTAGCAAATTATGTTCAACATGTAGTTGGGGTGGAAATTTCAAATTCTCTAGTTTCATTGGCAAAAGAATACCAGGGCGAATACAAGAAAAATAATGCAAACTTTTTGATTTCCCGAATTGAACATCTGCCTTTTCATGACCATCAGTTCGATTTTATTGTTAGTTACCGCGTATTACACCATACTGATCCCAGTAAAATATTACCAATCCTTCGGTCTTTGATAAAACCTGGGGGCAGATTGATGGTTTTTGACTATATTGCCTCTAGCTTTCGATTGAATGAATCTTCTATATGGCATGTGTTTCAAGTGCTTAAAACCGTTCCGATCTATTATGTTCGTTATGGTTTTGAATCGATGTGGCGTATTGCTAAATTTCGTACAAGCCGTGCATGGCTACGACACATTTGTAGTGACCAATTCTTATCTCTTGAAGATTTTAAAACCGCTTTTAGTGAGCACTTTCCGGGTTGTGAGTTTAAGAATTATAAAGGAGCAATTTCGGCATTGTGGGATGCCCCGACGACTGATCATGTAAATAAAAATAAATCGCATAACATCGCGTTGAGCCGCCGAAAGGCAAGTACTTAATGGCAGATTTCTTGCCCCTTCAAAGGTTATTTTTAAACAGTAAGTTAAGTGTCCAGTCATCCTTCGCGGCTCACGCCCTCGTTAAGCTGGTTCCGCACTACGACATTACCCTTGCCATCATCCAGGTATTCATCATCACCAATGTAGTGGTGGTTTCTGTCTCTGCTGCTATGTAAAATCCCACATAATCCAATTTCCCACTAACCACCCCTACAAATAGTATTGATTTTAGAAGAACAATACCGTACCTTACTAAATTAAATTTCCATTGATTAATATTAAAAGTAATGAAACTTCGCACGCCCTCTCAAATTCTTCAATTATTTAAACTTTCCGATTTCGTTTGCCTGGATTTTGAGACCACGGGCTTGGATCCGCAAAATTCAGTGATTATAGAAGCGGCGGCTGTCAGGGTAAAAGATGGCAAGGTTACGGATAAGTATCATTCTTTGGTATCATTCGATGGCGAATTGCCTGAAGCGATTACAAATCTCACCGGCATCACCGATGCTGATCTTGTCGGCCAACCAGATATGGAAACCGTCATTTTGGAATTGGTTGAATTTATCGGTGACTCTACAATTGCCGCACACAACCTGGCTTTTGATTTGGGTTTCTTGGAAGAAATGATGATCCGCACCGATGATCCGACTCTTGCGCAACGCATAAACTTTAACAATCCGGCTCATATCGATAGTTTACTGCTCGCGCGTATTTTACTGCCGAGATTGAGAGCCCATAATTTGGAATTCTTGATCGAGACATTTGACATAAAGACCGATGCCCAACATCGTGCTCTTGAAGATGTATTGGCTGAAATCCAGGTACTCGATAAGCTGTTGATCTATTTATTTGAACTTCCCAATATTACTTTAGCTCAATTGACAACGGCTACATTGGGGTATGCGGGTTTTATTTCAGAGCTGCTGCGTGGTCTGAAGGAATATCGAACCCGGAAGGATGCCTTCGCCGATTCGCCATTGCCAAAAGTCAAATTTGATTACCCGGAAAGTGCGAATATCTATTATCGAAAACAAAACGGAAACGGCAGGCTGCCTTTACCAATAGATGCAAGCGAAGTCGCTTCTGTTTTCGATGAAAACGGCATTCTGTCTAAATCTTTAAAGACTTATGAATTTCGCGAAGAACAGATTGAAATGGCCCGGGAAATATGCCTGGCATACAACAATGAACAATTTTTGATGGTCGAAGCGGGAACCGGGACAGGTAAATCATGGGCATACCTGGTTCCCGCCATTTTCTGGGCACAGCTGCATCCGCCTCCCAACGGCCGAACAGTTATCTCCACCAACACGAAGAATTTGCAGGATCAGATATTCTACAAAGATCTGCCGTTTTTGCATAAATATCTACCGGTAGATTTTCAGGCGGTCGTTTTAAAGGGACGGCACAATTACATCTGTTTGCATCGCTGGGAGAAATTCCTGGCCAATCTGGATTTTGCTAAAGATTCAAAAGACATAGAAGAAATTCTTCCTTTAATTGTTTGGGTGAATGAAACAGCCACCGGCGACATCGAAGAATGCAGTTCGTTCAATCCGAAACACTCAATGCGAATTTGGTTGGAAATTCGATCCGATGGCTATTCCTGCAAAGGAATGGCATGCCCCGCAAAGGAGCGCTGCTTCATCAATAAGGTTCGCCGGGCCTCACGCGAGGCGGACATCGTAATAGTGAACCATGCTCTTCTATTGAGCGACTTGATTTCCGATATGGCGATATTGTCGGAATACCAAAACCTGGTAGTCGATGAAGCCCAAAATCTTGAAGACACGGCAACCCAATATTTTGGTCTGGATTGGTCAGATCGAATGATTTCTCAATTTGTTGCCCCTTTGGTGAATGAAACAGGGGAAACCAGGAATGAAGTAAACAGACTTTCCAATTTACTCAAACAGCAATCGTGGCTGGATAGTTCGGTTTTGAGCGATTGTCTCACGAATGCAAATCGCGTCAGAAATACGGCCGATACCCTCAGACTTCATGATGCTAATTTTTTTCAAAGTTTACGGGAAGTGATCATTGCGAACCAAATTAGGCTTAGTAATTATGCAACAAAGGTGCGCTATAAGAATTTCGGGGAAGCTTATCCGAAAGTTCAAAAGGAGAGCCAGGATCTCCTGAAAACGATTAGCGAGTTGGAATCCGAACTGGAATTGCTGAATCGGAATCTGCACGAAATTGCAATCTCTCAATTTAGCGAAGACCACAAGTTATTTTTTGAAGATTTGACCATGTTTTTTCTAGGAGCGTATGACAATATTCTAGGCTGGAAAAATACACTTAATTGTTTTCTTGTGGAGAATCGCGAAGATGAAATTCTTTGGATAGAGTATGATTCTAAAAAAGAGAACTTAAACATTCATTTTCGTTCTGCCCCTTTGGAAGTTGCACCCTTGCTAAAAGAGCGTTTGTATAACCGCCTAAGCACTGCTATTTTTACATCGGCGACATTAAGTATTGAAAACTCCTTTACTTTTTTCGAACAACGATTGGGCATCGATTTGCTTCCGGATCAACAGCGTCAAACCAAAATATTGGGTACTTCGTTTGATTATGATTCGCAAGTACGTGTTCTGGTGCCCAGTTTTATACCGAATCCGCGCCACCCTCAATTTGTTCCGGATTGCTCGGATATTATTCAAGATGTTGTTATGGATACACGGAAAGGCACATTGGTGTTGTTTACATCATACAAAATGTTGGATGAGGTGTATGGCAATCTAAATCAAAATCTGAGATCTCAAAATTTAGTACCTTTGGCTCAAGGTAAAAGCGGCTCAAGAAGCAACCTGCTGCGTATGTTCAGAGAGCGAAAAGCGCATGTATTGTTTGGCACCCAGAGTTTCTGGGAAGGAATTGATGTCCCGGGAGAAGCGCTGGAAATGCTCATTATTACCAAAATCCCATTTGAAGTTCCTTCGGATCCGGTTGCCCAGGCGCGATCCGAGCTAATCGAGGATGCGGGGGGCAATAGTTTTTATGATTATTCGGTTCCTAATGCGGTGCTTAAATTCCGCCAGGGAATAGGGAGATTGATCAGGTCGAAAAGTGACAGGGGCATCGTCTTGTTATTAGATACCAGGATGGTTTCTTCAAAATATGGATCGATTTTTCTGAACTCATTACCGGTCACACCGGAAATTGTTTCAGAACGTGATGTCCTTTTGGAACGAATTTATGATTGGTTTGAGCATGAAAGTATATTGGAAAAGCAAAAATAATGAATGAAATAGAATTAAATGGTGAAAACTTAACCCTCGAACAGCTGTGGCAAATTTCCATGGAAAATGCCAAAGTTGTCATCGATCAAGAGGCTTTTAATATTGTTGATAGATCGAGAGAAATTGTAAATAGGGTCATTCAGAAAAACCAAATTGTTTATGGAATAACAACCGGTTTTGGCAAACTAAGCGATATCCAAATTTCACCTGAAGATACCACTCAATTACAAATTAATTTATTAAGAAGCCATTGTGCAGGAGTTGGCCGGCCGGCGCCTCCCTCTGTATGTCGTTCGATGATGGCCTTGAAGCTAAACAATCTTCTTCGTGGATTTTCAGGTGTCCGAAGGGAAGTAATTATACAATTACAGGAATTTTTGAATCGAGGTATTTTGCCTGTTATTCCAAGCAAAGGGAGTGTGGGTGCCTCAGGCGATTTAGCGCCGCTGGCTCATATGTCTTTGGTTTTGATTGGCGAAGGTGAAGTCGAGATAAATGGGGACAAGGTTAATGGCGCAGAGGCGTTAAAAAAATTTGATTTACAACCCATTGAATTGCAAGCTAAAGAAGGACTTTCCCTGATTAACGGTACACAATATATGACTGCAATAGCAGCATTAGCGGTTTTTCGAGCAAAGTGGTTCATCAAGACTACTGACATCATTGCAGCTATAACAGTGGATGGGATGAAAGCCACACCAGTTGCTTTCGACTCTCGTATTCAGGCAATTCGCAACCAGGTTGGGCAGATGGAGAGCGCTCAAAATCTTACCGCTTTGATGGCAGGCAGTGAGATCAGGTTATCCCATGTGGAGTGCTCAAAAATACAAGACGCTTATTCGATCCGATGCATACCCCAGGTACATGGCAGTTGCCGGGATGCAATCAAGTATGTTTCAGAGATTGTTGAACGGGAAATTAATGCAGTAACAGACAATCCAATTGTACTTCCGGTTGAAGGTGAAATTGTATCGGGTGGTAATTTTCATGGAGCACCCATTTCGATGGCAATGGATTTCCTGGCTATTGCAATTGCAGAATATGGCAGTATTTCCGAACGAAGAATAGCACTAATGATGGACTCTAATTTTAGTGAATTAACAGATTTTCTGACTCCAAAACCCGGTTTGAATTGTGGTTTCATGTTAGCGCAAGTCACGGCTGCATCTTTGGTTTCAGAAAACAAAACATTGTGTCACCCAGCCAGTATCGATACGATTCCAACATCTGCAAACAAAGAAGATCATGTCAGTATGGGAGCGAATGCCGCCAATAAAATGTTGCAAGTACTTGAAAATACTGAATATGTGCTGGCAATCGAATTATTGTGTGCTGGACAATGTATCGATTTGCGAGCTCCGCTTCTTCCCGGCAATGGTATTACAATTGCTCATAATCATCTGCGTAATAAAGTGTCTTTTTTGGATCAAGATAGAAATTTGTCAAAAGATATTGAAAAAGCTAACGATCTTGTTTCAAATTTTAGCCTGGTTCAAGAAGTTGAAAAAGAAATAAAAATGCAGTAGTTTTACTCACTTCCGGAGTTTTTTATGAATAAAGAAAAAATACTAAGAGTAGGTTTAACATTTGATGATGTTCTTCTTGTTCCTGCCGAATCTGCAGTGATCCCGAAAGAGACGGATGTTAAAACCAGAATTTCACGCAATATTGAATTGAATATTCCATTGGTGAGTGCAGCAATGGATACGGTTACAGAGGCAAAACTGGCGATAGCCCTGGCACGAGCTGGTGGGATTGGGATTGTGCATAAAAATATGGGGATCGAGCACCAAGCAACTGAAATTGACAAAGTTAAACGTTCTGAAAGCGGTATGATGATTGACCCGGTTACTTTGCCACCAGGAGCGCGGGTCAAAGAAGCGCTGGCAATCATGGAGCGTTATCGTATTTCAGGTGTGCCTGTTATAGAAGGGAAAAAGCTGGTCGGAATTTTAACAAACCGGGATTTGCGTTTTGGCGTCGATTTAAATTTACCCATTTCTGAATTGATGACAAAGGATAATTTGGTGACTGCTCCAGTTGGCACTTCGATGAAAGACGCAGAAAAACTGCTCCACCATCATCGTATCGAGAAGTTACTCATTGTCGATTCTCAATTCCAACTTAAAGGGTTAATAACTGTCAAGGATATCCAAAAGAAGGTAATGTATCCAAGTGCATGTAAAGATAGTCATGGCCGTTTAAGAGTTGGCGCAGCAGTTGGTGTTAGAAGCAATACATTGGAAAGGGTTTCGGCTTTAACTGAAGTGGATGTGGATGTAGTTGTCGTTGATACTGCTCACGGTCATTCAAAAGAAGTTTTGCAAACCGTTGAGGCGATTCGCCGGCAATTCCCCAACATTGAATTGATAGCCGGCAATATTGCGACATCCCAGGCTGCGGAGGCACTCATTGATGCCGGAGTAGATGGGATTAAAATAGGCATCGGACCAGGATCTATTTGTACAACACGTGTTATCGCTGGTGTCGGTGTGCCGCAAATCACAGCAATAATGGATTGTGTTAAAGTGACAGATATTCATAACATTCCGGTAATTGCCGATGGTGGAATACGAAATACGGGCGACATCGCAAAGGCAATTGCTGCAGGAGCGCATTCTATTATGATTGGTAGTTTGTTCGCAGGATTAGAAGAAAGTCCAGGGGAGACTATTTTGTATGAAGGCAGGAGCTATAAAACGTATCGGGCTATGGGTTCCATTGCTGCCATGAAAGAAGGCAGTGCAGATCGCTATTTTCAGGAAGAAGAGCAGAAAAAATTTGTTCCGGAAGGAATCGAAGGACGCGTACCTTATCGAGGGAAATTAGCTGATGCCGTCTTGCAAATGGTTGGTGGTTTGCAAGCCTCTATGGGATATTGTGGGGCACGAAATATTGAGGAAATGAGAATAAAAACTCAATTCATAAAGATGACTGCAGCGGGTTTAAGAGAAAGCCACCCCCATGATATCATCATTACTAAGGAAGCGCCGAATTACCAAGTCAGTTAAATAAAGATAATTTTGCTGAAAATTTTTTTAAAAGTGAGATTTTATAGAAATAAAAAACCGGGGTCACGAACTGCATCGGGTTTAGGGGGAGTTACCGACCACAGTACGTTCGCCCGGTATATTGTTGAATTCAACTATTTATGCTAACTTTGCTAATGAACGAGCCAATTGTGATTTTTTATGAGCAGCATTTTTCGGATGAATGATTCTTTTAATTGCCAACCTATCTAAAATTGATTCTATGACTCGTAATTGCGGTTCAGCTTTTTCCTTGGTTTCTAAAGTTAAAAATTTTTTAGTTTCTGTTTTTAACTTTGATTTATAGGACTTATTTCTAAGTCTTTTCTTTTCGTCTTGTCTAATTCTTTTTATTGCTGATTTATGTTGTGCCATATATACTCCTTAAAGCGGTGAAAAATATATTAAATATTTTTAATGCTGTCAAATAAATAATTAAATAATTATGTATTCTGTAAAATACTTTTAAGAGTTTTTTTAAATATGGTTATTTTTGAGCTTCTTACCGGATTGTTTCTACTTTTTATTGTTGCGCTGCTTTCAGCAAAGACTCGGATTCATGTTGTTACGACCCGAAATGATGGCCCTCAAAATTTTACAGCCAATTTAGATTTGGTGTATGGTTTTATTACGATCAAGTACATTCAAAACTCATCCGACAGAATTATGCAAATCCGGATGAAAAAACTTATTTTGTTAAATCAAACAAAGAAGATTGATGAAAGAATCCAGGTTAAAAAAAATAAATCTATGAATAAGTTCGGAAAAGAACAAAAGCTATTTCAAAATCTTAGAAACATAAACTGGTCAATTTGTAAAGATCGATTAAAGAAGATTGTTGGTAAATTTTCTAATCCAAGACTTAGCGGGAATCTTAAAATCGGTTTGAAAAACCAGATGCATACAGGTATACTGCATGGGATTTTTTGTATGATTACAGGCATGTTGCCTGAAGCAGGACGAAAATTTATTTTACAACCGGTATTTAACAAAAAGTGTCTGGTTTACAATATAAATTTTTCAACTATGTTCAGGCCATTTCTAATTATATGGCACGTACTATTTTTATGGAATAATTTACGGAATGCTAAAAATTAATTGCAAACGTGGAGGTTAAGTGGAAATAAATGAAATGATTGAAAAACTGTTAGCAGAATTAGGTCAATTGGTTCGTACGGAATCGGTTGTGGGTAAACCCATTCAAACAGGTGATACAACCGTCATCCCAGTTTCCCAAATTTCATTTGGTTTCGGTGGAGGAGGCGGCGGAATTGCGCCCGGTAAAAAAAGTGAATCAGGAGAAGGGTCCGGTTTTGGCGGCGGTGCTCAAATTGAACCGGTGGCCTTTATTGTGATTCACGATGGTAAAGCCCAATTATTAAATGTTAAGGATAAAGATGGATTTGGCATAGGTAAGGTAATAGATTTGATTCCGGAGTTAATCGATAAGGTAAAAGACTTGAGAAGTAATAAGGAACAAAAGGAAAAAGTTTCAAAAAAATAATTCTTTTAGAGTTTTAAAATCGCTATATTTTTTATTGAGAATTATTGGAAAGTTCGAAATTTGAAGTGTTAATAAATTCAAATTAAACGACATTAAATTCAACAATGAAATTAAATCAAACGATAAATCAATTAGAATTGTTTAGGCTCCCGGATTACAAATCCGTTGAAACTCAAATAAAGCAACTTGAAGGTGAGATTTCGTTGGCGATTCGATTCGGTGATTTTAGTCGTGCAGCTAATTTATCGGTTGAACAAAAAAATCTGCTTGAATTTCAAATTCAATCAACCTACTAATTAATCCTCCTTTGTGGTTGAATCTCCAGCAATTATTTCTTAAGTTTCATCTAATTTTTACAATAACTCTTAATTTGCTAATTAAGCAAAATCAGACTCATTTTGATTACGACTAAAATCTATGCAATACGAAACAGTAATTGGGTTGGAAGTCCACCTCCAGTTAAAAACCAAATCAAAAATATTTTGTAATTGCAGCACCAAATTTGGCTCTGAGCCTAACACACAAGTTTGCCCGGTTTGTTTGGGTATGCCAGGTGTCCTACCTGTACTAAACGCAAAAGCTCTCGAGTTTGCCGTCAAAACCGGGATGGCTACAAATTGTACGATTAATGAACATTCACTTTTTGCGCGAAAAAATTATTTCTATCCGGACCTGCCAAAGGGCTACCAGATCTCTCAATTTGAAAATCCAATTGGTGAAAACGGTTTTGTCGAAATCGAATTAGAAGGACAAACTAAAGCCATTGGCTTGATTCGAATTCATTTAGAGGAAGATGCGGGGAAATCAGTTCATGCGGAAGAATGGGTTCCGGAAGGCGAAACTCTTGTCGATTTAAATCGATGCGGAACACCCTTGATTGAAATCGTAAGTCAACCCGATATTCGTTCACCCAAAGAAGCTTTCCTTTATCTTACCCAATTAAAAAGTATTCTTGAGTACCTGGATGTTTCGGATTGCAATATGGAAGAGGGCAGTTTGCGCTGTGATGCAAACGTTTCAATTCGACCTCAGGGAAGTAGTGAGTTCGGAGTAAAAACCGAAGTGAAAAACATGAATTCTTTTCATGGTGTCGAAAAAGCTATCGAAATTGAAGTTGA
Source organism: uncultured Deferribacteres bacterium (assembly GCA_964464595.1). Lineage (GTDB taxonomy): Bacteria > Zhuqueibacterota > JdFR-76 > JdFR-76 > DREG01 > JADFJB01. Next base: position 17,379 of record CAYXGW010000044.1, read on the forward strand.
GCGACAAAAAAAAATGATGGGGCGTGGTGATGCAATTATTCATCAAACTTTATTGTGGAATGCTAAAAAAAATAAAGTAATGCTAATGAGATCCAAAGAGGAAGCACACGACTACCGCTATTTTTTGGAACCGGATTTAGTACCATTGGAAATGGATAAAGAATGGCTGCTCAAAATGAGGGAATCAATTCCTGAACTGCCTCTTGAAAAAAAGAACAGGTTTATGAAAGAGTACGGAATTTCTACAGATAATGCTGATGTATTGGTTTCTTCATTAGAGGTTGCTGATTTTTTTGAAGCAACAAACCAATTATTTAATGATGTTAAATTCATCTGTAATTTTATTTTGAGTTCGGTACTACGCTATTTAAGTGATAATAAAATTTTGCTTTCGAACACAAAGTTAACTTCAAAGCTTTTAGCTGAATTATTGAACCTTGTTGAGGATGGCACAATTAGTTTAAATATTGCCAGGAAAATCTTCCCTGAGGTTGCCGAATCTGGTATGTCTCCAGGTAAATTAATCGAAAAACAAGGATTGTCTCAAGTTAGTGATGAGTCCGAATTATTGAAGGTTATAAAAGAAGTTCTTGATAAAAACCCGGGCGAAGTGCAAAAGTTCTTGGGTGGAAAAGAGCAGGTAATCGGATTTTTTGTTGGTCAGGTTATGAAAGCTACCAAAGGCCAAGCCAATCCCAAAATAGTAAATCCAATTTTACGAAAACAGTTGGCAGAAATTGAAAAATAGGTTTTAAACTCTTTAGATAATTGAGGAAATATTTATGAGTCTGGAAAGACTTGATAGAATCAAACCCTTCCTGGTTATGGATGTTTTAGAACGTGCGGATGTTATGGAAAGGGCAGGAGAAGACGTCATTCATTTTGAAATTGGTGAACCTGATTTTGAAACTCCCCAAAAAATTCGAGATGCTGCTTTTAGGGCTTTGGATAGAGGAGAGACTCGCTACACTCACAGTTTGGGAATCTATCCGTTAAGAGAAGCTGTTAGTAGCTGGTACCGAAAAAAATATCGTGTTGATGTCGATCCTGAACAAGTGATTATTACAATGGGCACCTCACCAGGCCTACTGTTGGTGCTATCTGTACTGGTTAGTACCGACGATGAAGTGATACTATCCAATCCCGGCTATGCTTGCTATGAAAGTTTTATTCGATATTTACAAGCCAAGCCAGTACCCGTTTCGGTTTTTGAAGAGACTGGGTTTCAGCTTTCAATTAACAATATTCTGCAAAATACAAATTCAAAAACAAAAGCGCTTTTAATCAATTCCCCAGCGAATCCTACAGGAGTTGTATTGTCTCCAGAGGTAATGGTTGAGTTATCTAATATTGGCATCCCGATCATCTCTGATGAAATTTATCATGGTCTGGTTTATGAAGGCCGGGTGCATTCGATATTAGAATATACAACCAACGCATTTGTATTAAATGGATTTTCGAAATATTTTGCGATGACAGGTTGGCGGCTTGGATATATTATTGCACCTGAAACATATGTCAGATCCATTCAAAAATTACAGCAGAACTTTTTTATTTCTCCTGCAAATTTTGTTCAACACGGGGGTTTGGCGGCACTTAGTGAAGATCATCCTGAAATTGAAGATATGATTTCTGCTTATCGAGAGAGAAGAACAGTAATGATTGACTTGCTTCGTTCAATCGGATTCTCAATCAATTCAAATCCAAGTGGAGCCTATTATGTTTTTGTCAATGTTAAACATTTTACACAAGATTCCTTGAAATTTACTATCGAATTATTGGAAAATGCTAAAGTAGCTGTAGCACCTGGAATTGACTTTGGCAGCAATGGTGAAGGCTACCTTCGATTCTCATATGCTATTTCTATAGAAAATATTCAGGAAGGTGTAAAGCGTATCAATAATTATTTATCAAATAGAATTGGTGGTTAATGGAATTTGATGCCAGAAAACGAGAAGAACTGGAAGAGATTGAAAACCGAATATTGGCGGCTTTTGCAGTCAAAAGCGCCGGTCATAATAAGACAAGGCAGACTGAAGAAAATGAGCATGATTATAGAACGAATTTTCAGCGTGATCGAGATCGCATCATCCATTCCAGGGCATTCCGTCGGCTAAAGCATAAGCGTCAAGTTTTTTTAGTTACTACAGGCGACCATTACCGCACGCGGATAACTCACACTCTAGAGGTTGTTCAACTATCTCGAACTTTGGCCAGATCTTTGGGTGTAAATGAAGATCTGACGGAAGCCATCGCACTGGGTCACGATCTGGGCCATACACCGTTTGGACACATTGGCGAAGTTGCATTGGATCGAATCCTCAAGGGTAAAGATAATTTGGATGGAATTTTAGATACACAGGATTATGGCGGATTTAAACACAATTACCAGAGTGTTCGAATTGTTGACCGGCTCGAAAAAAAATATAAGTTTGATGGGCTCAATTTAACCACAGTTGTTAGAGAAGGGATTTTAAAGCATACTCGATTGATACGTAAGCATATTTCCTACCCGGACTGGCCGAATGATACTTTGAAAATGGAGGTTCCAAATGCCCAGAGTGTTGAAGGACAAATTGTAGCCATTTGTGATGAAATCGCACAACGAACTCATGATTTGGAAGATGGACTGCGTGCAGGTTTTGTGAATGCAAATGAAATACGAAAATTACCGATTGTTCAACTGGCAGAAAATCAACAGGATTTAATTGAAGAGTTTGGCGGCGCAGATGTTGAGTATTTTAATGTCCTAATTAAAAAACTCGTTAATCTCTTGGTTACGGATGTAATATCAACAACTTTGGAAAATCTCCAAGTTTATTATGAACGTAACGGTACCATGCTTCCATTTGATGTATTATTGGTAAATTTTAGCACAGGAATTTATCCACTTCAGGCAGAACTAGATCGTTTTATTACCAGGAGAATCATCAGAAGGCCAGGTATTGGTTGGACAGACGAAATGGCGATCGATGTTATTCGCAAACTATTTAAAATATATCTCAAGAAACCAAGAGAAATGCGAAGTTTTCCGACGCATCAATTTTTTTCTCGATATACATCTGTTCCGGATTCCCACTTAAATCCAAAATTAAGAGACCCGGTGAATGATGAATTTATCCGTTTAATTGCAGATTATATAGCTGGAATGACAGATCGTTTTGCAATGCAAGAATTTGAACGGCTTGATGAAAAAAAGTGATTGACAGTTAAGGAATTTGATAATTAAATCAAATTAAATGAAGAGCAATTTTATTTGATTTTTGCTGATAAAAAATATATACTTTTTGTTGTAAAAAAATGGAGTTTGAATGATATTTAAAGGTAGGTCAAAGATTAAAGAAACCATACTGAAAATTTTAATTCAAAAAATCAAAATAACCGAGTGTGCACCCTCCATGGGTGCATTTTTTTTGTACTCGGTTACGAATAAATGGAGGTGAATTTGGAGAACAATCTTACTGCGTTGTTAGATTTACAAAAACTGGATTTGCGCCTTATGGAATTAGAATCTACTCGGGGAGATTTGCCGCAAAAAGTTGTTAGCAGCAGAGATGAAATTGAAGAACTTGAGCAGATTCTAAAAACAAAGAAGGAAGAATTGAAAGAGGTTGAGATTGGTAAATCAGCCGTGGTTCTGGAGAGAAACGATTCAAAATCTAAGCTTGAAAAGTACCAGGAACAGTTATACCGGGTAACCTCCAACCGGGAATATGACGCAATAACTACAGAAATAGAATCAACATCAGAAAAAATTGACACCTTTGAAATTCAAGAAATTGAATTTGACGACAGGGCAGATGATTTAATAAGTGAAATATCTGAGTTGGAAAATCAATATTCCTCGCTCAAATCCGGTTTGGATATTTATGAAAAGGATCTTCAAAAAAAACTTAGTATGACAAACCAGGAAGAAGAAAAACTTAAAAAGGAAAGAGAAAGTATAATCCCAATACTTGAAAAAACAGTTTATTCTAGTTATGAGCGAGTACGCAAAGGTAAGAGCGGTGTGGCTGTGGTTGCTATTCATAGAAATGCATGTGGTGGATGTTATAATTCCATACCAGCACAAAGGGTATTAGAAATCAGGCAACGCCAGCAATTCATCACTTGCGAACATTGTGGAAGAATACTCGTCTGGCAAAATTCACAGGCTGTCACTTAAAAATGCCAATACATAAGCCTAAGTCCATTAAAGTAGAAATTTGAGTTTTCTGTATTAAAAATAACAATTTTGAAACAGCGATTAGCAGGGGACAGACCCTTAGAGTTGTGAATTCAATTCGCGAATGATTGCTTGTCTTTAGATGTAAAAACCAATGCCAAAGAAATATTGATTGTTCAAAGATTGCAAGTATTTTTAACCAATTAACCGCATAAAAACATACTTAATCTGAACTCGAAAAGTTGTTTTTTTGTTGAACCTAATATTGAAGGAATCTGTAGGCTAAGCAAATTGATTTTATACATAATCATAGTGATCCAAAGTTAACCAAGTGATCGCCATATTTGCCGAATTTCGGCAAATATGGAGGAAAGTCCGAACTCCGCAGGGAAGAATGCTTCGTAACTCGAAGTTTCCGGTGACGGAAAAGACACTGCAACAGAAAGCAAACAGCCAAACCACTATTGTTTCTGGACAAGTGGCGGCAAAGGTGAAATGGTGAGGTAAGAGCTTACCGGGTTGGTGGAGACGCTAATCGTCAGGCACTCTCATTCGGAGCAAGGCCAAGTAGGAGAGAAATTCTCTTTTAGAGAACGGATGTTTCCCGTATCCGTTGACTCTTGGGTAGGTCGCTAGATTCTGTTGGTGACAACAGAACCAGATAAATGGTTACTGCATTCCGGTTTACCGGGTGTTACAGAATTCGGCTTATCGGTTAACTTTGGATCTTTTGTTTTTAAAGGAATAAACGGTAAATGGATACCCAGTGGAATTATGAAGAGGAATCACCAACAGATATTGCAGTTCTGGCGGAGAGTTTAGATTCCCCACTTCCAATAGCCAGAATCTTACTCAAACGTAAAATTCAAAATCTTGAACAGGCGAAATTATTCTTTCGCCCAAATATTAAGAATCTACATGATCCATTTTTGATGAAAGATATGGATATCGCTGTAGATCGCATTGTTACTGCTAAGCAAAATCAAGAAAATGTTGTCATTTATGGCGATTACGATGTAGATGGTACAACCTCAATTGCTTTGCTAACCTTATTCTTTAAAGAAATAGGGCTACCTACAAAATATTATATCCCTAAAAGATTGAAAGAAGGATATGGGCTATCAAAAAAAGCAATTGATGAAATAAAAAGCTGGGGTACACATTTAATTATTACGACAGATTGCGGAATCACAGCATCTGATCAAGTAGCTCACGCAAATCAACTTGGTATTGATGTAATAATCAGTGATCATCACCAGCCCGGAGATGTGTTACCAAGCGCGTTAGCTGTACTTAATCCCAATCAGCCGGGCTGTGAGTATCCGTTTAAAGAACTTGCCGGTATTGGGGTCGCCTTTAAATTGGTACAGGCAATAGCACAAAGGCTTGGCTTGGATCATGAATACTATTGCAAACATCTGGATTTGGCAGGAATAGGAAGTTCTGCAGATATTGTCCCTTTGATAGACGAAAATCGAATTCTAGTTCATGAAGGTTTGAAGCGAATTAATAAGTCACCAAGAATTGGAGTTCAAGCGCTTTTACTGCAAGCCGGGTTATTTAAAAAAGAAATTGGAACCGGGCAAATTGTGTTTTCGATTGCTCCTAGAATTAATGCAGCTGGCCGGATGGGGGAAGCAAATAGGGCTGTGGACCTTTTGGTGACGGAATCGGAAAACCTGGCTAACAATGTTGCAGCAATTTTGGAAACTGAAAACAAATCCAGGCGAATAGTTGATGAAAAAATTTTTAATGAAGCCTGTGCTATCCTGGAGGAAAAAACGGGGGATGAAAAATTCATCGTTTTATCCCAAGCAGGATGGCATCCGGGTGTTATTGGAATTGTTGCTTCTCGCTTAGTTGAGAAATTCTATCGGCCAACAGTCTTAATTGCTGTAGAAAATGGAGTTGGTAAGGGATCAGTCAGGAGTATACCCGGGTTCAATGTTTTTGAAGCGCTGAAATCCTGTGAACAATTGATGCTCGGATTTGGCGGGCATAAGTATGCAGCCGGGGTAAAGATAGAATCGGATAAAATACCGCAATTATGTCAGCAACTAAATGAATATGCCGATAAAAATATGGATGAGAATTTATTAATCCCAAAAATTAGGATAGATACTGAATTGAATCTTGATGAGATGAATTCTCGTTTTTTGAAAATATTAAAACTATTTGCTCCTTTTGGTCCGCAAAATATGAGGCCGGTATTCATGTCACAAAATCTGGAAGTTGTGGGATCGCCAAATATTGTCGGGAAAAATCATTTGCGGATGAAAGTTCGCCAAAATGGAGTGGTTATAGACGCGATAGGTTTTAACATGGGTGATTTAATGTACAGGGTGGAAACAGGCAAAAAGAACTTGGATATAGTTTACTGCATTGAAGAAAACGAGTATCTGGGAAGGACCAACCTGCAGTTAAGAATTAAAGACTTGCGATAACGTAATGGGAATGGATGTTGTATAAATTTGTTCTATCCAAATGGAATAGACTGTCTTAAAAAACAGAGAAGGGTTTATGAAAAGATATTCTTCCGGTTTAGAATCGAATTCTACAAAATATAAGCAGCGGCATAACAGGATGCTGGAGCTTTTAAATGAACTTAATCTCAAACAAAAAGAGATCGTTACACCGGCGCCAAAAGCTTTAGAAAAACTTCACAACAAGAATAAAAACTCAGCACGGGAAAGGATTCAGGCGATTCTGGATAAAGACACGTCTTTATTGGAAATCGGCTTATTTGCCGGTTATGAGATGTATAAGGATATCCCGGGAGGATGCCCATCTGGTGGTACAATTATTGGTATTGGGACTGTAAGCGGTCGAAAAACCATGATTCTCGCGAATGATCCATTGGTTAAATCCGGTGCTTGGGTTGGGATTACCTGTAAAAAAAATCTGCGTGCCCAGGAAATTGCTATGGAAAATCGTTTACCTGTTATCTATATGGTTGATTCCGCCGGCGTTTTTTTAGATAGACAAGAGGAAGTATTTCCGGACAAAGAGCATTTTGGTCGAATATTTAGAAATAATGCTGTTATGGCAGCAATGGGAATTCCGCAAATTACCTGTGTTTTCGGTTTCAGTGTTGCCGGTGGAGCCTACTTACCGGCAATGAGCTCAAGTTTGGCGATGGTGGATCAAAATGCATGCATGTTTTTGGCAGGACCGTTTTTGGTTAAATCTGCTTTGGGTCAGGAAGTCGATATACAAACATTAGGTGGTGCCAAAATGCATAATGAAATAAGCGGTGTTGCCGATCACCAATTCGAGAATGAAAATGAAGCATACGAATGGATCCGAGATCAGGTGAGTCTAATTGGCCATACTCCTAATTATATGTTTGATCGTGTTGATCCTGAAAAGCCATTTTATGATCCGGAGGAAATTCTTGGCATATTACCGGTTGATGCGAGGGGAACTTATGAAATTCTTGAAATTATAGCAAGGCTTGTTGATGGTAGTTGTTTGGAAGAGTTTAAGCCAAATTTTGGCAAGACTCTTGTTACGGTTTTTGTCAGAATAGGTGGCTTTGCAGTTGGCATTATCGCAAACCAGGGAATGCCGGTTAAAAAAGAAATGCCACCGGATGCATACGGAAACCACCAACCGCCTCAAATCCAGATGGGTAATGTGATCTATGGTGATTCGGCCAATAAAGCCACTCATTTTATTATGCTTTGTAATGAAAGGAAAATACCACTTGTATTTTTGCATGATGTCACAGGTTTTATGGTAGGACGCCAAGCAGAGTGTGAAGGAATTATTAAGGACGGCGCTCAATTTGTTAATGTGCAAGCAAATTCAGTGGTACCAAAATTTACCGTTATTTTGCGCAACAGCTACGGCGCCGGAAATTATGCCATGTGTGGAAAAGCTTATGATCCCCGTTTAATATTTTCCTGGCCTACTGCAAAAATAGCCGTTATGGATGGAGAAATCGCTGCAAATACAATACTATCTACTAAGAAAAATATAAGCGATGAAGAAAAAGAAATGCTCAAAATAAAAATATTGGAAAAGTATAAGAAAGAAACATCGCCGTATTTCTCTGCTGCTAGATTGGTTACAGATGATATTATCGATCCGAGAAATACCCGTGGTTGCCTCATAGAAGGTTTGGAAATAGCTTCTAATAATCCTAATACCGGTGAATTTAGAACTGGCGTAATGCGGATGTAGCTTTTGTTAGTTTCATTATTTCTGTTCTTATCAGTAATAATTTAACGGAAAATAAATACATAATTGTAATTTTGGAGAATACATGGATTTCGAATTATCCGAAGAACATAAAATGCTACAAGATATGGTTCGGGATTTTGTAGCTTCAGAATTGGAGCCTATTGCATCAGAACTGGACGAACAAAAACGTTTTCCAAAGGAAATCTTAAGTAAAATGAGTGAATTGGGTTTGCTTGGAATTCCGTTCCCGGAAGAGTACGATGGGGCAGGAATGGATACCCTGGCATTTGTCCTTGCGGTAGAGCAAATTTCCGGAGCATGTGGTTCCACTGCACTTACCCTTTGTGCACACACATCTCTTTGTACTTATCCAATTTTTAATTGGGGAACAGAAGAACAAAAGAAAAAATACTTGCCAGATCTCTGTTCGGGTAGAAATATCGGGGCTTTCAGTCTTACCGAACCGAATGCAGGATCTGATGCAGCCGGATTAAAAACGACAGCCGTTAGAAGAAACGGCAACTATTATTTAAATGGCACTAAGATGTTCGTTACCAATGGCGGTCATGCAAAGACTATCATTACCTTTGCCAGGACAGATTCAGCCGTAGCAAAACATAAAGGTATTACCGCATTTATTGTGGAAGCAGGAGCACCTGGATTCAAGCTTGGCAAAGAAGAAAGAAAACTTGGTTTGAACGCTTCAAATACCCAAGAAGTTATTTACGAAGATTGCAGAGTTCAGGAAGAAAACGTGCTTGGAAAACCGGAAGAGGGCTTTAGTATCGTTATGCAAATCTTAGATGGCGGAAGAATAGGTATTGGTGCTATGGCATTAGGTATAGCACAAGCTGCTTATGATCGTGCCAGAAAATATGCCAGTGAAAGGGTGCAATTTGGTAAGCCAATTTCAAACTTGCAACCCATCCGATTCAAATTGTCCGATATGGCAACTGAAATTGCTGCAGCCAGGCATATGGTCTATCATTCTGCCTGGTTAAAAGATAGGGGGAAAGCATTTATGAAATATGCCGCTATGGCCAAGCTTTTTGCTTCGGAAGTGGCAATGAGAACGACAAATCAAGCAATCCAGGTCCATGGAGGTTATGGGTATATAAAAGATTATCCTGTAGAACGCTATTATCGCGATGCAAAACTTACTACTATTGGCGAAGGAACTTCTGAAGTTCAGCGTTTGGTCATTGCTAAGTACATTTTAGATGAAATGAAATAATCAGATAGACCATTAGGAGGAACCTATGGAAAACAAAAAAGAAGCAGTGATTGTGAGTGCTTGCAGGACTCCGGTGGGTGCTTTCAATGGAGTGTTGGCAACAATAACTGCAACAAAACTTGGTTCTATTGTAATTGAAGAAGCTCTGAAGCGTGCGAATATAAGCACATCAGATGTGGATGAAGTGATTATGGGGTGTGTTTTACCAGCAGGGCTTGGACAAGCCCCGGCACGGCAGGCTGCCCTGGGCGCTGGTTTACCAACGAGTGTTGAATGCATGACTATCAATAAAGTATGTGGTTCCGGATTAAAGGCAGTTATGTTAGCAACTCAGGCGATTCTCCTCGGCGATGCAGATATTATTGTGGCTGGCGGTATGGAAAACATGAGTCAAGCTCCGTATTATCTTGAAAAAGCCAGGCAAGGCTATAGACTGGGCAACGGTCAATTGGTTGATGGTTTGATTAAAGATGGTTTGTGGGATGTTTACAATAACTATCATATGGGAAATGCAGCTGAACTTTGTGCTCGAGAGAAAACCATTACCCGCCAGGATCAAGATGAATTCGCAGAGTTAAGTTATAAACGTGCTTTGGCGGCTCAAGAATCAGGCTGGTTTACAAATGAGATTGTTCCTGTTTCAATTCCGCAAAGAAAAGGGAACCCCTTGTCTGTCTCTGAAGATGAGGAACCGAAGAAAGTTAACTTTGATAAGATGAAGATTTTACGACCCGCATTCGATAAAAATGGAACAGTGACCGCTGCCAATGCTTCAAAGATCAATGATGGCGCTGCTGCGATTGTTGTTATGTCTGCAGATAAAGCCAAAGAACTAGGTATCGAACCACTTGTAACGATCAAAGGCCAGGCATCTTTTGCGCAGAAACCGGAATGGTTTACGACTGCGCCAATTGGTGCTATTCAAAAAGTTTTAAAGAAATCTAACCTCGAAATACTCGAAATAGACTTATTCGAAATTAATGAAGCATTTTCTGTGGTACTGTTGGCAGCCCAGAAAGAATTAGCTATTCCAATGGATAAAATAAACATTCATGGTGGCGCGGTTTCTATAGGGCATCCAATCGGAGCAAGTGGCGCACGAATCTTAACTACACTTATTTATGCTCTTAAGCGTACTAATCTGAAGAAGGGCTTAGCTACTCTTTGTCTAGGCGGTGGAGAAGCTGCAGCTTTAATAGTGGAGGGCTGATAACGATATTATCAGGAGTTTCGATGGACAAAAATAGCGTGGTGGTGATTGGTGCTGGAACAATGGGAAATGGTATTACCCACATTTTTGCCCAATGTGGTTATAAAGTAAGTTTAGTTGATATAAAACAAGAATTATTAACTTCTGCTCTAAACGCAATTCAGCAAAATCTTAGTCGACAAATCAAAAAAGAACTGATATCCGAAACAGATAAGAAGGAAACTTTAGAGAGAATCACTACATCAACCGATTTTGCCGAGGTTAAAAATGCTTTTCTCTACATCGAAGCAGTTCCTGAGAACACGAGATTAAAATGCGATATTTTCAGAAAACTTGATGAAATCATAACTAGAGAGGCAATTATTGCTTCTAATACATCATCGATTTCAATTACTGAATTAGCGGCTGCGACCAATCGACCGAAAAATGTTATTGGTATGCATTTTATGAATCCTGTTCCAGTTATGAAATTGATTGAAGTGATTCGTGGGCTTGCAACTTCGGACGATACATTAAATACTATCATTGAAGTTTCAAAAAAGCTTGGTAAAACACCGGTTGAGGTTCAAGATTATCCGGGCTTTATTTCGAATCGTGTACTCATGCCGATGATTAACGAAGCAATTTATTGTCTTATGGAAGGCGTTGCAAACGAAGAGTCAATCGATACTGTGATGAAATTGGGCATGAACCACCCAATGGGTCCTTTAGCCTTAGCGGATTTTATTGGCTTGGATGTTTGTTTAAATATACTGAATGTACTTTATGAAGGGTTCGGAGATCCAAAATATCGAGCCTGTCCATTATTAAAAAAAATGGTCACAGCAGGATATTTGGGCAGAAAAACCGGACGTGGATTTTATACTTATTAATTGTTGTCGATAAACTTTATAGCTTTACTTAGTACCATTAAATTAATTATTATAAGTTTCAATTTTAAATTCGCATAGAGGTTTAAAGGAAGATTTTCATGAATTTTGAATTTAGTGAAGAACAAGAAATGGTTCGCGAAACAGCGAAATCATTCGCTCTAGAGGTGTTGGCCAAGAACGTTGCTGAGAGAGACGAGGAAGAAAGATTTCCTGTAGAAGAAATCAAACAGATGGGAGAGTTAGGATTTATGGGGATTATGGTACCGGAAGAGTATAACGGAGCAGGTATGGATCCGGTTAGCTATGTAGTTATGCTGGAAGAAATTGCAATGGTAGATGCTTCCGCAGCAGTCATCGTATCCGTTAATAATTCATTGGTTTGTGAAATTTTTCTGAAATATGGCAGCGAAGAACAAAAAGAAAAATATCTAAAACCTCTGGCGGGAGGTAAAAAACTAGGTGCATTTTCTCTATCCGAAGCAGGTGCCGGTTCAGACCCCGGTAGCCTAATTTGCTCTGCAAGGAAAGTAGGCGATGGATATGTTTTGAATGGAACCAAAAATTTCACTACAAACGGTGAAAGTGGAGACGTTATTATCGTTTTTGCTACCTTAGATCGTAACTTGGGTTATAAAGGTATTTCAGCATTTATTGTGGAAAAAGGGACGCCAGGATTTTACGTTTCAAAAAAAGAAAAAAAAATGGGTATTCGTAGTTCTGATACTTGCGAATTGACTTTCGAGGATTGTCGAATTCCATTGGATAATCTAATCGGAGAAGAAGGTAAAGGCTTAAAGTTGGCGCTTAGTGTACTCGACGGCGGGAGAATGGGAGTTGCTGCTCAAGCGGTTGGGATCGCCCGGGCTTCTTTTGAAGCTGCTTTAAATTATGCTAAGGAACGCAAGCAGTTTGGTAAAACATTGAGTGAGTTTTCAGCTATCCAGTCAAAGTTGGCGGATATGGCAACAGAAATAGAGTGCGCCCGTATGATGCTCTACCATGCAGCATTTTTAAGACAAATCGGGAAAGACTATGTTCAAGCGGCAGCAATGGCAAAATTGAAAGCTTCACAAGTAGCTGTTTGGGCGTCCGATGAAGCTGTCCAAATCTTAGGGGGATATGGTTATCTTAAGGATTTTCCTGTGGAACGCTATTTTCGGGATGCGAAAATAACAGAATTATATGAAGGAACCACTGAAATCCAAAAACTCGTCATTGCCAGGAAACTCTTAAATGTATAGTCGGTTCTAATTATTTTGATTAACTTCATTGTGCATGGAATATTCTTGTAAGTTCTGGACAGATTATTTAACTTTTAATTAATACGTGAAATATTGATTTTGTTCGGAGGTTTTGGATGGGTTTTAACGAGAGTTCAAAAATTTGGTTAGATGGAGAAATGGTAAATTGGAAAGATGCTACAATTCATGTAAATTCTCATGTTATTCATTACGGCTCCAGTGTATTTGAAGGGATTCGTTGTTATAATACCGGCGGTGCTGGAACGGCAATATTTAGATTAGACAGACACGTTAAACGTTTGTTTAATTCTGCAAAAATCTATCGAATAGATATTCCATTTACTTATGATGAAATTTACCAGGGATGTATTGATGTTATTAAAATGAATGAGTTTAAAGAAGCCTACATTCGGCCAGTGGTATTTCGTGGTTATGGAAATTTAGGAGTACTACCAAAAGGATGCCCTATTAATGTTGCCATTTCTGCATGGGATTGGGGGAAATACTTGGGAGATGAAGCCATTACCCAAGGTGTGGATGTTTGTGTTTCATCCTGGAGCCGTTTACCAGCTAATACAATGCCTAGTATGGCAAAAGCCGGCGGCAATTATTTGAATGGTCAATTAATTAGAATGGAAGCAGATATAAATGGTTATAGTGAAGGAATAGCGTTGAATCAGGAAGGATATGTTAGTGAGGGAAGTGGTGAGAATGTATTTGTCGTTTATGAAGGCGTTCTTTATACCCCTCCATTAGCGGCATCGATTTTACCTGGAATTACACGAGATTGTGTCTTTGATTTGGCTAAGGAACTCGGGATTGAAGTCCAAAAACAAATGCTTCCGAGATCTTTGCTTTATGTTGCTGAAGAAGTTTTCTTTTCGGGCACAGCAGTTGAAATTACTCCTGTTCGATCTGTTGATCGTATCCAGATTGGAGAAGGAAAACGCGGTCCCATTACCCAAAAATTACAAGAGAGATTTTTTGGTTTGCTGAACGGCGAGTACGAAGATCAGTATAATTGGTTCACTAAGGTATATACATAGGCAATTTTTCAATTCATGGGAAAAAGCGGTAGAAGATTGGCCCGTGAACATGCTTTGCACGTTCTGTATTCCTACGAGATGACTTCTAATCCAATACAACAGGTTATTGAGAATCTTCCGGGTGAAAAACTTTCGGATGAGAATAGTGCCGAGTTTGCAAAAAAACTAATCCAAAAAGCTATCGAAAACATTTCCGAATTGGATAAGCGTATTAAAGAAAAAGCACTAAATTGGGAATTCTCTCGAATTGCAATCTTAGATCGATTAATTTTGAGAATAGGAATATGCGAGTTATTGCTGTTTGAAGATATACCTCCGAAGGTTACGATCAATGAAGCAATTGAGATAGCAAAGAAATACAGTACCGAAAAAAGTGGGATTTTTGTGAATGGTATTTTAGATTCGATATTGCAAGATTTAAAAAACTCGGGAGATTTACATAAAATTGGCAGAGGATTATTAGATGGCTAGTTATTTTAATAATTTATTCGTTAATTATTCTGTTAATACGAGTTTTGAACTAAATTAACCTTTAAACCGTAAGAGGGATAAGTTAATTATTCTAACAAATCCTCTTAACTTGGAAAAAATAATATTATGGCAGGAAGCATTTTCACAAAAGTCTTTGGCTCTAAACACGGAAGAGAGATAAAAAAAATTCTTCCACTCGTTGATGAAATTAATGGATATTGTGAAGGATTTAAAACGTTAAGCGATGACGAATTAAAAGAGCAAACACCTAAATTTCGCCAAAGAATTTTTAAGAATATAAAATCAATTCAAGATAATATTTCTGATTTGCGTAATGAATTAGACACAAGTTTTTCGGAGGGGAAAGATGCAGAATATCGTGAAGAACTTCGAAGCCAGATTCAGGAATTAGAGGAGCAAGAGTCGGAGAAAATTCGGGAAGTGCTTGATGATATTCTTCCTGAAGCCTTTGCGGTTGTAAAAGAAGTTTGTCGTAGGCTTATTGGCTCCACTTGGAATGTTGTGGATCAACCGGCTAAATGGGATATGATCCCCTATGATGTACAGTTAATTGGTGCAATTGTTCTCCACCAGGGTAGAATTGCAGAAATGGCAACAGGAGAAGGAAAAACTCTGGCTGCAACAATGCCTATCTATCTCAATGCTCTTCCCGGAAAAGGTGTACACTTAGTTACTGTTAATGATTATTTAGCTCGTCGTGACGCTGAATGGATGGGCAGAATTTACGAATTTCTCGGTCTTCGTGTCGCCTATCTTTTGAACGATATGAGTCCGGAAGAACGCAAGGTCGCCTATAACGCAGATATAACCTACGGAACCAATAATGAATATGGTTTTGATTATTTACGTGATAACATGGCCCACACCCAGGATAATTTAGTCCAGCGAGCACATTATTATGCAATTGTAGATGAAGTGGATAGCGTACTTATTGATGAAGCCCGCACACCTCTGATTATTTCAGGGCCGGTCAGTCATTCTACACACAAATATGACGAGTTAAAACCTCTTGTAAACCAGCTGGTAAAAAAACAAACTGTTCTTGTGAATCAATTATTAGCAGAAGCTGAAAAATTGTTGGAATCTGATGACAAGGAAAAAGAATACGAAGCAGGAATAAAATTATTGCAGTCTCAAAGAGGAGGCCCCAAGAATAAACGATTGCAAAAAATGGTCCAGGAGACGGGCATAGCTAAATTGATTACGCGTGTTGAGAACGATTTTCTCCGTGATAAAAAACTGCATGAGGTTGATGAGGAACTCTATTATGCCATTGATGAAAAAAGCAATATAACGGATTTAACGGATAAAGGCCGGTTGTTACTTTCACCACATGATGATGGAGGTATGTTTGTCATTCCGGATATCGATGCCACACTTTCCGAAATGGAAGGCGATGAAAGCTTGTCAGAATCGGAAAAACAACAAAAACGTGTCGAGGTTTACAAGGAATATGGTGATGTTAGTGAGCGTGCCCACAATGTCAATCAATTGTTGAAAGCCTACTCGCTGTTTGAGAAGGATGTAGAATACGTCGTTTCTGAAAATAAGGTAATGATTGTAGATGAATTTACAGGTCGCCTTATGCCCGGCAGGAGGTTTAGTGATGGTCTTCATCAGGCACTAGAAGCCAAAGAAAATGTAAAGATTGAGCGTGAGACCCAAACACTGGCTACCATCACCTTGCAGAATTATTTCAGGATGTATGAAAAACTTGCAGGGATGACAGGGACTGCTGAAACCGAAGCCTCGGAATTTTGGGAGATTTACAAGCTAGATGTTACGGTAATACCTACAAATGAGAAAAATATACGAATAGACCATGAAGATCAAATTTTTCGTACTAAACGCGAAAAATACAATGCTATTATAAATGAACTAGAAGAAATGAGCAAGATTCGCCGACCGGTTTTGGTCGGTACGGTTTCAGTTGATGTCTCCGAATTGTTAAGCCGGATGTTAAAGCGTCGTGGAATTCGCCACAACGTACTAAATGCCAAATATCACCAAAAGGAAGCAGAAATTGTGTCGAAAGCTGGCGAACCTGGGATGATTACAATTGCAACGAATATGGCAGGCCGTGGAACGGATATCAAACTTGGTGCAGGTGTTGCTGAGAACTTGGATGGGTTACATATAGTAGCCACAGAAAGACACGAAGCCCGGAGGATTGATTTACAGCTTCGTGGGCGTGCCGCACGACAAGGAGACCCTGGCTCCAGTCTCTTTTATATTTCCCTGGAAGATGATCTAATGCGGTTGTTTCGCTCAGATAGAATAGCCGGAGTTATGGATCGAATGGGGCTTGAGGATGGTGAAGTAATTCAACATAGTATGGTGACGAAATCTATTCAAAGAGCCCAGAAAAAAGTAGAAGCACAAAATTTCGGCATTCGTAAACATCTTCTTGAATATGACGACGTAATGAATAAACAGAGAGAAAATATTTATCGTCAAAGAAACCACGCTTTAAAAGAGCCTAATTTAAAAGATGATATAATGGAGATGCTAGCTACATTCGTAGAGAAGTCAGTTGAGCAATACACCAATAAGGAATACCAGGAAGATTGGGATTGGGATGGTCTGCGAAGCGAATTGATGCGAGTTATGTTATTAAATTTGAAAATTGATTCGGAACAAACAACAACCGTTACTCAAAATGAACTTTTCGATACTATCCTTGAACAGTCGAAAGAACTTTACCAGAGAAAAGAAGAGAGTTTTGGTTCCGAAATTCAACGTCATCTTGAGAAGATTGCCGTTTTAAGCGTGATTGATGAACGCTGGAAAGAGCATCTATATGAAATGGACATGCTTAAAGAAGGGATTGGCCTCCGGGCATACGGACAAAAAAATCCACTTTTGGAGTATAAACAGGAAGGATTTCGAGCGTTTACCGAAATGTTGGCTAATAAGAATGAGTTGGTACTCGAATTGGTATTTAAAGCCCAACCTACCAAAGTTGATGAAAGCCGAAGGAGCTCAATACCACAAGAAATGGAAACCAGCCATGCTGCATCCACAGGGATGGGATATCAATATGCAGGAGTTGAAGAAGGATCAGGATCGCCAGTACAAGCAGCAAGCAGAGGTAAACTAAAACCGATTAAAGTTGAACAAAAGGTGGGTCGAAATAATCCATGCCCATGTGGCAGTGGCAAGAAATATAAACATTGCCATGGACGTTAATATTAAAAATAACAGAATTTTAATAAATAGAAATAACCCCTTTAAAATTAACTATTTGTGTTAGAAAATTATTTTGAGGTTGAATAAACGATTTAGATAAATTGTAAATGGCTTGAAAATCAAATTTTATATCTTATATTGAAGTCAATTAGCCCAATAAACAGAATGAGGCTATTTACAAAGAGCGGAGAAAGAATAAATGAATGAACGAGTTGTTGAAATTCTCATCTATTTAATGCATGAAATTCGTCAGAAACGCGGAAACATAGAACTTATGGATGGAATTTCTAAAGACTTAATTGGAAAAGGTTATACCGAAAACGAGATTAATGCGGCATTCTCTTGGTTGTTTGAGCGTTTTAAATCCGATACCGAAGATATTCTTGTTAATGAAGAAGCTGATGTGAACTCGTATCGAATGCTTAGCGATATCGAAAGACTAGTAGTCTCATCTGAAGCTTT
The DNA here is from genome assembly GCA_964464595.1 of uncultured Deferribacteres bacterium. Taxonomy (GTDB): domain Bacteria; phylum Zhuqueibacterota; class JdFR-76; order JdFR-76; family DREG01; genus JADFJB01. Next base: position 35,475 of record CAYXGW010000044.1, read on the forward strand.
TGGGTATTTAATTCAACTACGTCAATTACGCCTAATCGAGCAAAGTGAAATGGAGCAAATCATTGAAAGAGCAATGATGCTAGGGGTAAGCTCAATTGGCACGGAAGAAATCAAGACTGTCGTTGCCGCCCTCTTTTTTAATTCCGACGACAGTGAAATGTTACCTCTTGGGAAATCTATATTAGATCCCGATAGCATGATTCACTAATCAATATTATACTATATATTTATGGGTCAATCTTTAGTTATAGTTGAATCGATTGCCAAAACTAAAACGATTAATCGAATACTTGGCAAAGATTATATTGTTAAAGCCTCCATAGGGCATCTTCGCGATTTACCCAAAAAACGCTTGGGTGTAGATGTTGATAATGGATTTGAACCTGAATACATTACGGTTAAGGGGAAAGGCAAAACACTGCAAGAATTGAAAAAGACCGCCAGTAAAGCTACTAATGTATTCATTGCCACAGATCCTGATCGAGAGGGAGAAGCAATAGCTCACCACATTGCTTTAGAATTAAAAGATAAAAATGGCAATATTAAGCGAGTTTTATTCAACGAAATTACAGAATCAGCAGTAAAAGAAGCGATAAACAACCCAACAAAAATCCAGCACGAAAAAGTAGAAGCGCAGAAAGCTCGGCGGGTTATGGACAGGTTGGTTGGCTATCAGGTTAGTCCATTATTGTGGAAGACCATTTACCGAGGATTGAGCGCCGGGCGGGTTCAATCTGTGGCTCTTCGTCTATTATGTGAGCGAGAAGATGCTTTTGAAGCTTTTGTTTCGGATGAATATTGGACAATTTCTGCATTCGTTCGTGGGCAGCAAACCGATCCGTTTCATGCCAAATTAATCAAAATCGAAGAAAAAGATCCAAAAATTAAGGATGAATCTACTTGCCAATACTATGTCGATGATATACGGAAGAAAGAGTTTACTATAAAGAATTTATCGAAGAGAAAAGTGCAACGAAATCCCTTTCCTCCATTTACCACAAGCACCATGCAACAAGACGCAGCCAGACGTTTTGGATTTAGTGGTCTAAGAATTATGGCTATTGCTCAACAGCTATATGAAGGAATTGAACTTGGCGGAGAAGGTAGTGTGGGTCTCATTACATACATGAGAACTGATTCAACAAGAATTTCGAAGGAAGCCATTTTAGCGTCCAGAGAATATATTGGAAGTTCATACGGCCAGGAATACTTACCGGAAAAACCACGAACTTTTCAGAAAAAAGGTAAAATCCAGGATGCTCATGAAGCGATACGACCTACGAGTTTGAAGTGGTCGCCAAAGAAAATCGCCAAGTTTTTAACAACTGATCAGATGAAGCTCTATACGTTAATTTGGAATCGGTTTTTGGCTTCGCAAATGGCAACTGCAATTTATGAAAATAGAACTGTTGATATTGAAGCAGATGAATATCTGTTCCGTAAAACAGGCTCTACAATAAAATTTCGAGGCTTTTTGCAAGTTTATGAAGATATAAAAGATCAGGATGTAAAGGAAGAAAATGATCAGTCGGAAGAACCTTTCCCTCTGAATTTAAGTATTGGCGAAAAGCTAAAATTACTGGATGCAGAAAAGAATCAACATTTTACAAAGCCGCCTGCCAGGTTCAATGAAAGTACTTTAGTAAAAGAGTTGGACCAGCTAGGAATTGGTAGGCCATCTACCTATGCCACAATTTTGAGTACTCTTGTCAACAGAAAATATACGGAGAAGATTGAACGGAAATTGATCCCAACTGAACTTGGAAGAACTGTCAATAAATTATTGGTTGCTAAATTTCCTGATATTTTCAATGTCAAATTTACTGCCCAAATGGAGAATGAGTTAGACCAGATTGAGGATGGAGAGAAGAACTTAAAGTCTGTTTTGACGGATTTCTATGATCCATTTCAAGCTGCAGTAAAAAAACTTGATGAAGAAAAATCTGAGGTTAGGGCTTCTTTACAAAAGCAAACGGATGAGAAATGTCCCGACTGTGATGGCGGGTTGGTAGAAAAGTGGGGCAGAAATGGTAAATTTATTGCGTGTAGTAATTATCCGGAATGTAAATATACACGAAATCTTAATGAGGTGGAAAACAAAACGGATGAAAAATGCGAGATTTGCGGCTCTGAAATGATCATTAAAGTAGGCAGGTTCGGACGGTTCTTAGCATGCTCTTCGTATCCTAAATGTAAAAACACTAAACCACTAACATTGAATATTAAATGTCCGAAACAAGATTGTAGTGGAAGTATAGCTGAAAAAAAGAGCAAGCGAGGAAAGATTTTTTATGGCTGCAGTAACTATCCAAAGTGTGATTTTGCAACATGGTATAAACCAATAAAAAAAGTATGCGACCAATGTGCTAATCCATATATGGAGGAAAGACAAACGAAAGCAAAAGGAGACTTTATTCGCTGTCCGGAATGTAAATATGAAATTGTTCAAGAGTTAGCAAACCAAGAAGGATAGTGTGGAGTTATCAATAGAAAGATTTCTTAAATCATTACAAGCTGAAAGAAATTATTCTGAATTTACGATTGTTGCTTATTCAACTGATTTACAGCAATTTCTAAATTTTCTTCAATCCACTTATAGTGAAGAATCAAACTTATTAAATGCTTCAAAAAATCAAATTCGTGCATTTCTTTCAAATTTAACCGCAAGTGGGTTATCCCGTAATTCAATCGGAAGAAAACTTGCTGCTCTCAGGTCATTTTATCGTTACCAGACAAAAATAAATGCCATAGAATCAAATCCTGCGCAAGCCATTCAAACACCAAAATATAGTAAGAAATTACCATCTATTTTAAGTATTTCAGAAGCACTATCTCTGCTTGAAATTCCAAATGTTGATTCCCCGGAGGGTATAAGAGATCGAGCGATATTGGAAATTTTTTATGGTACCGGAATTCGGTTGCGGGAATTGATTAAATTAAACATTTTAGATATTGATTTAAAAAGTCGATTGATCCGGGTACATGGAAAAGGCAATAAAGAGCGGATCCTCCCTATTGGTTATAATGCGGCAAGAATGCTGCACCAGTATTTAAAAGTGAGGAAATACCTGGTTTCCAAGTCATCGCTATTTGAAGATAAGGCTGTATTTTTAGGAAAGCAGGGTAAGCGAATAACTCCCCGGCAAGTTCAATATAAAGTGAACCAGTATTTAAAAAGTATCTCTGCGGCCAATTCCCTAAGTCCTCATATTCTGAGGCATAGCTTTGCTACCCATCTTCTGGATGCTGGAGCGGACTTGGAAGCTGTTAAAGAGTTGTTGGGACATTCCAGTTTGTCGACAACCCAGGTATACACTCATGTAAGCATGGAAAAATTAGTGAAAATTTATAAACAAGCACATCCGAGAGCTTGAAAAATGATCGTTAAATCAATTAATAAGCGGAAAGGGGGTGCTGGACTTTTTGATAAAAAATCTCCTAATTTATAATTGTATAATAATAGTAGTACCAACGTTTGCAAATGGCAAATAGAAAAGGAGACGACTATGCAAATCACATTCACAGCAAGGCACTTTAAAGCTCCCGATAACCTAAGGCAATATTCAGAAAAGGAAGTATTAAATCTTTTAAAACATTCTATGAATATTGTTGTTTGTGATATAGTCCTTGTTAAAGAAAAAATTAAAAAAATTGCTGAAATTACAATAAAAGCCTCCAACACAACTTTAACAGCAAAAGAGACCTCAGAAGATTTTTTCAAATCGATAGATTTGACAGTAAATAAATTAGAACGACAATTAAGAAAATATAAGGAAAAAGCTAGACAGCATTCACATGATAAAATTAATGATGTCCTGGGGGATCAAGAAATTTTCGAAGAAGAGACAAATTAGATATGTCTTCTATTTCAGTTAATGAATTCTATGATAAAAGCAAACGCGCGCTAAAGCTCACTCTACTTTCGGGTGAAGGCGGATTAGAAAAACGAATAAATCAACTTGAAATTCACAGACCCGGTTTAGCATTAACCGGGTTTGTGGATATTTTTTCCTATGAAAGGATTCAAGTTCTTGGCAACACTGAAATTGCATATTTGGACTCTTTAACAGAAAAAGAACGAGAAATCGCGTTTAATAGGCTTACCGAATTTGAAATTCCTTGCATTGTTATAACCAATCAAAATAAATCCTTCAAAGGTCTCATCAATTTATGTAATGACCACAATATCCCGGTTTTTCGAACCCCTTTAACAACCACAACTTTGGTGTTGTTTATCGGGAGTTTTCTTGAAGATGAATTTGCTCCGAGAACCCAGATTCATGGAACCCTGGTAGATGTTTATGGAATTGGCGTGTTATTATCAGGTCGAAGCGGAATAGGGAAAAGTGAAATCGCATTAGATTTAGTAGAAAGAGGCCATCGTTTAGTTGCAGATGATTTAATAACCATTAAACGTAAAGGTGATGATATTTTAATCGGAACGGCTAACGAAATTCTAGAACACCATATTGAAGTCAGGGGACTTGGAATTTTGGATGTAAAAAGTATGTTCGGAATTCGTTCTATAAGATTACAAAAAAGAGTTGAGGTTGAAGTTTTTCTGGAAGAATGGGATGCTAAAGAAAACTATGAAAGAATTGGATTAACAGATGCTTTTACTGAAATCTTAGATATAAAAATACCGCAGGTTCGGTTGCCAATTTTTCCTGGTAAGAATATCACGGTTATAATCGAAACAATTGCAATGAATACGCTGCTAAAAATATATGGTATTTACCCAGCTAAAGAATTCAATAAACGATTATTAAAAAAAATGAGTGCCCAAAGTAAAACGATTTATGGCAAGAAACGAAAAGAATATCTTGAACATGACTTGGAATAATTATGAAATTACAATAGTTAAAACTGAATAATTATGGTTTCGTTGATATTACTCACCCACGGTGATTTATGTAATTCAATTTTTAGAGCAGCAACAACCATGTTAGGCGATCAACCTGATATTTACTGCATTGCAACTCTTAATCTCCCGCCGAGCGAAGTGACAAACAAAATCAAAAATATTTTGAAAAGATCAAATATTTTAAAGTACGGTGCTGTGATTGCCGTAGATCTAAAGGGTGGTAGTACTTGGAACATTGGTTGCAAATTAGCAAGAGATAATGCTCGGATTGCCATTATATCCGGTATTAATTTACCCATGTTACTTTCATTCTTAACAAAGAGAGAATCATTAAATTTTGATGAGCTTGCTGCTAGTTTGGTAGATGCTGGGAAACGAGGTATCGAAATATTTAATTGTAGTGTCGAGAGTTCTTGAAATATGTCATTTCTGCTAATTCGAGTAGATGATCGCATGATCCATGGGCAAGTTGTGGTAGGTTGGGCCAATTATCTTCATCCGGATCGTATCATCCTGTGCAATGATGAAATTGCCTTTAATCAATTTGATAAAGATTTGTACGAATCGTCATTTTCAGATTCAGATGTTTCAATCAATGTTTTTAGCACCGATGAACTACTTAGTTATGTGATAAATGAAAATTTTAATAAAGAAAAATGTGTTTTAATATTTGAAAATCCTAAAGACGCTCTAAAACTCTACGAATTAAATCTGCCGATGGATACCTTAAATATCGGTGGACTTCATTACCAATCCAAAAAAAAAGAACTTAACGATTATATTTATTTGGATGAAAATGACATACATTGCCTGGAAAAATTAGCGAATTGTGGAATCGTTATTGAGGGACAAGATACGCCTAATGCAAAGAAAATTGATGTGATGAAATTGATTCATCAGAAACTTCATTAAGCAATTAATCACTAAAACGCAATTGGAGAATCGAGACCATGGCGCATAAAATAAGTTTTTTTGCACAAGTAAACCGAAATTTTGATAAAGCAGCTGTTTTAACAAAACATCCACCTGGGTTACTAAAGCAAATAAAAATGTGCAACGGTATATACCATATTTCTTTTCCATTAAAGCGTGATGATGGCTCCATTGAAACAATTCACGCTTGGCGGGCTGAGCATAGCCAACACAAATTACCAGTAAAGGGAGGAATTCGATATAGTATTGAAGTGAATGAAGATGAGGTTAAAGCTTTAGCGGCACTCATGACTTATAAATGCGCGATTGTTGATGTTCCGTTCGGCGGCGCAAAAGGTGGAATTAAAATTGATCGCAGGTTTTATTCGGAAAATGAAATTGAAAGGATCACCAGAAGGTATGTGTTCGAATTGGTTCGTAAAAATTTTATTGGGCCCGGTATTGATGTGCCTGCACCGGATTACGGCACTGGACCGAAAGAAATGGCATGGATTGCTGATACTTATGGCGCCTTAACTGGCGGCAGTTTAGATTCTCTTGCTTGCGTTACAGGTAAACCTCTTGCTCAGGGCGGGGTTCAAGGCCGTATTGAGGCAACAGGACGAGGGACCTATTTTGGCATCAGGGAGGCTTGTGATCATGTTGAAGACATGACGTCTTTAGGACTTAAAACCG
>CAYXGW010000045.1:0-41835 GCA_964464595.1 uncultured Deferribacteres bacterium
TGACAGAGGAGATTATTACCGATCTTTCACAGATACAGAACCTTCTCGTTATCTCCCGAAGTTCGGCTATGACATTTAAAGGAACAAAGAAAAAAATCAAGGAGATCGCTAAAGAAGTCAATGTGCAATATGTTTTGGAAGGAAGTGTCCGCAAATCAGAAAATAATCTTCGTATTACAGCCCAGTTGATCGATTCCGTCAAAGATACACATCTTTGGGCAGAGAAATATAGAGGGACTTTGGATGATATTTTTGAAATTCAGGAACAGGTATCGCGCTCGATAGTAGATGCACTCATGGTGAAACTGACACACAGCGAAGAGAAGAATATTGCTGGCCGGCCAATTCAGAACGCTACAGCATATGAATGCTACTTGAAAGCAAGGCAGGATATATTCCTATTTACGGAACAGGGCCTTGACCGCGCCCGTCAGTCATTGGAAAATGGTCTCAAGATAGTCGGTGAAAATGAGCTTCTCTACTCAGGATTAGGATATGTCTATTTTCAATACGTTAACATTGGAATCAACCCCGATCTTCTACCTAAAGCAGAAGAAATGGCAAACAAGATATTCGAATTAGAACCCGCCTCCCACTATGGATATAAATTGTTGGGTCTTATAAACTATAAGCGAGGCAATTTTCAAAATTCTGCGAAGTATTTCAAAAAAACTCTTGAAAAAGAACCCAATGACGTAGATGCATTGTGCTGGTTATCAGCTATTCACCTGGTTGTTGGAAAAATGGCTGGCGCAAAGTCTTTTGCCAAGAAACTCACGACAGTTGATCCACTCACGCCAACAAACTATTGTTTTCCAATGTATGCATATCTATATGCAAATGAACTGGAAGCCGCCTATCATGCTGGACGAAAAATGTACGATATGGATCCGGAAAATACACTCATTAGGCTGTTTTTTTCAGATACTCTGATTTGGAACAAAAAACGAGGAGGCGATGTCAATTCTTATGCCTTTGACAAACTGTAAGGAAGCAAACCAGTTCGTCTCTCTAAGTATTTTTCTTTATAAGGCCTTACAAAGTCGTAATTCCGAAACTTTAGCTTCGGTTACACAAGAATTGATACAATTTTCATCAAATGATGAACACTTCCCCTTGTTCCTGGCTGAGGGCTATATGTTAATTAGTGAATACCAAAAGGCTATAGATTGGCTTGAAATTCTTGTAAGCCGTGGCTTTATCAATTACCCTGTTCTGAACGAATATCACCCAATTTTAGAAAATCTCCGCAATGAACCGCGATTCAAACAGCTTATGATAAAAGTTAAACATGAATGGGAGAATTTTGAAGTATGAACCTGATTGGCAAAATCATATCTCATTACAAAATCCTTGAGAAACTCGGTGAAGGCGGAATGGGCGTAGTTTATAAGGCCGAAGACATCGAACTTAAGCGTGAAGTTGCCATTAAATTTTTTCCACTACATATTGCTGCTAGTGAAGAAGAACGCCATCGTTTTAAAATAGAAGCACAGGCTGCAGCAGCATTGAACCACCCAAACATCGCGACAATTTATTCGATTGAAAAGGTGGAAGACGAAATTTTCATTTCGATGGAATATATCAAGGGTCAGGAATTGAAGGACAAAATTGAAGATGGTCCTATTTCCATTTCCGAAACGCTCAATCTTGCAATCCAAATCGCCAATGGACTGCAAGCTGCCCACGAAAAAGGCGTGGTTCATCGAGATGTTAAATCTGTCAATATCATGATTACGGACAAAGGCCAGGTCAAGATTATGGACTTCGGCTTAGCCAAAGTCCGTGGTGGAGCTTAAGTAACCAAGCTGGGAACAACATTGGGTACAGCAGCTTATATGTCCCCTGAGCAAGCACGCGGTGAAGAAGTTGGTCAACAAGCTGACATTTGGTCATTTGGAGTTGTGCTTTATGAGATGCTGACCGGAAAACTGCCCTTTGGAGGAGACTATGAGCAAGCTGTAATTTATTCTATTCTGAATGAGGAGCAGGCTACATTGCCTGAAAGAGTCCCGGTGGCATTTCGGCAACTTGTTTTCAAGTGCCTGGAAAAAGAGGCTGAAGACCGCCATCAATCGGCTGAGCTACTGCTCGCAGATTTGCAGAAACTGAAGAAGGAAATCGATTCTGTTAGTAGCCCTTCAAAGCTGAGTACGGCGGTGAAGTCTGAAAAATCTATAATCGTACTGCCATTTGATGATCTCAGCCCAAACAAGGATAACGCATACTTCAGCGATGGTCTGACTGAAGAAATTATTACTGATCTGTCACAGGTTAACTCTCTCCGAGTTATTTCCCGCAACTCGGCGATGACGCTGAAAGGCACAAAGAAAAGCCTCAGACAGATTGGCTACGAGCTGAACGTGCGATATGCCCTGATGGGAGGAGTGAGAAAAGCGGATAATAATCTGCGTATTACCGTCCAACTGCTCGATTGCCAAACCGATGCACATATGTGGGCAAAAAAGTATAAGGGGACTTTGGAGAATATTTTTGAAATTCAGGAGAGTGTTTCACAATCAATCGTTAATGCGTTGCAGCTTAAGCTGACAATCCAAGAAAAACAAAAGATCGCTGAGAAACAGATCGAAAATCCCCGGGCATATGAGCTGTATCTAAAAGCCAGAGATGAAATGCATCGCGCAACAGAGGAGTCCTTAATCCGCGCGTATAGATTTCTTGAGGATGGATTGGAGATTGTTGGTGAAAACGTTTTGATCTACTCCGCGCTAGGACACATTCATTTTCAATTCTATAACTATGGAATTAGATCTGAGGTGAAGGAACTTAAGAAGGCAGAGGAGTATGCCCAGAAGATTTTGGACCTAGACCCAAACTCTTCACGAGCATTGACCTTGTATGGGTGCGTTAGGTTCAAGGAAGGAAATTTACAAGAAGTGGCCAAACTGCTAAACAGCGCCTTGGCTTTAGATCCTAATGATCGTGATGCTTTAATGTGGATTGTTTATACGTATGCTGACTCCGGGAAAATTGAAGTTGCGAATTGTCATCTCGATAAACTGCTGGAAATTGATCCATTGCTCCCGCTAAATCACTGGGCGCACGGCTGGACTAGAACTATGGAAGGGAAATTCCAGCAAGCTTTACAAGCATTCTGTACAATGTATGAGATGGATCTCATAAGTCCACTTTACCGCATCTTTTATGGATACGGTTTAGCCCTAAATAGTCAACTCTCTGATGCTTTCAACATTTTCGATCGTATAGTGTACGACACACCTGACACAATCTTTTCTTGGCTGGCATCATTTTTTAAGTTTGCACTAATGAATGAAAAGGCAAAAGCAATCAAGGCCGCAACTGAAAGTATGTTGAATTTTGCGAGGACTGATGAACTCTTCTCTCTGTGGTTAGCGGACTGTTATGCACTCATTAATGACAAGGAATCAGCAATGAAGTGGCTTGAGCATTCAGTCAGCAGAGGTTTCATCAATTACCCCTTCCTTGTCAACTATGACCCGTTTCTCGGAAACGTCCGCAATGAACCGCGATTCAAACAGCTTATGATAAAAGTTAAACATGAATGGGAGAGTTTTGAGGTATGAATCTGACTGGCAAAACCATATCTCATTACAAAATCCTTGAGAAACTCGGTGAAGGCGGAATGGGCGTCGTCTACAAGGCCGAGGACACCAAGTTAGAACGAACTGTCGCCATCAAATTTCTACCCAGGCATATTGCTTCGAATGCAGAGGAACGGAAACGATTCGAGATTGAAGCCAAAGCGGCAGCTTCTCTAAATCATCCGAATATTGCCACAATTCATGCCATCGAGGAGCATGATGAGGAAATATTTATCGTCATGGAATACATCGAGGGCAAGGAATTGAAAGATGTAATTAAATCGTCGGGGTTTTCAAATCCCCAGGGATTAGAAATGGCCATTCATTACGCCACCCAAATTGCTGAAGGTCTACAAACTGCCCACGAAAAAGGCGTCCTGCACCGGGATATTAAATCGGCGAACATCATGGTTACCGACAAAGGCCAGATCAAAATCATGGACTTCGGACTGGCTAAGATACTCGGTGATGCGCAGGTTACAAAGATTGGCACCACGCTGGGAACCACCGCTTTCATGTCGCCAGAACAAACCCGCGCTGAAGATATTGACCACCGGACAGACATATGGTCATTTGGTGTCGTACTCTACGAAATGCTCACCGGCCGACTTCCGTTCACAGGGGATTACGAACAGGCGGTAGCCTATTCCATTTTGAATGAAGAACAGCAACCCATCACTGACTTGCGAAACGATGTTTCTGAGAAACTAGCACAAATCATCGGAAAAACATTAGAAAAAAGACCGGACGTCCGCTATCAAAAAATGGAAGAACTGATCGCCGACATCAAAGGCTGTCTAGTGCAACTGGTTCCCGAGAATGTCAAACCATCTCACACTGAAATCGAACACAACCTGCCAAACCCGGGAACTAGTTTCATAGGCAGAAAACAAGAGATAGATAAGATTAAGGACCTCCAGCAGCAACATCGTCTGGTGACGCTTTATGGGCCGGGAGGCAGCGGCAAGACCCGATTGGCTTTGGAAGTAGCAAGAAAAAGCCTTACCCATTACCCGGATGGCGTCTTTTTCTTTGACCTTGCCCCATTGAAAAACCCGGATATGGTGAGCGACACTTTTGCCGAAGTATTAAAAATAAAGCAGGAAAAAGACCAAACCCTTGAAGAATCGATTGCCGGAAAAATTGCCCATAAAAACATGTTGCTGGTGGTAGACAATTGCGAACACCTTATTGATAAATGTGCGGCACTGATTAAAGACCTTTTGGACAATACGGAAAAACCTCGATTTATCATCACCAGTCGAGAAGTGCTCAACATCAAGATGGAGCTAAAGTATTACCTCCCTGCACTCAGGGTTCCTGAACGTCTTATCAAGGTCAGCGAAATTGATAATTATGAATCGCTTTTGCTGTTCCGCGATCGGGCGCAGATGAATAACCCTGATTTTATGTTGGATGAGGCTACCGTGGGTCCGGTAGTATCCATTTGTCAGCATTTGGAGGGTATGCCACTGGCCCTGGAATTGGCCGCGGCCAGGATGAATATCATGGATGCCGACACCATTTTCAAGAGGCTGCAGAATCAATTCAAATTGCTACGTTCAAGCAACCGGTCGGAGGTCCCCCGGCAGCAAACCATCCGTGCTACTCTGGACTGGAGCCATGATTTATTGACCGAGGACGAAAAGCTGTTGCTCTATCGCCTGTCCATTTTTGCCGGTGATTTTGACCTCGATGGCGTGGAGCAGATTTGTTCATATGACCCACTTTACGAAGAAGATATCATTGAACTCCTGACGCACCTGGCAGATAAATCTTTAGTGGTTATGGTGGAAAAGGGAGGAAAACGCAGGTACCGGCTTTTGGAATTGATGAAAGAATATGGAAAAGAAAAGTTGGGTGAAGCCGATGCTCAGCAACTGAAAAAAACCTATTATGACTTCTTTTTGAAAAAAGCCAAACAGTCCCAGGCAGAAAAATATGAGCATAGTTTGAAGTGGATCGGATGGTTAGGTTCGGAGCATGATAATATAGAAGGGGCATTGGAAATATTAAACAGTTCAACATCAAAACAGCTAGAACTGGCATGCTATATCGGCTGGTATTGGGCTACCGGAGCCAATCAGTTGGTAGGTCAAAAATATTTAACCACTGGATTGGAAAATTATCCAAAGGAAAATGTTCTCAGCGGCAGGGCGCTGTGCTGGCAGGGATATATTGAAGCTTGGTGGGGAGATCTTCAGTCCGGAATGAACAAGCTTAGAAAAGGAAACGCGCTACTCAGGACCAATAATGCCCAGTTAGATTTAATCGAAACGTTACAACCTCAGGCCATGCTGGAGATGTTTGCCGGAAATTATGATAGCACCGACAAACTACTCAAAGAGGGGTTACAGATAGCAGAATCTCTTGAGGATCCCTGGCTGATATTGCACTATAAAACATGGATTGGCGGCAGCCTAACCAATCAGCTTAAGGCCGACGAGGCTGAGCCTTTGGTCATACAGAATCTCCAGGATTCCCGCAAAATGCATGCACTGCACGATCTCGATTTCAACCTGCATTTCTATGCAGACCTTCCAATGATACGAGAAGACTATAAAGAAGCAGAAATCAGATACCTTGCCGGCACTCAGGCAGGATTAAAGCATGGTGATCTGAATATTGCCATCTATGATTTGATGGGTGTTGGCATGTGTTTATGCGGGCAAGGACGGTATCAAAAGGGATTAAAATTGTTTGGAGCATCTGTAGCGAAATATGAAGCCATCGGTGCATCCCAAGTCCAAAATTTCTTCTGGAATAAGCTGATCGAACGAACGGTAGGAAAAACTATTGAAGAAATCGGGCAGGATAAGGCCAATGAACTGATAGCGGAAGGCCGTTTGATGAAATTTGAAGATGCAATCGAATATGCATCGAAATTAAATGAGCGTTAGCTGATTGCTGAAAATCATGCCATGAGATCTAAAATAACGACCGTTCACATATATGAGATCAGCTATGTTGGTATACGAACGGAAATTGTTCCAACGACTCCAATAGCCAGTTTCTTTTCAATCGTTTAGGGATTGGTTTGTTATCTTTTGGAATGAATTTTCGGTTTATTGATTTTCACCATTTTTATAACGACTCTTGCCACAATTCCAGCAATCACTAAACTGGCCCTCTATATCTTCTCCGCAGCCCGGACATTGCCAATTCTCTGATTCATTTTCAGCAGACTCCAAAGCTTCCTTAATGATTTGCTTTGCATTTTCAATTTGCGAATCTTCCGTTACCCACAATTCTATCCAACATTCAATTGGCGGAATTTCACCTGCGCCAATGCTTCTTTTGTCGCCACGGATCTCGCTGGATATTCCATTCATTTCAAGGAGATTCTTGAAATGACCGACCATCGTAATATTTGGGGCGCTATAAACTCTCATTTTTTACCTTTATTCGTTAAAAGAAGAGACGCAACATTTTGCGTCTCTATCTTGTTAATTTTGATTTTAACCTTTGTCATTATTTGTTTCTTTCTCAGTATCAATCGATTTTAGCAATCACATCTTGTAACGCTTCGATTTTGGGGGGAATTAAAAAAGCGTTGCCGGTGGCTTTTTGTGCTGATTGAACATCTTTCAAGCCATTACCGGTGATTATGGTTAATGCGGTTTCATCATGTGAAATAATACCTTTTTCAACAGCCTTTTTTATGCCGGCTAATCCCGTTACTCCGGCAGGCTCGCCAAAGACGCCTCCAAGCCGTGCGGCAACCCGCATGGCTGCCAGGATTTCTTCGTCGTTGACTGCAAGCATGGTCCCTTTGGATTCTTTAATCGACCGGATTGCTTTGCGCCAATTTCTAGGCGTTCCGACTGCAATGCTGTCCGCCAGGGTATTTGTTGGCGTTGGAATTAAATCATTTCCTGTTTGAAAAGCTGTTAATATCGGCTGCGCTCCTTCGGCCTGAACGCCAAGTAGTTTTGGCAATCGATCAATAAAACCCAGTTTAAACATTTCATCTAAACCTTTCCAAATACCACTGATGGAGCAGCCATCACCAACCGAGACGGCAAGCCAATCGGGAATATCGGATTGCAGTTGCTCGGCGATTTCAAGACCGCAAGTTTTCTTTCCTTCAACCAGATACGCATTGATGCCGCCACTGCGATTATACCAGCCAAATTTATTGCAGGCTTCCATACATAAATCAAATGCATCCTCGTAAGATCCCTGGATTTTTAGAACGGTAGCGCCGAAAATAAGCAATTGCGTTACCTTGGGTTCAGGCACGCGCTCGGGAACGAAAATATAGCTATCGATTCCTATGGAAGCTGCCATCCCGGCCAAAGAGGATGCTGCGTTACCGGTAGACGCACATGCGACGGTATTATAACCAAACTCCCGGCATTTTATGACGCCAACCGAACTGGCTCGATCCTTCATCGACGCGGTGGGATTTCGCCCATCATCTTTTAACCACAAAGTATGAGTACCGGCCCATAAACCTATTCTCGGCGAATTGTAAATTGGCGTCCAGCCAACGTGCAGCGGAGGCAAAGAAACTTCATGATCGATGGGAAGTAATTCGCGGTAACGCCAGTGATCCAATGTTCGTTTGCCCATTTTTTCAAAAAAATTATCTGACAAGATTCGATCGTAATCATAATGAACATCCAATATCCCCTGGATACCACAATCAGGGCAGGTATACAAAACAGACTGATCATAGATCTTTTTACAAATAACACACTGTAAACCGGTGTAGTAGGACATCTTATTAAAATATTGACAGTTAAAGTTTAAATTTTAATAGCATTTTCATCCAGGAAGTTGTAATCCTTTTATCATCGAACACCAACTTATTACGTAAATTAATCCAAGGCTGAATGTCGCGGGTTCAAATCCTTCCTACTAAATATATTAACACTGCATACTCGCCGATTCAACTCATTTTCTATCTTCCCCCAATATCCCGCATTAATCTTTGCAGGTCTTTTAACCGCTCCAACGAGTACTTAGGCATTGTATGTCTTACATAATGTGTTTGGCTACGAGGTCGAAGAGCTCTTGTGGGTTGTTGGTTGATCCTTGTACGCCATGATCAGCAGCTTCGCGCTTGTGCTTTGGTGCATTAGATCCAGCATAAATGAAGAACGGGGTATCCTTATCCTCTTTGCGCAGAGCATCCAGCAATGCATAACCCTCACGCGGCCCTTCTACTCTGCCCATATCTGAAATAATGGCCGCATAGCGGTTTTGCTCTAGTAGTTGAAGCGCTTCATCTGTGGAGAGTGCTAGAGTAAATGTGAAGCCGAGTGCTTCAAAGGCTCTTCTCTCATACACATTGTTTTGGGGGCGATCATCAACCCATAAAATGTGACGGTCGCCAAGCTCTCCAGTCCCGTGACCCGAATGTTGCATAGCGCCTACAACACTCTCTGCAGCCCGCGAAATGTCCGAGGCCTCCGCAGATTGCCCCGTCGATTTTGCGGTAGCGTTTGCCAATGCTACGGCCCCCACAATAATCTCCTGCAGATCCTTCGAAGTCATGTCTCCAACGAGGGAAGAATCATTCTCTTTATTCTTGGATGCGTTCTCCTCGATCTCCTTGGCTAAATCATTCCAAGGACCCGAACGGGGATCGCGAAAATCAAGATACTGTAGCACTTCGAGCCGAGGATGGATATTGGCATCCTCCAACAATATTGGAATAACCTTTTTACGCATTCCGAGGGCGAATCCCCACTCGTAGGTTACATAAGATGATTCACAAGAACTTGGCGTGAGTACGACCAACATCACATCTGATGTGGCGATTCCTTGATCGATTGCATCTCGCCATTCATCTCCGCCGCGTAGGTTGCCGTGGTCAAGCCACACACGAATACCTGCTTCCTTGAGCTTCATTTTCGTCAAGTCCGCAAAAATGGCGTCCTTCGAGGCGTAACTTATGAATACTTGTGCCATGATTCTTTCTTGTATAACTTGTCAATAAATGGATACTTTCCATCCAATCAACTTATATAGCTGAAACTCCAGTTTTTCTGAGATTAAAGTGCACAATAATTGAAAAATAAGTCATTTTTTCCCTTGAATTTTTTAATATATTGGGTAGCCAGAAATCAAGAATAATATAACTCAACCAAAAATGAAACACAACCAAAAATTTAAACCCAATCCGGATGCTAAACTGATGGAGCAAAGACGGCTTTTATATAGGAACGTTGACATTCTCAGTAGTTAGAGTAATGGGGGTTTAGGTGGCAAAATAATACTATTTATACACGACATTATGGCATAAAACGCCCGAACCTCTTATATTTATGTGAAATTAAAGTTATGTAATTAAATTAAATTGAATCAAGCTATTTGTTGGATTTTTGTGATTCTATATTTATTAAAATAAATGAGCTTACAAATCTTAACGCATGATAAAATTTTGGCAAAAAGTTCATTCCATTCTAACTAAGGATGAAAAAGTGTTTCTCGCACTTGTTGCGGAGAATACCCAAGGTTCACCCGGCTCTCCAGGGGCAAAACTCCTGATATCACAAAGCGGAGAACAATTTGGCACTATTGGCGGCGGAATTATGGAATACAACCTCACACAAAAGGCGATGAATGCATTCAAAAAGTCCAGTTTTAAAAGCAAGATTCTGAAGCTGAACCATAAGCGCTCAGGTGACGGGGAAAGATCGGGTATGATTTGCTCAGGAACGCAAACGAATTTATATGCTGTGTGTTATCCCAACAAAGATTTACCTGAAATTGAACAAATCCTGCAATGCCTGCATGACGATCGTGCCGGCATGCTCAAAATCGATCCAAACCAATTTAGTGTGATTATCCAGGCGTTCGATCCAAAACAGCAGAAAGTATCGTTGGTGCAAAAACAGGAGAAATGGCAGTACCTGGAGCAGCTTCTGAATGATAAGAGGGTTGCGATACTTGGCGGCGGTCATTGTGCCCATGCGCTATATCAAACCATGAAAACTCTTGGTTATGAGATTTTCATATTTGATACCAGGGAAAATATTTGTACATTAGAAAAGTACGATTATGCCCGCGATATTAAAATAGTAGGTGATTATAAGCAAGTTGGCGCTATGATACAATATCCCGAATTAACGAATGTAATCGTCATGACGCATGATTATCCTTCCGATATCCGCGGGCTTTTAGGTGTAATTGATCTTCCGGTGCCATATATTGGAGTGATGGGCACTAGTGTTAAAATTGCAAATATCTACCGTGGCTTGCAAGAGCATGGCATTCAGCGGGAACGACTTGAAACCATTCATGCTCCAATTGGACTTTCCATAGAAAGCGACACACCTGAAGAAATTGCAATTAGTATTGCAGCACAGATCATACAAATTAAAAATACAAAATAACGTGAGTTCGATATAATAAATATTAAGGAAAATATTCAAAAATCAACAGCCTTCGACTCCGCTCAGGCCGCTGAAGTTAAGCCATGGTGAGCGGAGTCGAACCATGAATTCACTTATATCGAACTCACGTTAAATAACTATAATTTTTTTATCAAACTGTTTTAGAAATCCTCATGTCAGCTAATATAAGCTTTATCTTAAATAACCGGGAGGTTTCCACTTCCATAAATCCAGGCTTATTAGTGCTCGATTATTTACGATTGATAGAAAAAGAGATGGGCACGAAAGAGGGGTGTAAAGAAGGTGACTGCGGCGCTTGCATGGTACTGGTTGGTGAATTGAACGGTGATAAAATGAATTACCTGCCTGTTACCTCTTGCCTGATGCCTGTAGCTGAATTGCAGGGCAAACACCTGGTAACTATCGAAGGATTGAATAATAAAGCGCTCTCCCCTATTCAAGAAGCGGTTGTTGATGAAGGAGCGACCCAGTGCGGATTTTGCACCCCAGGTATCGTGGTATCGATAACCGGCCTGTTATTAGATGAGACAAAACCTGTGGACGAAGAAGGAATGAAGTATGCGCTAAGTGGCAATCTGTGTCGTTGTACCGGTTACCGTTCCCTCAAGAATGGAGCAACATCTTTATCTGATTTGCTACAGCAAAAACAAACCCCGAAAAACAGGATCGAGACTCTTATTGATTTCAATATTATTCCCGACTATTTTCAAAAAATTCCGGCAAAACTGCAAAAGTTAGCGAAACAAGTTCAAAGAAATAATAAATCTCAAGTTGAATATTGGATCGCCGGAGGGACAGATCTCTATGTTCAAGTTGGCGATGATGTTTCGGATGCTGAAGTCATAGCGCTCAATCTCAATGCAAATATGAAAGGTATTAAAAGAAAAAATGGTAATTTACATATAGGTGGTTTAACCACTTTTGAGCAATTTGCCGATTCATCACAAATTCAAAAAATAATTCCAAATATTAAAGAATTTATGTTTTTGAATGCTTCCTGGCAGATTCGAAATCGTGCTACTTTGAGCGGGAATATCATCAATGCTTCTCCTATTGCCGACATGACAAGTCTGCTTTTAGCAATGGATGTCTCTTTAGTTTTAAAAAATGGGTCAAATTCTCGAGTAATTCTATTGAAAGAGTTCTTCAAAGATTACAAAATAATAAATAAAACCAGTGATGAAATCCTAACAGGAATTATTCTCCCTGTTCCCCCGCCATCCACCAAAATAAATTTTGAAAAAGTTTCAAAACGCAAAACTCTGGATATTGCCAGTGTCAACAGTTCAATCCAATTACATAGTAAAAATGGCTTTATCGAGTATGCCGGCGTTTCCATGGGCGGCGTTGCTCCTGTGCCATTATTTTTGCATGAAACGTCCAAATTCCTGGCAGCAATGCCTGTTACTGTAGACACGATTCTGAATGCAATTGATATCGTGCAAGACGAAATCTCACCCATTAGCGATATTCGCGGTTCTGCAGACTACAAAAGGTTATTAGCAAGGCAGTTAATGATTGCTCATTTCACCACACTTTTTCCGGATAATGTAACTGTCAAGGAATTTTCATGAAACATATCGATGCAGAAAACCATGTACGTGGGACTTCACAATATGTAGATGATATTCCGCAACCTGCCGATCTTCTTTTCGCAGCGGTATTTTCCTCGCCGGTGGCTCATGGCATCATAAAAAAGCTAGATGTAAAGCAAGCGCTAAAAATGGATGGTGTCGAAGCTGTATTCACCGCTAAGGATATTCCCGGTGAAAATCAAATCGGACCGATCATTCAAGACGAAGAATTGCTGGCGGAAAAAACGGTCCATTTCCAGGGTGAGCCCATTGCCATCATAGTGGCAAAATCACAAGCTTTAGCAAGAAAAGACGCCAAGGCAATTATTGTAGAAATATCTGAACTTCCAGCCATTACCGATCCTCGCGATGCTTTTGCCAAGGGTGAACTCATCGCTCCCCCACGCACTTTTTCCATGGGTAATGTTGATAAAACCTGGAACAAATGCGATCTTGTCGTTGAAGGCAAATGTGAAATGGGTGGACAAGAGCATGTATATTTAGAAACTCAAAGAGCACGAGCAATTCCCCTGGAGGAAAAAGGGATTCGAATTTATTCTTCAACCCAAAGTCCATATGCAGTGCAGCGAATTACCGGCAATGTGTTGGGTCTTCCCTATCATAAAATTGAGGTTGAAGTAAAACGGCTTGGCGGCGGATTTGGCGGCAAAGAAGACCAGGCCACACAATGGTCTTGCATGGTTGCATTGGCAGCTTTTCATTTGCAAAAACCTGTGGAGATTGTACTCAATCGAATGGAAGATGTAAAAATGACCGGCAAGCGGCATCCTTATTCTTCTGATTTTAAAATAGGGCTGTCCAAAGAGGGAAAAATTCTTGCATATGAAGTAAAACACTATCAGAATTCCGGTGCAGCAGCAGATTTATCGACTCCTGTTTTGGAACGAACTTTATTTCACAGTACCAACGCCTATTTCATTCCAAATGTCCGGGTTTTTGCTGCTTGTTGTAGAACCAACCTGCCACCGAATACAGCCTTTCGAGGGTTTGGCGGACCACAAGGAATGTTCGTCCTCGAAGCTGCAATGGCTAAGGCTGCGGAAAAATCCGGGATACCAAGAGAAGAAATACAAGCTAAAAACCTGTTGCAAGATGGCGATTCTTTTTATTACGGCCAGGTTGCAGAAAACTCCTTTGCTCGAAAAACCTGGCAAGATGCAGTTAATAACTTTGATTTTTCCAAGATCAAAAAACGGGTAAATGCTTTTAATCAAGAACATTTTGATGTAAAAAAAGGTGTTGCAATAATGCCGGTTTGCTTCGGCATTTCTTTTACCGCAACATTTATGAACCAGGGCAGCTCTTTGGTACATGTTTACACTGATGGTAGTGTAAGCGTATCCACGGGTGGTATAGAAATGGGACAGGGACTTAACACAAATATGTTGAAAATTGCTGCCAGAGCGTTTGGTATCTTCGAAAATCGTATAAAAATTGAACCAACGAATACCACAAGGATTGCGAATATGTCGCCAAGTGCCGCAAGTGCTACGACTGATATAAATGGCAATGCCACGATTTTGGCTGTCAATCAAATCCTGGATGGTTTAAAAGCAGTTGCTGTCAAAGAACTTGGCGAAAATGATAGAGAGAAAATTTCTGTTAAAGATGAAACCATTCTCTATGGCGGCAAGAAAACATCATTAACTTGGTCAAAGCTCGTGCAAGCTGCATATTTATCCCGCACAAAACTATCTGCCCATGCATTTTACGCAACCCCAAATATTCATTTTGATCGCGAAAAAGAGAAGGGCCGGCCGTTTGCTTATCATGTTTTCGGCACTGCCATCACAGAAGTTACGGTAGATTGTTTACGGGGAAGGTATGATATTGACTCTGTTAAAATCGTACATGATTTGGGCAGGCCTGTTAATGAATTAACCGACCGCGGTCAGATTGAAGGCGGCTTGGCCCAGGGACTCGGTTGGATGACAATAGAGGATTTACAATTTGACCAGGACGGCAAACTGCTGTCAAATGCGCTTTCAACATATAAAGCTCCTGATGTTTATTTCATGCCTGACGATCTTCAAGTTAGACTTTTGGAGAATGTTGATAATGAACCAGGACCCTATGGCTCAAAAGCAGTAGGAGAGCCGCCGCTAATGTATGGGATAGGTGTATTTTATGCGATTCGCAACGCCATGAGAGCCTTTAGGCCAGATTTGGAATTTGAGTTTCATTCGCCTCTAACACCTGAAAGAGTACTGATGGAATTGTATAAAGACAAGGTCGCAGAATGGACTAAAAAATCTAAAGCCGTGGATAAAAAGGAGATCGCTTAATTCTTTGCAAATAATCTGCGGTTCATAATCGCGAGAACTGGAAAACAATACGCTCCCGCCGCCAGGATCATCACCCAAATAAATCCAATTTCGATTGCGATCAATATAGCCAGCACCGTACTCACGACCGAAACTGAACCATTTATTCCCCAAGCCCACGGCACTCCCTTTCTGTCGTTTTTAGCAACCAATTGTAAACCTAAAGGGAATGGGAAACCCATCAAGAAGGCCAATGGTGCAATAAACAGAAATCCAAACAAGAGTTTAAGGTTAAAGTTCAGAGTGATTGTACTTAATAAAACAGGCGTGAGAAATACTGCATACAATAGTAAAATCACGATCACAAATCCAAAAATGATTAATAGTATTTTACTGGTCAACTTCAGCTTCGAGGATACATAACTCCCAATTCCGGAACAGGTTAACATAGCAGTAATCACTATTGCTGCCGAATAGATTGCATTATCGAAATAGAGCAGAAATTTTTGAATTAATACAATTTCAACAAAAATATAACCCAATCCAATCCCACCGAAATAAAGAAAGATGGGAATCTTGCTTCCTTGCTTCAGGCTGATTTTAAAAAGTGGCAAAATGATTAGAAATATCGCTAAGACAGTTATTTGAATGAACGTTACAATAATTATCAAATAACCAAGCTCGAAAAAAGGAATCGATTGAAATCCGAATATTTTTCCAATTTTTGAAAGACTTTGTAACTTTATGAACTGTGAAAAATAAGGTCTTTGGTCTGTAGCCGGTTTTAAATTAAAATCATAATTAGCATAGAATTCCTTTCTATTAGATGAAAGTATTTCATCAATATAGCGAAAAAACCGGTCGTCTTGTAAAGTATTGAATTGTGCGTTTTCTTCCGGTCGGATATTCGGAGGCAAAACCGGATCGAATGACATTTCCTGACAAAAATCTCTTGCATGTTTAATCTCTTCAACATTTATCTCTGATTTCTTAATGACAAAATTAATTGTTGACCAGCTTCTAACGGCAACAATGTGGTTTCTTGATTTTTCAATACCAAGATCTTCCAAAACTTCAATAATTGTTGACAAAATCTTCAAAGGATTGAGAATTGGATAATCCATATAACATGAGACAGTTATTACGCCGGCTGGAGTGAGTTTATTCCACATTTCAGAAAATGCCTCTTTTGTTAGAAGGTATTGTTCCTGAACTGCAAATATTCCAGAGCTTCCTCCAAAAGCGCCAATCATTGGCAAAATGATTAAATCGAATTTTGATTGATCGTTAAGCAAAAAAGTCCGTGGAGGAACATTATGAATGGATATTGACGGGTGGTAGAATAAAGAATCCATTTCAAAGGCAAGTTCATTTCTTAGCAATGAAATCATATCCGGATTGGCTTCCACTGCAGCGATATGTTTTGGGCCATGATTTAGAGAATGCAAAACATCGATTCCGGCACCACTTTGCAAAACCAAAATTCTGTTTCTTGGTTTCAGAACAAAGGGAAGTTCTTTGGTAGAATATGCCATCATTGAGGTTGTGTCTGTTCTTTGCGCTGGAATTATAGCCCCATACCAATTGCCATTGTTGAATACTGCTTTAGAACTTGGCAAATCGTTTAGATAGTTTAAGCTTAAACCAGGTGCATATCGCAGGGCTGGTGACGAAACAACCTGCAACTGGCCAAACGGACTGTTTCTCTCAAAATCAACTTTTGCATCAGGGAGGTTCAGAGATTTGCTAATACTTTTGAACTGGGAAGGTACTATCTTTGGTGTATAAACCAGGCTTGTTGTAAGAATTATAATGGAAAGTAAAACTAAGCCATTGCTCAAAAAACTCCTGAACCTGGGGATAACAATTATACTGGCAACAACTGCCAGAACCGCTATCATTGCCGGGAGTTCATTCGGCTCAAAAAACCATAAAAGAACCAGTGCAGCTATTCCACCTAAGCCAGATCCAACCATGTTCACAAAATATATTTCCCCGATACTTTCAACATATTTAATGAAAATTAGACCAATTGCCAATGCGCCCAAAAAAAATGGCAGAAAAATTAACAAGTAGGTAAGCAGAAGTTGAAAGATATGGGAGGAATCTACAAACAACAAATAAGTGTCGAATCGAAAAATAGACATTTGCGAAATACTTATAACCATCGCCATTGTAATACCGCAACCTGCCATTAAAATAGCTAAAGACTCTTCAAACTTCTGTAGAAACCAGTCTCTGGAAATTGATAAAAGTGTTCCAGCTGCACCGAATCCCAATAATGCGACTGAAATAACCATATAAGCAAAGTGATACCATTGAGCGATCGAAAGAACCTGCATGAGAGTTAATTGGAAAGCGATAATTGCAACAGAAAGAAAACCGAGTGCGACAAGGATTCGATTTTGCATGTAACTATTCGAGAGAGAGTGACAATGGAATTATTAATTTGGTTATTGGTTTTTGCTTCGGCGAAACGGGACAAAGCGAACCGGAAAGAGGCTTTTTGTGGTAACTTTATCGCCATTTTTCTCAACCAGCATAAGCATTTGTGTCATAAATGGCGATCCGACAGGAATGATTATCCTGCCACCATCTTTTAACTGCTTAATCAATGGAGGTGGAATAAACTCTGCAGCAGCTGTAACAACAATTGCATCAAATGGGGCGTGCTCACTCCAACCAAAATATCCATCGGCTATCTTAACCTTAACATTTTTGTAATCCAAACTTGCTAAGCGTTTTGAAGCCATTTGTCCCAATTCAGGAATAATTTCAATGGTGTAGACTGAATCGATAATTTCAGCCAGTACTGCTGATTGATATCCAGAACCACAACCAATTTCAAGCACTTTAGATTTTGGTGTGGGATTGACCATTTGCGTCATATATGCAACAATATAAGGTTGAGAAATCGTTTGTCCATAACCAATTGGCAAGGGTCCATTCTCATAAGCGTTTTCGATAAATCTATTTGGTACAAACAAGTGTCTCTTGACCGAACGCATCGCTTTTAGTGTTGCGGAATCAACGATTCCCCTTTTTTCAATTTGATCCTTTACCATTCTTTCTCTTTTAACAAGGAACAATTCTTGGCTATTTATCATTGCCGGCAACAAGAAAAAGCAGAGTAGAATAAATTTAAACATATCAAAATCTAAAGTTTTTGAAAAAAAAATATTTTATGTGAATTAAACTACTGAAGTTAAGATACTAAATCAAATTGGAATTTCGATTCTATATTTGATCCAATCAATTGTTTAGAGAAGTTTTC
Organism: uncultured Deferribacteres bacterium; assembly: GCA_964464595.1. Taxonomy (GTDB): domain Bacteria; phylum Zhuqueibacterota; class JdFR-76; order JdFR-76; family DREG01; genus JADFJB01. The sequence goes on from CAYXGW010000045.1 coordinate 18,085, forward strand.
TAATTCTTTCTTTCAATTAGAAACAAAGAAGTTTATATTTAGATAATGAAAATGAAATAAATTTACAAGAAAGCAATAAAGGAGCACACGGGTTATGTCAAAATATAAAGGTACAATCGGCATATTAACGGGAGGTGGTGACGTTCCTGGTTTGAATCCAGCAATTCGTGCTGTCACATTTCGCGCAATTCGAGAGGGCTACAGGGTGTTAGGAATTCGAAGAGGTTGGGCAGGGTTAGTAGATATCATACCCGATAGTGATGCGAATAACAGCAATAACGTACAAGTTCTTACAGAGGATATTGTCAATAGAGCTGGCCGTACCGGCGGTACATTTTTACACACGTCACGTACTCGTCCAAGCCATCTGCCGAGAGCAATCGTTCCTGAACATTTAAGAGATAAATACAAAGAAGAAATAAACGATATTACTCCGGAAATATTAACAAATTTAGAGTACCTGGAAATTGATTATTTGATACCTATTGGTGGGGATGATACCCTTAGCTATGGTGGACGGCTCCACGAAGAGGGCATTAAAGTTGTTGCGATCCCCAAAACAATGGACAACGATGTTCCGGGAACAGATTATTGTATCGGATTTAGCACTTGTGTTACCAGGACAATTGAGTTAACCCACAAACTTCGAACAACTGCCGGCTCGCATGAAAGATTCCTGGTTCTTGAAGTATTTGGCCGGTATGCAGGCTATTCTGCCCTACTGCCAACATTGGCAGGCGCTGCAGACCGATGCGTAATTCCTGAATTCCCTATCCATATTGAGCATCTGGCTGAACTGCTTAGCCGAGACAGGAAACTACATCCAAGTAATTATGCTGTGGTCCTTGTTTCTGAAGGCGCAACGTTGATTAAGGATACAGAGATGACTTTTAAACATCAAGATGAGGACCAATATGGTCACCGAAAGTTAGGTGGAATTGGCGGTAAAATTGCAGAAATATTAAAAAAGATTTCGCCGGAATTCAACAATGGAAAACGAGTGAACATTATAAACCAAAGTCTCGGTTACCTGGTTCGATGTGGTGAACCTGACGCCATGGATTCAATTGTTCCTATGGCTTTCGGAAACTTAGCCTTGGATTTAATTTTGTCCAATAGTACCGGTCGCTTAATCTGTCTTCGAAATGGTGTCTATGACAGTGTGCCAATTGATGTTATCACAGGCCGAAAAAAATGTGTAGATATAGAAAAATACTATAATACGAAACGATTACGCCCGAAATATGAAACTTTTTTAAGGCAACCCTTGCTGATTATGACCAGCGATGTTTAGACAATTTCAATCAGTTGATTAAAACAAATCAGTTTCTATATCCGCTTGCGACCGGGCTCTTTTTCGCCGGAAGTTTTATTGCTGCAAAATTTGCTACACTAGAACTAGAGCCGCTAACAATTACACTTTTGCGGTATGTAGTTGCATTGCTTTTCTTATCCACCCTGACATTCTATTTCAAATTCTCTTCACTAAAGATCAAAAGAAAAGATTTGTTGGGTTTCATGTTTCTCGGACTTTTTGGAATTGTCGGATATCATTACTTTTTCTTTTTGAGTTTGAAATATACAAGTGTGGCAAATACGGCAATAATCAATGCCTTCAATCCTATAATTACAGGATTAATTGCTGCAGTTTTTATAAGCGAAAGGTTATCAAAAAGGAATTATTGGGGCATTGCCATAGCTTTCGTTGCCGTAGTATTATTACTGACAAAAGGGAATATCGAAAATCTGGCAGCTCTCAAAATAAATGTTGGTGATGGCTTGATGCTAATTGCTGTGATTAACTGGGTAATCTATTCAATCCTAATTAAAATCATGACAAAAAGATATAGTAGTTTTACCTTAACATATTATGCAACTTTGTTTGGAGTGGTAATTCTATTCTTCTTAGCAACCACAGAAAATTATTCCGGCCAAATCAGATCCATTTCACTTTATTCCATCATTTCTATCCTCTACATGGGTATTTGCGCATCAGGTATAGGTTATCTCTTTTATAATTTGAGTATCAGTCAGATAGGTCCAACTAAATCTGCAAGGTATTATCTATAGCATTGTTCCAATTTTTGTTTCAATATTCGGATTGATTATTTTCCGGGAATCGATTACGTCTATTATGATTATCACCGCGTTACTGATTATTTTGGGCCTGTGGCTAATGTTGGATAACAATAACCGCCAGTTAAAAAAAGTTAAACCCCAGCCATCAATATTTAACTAGTCGTGGATATTTCATTTACTCAGAATTCATTAAGTTTTTCTTCCACAATTAATAAACTAAAGTGTACATTGAAAATAATTATTTTATTTCAACCCAAAACACAACCTCTTTTGAAACATGATTCGAGTTCATCTGTCCAATTAGTAAAGTGTGTAAGTATTTATTGCTTTGTTTTTTTATCTTTATGAATATATTTTATAGAAAATGAGTGAGAAATTTGAATTGAATCAACTAAAACATCCGTTTCGTAAACAACCATTATGAGTTATCACAACCAAAGGAGATTTTAAGATGCCTGATGAAGATAAAAGTATAGATTTATGGACAAGAAAAATTGCAGTGGGTGTTTCATTAATTGTTCTTGGCATTGTGTTTCTAGCTGGAGAGTTATTAAATATTAGTATCTGGCCGTTTGGATGGCCAATTTTTATTCTGTTGCCCGGTATTTTGATATTGGCATTTTCACTGGTAACTAAAGGGAAAACGGGTGAACCGCTAGCGATTTGCGGTAGCATTCTAACAATGTTAGGAATACTTTTTCTTTACCAAAATACTATGCATCATTGGCAAAGTTGGGCTTATGCCTGGGCCTTGGTAGGCCCAATAGCCGTTGGTTTAGGCCAAATAATATATGGTACAATATCGAATCAAGATAAACTTGTAGAAACTGGAAAACGATTATTATTAATAGGCGGAATCATTTTTGTTGTTGGATTTGTCTTTTTTGAACTCATCATTGGTATTAGCGGGTTGGCGCTTGGTAGTTTCGGTTGGGCTTTATTGCTGATTGGATTAGGTACACTCTTGATCATGCATGCACTGAAGAAAAACAAGTAAACCAAGTTTTATTTATCGTAGGTTCCAATAAAATACGGATAGTTGTTACAAATTTATTGATGAACTTCAATAAAACGGCACCTTCTAATCAATTCTTGTTTTAATCAAAGAGAAATATATTTTTGCCCATTTACTAAATTCAAAGCTTGAATTTGAGGAATTTCCATTACATATTGAAACTTTAAGCTAAATGATTAAGCCCACGTTACAAACAAGGAAACTTTCTGGAATTAAATTATGGTCAGCCAAAATAAGTCTTCTGATAGTCAACCGGACCATGCCCAAGTCATAACTCCCCCACCAGTTATTTATTTAGGGGCGATTCTTTTGGGATGGCTGATAAATATGATTTTGCCTATGACAATTTCATCAAGCACCTGGTTAAAATGGATAGGTGTAATCTTAATTCTAATCGCTACAATAATAATTGCTTTTAGCCGGCGAGAGTTTATCAAAGCAAACACATCAATTCGCCCGGATAGGTCCACAACAACATTAATAAGGACTGGTCCTTATAAGATTAGCCGGAATCCATTGTACATTTCATTAAGTTTATTTCATGTTGCCATAAGTATTGTGTTGAACAATTTTTGGGTTCTTTTTATGGCTATCCCGGCGATCGTCATGATCGTTTTAGGAGTAATTACAAAAGAAGAAAAATATTTGGAGAAGAAATTTGGCCAACAATACCTTGACTACAAATCGTCAGTTAGAAGATGGTTTTAATATACATCTTAAGTTCATATTTGCAATCATTAAATCCGATCAAGATTCTGGAATAATGAATAAAAATATTCTGAATAAGATTATCTTTTATCCAACGAATGAATAAGCTAGGAAAACAGTCTATTTCAAATTGAGAATCCTAATTCAATTTCATATTTGTTCAATCGGCAAGTGGAGTTTGAACAATAGCATTGTGAAAGTCAAATCAATATGAAAGTTACGGTTTGCGAATTGCATAACGATTCTGACCTTCTTAAAAAAGATTGGAATCTCCTAATCAACCATGTACAATCTAAAAAAAGCGAGGTTGTTTTACTTCCGGAGATGCCCTTCTATTCATGGATAGCATGGGAAAAAGAATTCAACCCTCAAATTTGGCAAGCAGCAATTCACGCGCACGACGAATGGCTTAAAAACCTGCCTGACTTATCTCCTGCTCTTGTCCTTGGCACACGTCCTGTTAACAAAAATGGAAAACGTTTGAATGAAGGATTTATTTGGGATGCGGGAAATGGCTATCAATCGGTCCATCACAAATATTACTTACCTGATGAAAACTGTTTTTGGGAAGCAAGCTGGTATGAACGTGGCAATTTGGATTTTACCTCTTTTCAATCAAAAAAAACGAAATTCGGAATGATGATCTGTACCGAGATGTGGTTCACCGAACATGCAAGAACTTTTGCCAAAGATGGTGTTCATATTTTGGCCAGTCCCAGGGCAACTGATGTTTCTACAGTTGATAAGTGGCTGGCGGGTGGACGTGCTACCGCCGTCATGTCCGGCGCATATTGTATTTCTTCAAATCGATGTGGGATTGATCAAAATGGCATGCCATGGGCCGGCAATGGCTGGATTATTGAGCCTGATGGGAAAATATTGGCAATTACTTCTGAAAAAAAACCATTTATTACTTTAGACATCGAATTGGAAATTGCAGAAAATGCTAAAACCACATACCCAAGGTATGTACTGGAATAAATACAATCAGGATTATAATGGAGAAAATATGGAAAATCTTAGCTATCCAATAGGGCAATTCGAAATTGACAAAGATATTACAAAAGAAAAGCGCGAAAGATGGATCGAAGATATTGAGAGGGCGCCGACCCAGCTTAATAATGTGGTTGATGGCTTAACTACAGAACAGATAGATACACCTTATCGACCCGGTGGATGGACTGTCCGCCAGGTTGTACACCACCTGCCGGAAAGCCATTTGAATGCCTATACGCGATTTAAAATAGTGGTAACCGAGGAAGAACCAACCATCCGCACATATGACCAAACCCGGTGGGCTGAAATTCTTGATGCAAAAACAACACCCATCGAAATGTCACTTAACTTGCTGGAATCCCTTCATGAGCGATGGGTATTCTTTTTAAAGTTATTAAAAGCAGACGATGCACTTAAATTCAATCATCCGGAGATAGGTAAACTCAATTTAAGCGTACTCCTGAGTCTTTATGCCTGGCATGGCCGTCATCATATTGCTCATATCAGTTCTCTGCGAGCAAGGATGGAATGGTAATTATCACATATGGCTGGTAATTCAAACTATCACAGGCTATTTTTAAATTACCAAATAATTTAATAAAAAGTAAACAATCAATTTAAAGGATCTTAATGAACTCTAATGGTCAATTGGCAGAATTAATTCAATTAATGCCTAAAACAGATATTCATCTTCACCTTGATGGTTCAGTTCGATTAAATACATTAATTGATTTTGCTAAAAAGGATAAAATCAAGCTGCCCAGCTATACAGTTGACGGCATGAACAAACTTGTTTTTAAAGACAGTTATAAAAATCTGGAAGAATACTTAAAAACTTTTGGATATTCATGCGCTGTGATGCAGAATCCTGAATCTTTGGAGCAAATAGCTTATGAGCTTGCTCAAGACAATCAAAACGAAGGCGTTCGTTATATTGAGGTACGGTTCGCCCCTCAGCTTCATATCAATAAAAACATGGATATGGCAAGGGTAATATCAAGTGTAAACAATGGGCTTTCAAAAGCTCAAAATGAATATAACCAAAAACCCGGAGTACGATCAGGAGAAGAACCGCCTTTTTATTACGCAATCATTGTCAGCGCTCTACGATCATTTGGATCGTATTCAGAATATTATGCCACTTTTCTAAATTCACTTTTATATACGGACATGAAAACCATTACCGGTTTATGTTCTCTGGAACTGGCTAATGGAGCTGTTAAAATTAGAGATTCACTGGGAATCCCAATAGTTGGCTTTGATCTTGCTGGTGCAGAAAAAGGCAATCCGGCAAAGGATCACTGGCGTGCCTTTCAATTCGCTCATGAAAATTTCATGGCTAAAACCGTCCATGCCGGAGAGGCATATGGCCCCACTTCCATTTTTCAGGCTATCACTGAATTACATGCAGACCGTATTGGACATGGATTTTATTTATTTGATACTTCAAAAATAGAAGATAAAAAGATAGTGGATAAACAAAAATATATCGAAGAGATAAGTCAATATCTAGCCGATCGCAGAGTCACTATTGAAATATGTTTAACCAGCAATTTGCAAACGATTCCTTCATTAAAAAGCATCAGGAGACATACATTTAAAAAAATGTTAGACCATAATTTGAGCACAACCATCTGTACTGATAATCGGACTGTCAGCAAAACCACTGTTACCAAAGAATTATTATTGGCATTGGAAAATTTTAACTTATCTCCAAAAGACTTGCGTAATATTATCGTTTATGGTTTTAAAAGAAGTTTTTTCCCGGGTAGTTATGTTAAAAAGCGCAAATACGTTCGCCAGTGTATTAACTATTATGAAAAAATAGTAGCCGATACGCCATTTGCAGTATAGTTGTAAAGGTAAAAAAATTGTGAGCAAATGTCTATGGAACCGGCATTCTAAAACGAAACACACTCCCCTTGTTTAGTTCACTTTTTACATCAATTGCTGATTTATGAGCTTCAAGAATTGCCTTGACTGTGGCTAATCCCAGCCCTAAACCTGCAGATTTAAATTCATAATTTCCTGACGAATGATTTAATATATCACCGACTTCATAGAACTTTTCAAAAATACAGGGAATTTGGTTTATTGGAATACCGACCCCCTCATCCTTAATGGAAAATTCAATTTGTCCGTAGGTACTTTTTGCAGAGAGAGTAATTGATTTTCCATCAGGTGTAAACCGAATTGCATTGGAAATGAGGTTATTCAAAACAACCAATAACAAGGTCGAATCTGCATTCACCAGCTCTACTTTTTCATCCACAAAAATAGATATATTTTGGTTTCGTTGATCGGCAATTTGCTGAAACTGAAGTTTCGTTTTATCCAAAAGTAACCTAACATTGATATTTTGCCGGTTCAATTTTAGTTTTTCTTCCGTAACTTGCGCGACATCTCTTATTTGAGAAATCAAACTATCCAATTTTTGAACACCGGTCGTTAACGTATGAGAAATTTGGATTTTATCCACCCCATCTAGTGTATCCATCGTTAAAATTTCAGATGCATTTTGTATTAAATTTAAGGGTGTTCTAAATTCATGGCTGATGATGGAAATAATCTCTTTTTTTCGCCAATCGATAATTGCCAGTTGTTTTGATTTGGATTTAGCGTCTTCGTAAAGGTTTGCATTTTCAATTGCCATCGCAACCTGGTGAGAAAACTGTTCGACAAAATTCAAATCGGTTTTGCAAAAAGATAGCTCCCCTTCTTTATTTAGAGCTTGTATAGCGCCTATTATTTTTTTGCCACGAACCAACAAGGGTGTGCAAATTATGCTTGTTGTACAAAAATTGCCTTCTTTGTCTACGTCTGAAAAAAAACGAGGATCTTTTCTTACATTTGATACAAGTAGAGATTCTTGGTTATCGATTACCCAACCGACAAGGCCACTGTTTGCCGGCATTATTTTCCCTTCCAGGCGCCCCCTTTCTGCTCCATTCAATGCCCAAAAAGTTAATTCGTTTGTAGATGAGTTTAATATAAAAACTGTAACCGCTTCCGCATTAATTTCAGTTTGAAGTTGTTGAATGGCTAAGCTTATTACTTCATGTGTATCTAGCGAGGAATTTAATAAAACTGGCAAACATGCTAAAAACTCCAAGCGCTCTTTACTAATTAATGCAATTTTTGGTAAATTGAATTTTACATCCAGGTCTTGATTTGCTACTTTCATAAATGCCTCAAAATCTAATAACAGAACTTGTTAGTTTATCGGCAAATTTGGTTTTGATCCATAGTATTGTTAGAAGACAATAAAAATTAGAAGGCTTTATTCGTCCGTGGAAGAGATGTTCTTTCTTAGTTTTTTGGTTTCTCCTCTTTGACGTTTTTCTTGCAATCTACGCAATTTTGATATACGTGACGGCCTGGTTTTCTTTCTCACTTTTGGAATTTCACTCGCCTTTTGAATCAGATTTTTCAAGCGATTGATGGCATCTTGACGATTTTTATCCTGGCTACGATATCTCCTTGCATCAATAATCAGGATCCCGGCGGTTGTCATTCTTTTACCGGCAAGCTGAATTAATCTTTCGCGAACCTCATCCGGTAATGCTGCTGAATTCTTTGCATCAAAACGAAGCTGTACAGCAGTAGCAACTTTGTTGACATTTTGACCTCCCGGGCCTGATGCACGTATGAAATCAAATTCGATCTCATTTTCATGGATAGCAATTGTTGGGGTTATCTCAATCATAATTAAGATTAATACATATCAGTCAAAAATAATACAAAATCATTTAATTTAAATATTGAATAATGGTATCGGTAATTCAACTACAATATTTATTATCGCACATTCTTTTCCCCATATAAATTTAGTATATAAGGAGATCTAGACTAACAAGTTAAATTAGCAGTAAGGATACTCATTCATATTTAAGCGCATTTACTGGATTCGTTAGGGCAGCCTTGATTGATTGATAACTAATCGTCAGCAATGCAACCAAACAAACAATTCCGCCAGATAACATAAATGTGAGCAGGTTTATTCCACCCGTGTAAGCAAAATTCTGCAACCATTTGGTCATCACAAAATATGAAATGGGCGCAGCGATAAAAAATGATATTCCGATGAGTTTGGTAAATTCTTTTGAAAGCAGGATGACAATATTGGATACGGATGCGCCAAGGGCTTTTCGAATCCCTATTTCTTTGGTGCGCTGCTCGGCTGAGAATGAAGTTAGTCCGAACAATCCAAGACAGGCGACGAATATTCCAAGTATTGTGAATGTCGTAAATATTTTTCCAACACGCTGATCGGTTTTATATAAGAGGTCGAAATCCTTGTCAAGAAAAGTGTATTCGAAAGGCTGGTTAGGAGCAAGCACAGCCCATTTCTGCTCGATATCTGCAATTGTACCTGGCATGTCATTGCTGTTAATTTTTGCAACAACAAACCTTGGTGTTGAAGCTAAGCGAAGAATAGCTGGTTTAATAACTTCGTGCAACGATTCAAAATGAAAATCTTTCGTGACGCCAATCACTTCACCAACAGATGCACCTTCCGGATCTGGTTCAATAATTGATTTTCCCACTGCTTCTTTCCAACCAAATTTCTTCACTGCAGCTTCATTGATAATATAAGCTGAAGAATCTGTAGGAAAGTCTTTAGAAAAACTACGGCCGGCAGCCATTTCGATGCTTAATGTTTCTATAAAATCAAAACCTACCGAAAATGTGCTAAGCAGGTAAGCTTCTGATTGTGGCACATCTTGCAATTGAAACGCATTTGTGTCTGTAAGTTGCCCTGGTAAATGAAAAGTTGCTGTCGTTACCTCGATATTCGGTAGCTGCTTTAATTCGTTTTCAAAAGTATCCATTTGATTGCCTAAGGCTGATGCCCTGTGAATCACTAGAACCTGGTCTTTTTCAAATCCCAACTTTTTATTACTCATATATTCTAACTGGTCACCCACAACCAACGTACTGATAATTAATGCAACAGAGATAATAAATTGGAATACAACAAGCCCACTCCTTAGCGAAGAACTTTTCATCCCGGAGGTCAATTTTCCTCTTAATACGGTTATAGGTTTAAAAGAAGCCAGAAAAAATGCAGGATAACTACCCGCCACAACACCAACAAATAATGTAATGATTAAAATTCCTAATGAAAGATAGGTGTCACCCAAATAGCTCATTTCGATTTCTTTAGCAGCCAGATTATTAAATCCGGGCAAAAATAATTTCACCAAAAAAATCCCGATGATCATTGCCATCGCACTCAACAAAATCGATTCCGCCAAAAACTGTGCGATCAAATGCGCTTGTTTTGAACCTACAACTTTACGCAGACCGACTTCTTTTGCACGATTAGCAGACCGTGCTGTGGCCAGATTCATAAAGTTAATGCAAGCGAGAATCAAAATAAAAAATGCGATCAATGCAAATATCGACACGTAAACCGCATTCCCGGTTGGTTCAAATTCGCCGACCAGGTGGGAATATAAATGAATGTCTTTTACAGGTTGAAGGGAGTAATTGTATTCTCCACCATGTTCCAGGAAATCATCAAAACTTACTCCCATTGCTTGCTGAATTTGAGGTGCCACATATTTACGAATCAATTCGGGGAATTTGTCATTCAACTGTTGAGCTGAAGCATTTTCTTCCAGAACAATATAGGTCTTCAAACTATTTTGAATCCAAATCGGACTGTTATGGTCACCCAGCGAAACAAATGATGCCAGGAAGTCAAAATGAAAATGAGAATTAGGCGGAACATTTTCTGATACACCAGTGACCTTATAATCCGTCGTGTTATTGAATGAAAGTGTCTTCCCTATCGGATTCTCATTACCGAAATATTTCAATGCTGTTGCTTCCGGAATCACCACTGAATTTGGAGCTGTAAGTGCTGTTTTTGCATTTCCCCTAATTAACGGAAGAGTAAAAACATCAAAATAAGTTGAATCCGCATAAAATACTCGATCTTCATTAAATTGTTTATTGCCACGACTGACAAGAACTGTTCTGGACATCTGCCTTAAGCGTAAAGAATATTCGACTTCAGGATATTCATTTATAAGAGCAGCAGCCATAGGTCTGCAAGGTATCGGTTACATTTATATCGTTACCTGCTAATCGACCGTGTAAAGTAACACGATAAATTCGATCTATGTTTTTATGGTAGCGATCGTAACTAAGTTCATCTTTTACATATAAAAGAATAAGTAAACAACATGCCATACCAATAGCAAGACCGGCGACATTGATCAGCGAATAGCCTTTTTGTTTCAATAAATTTCGCAACGCAATTTTTATATAATTTTTGATCATTTATTTACCATTCGATTTATAGCTATTTTTATTTGAATTATCCCATATGACAGTTTTGTGGTAGAAATGTTGCTTGAAAATAGCTTTGCAATATCCGTTTATTTCTTGAATTCAGTTTTATAATTCGTAATTCAATTTTAACCTTAAGTAATTAAAAAGCCAACCTTCAATTTAATAAAAAGCTTGTTTATAGTTTAGTAATAATTATTCATACTTCAATGCATCCACTGAATTTGCTAAAGCTGATTTAAAGGATTGGTAGCAAAAACCTAAGGTTAGTTTTGTTCATACGATAAAACCCCTTTTATTGTATCAACATGCGATTCATTGTCTCATCGTGAAACACTTCTATCACTTTTGATAGGTTGAGAATATCTTCCATGATAATATTACATTGCTGATAATTCAATCGTTAACATTTTAAAAAATTATAACTTATATATTTGACTGTCTTAAATTTTAAGTAATCCCTTCGAGTAATCTAAACAGACTCCAAAGGGTAATGCGTTATGAATTGTGCCGAGGTGGATGATGAAGAGGTATAAGATATAAGGTATTGGGTATAGGGTATGGGATATAAGGAATTTGGAATTAGGTGGATAGATGTTGCGAATTCCTCTCTTTTGAGAGGGGAATAAAATCCCGTCCAGACCGGAGGATTTTCAGGGGTGTTTAAAATAGAGGCCAAATGGATTGCCCTATTTCTAAAGATCTGTCATCCTTGCATGCTAACTAGCTAAAATCACGCTGTGCACAAGTTTATCCGGAATCTAAATGCAAGAAGCCAGAGTTCAGCTGTTTACTTTGGGCCTAACGAGAGAATCAGGTTCCGGAACATCAACATGGTTGATGCACTCCAAAAAAAAACATATTTTGTCCTTTATCCGGTCTCCTGTCTCATTCTCCGTTTCATATTTGCCATTTCACGTTTCACATTTTTTACTTTGTGCTCTGTTACTTTGTTACCTTGTCCTTCTTGTTTCTCATTCGTCCCTGCGGGACTTTGTACTATTTTTTTTATGCTGTACCCAGGAATGAATTCCTGGGCTATTTACTCTTCTCCAATTTTCGCTTTCTTAGATTCTTTATCCTATTACGTTTTTACTTTGTGCCTTTGTCACTTTGTTTCTTTGTCACTCTGTTACTTTGTCACTTTGCGCCTTTGTTACTTTGTCACTTTTTTCATGCAAATAACTCTTGACTTGTTTCTGAACGTTGTGCATTTTCAAATTAACCATTTCTAATAGTATAAACCATCCACGAAACGGAGGAAGATATCATGAAAAAAGGATTCACAATTCTTTGGCTCTTTGCCCTGGTTGCGTTGGTGTTAGCCAGTCCGCAAAAGGACAACAAAAAGGGGAAAAAAGACAAAGGAGAAATTAGCAGCAAGACTTTTTCCGGACTAAAGTGGCGATCGATTGGTCCTGCCCTTACTTCTGGTCGAATCGGTGATATTGCCGTACATCCACAAAATAAGAGTACTTATTTTGCAGCCGTATCTTCCGGCGGTGTTTGGAAGACTGAAAATTCAGGAACAACCTGGAAATCGGTATTCGACGGCCAGGGCTCCTATTCGATTGGCTGTGTGACTATCGATCAAAACGATCCATTGGTTGTGTGGGTAGGTTCCGGCGAGAACAACAGCCAGCGCAGCGTTTCTTACGGCGATGGTGTTTACAAATCTGTCGATGGCGGAAAAAGCTGGAAAAACATGGGACTGAAAGATTCCCAGCATATCGGCAAAATTGTGGTCGATCCCAGAAATTCGAACACGGTTTTTGTTGCCGCCCAGGGACCGCTTTGGAACGCCGGTGGCGATCGCGGTCTGTATAAAACCACCGATGGCGGCAAGACCTGGAAAAAGGTTCTTGACATTAGTGAAAATACCGGTGTTACGGATCTGGTTTATGATCCACGCAACCCGGATGTAATGTATGCCGCATCTTACCAACGGCGCCGCCGGGTCTGGACTTTGATCGATGGCGGTCCGGAATCTGCGATTTACAAATCCGAAGATGGTGGTGAATCCTGGAATAAGCTCAGTAAAGGACTGCCCAAAGGAGATGTCGGCCGAATTGGATTGGCAATCTCCCCCGCCGATCCCAATGTGCTTTATGCCATTATTGAAGCTTCCGGCAAAAGCGGTGGATTTTTTCGATCCAATGACCGCGGCGCCAACTGGAAAAAACAAAGCAGCTATGTTAGCGGCAGCCCGCAATATTACCAGGAAATCGTTTGCGATCCCAAAGAAGTGAATCGTGTATATTCGCTCGATACATACAATATGGTGACTGATGACGGAGGCAAGAACTTTCGCAGGCTTGGTGAAAAATCCAAGCATGTAGATAATCATGCCATGTGGATCGATCCGGATAATACCGATTACATTTTGGTTGGCTGCGATGGCGGTATCTATGAAAGTTTCGACCGTGGCGCTAACTGGCATTTTAAAGCCAACTTGCCGGTCACCCAATTTTATCGGGTTACGGTAGATAACGATTTTCCATTTTACAATGTTTATGGCGGTACGCAAGACAACTATTCTTTAGGCGGCCCTTCACAAACCACCAATGTCCATGGCATTACCAATGGCGATTGGTTTGTCACTCGTGGTGGTGATGGTTTCGAAACGCAGATCGACCCTAAGGATCCCAATATTATTTATTCCCAAAGTCAATACGGCGGACTGGTTCGGTTCGATAAAAGAAGCGGAGAACGTATTTTTATCGTTCCGCAGCCAGGCAAAGGCGAGCCTGCCCTGCGTTGGAATTGGAATTCACCACTCCTGATCAGCCCCCACATGAATACCCGGGTGTATTTTGCGTCAAATATTTTATACCGCACCGATGATCGCGGCAATTCATGGCGAGCAGTCAGCCCGGATTTGAGCCGACAAATTGACCGCAATCAACTAACAATAATGGGTAAAGTGCAACGTTCCGGTGCCGTAGCGAAGAATAGATCAACTTCACATTATGGATCAATCGTTTCGTTATCTGAATCAGCATTGCAGGAAGGTTTGATCTATGCCGGCACCGATGATGGTTTGATCCAGGTTACCGAAGACGGCGGTCAAAACTGGCGCAAAATCGATAAATTTCCCGGCATACCGGACATGACATATGTGAGCGATATCGAAGCTTCATTGCATGATTTGAATACTGTTTATGCCAGCTTCGATAATCATAAAACCGGTGATTTTAAACCTTACATTCTGGTCAGCAATAACAAAGGAAAGTCTTGGCGGTCCATCACCAGTAACCTGCCTGAACGAGGTTCCGTACATACTATTGCTGAAGATCATGTAAAGTCGGATTTATTGTTTGTTGGGACGGAGTTTAGTGTTTATGCAACGGTAAATGGCGGCGGGGATTGGCATCAATTAAAAAGCGGTTTACCACCGATTGCCGTGAGAGATCTGGATATCCAGAGACGGGAAAATGATCTTATAGCAGGTACTTTTGGCCGCGGATTTTACATCCTTGATAACTACCAGCCATTGCGGGATATCACTCCTGACTTATTGAAACAAAATGCAACCCTTTTTCCGGTGAAAAATCCCTGGATGTATATGCAGGATTCTCCGCTTGGCGGCCGGGGTAAATCTTTCCAGGGTGAGTCTTATTACACCGCCTCCAACCCATCATTTGGGGCCATTTTCACTTATTATTTAAAAGATGGCCTAAAGACCCAAAAACAGAAACGCCAGGACATGGAGAAAAAAACAGAGAAAGATGGCGGTATACCTCCCTATCCGACTCGAGATCAATTCAGGCAGGAACGGCGGGAAGAGAAACCAGCGATTATTCTAACAGTTCGAGATCAGGATGGTAATATTGTACGACGAATAACCGGAGCTACTGGTTCAGGCATGCATCGAGTCGCCTGGAATTTGCGTTATCCGGCTGCCAATCCTACCAGCCTTGCTTCGGGAGGATCTGGCAGATTTGGCAGACGTGCATCCGGTCCGATGGTTATACCGGGCACTTACGAAGTCGCATTATCTAAAATTGTCGATGGTGAAGAAACTTCCCTGGGCACACCACAATCATTCGTCACCAAGCCCCTGGGGACGGCAACCCTTGCCGCTGTTGATAAAAAAGAATTACTGGCATTTCAGAAGAAAACAGCACGGTTACAGCGTGCAATGCTCGGTGCCGGCCGGGCAGCACGAGAGGCTCAAACGCAAATCAACCATTTGAAAAAAGCGCTCATGGATACACCGGGTGCGGACTTGAAACTGGCCAAAGACATCCGGGCATTGGAGAACCGCTTAAAAGATCTTCTGCTCGATCTTTCAGGAGATCCGGTAAATCGGGACCTTCAGGTGCCTTCTCCCCCATCCATTAACAACAGGGTTCAAGGCATTGTTCGAACCCAATGGTCTTCTTCCTCAGCTCCGACACAAACCAGCCAGGATGCTTATACTATCGCCGCTGAAGAGTTTACAATTTTCCTCGGAGCGTTGCGGACCCTGCTTGAAGTTGACCTTAAAAATATTGAGCAGAATTTGGAAGATGCGGGTGCGCCCTGGACACCTGGCAGGATTCCCAGGTGGACCATAGAGTAAAATCGAAACACTATGATTGATGCCATCGCTGCAAGTGATGGCATCAATTATAAAGATAAGTTGTCATGTGAATGATTATATCCTCAAAATGATCACGATCAATGGCGCTAAACTATTGGGTTGTTGACCGGGTTCGTGGCACCATCAAATCCGGAATGGCGGCGGACATCATTGCGACGCCATCGAATCCTTTAGACAATATTATGGCATTGAAAAAAGTTCATTTTGTCATGAAGGATGGCAAGGTGTTTAAATTGCGATGATTCCAAATACCCCTGAGGTTTTTAAAACCTGGAAGATTTTTCCCATAAAAATATTTTTCCCTTGACTTTTGCAAAAACCTGGTATTATTTTAGGACAATCTTGGGAGTAATAAGGCATGTATAATTTAGATTACGGCAAGTTTCTAACTTTGTATTTTGGGGTAATTTATTATGGGAAAATTAATGTCTCTGAATAAAAATCAAAACTAAAGTTACCCTTCGACTTATTAATTTCAATTTTTAATTGAATAAACAGCAATGTCACACTTGAATAAAATTTTCACAGCAATTAAAGAGGGACATTGCTTACCTTTCATTGGAGCAGGGGCAAGTACTTCCTTTAAAGACAAAAATGGTAACATTAGCGAGGGTTTACCAAGTGGAAATGATCTAGCAAAAAAAATGACTGCAAACGGAAAACAAACTAAAGAAACAAATTATGACTTACTAAAATCAGCTGAAAATTTCTTGATCATGAATAGTGGGAATCGAAGTGTGTTGGAAAAGGTCGTTCAGGACGCAATTCAAATTGGATGTTCACCGAGACCAGTCCATAGCGTTCTTGCACAATTAAATCAAATAAAAATTATAATCACATCGAATTATGATACACTCCTTGAAGACGAGTTAAGAAACTATAAACGCAATCTAACAATTGATATCTATAGTTTACAAAATCCTAGAGCAGGCCATTTCCCAGGAAAGACGCAATATGCAGAAAAAGAAATTGTACTTCACAAAATGCATGGACCAATTTGAAGAATTTTTTATTGTGTTTGGTGAAAAGCCAAAGGAACGTGAAGAATTTATAAGACAACTAGCCAGAATTCGCTATGACGAACAATTGCCGATTTTTATTGTGCTCTCTTTGCGAGAGGATTATTTTGCCAATCTTTATGAATTTCGCGAAGCCATTCCGTCAATCTTTCAGAATAACGCTAATATCCGTTTAAAACCGTTTGACAATGATGAAGCAAGAAGAGCAATTGAAGAACCTGCTAAATCCTTGGGATATAAATATGAAGATAAATTACTTAAATCTTTACTGACTGACCTGAAAGTCGGCCAGCCCGGTATTGAACCGATCAAATTACAGATTGTATGTAACAAGTTATGGAATAGTAAGACTGGCAGTGATAAAACAATTCCATGGCAATTGTATAATGATTTTGGTAAAGCTGAGAAAATATTAAATGACCATTTGGAAATTGCACTAAAAAATATTCCGTCTCGCCAACACAATTTCCTGGTGCGATTATTCGAAGAATTGAAAACACCCGAAAACACCAAACGTTACTGTTCTTACAACAGCTTAGTTAAAGTTTTAAGTAAATCAGGCAAAAAAAAATTAATAAAGCTTTTAAAGACTCTGACAGACATTCAACTACTGCGGCATGAAAAACGCAGCGGTGAAGACTGGTATGAATTTAAGCACGATTATCTTGCCAGTGAAATTGCGAAATGGATTCAAGAAAGAAAAGAACGAATCGCAAAAAAACGAATGCGGTATGCAATCGGACCGGCTGCACTCCTGGCATTAATCATTCTAGGATTTATGATAAATTCATTTCTCAGGTATAATGCGGGTTTTACCACAAAAGACTATGAACCCCAAAACCGGGAAATCGTTATCTCCCGCGACTTCTTTTTTAGCGAAGATCCAATTACCACGGGTCTATTGGAACATGTGGATGTCACCCAGTTAAGAGACAAAAATATCCTGGTAAACAAGTATCATACTGGCTACGGTAATACAGAAGGATGGGAGAAAATTGCAACTCATTTAGATATAGTATCCGCCGGCCTTTTTCTTTACAAGTTAGGTTATTCCAAAATTGGCCTGGATTCGCTCATCCAAGCTCTCAACTTTCCAAACTCTGAGGTGCGCAGTCGTGCTACAACCGCATTGGGAAATCTCCGAAAAGCAGATGACACGGTCATCAACGCGCTCATCCAAGCTCTCAACGATGAAGCCTCTGAGGTGCGCGACGAGGCCGCAACCGCATTGGGAAATCTCCGAAAAGTAGATTACAAGGTCATCAACGCGCTCATAAAAGCTCTCTACGATCAAGCCCCTAGTGTACGCTACAAGGCTGCAAACGCTTTGGGAAATCTCCGAAAAGCAGATGACAAGGTCATCCAGGCGCTCATAGAGGCTCTCAACTATCTAGACTATAATGTACGCTGGCGGGCTGCATCCGCTTTGGGAAACTTCGGAAAAGCAGATGACACGGTCATCAACACGCTCATAAAGGCTCTCTACGATCAAGACTCTTATGTGCGCGAAGAGGTAGCATACGCATTGGGATATCTCCGAAAAACAGATGACAAGGTCATCCAGGCGCTCATAAAAGCTCTCTACGATCAAGACTATGATGTGCGCGAAGGGGCCGCATACGCATTGGGAAATCTCCGAAAAGCAGATGACAATGTCATCCAGGCGCTCATAAAAGCACTCAACGATCGATACTCTAGTGTGCGCTGGCGGGCTGCATCCTCTTTGGGAAACCTCGAAAAAGCAGATGACAAGGTCATCAACGCGCTTATAAAAGCACTCAACGATCAAGACTTTAAGGTGCGGCGTTCGGCTGCAAAAGCAATGGAAAATCTCGGAAAAACAGATGACACTGCTATCCAGGCGCTTTTTCAGGCTCTCAACGATCAAGACTCTTCTGTGCGCCTTCAGGCTGCAATCGCATTGGGGAATCTCCGAAAAGCAGATGACACGGTCATCAACACGCTCATTCAGGTTCTCAACGATCAAGACCCTAGTGGGATCCGACAGGCTGCACGCTGGCAGGCTGCAACCGCTTTGGGAAATCTCGGAAAAGCAGATGACAAGGTCATCAACACGCTCATTAAGGTTCTCACCGATCAAGACTCTGGTGTGCGCGGTCTGGCTGCAACCGCTTTGGGAAATCTCGAAAAAGCAGATGACACGGTCATCAACGCGCTCATATGGGCTTTCTACGATCAACACTCTTATGTGCGCGAAGAGGCCGCAAACGCTTTGGTAAATCTCGGAAAATCAGATGACAAGGTCATTCAGGCGCTCATAAAGTCTCTCAATGATAAAAACTATTATGGGCGCTGGCGGGCTGCAAGCGCATTGGTAAATTTCGGAAAAGCAGATGACACTGCCATCCAGGCGCTTTTTCAGGCTCTCAACGATCAAGACTCTTATGTGCGCCTTCAGGCTGCAACTGGCTTGGGTATTTTGTTTAAAGCGAAGCCAAATAGCGAACTTTTTCACCTGCTCGAGAATAAAACCAGCGGTTACCGCATCGCGGCTTACCAGGCTTTAGCAAGAAAAGACACACTTGAGGAGCAAATAATTACTCAAATTAGTCTATTAAAAAATGACAATCGCCCCTGGGTGCGGTTAACAGACTAGGATGCATATTTCTTAATCCAATCCCGCCTTGAAAATGAGCTAAAAGCGAATGAACAATTAAATGAAGCGGATTCCTTATTTGCTGCTGAGCAGTTTTTTAATGCCAGTTTCAACTATGAGAAGTCTTTTGAAATGCTTTCCAAAATCATTCGAGTGGATAGCCTGAAAGCTGCTCATTCTAAATTTCAACAAGCACGCTGTGAAGTTAAACAACAAAACTGGGTGAGATCTCTAAATAATTTAGAAATTGCTTTCGAATATAATCCTACCTTGCGCGATATACTTCAATCGGAAATGAACAAACCCATCAACGATTGGGCATTTATACAAAATAATTGGTATTTGAATGAAGTCCTGCTTGGTAAAACCAAGGAATAAAATAACACACTAAGATCCAAACCTTTCAGGTTTTTAAAACCTGAGAGGTTTTTTCAGATTTTCATTCAAACCTTTTAACAAATCCAATCATTTCATAGTATAAAAGGAAAAAATTTTAAATCAGAAAAATATGTTGGAACTACAGATAGAAACCCATTCAAATGCAAACAATCTTGCCGACCTGGTTTACTCCATCCAAAAAGGTGATCAAGCGGCGTTTGCGATATTATACCGGCTCAAAGTAAGCCGGGTTTATGCAACCTGTCTGCGGATGCTGGCTGATCCGATTTATGCAGAAGAAATTACGCAAGAAGTATTTGTGCGCGTGTGGGAAAGAATAGGCACCTATCGTGACGAAGGCGTATTCGATGGCTGGCTAAAAAAAGTAACGGTAAACGCGGTGTTGTCGGATTTACGATTGAATAAACGACGTAAAGAGAGAATAATCACAACTGATGATCCATCATCATACGAAAAGATCATAAAATCATCGGCACCCGAAACCAATATGGATTTGGAATATGCCATTGCCAAACTACCGGAACAGGCTCGGGTGATATTTATTTTATTTGATATTGAAGGTTATAAACATAAAGAGATTGCCAATGAACTGGGCATAGCTGTCGGAACCAGCAAAACACAACTCCACCGTGCCTGTAGAATTTTAAGAGAGGTCTTATCAAAATGAATTGTGCAGAAATCCTCAAAGCCATGGATGATTTTTACGATGAGGAATTACAACCCCGGAAAAAAGAAGAAATTGCAAGGCATGTGCAAGAATGCCCAAATTGCAAACAAGATTTTGGCAAGCATGAAATCCTGTTTAAGGAGGTTGCCAATTTACCTAGTGAAATCGCACCTGGCAATGATTTATGGCAAAACATTTCAAAGAGCATAACAGACCGGGGGGCATTACGGGATCTGAAATCCAAACCAAAGGAATCTGTTAAACTTGCTGATTATGATTCAAAAAACAAAACCAAAGCTAATAAATCACTTCGGATCGTAGGGTGGTCAGTTGCTGCCTCAGTCATTATACTAATCCTAACCCTGGGTTTTTGGTTTTTCATGCCGGCCGTACGGTCATCCTGGGATGTTGCCACTATAGCAGGAACTCCCCGGGTAGGGGCAGAAATAATTGATAAAACCGGCCGATTGGCTGTCGGTGAATGGCTGGAAACCGATGGTCAATCCAAAGTGAAGCTAAATGTTGCCAAGATCGGTGAAATATTGATCGAACCTAATTCATTGCTGCGGTTGATCTCATCAACATGGCTTGAACAACGGATTGCATTGGACCGCGGTAAAATTCATGCCCGCATCTGGGCGCCTCCCAGGCTTTTCTTTGTCGAAACACCTTCAGCTACGGCAATTGATTTGGGCTGCGCCTACACACTTTCTGTGGACCCATCCGGTGCCAGCATTTTGCAGGTTACTTCCGGCAGGGTTGCCCTGGAATTAGGTGACCGCAAAGCTCTGGTTCCGGCCGGCGCTTCCTGCATCACCAAGCCCGGCATTGGCCCTGGCACTCCCTATTTTGAAGATGCTTCCGACAAATTCAAGCAAGCCTTAACAAAAATCGATTTTGGCCAACTTGATTCTGCTGCGCTTGATACGCTTTTGAACGAAGCCAGGATTTTTGATACACTTACACTTTGGCATTTAGCATTTCGGGTTAATGATTTCGACCACAATAAAATTTTCCGGAAGATTGCCAATTTAGTTCCCCCACCTGCAATAATAAACCAAACCGATCTTGTTCAACTAAATCAACAGGAACTGGAGTTATGGAAAAATGAACTTGAAGAATATTGGTTTCGGGAAGATATACCTTTTTGGAAAGAAATCTGGCGAGGATTTTTTGATTGACAAAGTGACAAAGTAGCAAAGTGACAAAGTGACAAAGTAGCAAAGTGACAAAGTGACAAAGAAGTATAAGTAACAAACAGGCAATGAAAATATTAATTAACTTCGCACCTTTATTTACGTTCTAACTATTTAAGATAATAATTGGCCGCAGTGAAGTATCGCAAATCAAAATAAATAGGAGAATTAAAAATGTGTAATTTCACAATCAAAAGAATAGTTCTCTATACTATCGCTGCAGTTAACATCAATTTAGTGACTACTCAAGTACCTTCACTATTGGCATTTCAAGCGAACTCATCCGACCCAACAAATCAAACTTTCTCAAAGGATTCAACATGGAGTATCGAGATCGCACCGGATAAGGAACCCGGTGAACCTATGATCGTTGCTGGTATTGTTTATGCGTCCGATGGCAAAACACCACTTGAGAATATTAAAATCCACGTTTATCATACGGATGCAAAAGGCATTTATTCTCCAGACGGCAATCGGGCCAAATCACGAATTCAAGGGGATATGATTACTAATAAGGAAGGGAAATATCAATTTCTTTCCATTAAACCGGCTTCATATCCCAATTCGCGTGTACCCTCTCATGTGCACTACAATGTTTCCGGCCCAGGTTATCCCAATCAAAATTTTGAGCTAAGATTCGTCGGCGATCCCTACCTGTCAAAAAGGATCGTTGATAGAGATAAACGGCAAGGTCGTTTTAACTCAATTAAAGAAATCATAAAAGGCGATGATGGCATATGGCGTTGTAATTTCGACATAAAGTTAGAAAAATGAAATAATCCCACACAAACCCATTATCTTTTGAATTATAGGGGATTTATTCGTTTACTTTCTTTTCAAGTTTTCGATGTTCTATACTTAAGGCAAAATTCATGCATCCAAATAAATACCGAAAAGTCACTTTTTTCATACTGGGTGGTGTGTTCCTGGTTACTGCCATCACTGTCATGGTTGGCCGCTTTTTGGTAGATGCCGGCTGGGATTCCGGCCCTTCCTGGTCACAAGATAGTAAAAAGATCGCGTATGCGATGAACAGCGATGGTGGCTTCGCAATTTATGTCATGAATAGCGACGGCAGTGGACAAATCCAATTAACCCAAAATGATGCTCAAGACCATTATCCTTCCTGGTCTCCGGATGGCAGCAAAATATTTTTTATTTCTGATAGAGACGGCAATTGGGAAATTTATTGTATGAATCCGGATGGCAGCGGCCAGGTAAACTTAACCCAGGACCCCGGTGATGATATTATGCACTTTTCACCCTGGTCTCCGGATGGCCGCAAAATCGTTTTCTGGTCAAACCGTGATGACAATTATGAAATTTATAGCATGGATGTGGATGGCTCAAACCTTACCCGGCTAACCAACGATTCCAATCATGAATTTTACGCCCAATTTTCTCCGCAAGGAAACAAAATATTATTTACTACAAACCGGGATGGTTTTGTCAACCAGGAGATTTATTTGATGAATATCGATGGTTCAGGTCAAACTAATCTGACGAAATTTGCCGGCAATGACAATAATGGATTTTGGTCACCGGATGGTGCCAAAATTGTGTTTCAGGCAGATCGGGACGGGAATATAGAGATTTATGTTATGAATGCCGATGGCAGTGATCAAATCAATATTTCACAAACTTCTGCCAACGATATCAACCCGCGATGGTCTCCGGATGGTGCCAAAATTGCATTTACTTCGATTGGTGAGGATCAACAGGATATCTACATTGTGAGTATTAATGGGTTAGAATCATATAAACTATCCAGCCTTGAGGGAGACAAATACGATCCTGCCTGGTCTCCGGATGGCACAAAAATAACATTTAAAAACAAACACAACGGAAACATCAAAATTTATGTTATCAATGCGGATGGTTCGTCCATTCTAAATTGATCGGGAGAAATAATTAAAGATAATGTAACCCGTCGTGGGTATTGTCTTAAAATATCAAAAAACAGATTATCTATAAGAATTTTAACAGTTTGAATCTGTTATTGCAATGAGCCAACGTGTTAATCCTAAAATAAAAGTACGATTTTAGCCCCGCGATTCAGAGGCTGTGTGAAAAAGGATTAACAATAATTTTTTATAAAAAATTCAAGAAAAGCTAACAATTGTCATCCTGATTTCTATGACTAAATCAAGTATTTTTTAGCAACATTGGA
>CAYXGW010000046.1:0-41249 GCA_964464595.1 uncultured Deferribacteres bacterium
CCTCCCAATTCCCAAACAGCACCAGGAGGGTTACAATTAAACTTCCAAATGAGTTCACCTGTTTTGGGTTCGAACGAATACAAAAAACCATCACCTCCCGGGAAAATGACTTGCGGCTTACCATCGATGACACCATATGAAGGATTGCCCCATTGGCCATGTACAACACCTTCGCCAGGGACATTACTTTCCCAAACCAGTTCACCGGTTTTCTTATTCAATGCAATAAAACTCGGCGCATAGGGTGATGGCAGGTTAGTATGGCCTTCATCTACGCCATTGCCGGTCACGATGTAAACCAGGTCTTCGACGATAAGAGGAGATGATGATGCAAGGTTGTGGGGAAAAACATCCAGTTCACCCATCATGTCAAATTCCCAGATAATATCAGCATCTGTGTTACCATTCAGTTTCTCATTTTTTACCGGGCCATCATTCTCGCCATCCATAAAACCTTCCGTATCTATACATACAATGGTACAGCGGTTAGATGTATAATACATCCTGTCTCCTTCAATCGCTGGAGTTGAACAAATACCTTGAAGCGGCCAATCATTAACCGGACCGGCAGGGAGCTTTGGGTGGGCTGCTTGCCAAAGGAACTTACCATCAGATGCATCAAAGGTTATAATATTTCCGCGATCACCTTTTATATCCGGATTTTTCATGCTTTCATTATTTGATCCGACAAACACTTTACCGCCAAAGACAATGGGTCCGGCATAAGTTTGAGAACCCAGGCTGGCGCTCCAAAGTATGTTTTGGCCTGAATCCACATCCCACTTTTCAGCTATCCCGGTTTCAGCTGAGACCATATTTCTACTTGGTGATAGACCAAACATAGTAATATTGTTATTCTTCGATCCTGTCAGGGACATTAAACCCAAACCAGAGATGGTTAAGAGGAGAATCAAAACTGTCTTCATTCGCATGGTTTTTCTCACTTTTTTAGTTCTTCATAATTTTTAAGTTATCAAAATATACATTTGTTTTTGAAAAGGCGTGCATCCCCGGGGCGCCTTTATGAATGGGTAATGGATCTTCAACCGTTAAGGTCCATTCATTGGGTTCTTGATCACTCCGCTTCCAAAGCTTTGCTTTTACTATCGCTTTGTCACCCGTTGCATCCACGGAAAACTTGATTGTGTACCAAGTATCCGCCTCCCAATGGAAAGTCGCATTTTTAGCCATTCTCTCTTCAGACATCCATGATCGGATTTCTATCTTTTGTCTCGCCCCCATTAAATCAATGGTGTAACCGCTATTGATTAAACCGACATCCGATATCTTTCTTTTTAACTTTTCACTCAAGATGTCAACCTGTATCGTATAATTACTCATGTCGGGTGGGCCGATGTAAATAATACCTCTTTGGATGCCTCTAACCGAGACTGGCTTGTTGAGGACTTTATTGCCATTTAGATCATTCACAATAAACTTTGTCGCAGGAGACTGAACACTACCAGCGCCAAGCCAATAAGCTGGATTCTTATCCACATCGATGGATTCGAAATCTAGTGACCATGGTAAATTCGAAAACACCCTAACTCGTGCTTGACTTTTTAAGTCGTTATAAGTTGCTTCAACAAAACCTGTTGAACCCATTGATTTTGATGCAGGCATATATTCCCCTTTGTTGTTTATTGACCCTCCAACGCCTTTCAAACTCCAGGTTGATTCAACCTCTTTTATGAATCTTCTTTTATCATCATAAGCTCTTACTTTAAATTTATTTTTATTTCCTGAATACAAAAATACTTCTGCAGGTACAACTTGAATATAAGCAGCTTTCGAATTTTTCGGAGCTTGCCAATCAGTTTTGGGCATTTCGGGTGAAATTGAAGTAAACTTGGTATTTTTATTTCCAAGGCAATAGACTCCTTCTTCCGATGTAAAGTAAATGCGCCCATAGGCTATTGCAGGAGAGCCATATAGTTCTGCGTAACGGCCATCCGGCACGGTTAAATTTTCTGAATCCAATATCTTACATTCATTTTGGCCAGGCTCTAAAATACGAAATCTACCATTCACCTCAGGATAGAATATTTTGTTGTCTGCCCAAACCGGCGAAGCTTTGCCTACCGTTCCTAAATTAATATCCCAGATATCCTTACCCGTTTTCGTATCAACCGCAAACAAATTGGCTGAATTATCAACGAAGTACAATCGGTCATCATTCAACATCAAAGATGTAAAACCAACTTCCATTCCATCGATTCGCCAGATTTCATGGGTTTTGGTTATGTCACCGCTTCCGGTGGCATCTATTGCAACAACCCTTCCCATTACAGGTGTATCGAAATTCTCTTCTCCATGTGCGGCAAAAACAATATCGCCATCAACAACTACTGATGAGTGTAATCCACGTTTACCTAATTTATACTGCCAGACTTTCTCGCCAGTACGAATTTTCATGGCATAAACACCTCCATCAGCGTTGCCACTAATTAAAAGACGTTCTCCATTAATGTCAGCGACAACCGGAGTGGAGTAAACATTCGGATTTGTAAATCTTCCTCCTGGTGCGGAGATCCATCTAACCTCTCCTGTTTGTTTATCAAATGCATAATACCTCATAAATGGTGGTGCATGGCTACCCCAACTTGAGCTAACGAATGCAATAATTACAAGATCTTCATCCACGATTGGAGATACTGTGCGACCGCCATACCCCGTACGGACATTAAATTCATCAACCATCTTTCGATGCCAAAGAACTTTCCCGTTCTCACTGAAGCAATAAAAGAGTCCACCACCACCGATTGCATATACGTTTCCGGTTTCAGGATCTCCAGCCATACTAGACCAGGCGACTCGTTTGTGAGGCACCGTAGTATTATAAACATTATGATGATGTTCCCAAAGTAATTTACCATTTTCAGCATCGAAACAGGCTACACGTTCTTGTTTGGTAATTCCATCACCACTTCTGCCAAAAACATAAACTTTGCCATTCATAACGATCGGTGTAGAGCGGCCAACAAAATCTGCACGCCATATTAGATTTTCACCATCCACAGACCAGTCTGAAATCAAGCCGGTTTCAAGAGAGACACCGTTCATAGTCGGCCCTCGCCAGCTGGGCCAATCGGAAGCCATAGTCGATTGAGTGAATCCTAAAAGCAAAATTAAGGTCAATATGAAGAAAAGAAGCTTGGTTCGCATAGTTGTTCCTTCTGATAATTAACTTGAAGAATTCATGATTATTTAGATTTTGAAAAGTTAAGAAACTTCCCTATGAATTTCAATTCTAAAACTTCTATCTTTAAGATTAAATGTAATTAATTTGTGATTTAAATATAGTATATGCGACTTAAAATGGAAATAAACTATCTATTCCATCAACTTAAATACAACAAATCAGTGTTAAATGTTCAAAAGATTCAAGTTACAATATATAGCTTTTCTTCGTATTAAATGAATTATAAGAATAAATTTTTTACTAAAATAGAAAATTTTACTTTCTTTCTATAACACTATTGTAGTACATTACACTTTAAGAATAAAAAAAAGTAGGGCTAGCAATGAATTATAGAATAATAATTGCAGACGACCACCAAATGTTTCGTGAAGGTCTTGTTGCGATGCTGGAAACACAAGGTGAATTTAACGTTATCGGGCAAGCGGAAAACGGCAGAGAGATCATTACATTAGCAAATGAGACGAATCCGGATGTTGTCATTATGGATATTTCCATGCCGGAATTAAATGGAATTGAAGCTACAAAACAAATTCATAAAGAAATGCCGGAAATAAAAGTCATCGCATTGTCAATGCATAATGACAAAAGATTTATTACACGCGCTTTAGGCGCAGGTGCCCAAGGGTACATTCTTAAAGAGTGCGCATTTGATGAATTATCAGATGCGATTCATACGATTATGTCAAATCAAATCTATTTAAGTAAAACAATCACAAGTATAGTCATTAAAGATTACTTAGAAAAAATAGATGTGGCTTCTAATGTTAAAACTGTGGGTGTTTTATCAGCACGAGAAAATGAAGTTCTCCAGCTTATAGCCGAGGGAAAAAGCTCCAAAGAAATCGCTTCGGATATGTATTTGAGCATTAAAACCATCGAAACCTACCGCAAGCACATTATGGATAAATTAGAAATTCATACCGTTGCTGAACTTACTAAATATGCAATCTCCGAAGGACTTACTTCTCTATAATGTAAAACCTAAGACAACAGAATGTGAAGAAAAAGAGCCATGAGAAATGAAACAAAGAAAAGGAAGAATAGAAAGTTATAGTTAAACAGGAAAGAATTTATTATTTAAGAGCGAAGGCTATTACAAAAAAAGATCCCATTATTCAATATTGAAAATGACTCTACTTTTTTAGAATATTGTTACTTTCTTAGCCCTGGATTATACCGGCCATAAATCTCAGTCATTTTCGCCAATTTCTTGATATATTTTCGACTTAACTGACTTGGTTTTAGTCGCCATGTCCAATTCCCGGAAGCTCTGCCCGGAAAATTCATCCTTGCTTCACTACCTAAACTTAAGACATCCTGCATGGTATATATGGCTAAATCCGCAGTTGAAGCACAAGCCAGACGCATTAAATCCCACGCAATATCTTTAGGGTTCTTGCCAAGATACCGGATACAATACTCTCGTTCCTTTTCGGAAATGGTTTTAAACCAGCCGTGAGTCGTGTCATTATCATGAGTACCGGAATAAACCACACATGCTTTGTTATAATTATCGGGTAAATCACGATTTGTGGAGTCGCTTGAAAATGCGAATTGTAGAATTTTCATGCCAGGAAATCCATACCGATCGCGTAATGTAGAAACTTCAGGAGTAATTACACCCAGATCTTCAGCAATGATCGGGATTTGTGGTAATGCTTCCAACAGTTTATCAAAAAAAACATGGCCGGGACCTTTTACCCATCTACCATTTATTGCAGTTTCCTCACCGTATGCAACTTTCCAGTACGCTTCAAATCCTCTAAAATGGTCAATACGGATAACATCTACATATTGAAGAGTCGTTCGCACCCGCTCAATCCACCAGCGAAATCCATTTTTTTCCATAACATCCCATTTATATATAGGATTTCCCCACAACTGGCCGGTTTCGCTAAAATAATCAGGCGGGACTCCCGCAACCACAACCGGGATGCCTCTATCATCCAAACAAAATTTATCTTGGTTTGCCCACAGGTCCGCACTATCATGAGAAACATATATTGGCATATCACCTAAAATTTGAATGCCATGTTGGTTGGCATAGTTTTTCAAATTCGTCCATTGTTTGAAGAATTGATATTGCAAAAATTTCTGTGCCCGGATTTCATGCCTAAGTTGATTTCGGATTTGAGCTAAAGAATCTGCATCCCGTAATTTCAATTCCACAGGCCATTCCCACCATGCTCTTTTACCGAATTGATTTTTTATGGCCATAAAAAGTGCGAATTCAGCCAGCCATACGTCGTCATAAGCACTACAAAAGTGGGCAAATCCTTCAATATCACTTTCTTTTGCGATTTCAGAAAACCGGTTAAATGCTTCCAACAATAATGGCATTTTCCACTCAATAACAGATTTAAAATCGACACAATTGTCCGGAAATTCCGGAGACTTTTTGAGATCGTTCGGTGAAATATATCCTGCATTGGCCAAACTTTTTAAATCAATTAACAAAGGGTTTCCTGCGAAAACAGAAGTAACCTGGTATGGAGAGTCACCGTAGCTTGTCGGACCCAGGGGTAATATTTGCCAAATAGATTGTTTTGATTCTAAAAGAAAATCAATCCAGCGATAAGCAGATTTACCAATTTCACCGATGCCATATTTACCAGGAAGAGAGGTTGGATGTAATAATAGTCCGCTGGATCTTTGCAGTTCCATCATGAAACTTCTTTAAATAATTAACAATACATGATGGCTATAAACTATTTGAAAATTTCGAAAATGCTAAAATTTATTATAATGATATACTGGATATTAAAAAGAATTTTTGAAAGAGTTTAAAAGAGAGTCGTTATTAGGGTTTTCTGGCACTTAATGACCAAAATCTTTTGCGTACTTATCAATCCACTCAAATGTGGCTTCTTCTAAGGAAAGCGTACGAGTCCCGGTTTCTAAAATACTATTTCTATATTCCTCAATATGGCAAATTTGCTCTACCATTCGAACACGAAATTCTGTTTCTTTATCATTGAATTGCACACCCACATTAAAATGGTTGTCGTTTTTTTCACACCAAACAACTACACTATCTGCTGCAAAGGGTGGTTTAATTGTTGGAATACAAATCATGACTTCCAAACCATTGTCCATAAAATTGCCCGATTGAAAACAAAGACCCCCAAGGCTAACATTTTTTAGCTTTTCTTTTTTAGGATCTGCGAAACCTTTAATTTCATATTCTATCGGTATGCTTGATGGATGGCGTATATATTCTCTCATTACTATTACTTTTTAGAATAAATTAAAAACAGTAAATGATTTTCATATACTTTATTATCGATTCGTAGGAGAATAACTTGACGATTGGGGAAGGAAAAATTTTTATTAAAAACTTCTAAAAGATTAGCAGAATGTCACTCCCTATTCCCAAAAATAAGTAACCCTGTTGCCCCGTTTACAAAGAGCTTCCCACTCTCGTAAACAAAATAATTAGAACGGGATCTGTTTAGTTTCTTCTTCCACACAATATTCCCTGATTTTTTGTTGATTGCATTTAAATATCTCCTACTGTTTCCATCGCTGTAATGTTCTCCAATTACGTAGATTAAATTGTTGCTTGCAATCATGTATTCGATTTTTAACTCTGCCGTTACTTCCCAGATGATGCTTCCATTTGATTTGTTTATGGATTTGATTGAATCAACAGATGTGAAAAATACATTACTTTAGTCACTTAACACCGCGTTCGACGTATAGCGGCTCGACCGAACATTGAAGCGCCAAATTTCATTCCCATTCGATATTCCTAAAACGGCGAATTTATTATTCTCTTCAAAGGTGTATATATGGTTATCATCTAGTACGAACTCTTTAATTTTGTGATTTTGCCGGCTCTTCCAAATCAGCGCGCCGGATATTCTGTCATATGAAAATAGTTTGTTGTGCGCAAAGATGATTAGAGCTGATGCATTTGCTGCTGCCACTCTTCTCGATGAGTATTTGGAGCCTTCAATCTGCAATTCTGAACTCCACAGCGTTTTGCCGTCCGTACCGGATATACAAATAACCGTGTTGTGCCTTGAAACGAAATGTAATCTATTTTCAAAAAAAACTACATTGCTTGCTAACGAAGTAAACTTGCGAGACCACAATGATTCACCTGATGATAATTTAAAGCTCTTGATGCCGCTTTTGATTCTTGCTAGGAATAGCTTGTTTTCAGCAACAATAATAGACGAGGCACGATCTTTAATTCGCCAAATTCTATTTAATGAACCCCCATCTATCGTCATATAATAATTAGAATATTGACTCAAGATCATATCCGTAATTTTGTCATCATTAACATCATAGAAACGAAGATTTTCAGTGGTAAGGTCAGGGATTAAGTTAATTAAGGAAGGATTGGTTATGTCAGGACCAGGAAAAGAAGGATTATACCTACTGTTAGAATACAAAGAAGTCCAGTGGGAACCATAATTATCCTTCAGCTGAAACAACGAATTAGTATTGCGTATGTTTTTGGACGACACCCAACCAATGGTACTGTCTTTAAGTTTTATTTTTGTATAATTGCGGGTAGAATCCTCGTTTTCAATTCTTAATTTTATCCAGTAAAGGACTTTTGCCAAATCGCCGATTCTCAAAGTTCGAATTATAGGGTATTGTGGTCCTGCTCCGATTAACAATTTCGTGTTATCTGATGTTATTTTTCCATCAATAATCCCTGCTTCTTCCAATACACGTAAGCGGGAATTAGACGAGCTATAACTTTTATATTTTGAAGAGATGTTTATCCCCAGGGCAAAAGGGGTTTCCAAAACTTGTTTATAAAGTTGTTTTACAGTTTCAAGCTCTGCATTGGTGGAATACGCCAAATTAGCTGATTTTAAGATTGCATAAGCTCCTAGACGAAATCCTGCATAATTGGTCTGTAAAAAGGCCGAGAATTGTTTATATATTTGAATTTCTGCATTGAGTTCAAGAATGTCAAAAACGGCTTCAGCGATATAGCTTGCAAAGTCATTTAGAACGCTAGTCAAATAGTTCCTTTGATCATCGGGATTTTGCGCAATTCCAACTTTAGCTGAATCTATCATCTGAGAGTATAGTTTTTTTGCCCCTAAACTCTGTACTATGCCAACGTATCCGATACTTCTCACAGCCGGCACGGTAGATTCAGTTACAACTTTGTTAGCTTCAATAAAAAGTCTCTCCGGTTCATCTTTTAGGATTCTGTTAATCTCTTCAGAGGCTTGTATATCGATCCAATGAACATCTTCATAGGCTCTTTGTTTTTCGTTTGGATATTCTCTTATTACTTTGTGATACTGGTCTTTGGCTTTTGTTGTATCCTTAATAATTTTAAGATAA
Organism: uncultured Deferribacteres bacterium; assembly: GCA_964464595.1. Taxonomy (GTDB): domain Bacteria; phylum Zhuqueibacterota; class JdFR-76; order JdFR-76; family DREG01; genus JADFJB01. Next base: position 8,522 of record CAYXGW010000046.1, read on the forward strand.
ACTGATGCGATTTCCATTGCTGCATGGGAGCCTGCGCGACCATGGTAATAACCATGATGACCCGGATGCTTATAGTACCAATTCTGATCCTTATATTGGTTGATTATAACATTTAATGCTTCTATTGCCTCCTCTACTCTATTTAGCTTTAGATATGTTTTTTCTTTTGCGAAATTAAGTAGGGCGCCACCCCCATATGGCCATAAACCCGGCTCCTTGTCCCAATTAAAGAACACATTATCCTCTTGATTAATGATACCCTCAAGCTGACTCAAAAGAACCAATGCCATCCCATAATCAGAACGTCGTGACAAAAACTCCTGGATAAGCTCGTAGTACACATCTTCCACTTGGACATTCAGTGATTTTTTGAAAATCCATAATCTCATTGGAGGAACAGCAAGTTTGATCCACACTCCATCATTTGTTGTCTCTCTCTCAATAATCCAATAAGCGCTTGGCCTAGAAGGCACAAATTTTGGATTTGGTTTCTTTTTTGGTTTGCCATACAGAGAGTCGCCAATTGCGGTTACAAACACAGGATTACCCGAAATCGAAAATTGATCAAATACAGCCCATCCGATTTTATCTCCAATTTCAATTCTACACCATCCATTGAAATTGAATTGTCTCTTGTTACGCAAATAGTTGCCAACTGAAATCCTATAATCAGCCAGCCTAATTGTGTCAATTACTCCTGAGTAGAGTGAAGAATCCGCATATATGAAAATATTATCTCGTAGTGCAATGGCGATTGAAATCGGTTCACCCGCTTGGGCTCTGATTCCAATTAATAGCAAAACAAAAGCAATTAAGATATTTCGCATAGCATAATGTTGAATAGTCTAATAACTAATTAATGAATTATTGAGAAAAACTTTAATCCCAGAAATCAAGCAACATCATCTTTAATCACAGGGATCAATGGGTGCTTCTCTAAACTAATTTTTTCTACAGTTTTATGTGCAGAGGACTTTTTAACCAAAACTACGCCAAACAGGATAATTGCAGTCGCAGTTGCGACTCTCCAGTCTAGTCGTTCATCCAGGATCAACCACCCCAAAATAATAGCCACAACCGGGTTGATAAATGCATACATGGAAACTAAAGACGAGGGAAGTTTATTTAAAGCGTAAACAAATGAACCGTAACCAACAATAGAACCGAAGATAATCAAATACACCAAAGCAAAAACTCCCTGGGAAGTGAACGAAAATGTATTTAACTCGCCACCGACTAAACCGACAAAAATTAAGATTGCGCCTGCGATGAGCATCTGAAAAGCTGATGACATAAGGGGTTTGACGCTTACTTTTCGATGTTTTGAATAGACTGACCCCGCAGCCCAGGCTATTGCTGCGAACGAAATCGCACATATACCAACCAGGTATTCACGATTAACAGAACTATGCAAATCCGGCCAAAGTAAAATCAAGAGACCGCTGAATCCTAACACCAAGCCGGTAACTTTTTGCAGCGATAAACTTTCACCCCGCGGCAGCGTAGCCTCGATCCCCACCATCCAAAAAGGCAATGTTGAAACGATTAAAGCCGCTAACCCGCTTGGCACCCATTGTTCAGCCCAAACTACAATTCCATTCGCTACTACCAAAAGTGCAATTGCTATTATAGTGATAATTCGCCAATCACTTTTTGATGGCATTGCATGACCAAAAACCCGTAGAATTGGTATGAAAATTAGTCCGGCGAGAAAAAATCGAATTCCGGCGAATAGGGCAGGGGGCATAACTTCTACACCAATCCTGATAGCGAGATAGGTGGTACCCCAAAAAAAGCAAACAGCTGCTAAGGCTGCGTAGGCCTTTATTGTTTCTTGCTTATCCATAATGTTTTAAGTTATCCGATTATCAATAAGACTCCACCCGATTCTTGCTAAATTCTTAGTTTATGACTCCGGATGATTAAAATCCATCACCCCGTACATTTGTGGAACGCGGTATTATCTAATTTGGAATAATCGTTCTTGTGAGATAATCAACTGCGATAACCCCCAATTCTCTTTATTTTATAGATTTTAACAATTTTAAAGAATTTTCCTCAGTAGACAAAATCCTTTTGATGTTATTCATGACTAAGGTTACTTTGCTACATCACATTTAACCCATCCAAAATCCTTTACGCTGGGAAACGCCCAGAATCGACTTACAATGCTCACAAAAATAGATGTATCGTTTGCCAAGAAATCCCGCCATTACCTGGAACAGCACTTTTTTAACTTCTACCTTACAAAATGGGCAGATTGGCGTCACATCGGTTCTTTCTTCTTTTTGAATCATGATTTTCTCCTTTTTTTTCTACTACAATAAGTCTACCTTAATAAGTCTACCTTATTTAAGTAAAAAAATTCAATTTAGTCTCAAATCAACTTAGCAGATCTTGATATTCACATCCTTCGCATAGGCTGCAGGTTGAAATAAGTCAATGTCCGCCAGAGCCATTCCGCAGGTCCGAACTGAAAATATCGCAGCCATAATTTAGAGGCGATCAATTGAAATAGCCAAATTCCAAGAACGATGAGGATTTGAATTTTGCGCTCAACTGTGGCAAATAAACCAAAACCGTAGCCATAGAAAATAATGACACAAATCAAAGTCTGACTCAAATAATTTGTCAGAGCCATACGACCGACATCAGCAAACAGCCGAGTTATTTTCTCAGCAAATCCGGATGTAAAAATTAACATTGCCGCACCAATATAACCCATTCCAACGAATAGGCTGCCCCAATAATTGAATTGCGAGCCAAGAAACATCGAGAATTCCAAAGTCCAGTTGGCTTCAAAATTAGCAAAAACTCCATAAGACACAACAGGTAGGCCAATTAGTAATCCAAAACTCATCATTAAAAGATAGGTCTTTTTTGAGAAGTTGCCGGTGAGAACACCCCATTTATATAATGCCATGCCAATTAGCATGAGACCACCGGCGCGCCAACCAGCCCAAATCAGGAAAATAAATGTATGAAACTCAAGAGAAGCAGGCACACGAAGCTCCATTTGACCCAGCCAGCCTCCCTGGTATGCAGCAATCTCTTTAGCAACCTGGGCTGCTTCTGGTTGCCAGCTTGTCATCGTTTCATTAATGGCTTCGGGCGGCCAAAAACCAATTGATAATCCAAAAAACAAATATAAAATTGAGGAAACCGAAACGATAAGTAACCCGGTTATCAATAGTACTTTTGGAGATAATTTCCGAAATAGGAAAGCTACCAACGAACAAAATGCGTATACGACCAGGATATCCCCATACCAAAGTAAGTAAGCATGAACAAGACCAATACAAAGAAGCCAGAAAGTACGACGATAATGCAATCCTGCGGCTTTCATTCCTTTTGATTCAGTTTTACTGGTCATCAGAATGATCCCAGCCCCAAATAATATTGAAAACAAAGTCATAAATTTTTGATCTGCAAAGACATGGCTGAATATCCAAACCCATTTATTCAAGCCAACCAGATCACCAAGAGCTGTTGGGTTTAGATAGGCAGCCTGGATCATCGCAAAACTCTGAATGTTCATGAGCAGGATACCCAAAACTGCAAACCCGCGAAGCGCATCTAAGGCTATGATCCGTTCTGTTGGTTCAATAGGGGCAATCCCGTTACTATCACTTTTTGCAATCATTTTAACTCCTTAAATACGCATGTTTTTATCATTAGAAAACTAAGACTATCCTGCGATTAATTTAGAGATATTTCAAATTAAATCAATAGAATTCCTTTGATTAAGCGACAGATGTGTTTTGTGTAAACTCCCTGATTTAGTAAAATTATTTCCCCAAATCCGTATCCAATAAAGCTTCCCGCATTGCTTTAATGTGCTGAGGGCCAGTTCGACAACAGCCGCCAATTATGGCAGCACCGCTTCGAAACCATTCACGGGACGCTATACTGAAATCCACCGGATCGGATGTCCCGAGCCAAATTTTACGGGTTGCATCGTAATCCTCGCCTGAATTTGGATATACGATAATTGATTTGGTTGACGCTCCCATTCGAGCTTTTTTAATCAAAGATGAAATATATCGTGGCGCTGTACAATTGACTCCCACAGCAAAAACCTGATCGCAATTTTCAAAAAGAGAAACGGTTTCTTTCAAGGGAGTACCATCACTTATATTCATTCCATCAGTACAAGAAAAACTGATCCATGCGTTGATGTCTGGTGTTTCAGAAAGCAGGCCCAACAGAACTTCAGCTTCCTGCAGGCTGGGGATTGTCTCGCAAGCGAAAAGATCTGCGGAAGAATCTGAGAGTACTTCCCAACGAGGTTCATGAAAAGCACGTAGATCACTAGTTGAAATTCCATAATTCCCCCTATATTCTGAGCCATCGGCAAGATACGCCCCGTACGGTCCGATACTCGCTGCAACAATAGGACGAATGCGTGAGACATGTTGAAACTCAGGACTTTGAAAATATTCATCCCGGGTTTCACAAGCCAATTCGACAGCGTTTTTCAATAGGGCTTTTGCCTCCCTTTCCATTTTTCCTTGTGATATAAATCCGGGAACACTCGCCTGGTAACTGGCAGAAGTAATACAGTCAGATCCCGCTCTTAAATAGGATAAATGAACCTTGCGGATTTCTTCCGGCTTGTTCATCAGCAAACCTGCAGACCACAACCGATGATTTAAGTTATGGCCAATGCGTTCCAATTCTGTGGCCAGGCCGCCATCCAACAAAACGACACCTTGCTTTTCGAGAAATGGATCAAAGGGTGATTGGCGCGACATCGAATTTTTCTCCTAATTGCTGCTTTAATAAGAATGCAAATTACTTTTTATATAGATAGAGAAACTGACCAGAAGAACCGAATTCGACTTTCTTTACTTCTACCCATGCAGGTAGATCGAAGTCATGAGTCACAATCCTTGCTCCTGGTGTCAGCTCATCCTCTAATTTTTGTGATAATGGCCCAAGAGAACCTCGATTCAAGTATAGAATAACAACATCAGCTCGTGATAGATCTGTATGAAGGTAGTCCTGGCATACGATTTCGATTTGTTGTTCGAGACCTTCCTTTGCAACATTCTTTTTTGCTTCGTCAACTAAATGTTGATGGATATCTACACCCACACCTCTGGCATCAAACCTTTTCGCCGCTTGAATCAAAACCCTTCCATCGCCACAGCCAAGGTCGAAAACCCAATCCCGTGGGTGAATTGCCGCCAGGTCAAGCTTCGCACCTATAAGGTCATCGGGTGTTGGAATAAAGGCTTCGTAGTCTCTCAATTATAATTTTTCCTATAATTTTAATGGGTTATTTTGAAAAGTCCAAGCTTTAAAGTAATCTTATCTTTCGATTAGATTTTGCTTTAATATATTATTAATGAAATATATTTTATACTTTAAATTTAATGAAACTCATTCAATTTATCAAATTCTTGAATATTAATTAAACTGGAGGAGATTACAATGATAGCTAGAACCTGGCATGGAGTCGTCCCCCAATCGAAAGCTGACGATTATTATGAATATCTCAAAAAGACCGGTATTGCAGATTACCAATCTATTGTTGGGAATTGCGGCGTGTTTGTATTGCGTCGAAATGAAGACGGCAAAACTCATTATTTATTAATGACTCTCTGGGATTCAAAAGAATCCATACGCAAATTTGCCGGTGATGATATCGAAAAAGCCCACTACTATCCCATAGATAAAGACTTTCTTCTAGAACTTGAGCCCAATGTGACGCATTATGAGGTATTGATGCAACCGGATAGCGATTGATGAAAAATCCGATTTGCCAAGTATAATTAATTATGCTATCAACTGATTCACAAAATGAAACCCTGGCATAGGTAAATTTTACATAGCAGGCCACAACCACCCAAACGTCCCGGCTGTCAGGAGGCCATATACAAGACCATCAAACATGGATTTAAAGGTAGTGCTCCAGTTTCGTTTGTACCAGATCGAATTTTGTAACAGTGCCAGGGAATACCCGATAAAAGCTGCGCATCCGACAAAGCGAAATACATCCAGATAGTTAGCTCCCGGGGCCAGAGCCCTGCCGCCGATATAGGCAGCTATAATACTGACAATGATACTATAAATAAACCACATGACTAAACTCGCACCCATTTTCTGTGGACCGTTTTCTATGACAGTCATAAATGCCACTGGACCCTTTGTACATTTCTCGATGAGCTCTGGCGTACCCATTGCTTTTGTGCTTCCTGCATATGGAAAAACGTAATCTCCTGGAGGAATATTGAATTTACGGAGTGAATCCATAACGCCATCTTCATCCGGGACCTTACCAAAATCATTGTTGTGGTATTTCAGAACCATATGAATAATGGAACTGGCAATAAATACGAACACTGCCGAGACCAGGATCGGCAACCAAAGCGACATGACTGGAACCATATCTACCTCCAAGTTAGGTCATTTAGTCAAGACCGCCCAACAGATTTTGAATTGAGCTTGCGATCAATGCTATCTGAAAATCCGATTGGGCTTTTTATTTATGCGGTGGCAAATTAGCAACTGGGTTTTTAAAAGTCAAGATATTTTATCAATTATCATAAATTTTGTAGGAAAATAAAAAAATTCAAAAAAACCGTTCTTTGACAAGATCCGCTAAACGGCTGCGTATCCAGCATTGATATCTGGGTTGCAAACCCGTACGCCAAGACTGTCTATGATAGTCCGTAGGCAGACCATGTTTTCCATAGCTGTGTAGATTTCCTGCAAACTCAAATTTGTTATTTCTTGTTTTCTTATAACTTCAAGAATCGCGTCTTTCCAACTTACACGCGTAATTAAGTTATCAACCATAACCTTCTATCCTTTTGGCTTATTAACTTATTATTTGCTTTGATCCTCTAGAGTAAGGTCTTCTTTTGAATCAGAATTCCCTGGCATCGCCCCAAGCTGGTTAAGCATGCTGATTAGATTCCACTCATCCCAGGCTTCTATGATCTGACCTTTTTGCATATGAAAGAAGGTCATGCCGGTCATTCCAACCTCGCGTCCTGTTGCTTTGATGCCTTCAAATTCATTGATGTGTTTCATTTGGACAGACCAACGTACAGCTATGCGGTCTCCGTCACTGATGGTTTCATTAATCGAAAAAGAGAAGTTGGAGAAAGAATTCTGATTGGCCTCGTAATGTTGCCTCAGTCCATCAGGACCGAAAAGGTCGCCAGTTGGAAAATGCAGAACCGCCTCGAGATGGATTACCTTATCGATTATCTCCGGCCTCCCTTTGTTCCAAAGTTCTTCACCCAGTCGCTTCAACAACGAGACATTATCCTCATTTTTATTGCTATTACTCATAATGCTCACCCTTTCCTTATTCACCTACACTTTTTAAACCTAAGATCATGGAAATTTTGTCCTGAAACCCACACTATAAAACAACAACCCACTGCCAAACTGATATTTTGAGAATTGGTAATTGATCTCCGGAAACACGTGGCCGGCTCTTATAGGAATGGATATTCCCAGGCTAATCACTCTATGAGTGTCAAGAAGGTCATCATAATCTACTGATACTCTCTTGTCTTTATCTCCCCATGCAAACTGGTAATATCCTATGTACGGCTCGAATTGACGGATGGGTTTACTGAACGTAAAACCATATTTAAAATATTTGTAAGCTTCCTGAAAAGATCCATAATGTAAATTTGCACTTGCATAGAATTTATTGAACCATTTCGGGTTAAGCTGCCATCTTAATATCCCCTCATAGGTATTCGTGAAATACCACCTGGCTCCGGTTTCAAAACGGTAAGGCAATCCTAAATACAATCCCAGGCTAGGCAAAAAATACAATGGCTTTTTAATAATACGAGCTTTATCTGTGCTTTGAATGATAAGGTCATCCATCCCCGGTGAGATTGCCATTTTCCCCGGTGGCAAGGTTCGCGCTGTGTAGTAATTGGTCGTGGCGAGGCATCCGGACAATATTAGTGGAAACAAGAATAGAAAAAAGATTTTTTTGAAAAAAGAACAATAATTAATCATCTTTTTCTTCAATAAATTTGTTAACAGATAATATCAACTTTTGAATCAAATTTCAATGGAAACAATCTGGAATCACCATTGAAGGATTGTGATTAGCTCCCCCAAAAATCATTTGTTGATTTATTGAGATATAAAACCTAATTATGCAAATTCTAAATGAAATAACACCCAAAGATTTGGCTTGGAGGGATGCAAATATACCTCTTGTTTCTTAATCCATAGTCCAAACTTAAAAACTGATATTTAAACCGGCAGAGAGCGCAGAGTTTACAAAAAAGTGATATTTACTTCTCAGCGAACTCGGCGCTCTCCGCGGTTAAACCTTGCTTTTCTCCTATTTTTCTTTAACCGGTTCAGGCGAAGGTTCAGGCTCGCTAACCGGTTGTAATTCTCCTTTTTCTTCCAATCCTGCCCGGCAACTCGGACAAAAAGTCCAATCCGGTTTTATGGGATACTGGCATTGCGGGCAATATGTGTTGGACAAATCGAAGCCGCAGTGCGGGCAAAAAGCGCCGGCGCCGTTTAATTCGTTTTCACACTGGGGACATTGGTGAGAGCGCATGGCCGATGGCCGGGTGATCATGTAGATTGCGAGACCGAAGATCAACGAAATAAGGGTAATAAATGCCCAAAGACCGGGATTGTTCACATCACGTTGCTGGGCATCAATATAAACCCAGGTGGGTAAGAGAAACCAGAGAAAAAATCCTGAAATAACAGCAAAAAATATAAATAGAGGCTGGTAATCAAGAAATGCGTCTTCATTCTGGGCCTTATTGTTACTGTAGTACATTTCATGATTAACCGAATCATCGATCTTAATAAACAAGGTTCCCTGTACCTGTCCGGCTTCATTGGCCACAGGCGCTGATAAGATCAGACCACGATCTCTCGTATAATACCAGCTGCTCTCCCTGCCATCCTGGTGAAGTTGCTTAATTTTACCGATATCAACATTCGCAAAATCCACTTGTTTATGCTGATCGATTACATCGAGCAGAAAATCGTTTCGGTCGCTATAGAGCCCTTCTTTGGTGATGGCTTCAGCATTTTTATCATAAGCCTTATTAACCTGGACAAAGGCATAGGATGGCGCGCCAAAAATAAATTCGCCCCGGTTGTCGCTCATCCAAAGATAGCGTTTTGACTGACCCACTTTTTGATGTTCGAGTAGTAGTTCGGATTGGATGTCTTTGATCAACCGGTTATCGGCTACGTTTTCCTGAGTCCCAGAAATCACTCCTATTTTTTCTACTGTTGCCGTCAAATACTGGGTATTTTGATCCGTGACTGTTGTTATATGCTCATTCAATCTTTGCTGGTGTTGTTTGTATTGATTATGCCAGTATGGCATTTGAATAATTGCCACACTAATCGCAACGATGAAAACAATTGCCGCCGGCAACGCCATTTTTTTGATTAATTTTTTCCTGTTCATTTTTTTCTCCAATTATTTTTAGTGAATGTAACTTTAACTTTTTTTATTGATTATGCAGTTCAAACTACAAATATTTTTCAACTCTCTGTGCTTCTTTGCCACTTTTGCTTTGCTGTTTTTCTTCTTTGTCACTTTGTCACTTTGTCACTTTGTCACTTTGTTACTCTGTTACTTTGCTTCCATGAATCACAAACGAATCGCTTTTTGGTTTAAATCAAAATACAATACAGGCGCAAGGGCCAGGGTTATAAATGTGCCGGCGCACAAAAATAAGAAAGCAACAAATCCAAAACTGCCGACGGTTTGAATGACCCAAATCTCTTGCATAGACTGCCAGAATGGCTGCATACTGATCCTGTCCTGAACCAGGTAGATCAAAGACAAGATAAAGATCATCACAAAACCAATACGGAAGAATGGCAATGCTGACATTTCCGGTTTGGCTGGTACTACTCTTGGCCGTTCGGCCGGAATATTTGCCAATATTTTATCGATAGTTCCCGGCAGCGGTTTCTCGTCCCGGGAATGTTTCAAAATGGCATCCATCTGATTTAACTCATTCAAATATTCCCGGCAATCTTCGCAACCGGCCAGATGTTCCCGAAGCTTGCTTTCTTCCTGTTGCGAACATTCATGATAAAACAAGCTTAGAATCGCATTTTTATTTTGATGGCTCATATCTAAATCTCCACTGATTCTAATAGTGGTTTTAATTTCGCAATGGCGCGGTGAAACCTGGCCTTTAAGGTTCCTTCCGGAACTTTGGTGATCTCTGCTATTTCCCTGAACTTCAACTGTTGAAATTGTTTTAAAACGATGATTTCACGAAGGTGAGGCTTTAACTTCCCCAACGCCTTTGCAATGGTCTCCTTTAAATCGGAATGTTCCAATTGCACATCGGGTTGTTCCACTTGCGGATGCGCCGGTTCCTGTTCTCCCCTTATCTCTGTAACATCCACATAATGATAATCGTAGCGTTTTTTTACCATCTCATTCCTGGTATTATTCAGTGCAATGGTGTAAAGCCAACCCCTGAATTTTCCGGCCTCCTGGCTGAATGTATGCGCAGCATACCAAACCCGGGTAAAGGTCTCTTGCAGTAAGTCCTGGGCAATGTCTCTGCTGCCGGTATATTTTAAGATATAATTAAAGATACTCACCTCATATCGATTGTACAAAATTTTTAATGCTTTGGTATTCTTTTTGAGAATCATACTCATTAGTTCTTCATCCGTACTTTTTTCCATTCAGGTGCTCTATTTCTTTCCTTTTAACGGTATACCAGATGAGTTTTAAAAAAGTTGATATTTGTAAAATTTAAAGTAGATCAGGCGAATTTCAAAGTAGAAATGAAAGAAATGTATTTTGTCCTTGTATTTGTTATCTTCCTGTAATATCTTCAAAACGTAAATTGGGATTGGGGAATCACAATTGGGTGTTTCTATAATCCCCATATTTAAAATCAAGAATTGATTCAGGCGTTTTATTGTTGGTTGAAACGCGAAAGAGGGCTTAAAACTTTGGAGGAATAAATATCATGAATCCTGCTAAACCGATAGGCATTAATTGGGATGTAACGTACGCGTGTCCATTAAGATGCAGTCACTGCTATTCTGAATCTGGCCGGAGATCTTCACGTCAATTATCTTTAGAAGACATGTTTCGACTGGCTGATAAGATTATTGAAATGCAGCCGCAATCCGTTCAGTTTAGCGGTGGCGAGCCGTTGATTGTAAAAAACATTTTGCAAGTGGCGGAAAGATTGGTTCAGGCAGGCATTTTTCTTGCGGTTTACACCAACGGATGGCAAATTAAAGAATCAATTTTGCGGAAAGTGGTTCAACTTTTTTCTCGCATTCATGTCAGTGTAGATGGCGCCAATGCCGAAATTCATGATTTTATCCGGGGACGTAACGGATCATTCAGTGAAACGATGAAAACGTTAACATTCTTCAACAAACTGGCAATAGAAGAACGCGAGAACAATAACCGGAGTCTAAACTTTGGCATAGACTGTGTTGTTATTCAAAGTAACTTTCCCCAGCTCGAAAGGTATCTTACCGAAATCGCACCTAAATTTTCTGAAATAAAATTCTTCATCTTCGGAGCAATGGTTCCTTCCGGTCTCGGCAGTAGAAGGAGTTTTTGCGATGAAGAAATGCTAACTGACAAACAAATTGCAAAACTAGACGATCCGGCTTTTGCTGCAAACTTGAAGATGCTGGCGCCTCCCTCTGTCGAACAGGTCTGGGTTACCGATAATGTATTCCTTCAAATGCATCCAAAACATATAAAAGCGGGAATGGCCGCCAATAATCTGATGCACATTGAGCCGGATGGCCGGGTTCGTAGTATGGCTATTTATGAAGGAACCGTAGGTAACCTGCTGACGGAAGCCCCCGAAAAAATCTGGCAGAAAGTTTTAGCTCGCCATAGTGATCCCTTCGTGGAGCGAGAATTATCGGCTATCAGAACACCACAGGATTGGGTGACAGCCGCACGCAGGATCGATTGGCATTTTGCCACCAAGGAAGATCGAATCAGGATATCCAATCGTCAGAAATACGTTTATCCTTAAATCATAATGAGTTACTAGTGTAGTCGATTGATTTATCAGATTTTTAAAGGATGAAGTTTTGTCTATTCCAATGCTGTATAAAATAACTTGACCGTTGCTTGCTTAAATTCAGGTGCCAGGTCTATTTTATCTTTTTGAAGTATCTTTTCGGGAATTCGGCGGTGGGAAACCACAAAGACACCATCATTTTTTATTGTACCATTTACCCATGAATCTACCAACTGGGTAATATCCAGATCAATTTGAGTTAAACCCAATTTGTTTCTGCCAATCCTTCCCGTCACAGGATTCTGGTTATAGCTTGTCCCGGCGATTTCGCCGTTGGCGCCTGCCGCCAATATTTCAAACAGGTTTATATTTCCCGAATTCGCGGTTATGTTCACTCCAAAGCTAATGACTGCACGATCGATATTGATGCCATCCGGCAGGGCAGGCAGTGCAAAGTTGAATAAAAGCCGATACGAATCACCTTTCAGGTCCTGGACTTCCACACTTACATTTTCGATGATAATTATTTCCGATCTTGCTATAAATGGAACACTGCACAACAGTACGAAAAAAAATAGTCTTTTTATTTTTGCTGGCATAATGGCCTCCTTTAAAGTAGATAAATTCCTAACTCCAGGTAATCAACGCATCAGTATCAACTTGCGTGATTTAGTATTCAATTTTCCTGAATCTTCTGTTTTTGCGTAAATGCGATAAAAATAGACACCGGATGTCAACCCATTGCCATTTTCATCTCTGCCATTCCAGGTTACTTTATGAAATCCGGCAATATAAAAATCATTGAACAATAAGGTCCGCACTTCTTTTCCCAGGATGTCGTAAAGAACGAGTGTAACGTCGGAGGTTTCCTCAAGTTGAAAACCGATGGATGTGCTGGGATTAAATGGGTTGGGATAGTTCTGCTCCAGTTGGAATGATGTCGGCAGCGACCCGACCGACTTCTGCTCTTCCACAAAGCCTGACTGTGCGACCGCGATCTTGCCAAGCGCACCGCCAGGCCCGGCATCATCATTATGGCTGGACTGGGGTGAACTTACATCCACCTGGCCGGTAATCGTGAGATCAGACCAGTAATTACCCGTCGCATATAACATTGTGCCGCTGGGATTGGAAATATCCTTCGTCACATAGCCGTCATGAAAATTATTCCATTGGCCGTCCAGGAAACTGTTGCTTGTTTGCAGATAGGCCACCAAAATACCTTCATCGGCGTTTTCGTAATTATCACCGCCGCTCCAGCCGAAATTGTTCCATTTGATTTCAGAGGGTTGGCTTTGATCAAGATAGATTCCGATGGCACCGCCGTAAAAGTCGTTATCGTGAATGTCCGGGGACGAAGAGGTTGCCAATAGGACGCCATTATAATTATTCTCAATGTAGTTATTATAAATTTCAGGAGAAGATTGATAGGTTTTAATACCGGTGAAGCAGTTTTTGATAAGATTATCTTTTAATCGTTGCTGCACCCGGGCTGTCTTTCTGTTCAATTCCGATAGTCGGATCATCGATGGTGTTGCCTGAAATAGTGGGATCGCTGGTACCGCCCAATATATAGATGCCGTGGGAGGCGCTATTCGGCAATTTAATCGTGCTGTTTTTGATAGTGGCATCGCTGCTTGTTAAATAAACGCCCTGTTCGGTAAAATTTTTGATCGTGCTGTTGTCTACCGTAACGTTATTCGTGCTGGCAACATACACGCCTTTAGTTGCATAATTTATGGTTGCGTAATCGATGTCGCCGCTGCTGCCGGAATAAAAACGAATACCGTCCCAGGTGCCCGAACCGCCGCTGCGGGTAAAGGTGATTTGATTTGAGGATGTGCCTACCGCCTGCAAGTCGCCATTCAGTTTCAATTCTGCACCGGAAGAGAACGATATGTTCGCTGCTTCTGCCACAGTGAGTGTGTCACCCGCGCTTACAGTTATATCACCTGTAATGCTTTCCGATCCCTCCCACCAGGAGTTTTCAGTGATTGTGCCCGATGAAAAGTCCTGATATATGTCAACGATTATGTCCAAACTATCTTGACGAATATTTGTTATTGCGATACTGGTATTGTTTCCGCTTCTTTTATCGGAGTTAGGTTTTGTCCACTGTGTAAACTGAATCTTGTTTCCGGGCTTAAAAGGATCGCTGCTCTTGCCACCACAAATATCGGTAGGATCGGATCCATCCGCTCTTTCAAACAGAATTTCAGCTGAGGCATTGCGATCAATATGTGAAATCATCAAACCCGTTCCCGGCAGGACGTAATCTGTATTATCACCATCTCCTTCAAAAGCATCAGTATAAAAGACCCGCTGTCTGTTCTCCAGCAAGAAGTATTCATTGGCTGTTATTGCTATTTTGTAAATATCACTTGTTGTAATAGCCTCAGTAAGCCGTAAATTCAATGTGTCCCCATCAATTTCTGTCGGATCAATCCAGTCCAGCGTCTCTCTCTCATACGCCGACATTGAACCGGATCCATCGCATCCATCCATTACCCCAAAAAAGCCTACGTAGGTATGATGCCCGCCACCAAATAAACGATGGCCGTACTCATGCGCCATCAATTGAATTGCATTGTCCAAAGTTATGGCACTGCCATGGATCCCTGAGCCCGAATTAAATCCACTATTTATGCTCAGGCCGCCCAGCGTTATGCCGGAATAGCTTCCGCCTCTCAATGTAGATTCCCCTGAATATTTAGCAAGATGAAATCTATAAATTATAATTATCATATCAAAGATACCATCTGCGTCGGTAGTTGTTGTTCCATTTGTATATAAATCATAGCTGTCTAAATCGATGTCTTGAGGATCAGAATCTATATGTTGAATAATCTCTTTGTGGACTGGAATTAACGCATCGTTTTCGCCATGATTATTCAAATTTTTGTACCAACTCCCCGATGAGTCTGGCACATAGAGATCTGGATATAAATCTCCGATTAAATGAAATTTGCCATGATCTCCATCATCTTTATCTCTTGACATTTTGCAGAAGTAGTCGGTTATGCTTCCTTCCGTATGGCTGCCGCTAGCGCTATTGTCGATAAAGCTGGAGGCCCAGGCCGGTAACGTGGTAAGTGTGTCGGGCCATTCTTGAGTTGGATCGGACGTAATTTCATTATTAAAAGTGTCATCACTGAACTTTACAAATACTACCAGGGCTTTATTGGTTCCACTTGTTGGCAGATAAGGGCCACCGGACGGGTTTCCGCTTCCTTGTGTGGTGCAGCCCGTTGTGGGGCATTGGCTAACAACCGACCCAACCCAAAGGATAACAATCGCAAAAACTAGAAACACGAATCTAAGATTCTTAAAACTCTGCATCTTATTTATTTTTGTCATCCTACCTCCTTTTTTATATTGCTACCGCACTAAGATTAATTTTTTGGCTCTGGATACTTTATCTCCTACCAAACGAGAGAAATAAATCCCACTGGTTAGGTGCGCCCCCTTTTCATCAATGCTTTTCCAGACGATTTGATAATGGCCAGGGCGCTTTTGTTCGTTCAATAGGTTTGCTATTTGCTCACCCCTTGCATTATAAATGGTAAGAGCGATGTGTTGAGTCTGTTCAATTGTAAAGGACAAAGTAGTTTCCTGGTTAAATGGATTTGGGAAATTAGGCAACAATTCGAAGGTTTTTGGAATTATTAAATCATCCTCCTTGACTACATCGGTTAAAGTTCCATATCTCTTCCCAGCTATAATTGCCCCTTCCAACGTACTAATCGACATCTCGTAACCTGAACCAATATCCCCAAGGCTATCGGCTACGCTTATGGTTGGTCCTCCGGGTAAACTATCCGGAAGTCCGTATTCATTTATAGTAAATACATGAAGATTCCTATCGAGTATTTGCATTTTGGTAAGTTCATCCACACGAACGAAAGCTGAATCCCATAGAGTAGGTCTTTGGAGTCTCCAGCTGTCCCCAATCCTCAAGCGTAGTTTATATACCAACTCCTCTTCTCCCTCGAACCAACTGCCTAAATATAGATAAACCTCCAGTGAGTCACTCACTCTAAAGTAGCTTGTGCCAGCACCAAAGGGGGTAAAGTCCTGTTTTATCACCCTGTAAGTCTTTCCATTTGGCATAAGTGTATCGCCTGTTACCTGTTTGGTTCCAATGACTATTAATCCGCTAACGTTTATCCGGTATTCCCAATAATCGCCAATGTTTAAAGGATAGTGGAATGTAACGGTTGTGTCCGATTGCGCGAGACAATTAGAGAAAATGCAAAGGGATAATGCAAGCACTCCCGTGAGATTCCTAAAAAAAGACTTAACATGTAGTTCCATTATTCCATCCTCGATCTGGTTGGTCGCGATGTTATCGCACTTTAATTGTTTTATTTTACTACTTCTGGATGCAACTTTCAATAGGGGAAACCCTGAAAAGGAAGGGGGAAAACCCTTACCCTGGCATCAGGAAATGGATAATTATGTCGGCTAATTACCCCTGGACATGCAATGATGATTTCAATATTGTAAAAGGGTAACTTGTTGAGCAAAATGCTTAACCATGAGCGGTTAAGCAATCACCTGTTGAACTGGCAACTTACTCATAGTCTTTTCGCCAAAATCCTGTTCAAATATTTCATTGGTAATGTGAGCAAGGTTAACAAAATGATTTGTTTCATGATAAACTCCATTTCAATTCCTTCTAAAAAATAATAGTGAGTTCTTTGCTAAAATTTTGTTATCCAGTTGAATCGTATAAAAATAGATGCCGGATGATACGGGTATTCCTGCTGAATTTTTGCCAAACCAATGAATCCTATGTAAGCCGGGATTCCGGAAATCATCATACAAAACCAAAACCCTGGCTCCAAGCAGGTTGAATATCGAAATTGTAACCTGTCCGGCAGTAAGTAATTTGTATTGGATTACCGTAGAATTGTTGAAAGGATTGGGGTAATTTTGTAAATTTTGTATTGATCTATCCTCTGAAACATTATCATTAGACTGAATAGACGTAATCGTCCCAAATTGTCTGGTGTCTATTATGGTTCCGCGTAATCGTAAAAATCCACCTTCAAAACCATGAAAAATGACACCAATGCTGTCCACTAATATGAAATCTTCAGGAGCAATCCCTTGAGACGAATCAGGCAAGATGAAAGATTCGATTCTTGCAAATGTGAACGTATGCGACCATAACGAAGTATCTGCGATTTGAGTTACTTGAAAATAACCAGAATCAGAAGGACTTAGAGCATAATTCCAAGTATCACCTGGCTGTATGCGTAATTTGTAAAGCAGAAACTCATCATCGTTGAATTGATATACGCGCATCGAATCGATACGCTGATACCTGGTTGCGGAAAGTGGGAAATCTGTATCAATTATTCGATAGGTCTTGCCATTGGACAATAATGTGTCACCTATAACTTCACGACGTTCAACAGCAAATAATTGCCCCCCCAGTACGTATTCGTATTCCCAAAAATCGCCAATATTCAAAGGATAATGTAAAGTAACTGTTGAATCCGGTTGGGCAAAGCTATTAGAGAAAATGCAAAAGAATAATGCAAGCAATTTTGTGAGCTTGCTGAAAAAAGACTTAATTACCAATCTCATTTTTTTCTTTCCTAAAAGTAAATTTGATACTATCGCACTAAGATCATTTTCGCGGTGGATATTCTACTCTTTCCGACTAGGCGAACAAAATAGACCGCGCTTGGCAGCCTCATTCCATTTTCATCATTGCCGTTCCAGATGATCTTATAATGCCCGGGTTGCTTAGCCTCATTCAATAGGTTTACAATCAGTCTACCTTTTATATCAAATACAGCAAGTCGGAAGTATTGTGTCTGTTCAATCATAAAAGAAAGGGTAGTTTCCTGGTTAAATGGATTTGGGAAATTAGGCAGCAGTTCGAAGGTTTTTGGAATTATTAAATCTTCCTCCTTGACTACATCGGTTAAAGTTCCGTACCTCTTTCCTGCTATGATTGCCCCTACCAATGTACGAAGCCCCATCTCGTAACCATAGTGAAAGTCCCCAAGACTATCGACTACCATTATGCCTGGTCCTGTAGCTACACTATCAGGAAGATTGTATTGATTTAGAGTAAAAACATGAAGATTCCTATCGAATATTTGCATTTTGTTGAGCTCGTCTATACGAACGAAAGCAGAGTCAGCCCCTAAGACATTTATTTGAACTCTCCAGATGTCTCCAAGTCTCAAGAGAAGTCTATAGACCAATTCCTCGCCTCCTTCGAGGCAACAACCCAAATATCGATAAACCTCCAGTGAGTCGCTTACTCTAAGGTAGCTTATGCCAGCACCAAAGGGGGTAAAGTCCTGTTTTATCACCCTGTAAGTCTTTCCATTTGGCATAAGTGTATCGCCTGTTACCTGTTTGGTTCCAATGACTATTAATCCGCTAACGTTTATCCGGTATTCCCAATAATCGCCAATGTTTAAAGGATAGTGGAATGTAACGGTTGTGTCCGATTGCGCGAGACAATTAGAGAAAATGCAAAGGGATAATGCAAGCACTCCCGTGAGATTCCTAAAAAAAGACTTAACATGTAGTTCCATTATTCCATCCTCGATCTGGTTGGTCGCGGTGTTATCGCACTTTAATTGTTTTATTCTACTACTTCCAGTTGCAACTTTCAATAGGGGAAACCCTGAAAACTGGGGTTAAAAACCCTTATCCAGGCATCAGGGAATGGATGATTCTATTGGCTATTCCCCCTGGGAAGTGAGTTTTTGGGAGATGGTTAGTAAAGTGTTGAAGTAGAGATTACTTCTGTAACAGAAAGTAGCGCTTTCTATATACAAAATGGTCAGCTTTATTTGCTGACCTTGTTTACATATTACACATGAAAAAACGTTATTCCTATTCCTATGCTGGATAAAAGGAATTTGGCGATTCGAAACTAAAAACACCCTCATTCTTTACACCCCCATTTACCCATGAATCTACCAACCGGGTAATATCAAGGTCAATTTGGGTTTAACCCGGTTTATCTTTGCCAATCCTACCCGTTACAGGATTCTGTTTATAAGAAGGGATCGAAGAAATTTTAAAAGAAGATTATGGGATAAACACTGGATAAAAAATTCAAGTCTAATTGAATTTTATGCTTGACAACTGAATATCTAACAGGTACCTTTAATTAATTATTTATTTGATATCCGGTTTAGATCAGTTTCCTATACTGGAAGGAGGAAGCAAAAATAATGCATCTAAGCATCTGTTTTTATGAAATTAAAAGCAAAAGTTGTTGTTCTTTGATGAGCCACTTTATATGTCACCTATAAATAGTATAAGCGACGACTATCATGGTTGGCAAAACAATTTCCCATTATAAAATTCTCGAAAAGATCGGCGGCGGGGGCATGGGTGTTGTATACAAAGCCAAGGACACCAAACTCGACCGCTTCGTTGCCCTAAAGTTTATCTTACCGCATCTAGCCGGGGATGAAGAAGACAAAAAGCGTTTCATTCAGGAAGCGAAGGCCGTCTCGGCGCTTGACCATAATAACATTTGCACCATCCATGAAATCGATGAAACCAAGGACGGGCAGTTGTTTATCGCCATGGCCTATTACGATGGCGAGACGTTGAAAAAGAAAATCGAGCGTGGGCCTT
Source organism: uncultured Deferribacteres bacterium (assembly GCA_964464595.1). Classification (GTDB taxonomy): domain Bacteria; phylum Zhuqueibacterota; class JdFR-76; order JdFR-76; family DREG01; genus JADFJB01. Next base: position 28,144 of record CAYXGW010000046.1, read on the forward strand.
TGAAAATTGAGGAAGCCCTCGATGTCGCCAGCCAAGTTGGTGAGGGTCTGGCCAAAGCGCACAAACAGGACATTGTACATCGAGACATCAAACCCGCCAACATCATGATTACCAACGATGGTGTGGTAAAAATAGTGGATTTTGGCCTTGCGAAGTTAATGGGACAAACAAAGCTTACTAGGACAGGTGCAACTTTTGGCACCATTTCCTATATGTCCCCTGAACAGGCTCGTGGAGATGAGGTAGACCTTCAAACGGATATATGGTCGATCGGTGTTGTGCTATATGAAATGATTGCAGGGGTATTGCCTTTTAAAGGACAATATGATCAGGCTGTGATTTTTTCTATTTTGAACAAAACCCCGATGCGAGTATCTAAGATTGCTCTCAACATTCCTCGACAATTGGATAGCATCATATTCAAAACTTTAGAAAAGAACCCCGCAGATAGATTTTTACAGGCTAAAGAATTTCAAGCAGCTTTAACAGAAGTAAAAAGCACACTTAGTTCTAGCCACAGCCCGGCCAGAAATTTTCTTTCACCACTTCCCTGGATTTCTCTCGGATGGAAATTAAAAAAAAAGAAAATTGCTTTAATAATGTCCGGCTTAGCGGCATTGCTTCTAATGTTGGCTTTGTTTAATCAATCTGCTGATCTGGCGCAAAGTGATAAAATAATTTCTGTTGCTGTTATGCCTTTTGAAAATAATACCGGCGATTCTGAATTGGAGTGGTTGAGCAATGGAATACCTGATATGTTAGTGACCAATTTAAGCCAATCAAGGTATCTCAATCTAATAGGCCTCGACAGAATAGCACGTGTTCTTTCAAAGATGGGAATAGAAAATACAAGAGGAGTAGCTCAAAAGTTTTCACAAGAATTCGCCCAACAAACAGGCGCACAAATTATTATCATTGGAAGATTGATTCAGCAAGGTGAGAAATTTAGAATTATCGCGCATATGTATGATTTACGCCCTGGTGAACAAATGAAGCCAGTGCAGGTTGAAAAAGAAGGTCTTGACAATATAGTGAATATTGCAGATCAGCTATCAGACCAGATCAGAGTGACTCTTGAGGTTGAAGCTGAAGGTACTCCGGATATTGCTGAAGAAATAGTTAGCAAAACCAATTCTGTAGAAGCTTACGAATATTATATCCGCGGACAAGAAAACAGGAGAAATAGTCTTTTTAGAGAAGCCATTTCGAATTTAAGAGCGGCGATTCAAATTGATCCTTTTTTTGCTCATGCATACGACGAACTCGCTACTGCTTACCACGGGCTTGAGGAGGATTCTCTAGCCCTTGAAGAAATTAGTAAGGCTATTGAGTTTTCTAATGAGCTATCGGATGATGACCGAAAAAGATTTTTGCTTAATCAGGCTCGGTGGAATCATGATTACGATAAGGCGGAAAGATATCTTAAACAATTAGCTCTTCTTCAACCTTACAATCCGGAATGGCATTTCAAACTGGGCTGGCACTATGTGACTCATAGGCGGTCTTGCGATCTAGGTATTCTTGAATATAAAAGAGCCATCACTCTTGATTCCCTTTCCCAACCCAATTATTATTCTTTTCTTGGTTACGCTTATTTACAATGTGGCTCACCAGAGGAGGCAGTAAATTCATTTAAGAAACACGTTTCCTTACTTCCCAATGAAGCTGATTCGCATGATAATCTTGGACAAGTATATCTTGTAACCGGCGATTACGATTTAGCTTACGCGGAGTTCAAATCTGCTCAGAAGCTAAACCGGAAGTTTACTGACCCGCTTTTGAATTTAGGAAAAGTCCATGCTGCTATTGGGCAAATCAGTGAAGCGACCGTATACTATGAGAAATATCTCGAGAAAACGTTCGGTACCGAGCAGGAACAAAGAGGCTATTTTTTTCTTGCAAAACTTTACTTTGAGAATTGCAAATTGGACGAAGCTTTGACAGAAATAGAAAAAGCGTTAGCCCTGGAACCTGAGTGGGTCGTGCCGTATTGGCTTTCAGGCCTAATTCAAATAAACAAGGGGGAAATAGATTCTGCACTAGTGATGTGGGGAAAGATGGAGGACATTTTGTCTAAGAAAGGTTCAGACTATGGACTAGCATATCAACACCATCTTAAGGGCAAAATCCATCTGGCAACAGGTCAATTTGAGCCCGCAATCGAAAAGTTTATGCAGGCAATAGCGATAGGCGATTGGGATCACGCTTCTTTGCAAAATGATTTGGCGGAAGCTTATTTTGAAAAGGGGGACTTAAATCAAGCCATCGAAGCATATGAGAAAGCATTGGAATTCAATCCCAATCACCCTTATTCTCACTATGGTCTTGGTCAAGTCTATGAAAAAAAGAACGATATTCTCGAAGCAATCAAGGCTTACAAAACTTGTCTGCGAATTTGGAAAGATGCCGATGAAGATATGTTACACCCAAACAACATAAAGCTAAAGCTCTCAAAACTAAACAACATTCTGTAATAGTAATAACTAACTTAAGGAGAAGAATCATGGCTCAAACAGTCGATCCCCCTATTTGGCCAGATGTAATTGAAACCGGTTTCAATAGAGGGAAACCGGACGATAACCTCCCCTTATTTAGCGAAGCCTTCGGTTTAACAGCTCATAACTACGCTATTTTAGAACTAATTATTGAAAGTTTGAAAATAGTTCATGACCGGTTAGAAGAAATGAGCAAGGAAATTGGACTCGAAAGAAAACTGGATGACTTTAAGAACAATCGCTCATTGGAAGAAACTGAAATAATTAAAGTCGTAGATGAGCGGTTCGAAAAGCTCACCAGGGAACTTGGCATAGAGAGAATTAAGGAGAATGTGAACAAAGAGTCCTAGATTTTCTGGCAGACATTGCTTCGAAAGAGCTTACGCAGTTGGCCAATAAATTCCCGGAGTAAGAACAAATGGAACACAAAAATCTGGAAGAGCTAATCGATCTTGCAGAGATTCTGTCCGAGCAAAATAATTTTCAGGAAATATTACGCTTAGTTGCTCAAAAAGCGATCAGCATTTTCCATGCAGAAACAGCCCTCATTTTGTTATTAAACCCAAAAACCCAACAAACTGTGAAGACAATTTATAAAGGCGGTAGAGAAATTCTGAAAGATCGCTATCGATTGGTATCTGCTAATGTTTACGGTTGGGTGCTTGATAATAGGTATCCATTTTTGAGTCGCGATATCAAAAAAGATACTCGCTTTCACAAAAACCAATTTAAAGATATTCAGGTTAAATCGGTGATGGCTACCCTCTTGAAAGTGGAAGGGTTCATCATCGGTTGCCTGCTACTTATCAATCATGCCGATGAAAAAGAATTCAAAGAAGAGGATCTGGAAATCCTTAAAAAAATGAGTGGCATCGTCTCTCCATATTTGCGCAATATTCAAAAGCTCAAAGAGTATTTTGAAGCCTCTCCACCGGAAGAGGATCTCCTCTCTAAATATAAAGAAATGGGGATGCTGGGGAAGTGCAGGAAATTCATTGAATTAATCCAGAGTATCGAGGCAGCGGCCCGCTGTGATGTTCGCGTGTTATTAGAAGGTAAAAGCGGCACTGGCAAAGAAATGATCGCCCGAGCGATTCACCAATTCAGCGCCCGCAAAATTCATCCCTTTCATGCTATCGATTGTGGCGCGATTCCCGAACACCTAATTGAGAGCGAATTGTTTGGTTATGTAAAAGGTGCCTTTACAGGGGCGACTCGAGACCGCATAGGATTAATCGAATCTGCTGATCAGGGTAGCCTGTTTATAGACGAGGTGGCAAATCTTTCTTATGAGATGCAAGCTAAATTACTGCGCGTTCTGCAAGAAGGAGAGGTGCGTGCGGTTGGCAGTAATAAACCCCGCAAATTGAATGTGCGCATTATTGCTGCTTCCAGCAGTTCATTGCGCAAACTAGTAGAACAAGGGCAATTTCGGGAAGATTTATATTATCGTTTGTATGTCTACCCCATCCATTTACCTACTTTGCATGAGCGCCGTGAGGACATTTCCTTGTTGGCGAATCATTTCCTAAATAAATTTGTTCCCCAACAACAGAAGCAAGCTCAGGCGTTTCATGGCTCACTATTAAATTTCATGAAGCACCGTAAATGGCCGGGCAATATTCGCGAACTAGAAAATTTCGTTGAACGTTTGGTTGCGTTGGTATCGACCGCGACAACCATTATAGGAGATGAAATCCTACCCATTGATCTTAAAGATGAGTACCATCAATTCGCAGTCGAACAAGAAGCGATCATGTCTAGCAACTCCCTAAAAGAGCGACTTCAGGGTTGTGAACAGCAGATCATCCGTCAGGCTTTGATTGCAAACAATTGGAATCAATCCCAAGCCGCGCGCTCGTTGAAGATATCCGAGCAAATGATCCGCTACCGAATGAAAAAGACAGGCGTCACTCGTGAGAAAAAATGATTTTCTTGCGAATCTAATCTTATAAAAAACAACCACCCCTTATCTTTTCGCAATATTTTTGCGAATTTGCTCCTGCTTATGCAATTATTCCCCGCCGAGTTCTCCCTCTTATAACTCTTTATTTTATTGTAACTTAGAACGGTTTTAAATAAAAGATCTCGTTTATGGCATTCTTTTTGAAGTCACAGGCATTAAACTATCATCAAACCAAAAGAAAGGATACAGTAAACTTACTTAAGAAATACGTTTCTTTACTGCCAAATGAAGCGATTTCCAAACTAACAATAAGAATAAATTAAGGAGAAATGTTATGGCTCAAACAGTCGACCCCCCGGTTTGGCCAGGGGTAACAGCAATTGGTTCCGAGAGGGGAAAACCAGATGGTGACCTCCCAACATTTAGCGAAGCGTTTGGTTTAACTGCTCATAATTACGCTATTTTGGCACTAATTATTGAAAGTTTAAAAATAGTTCATGACCGGTTGGAAGAAATTAATAAAAAAATTGGAGTGAAGAATAAACTGGATGAAATAGTTTCTCTAGTTGAACACTAAAAGGAGGATACTACTATGAAGAAAAAAAACGTAACCTGTTTCATAATAATCGCCCTACTTTTGGGGGTTAATTACGCAAATGCTCAAGACGAACAAGGGGAAGACAGGAGCTTTTTAAAGAGGATGCTCTTAGTAAGCGACAGTGGTTTCGGAGGATCTGCCATAATGAATGTGGGTTCTTTCTTCTTCGATGGTGATTACCAGGTTTTTAGTGCTGGAGTAGGTTTTGGAGTTTCATATAAAGCCAAGGCTACAGGTAAGAATCCATTTGAAATCGGGTTCTATGCTGCTCCGCAATTCGTAGGAGAGGGAGACAGTAACAATGCATTCGTTTCAGTGCTAACACACGTTACTTTTTTTCAGTCCTTGGGCGTTGGATTCGGATACAGACTGTGGGAGCAAGGAGAGGGAATTGTTGGACCTAAGAAGTCGAATTTGTTTTTTACGCTCGGTTTAGGCGTAACGAACACAAAAGAATAGTCGCAATCCCAACTTATCCTCGTGCCTAATCCGGTAGCCGGAGACTTTTCTTCTCCGGCTACCACCCCATGAGGGTAAGAAGCTTGAGTCAGTCACAGCTTAAGAGCGATACCGGAACACACGGTTTACTGCTACGCTCGTATCTTCGGCAGTAACACAAGAGACCGGTGAACGGAGTTGTTAATCGTAGCCGAAGGCCATGTAGAACTCTGATTTATTTGAAGAAATCTTTAAAGAATCGGTATTAATTGAGGATGAATTCGTGATGGTGGAGGTTGGACAAACGCTTAGTTTTTAACGTCAATTGAGTTGATTCATCAAACTATTGCATTTTGGTGATGTATTTTACTCATTGTCTTTTCGCCAAAATCTCGTTCAAATATTTCATTGGTATCATAAGCGAAACCAAAGGTTTTTTCCCAGATCGACGCTTTTTCCATACACAAGTACATAAACACTTTGTTGCGCCAGGGGGAGAAGGCCTGGAAAATTTCGTTGAACATTTTGACTTTTATTTCATCCGGATAGGTGAGTTTGCCATGGGGATCGCGTACCAAGTCCATCTGCAGGATTTTTGTGAATTGGCCGAGCTCGCGAATCTTTTGAATGACCGGCTTGATAAACGTAAGCGTACCAAATGAAATAAACAAAACCTCTTCAGGGCTGAACATTTTCAATAGCATCGAAACGGTATCCGGATAATCCACATCCCATCCTTGATAATAAACCATCGGATGAAAATGAAAAGCTACTTTGACGTCTTTATTTGCTACATCCCGGGCTGCGGTTAAACGCTGGTTTAAATTTGCCGTAAAATGCTCCTCATTGTTGATGATGGTCTCGGTATTTAAAGACCAGCTGCAAACGCAATTTGGCGGGATGTCATGATCGAGAAAATAGCGGATATTGTTTGACTTGGTTTTGAACTCCAGAAGAATGTTTGGATGGCTCTCTGCAAAGTGGCAAAGATCGTTGAGAATGCCATTGCGATTTCCGAAAGCAAGAGAATCCGAAGCCTGCCCTGTTCCAATATGATAAAATCGATCTGGCTCCAGAGAAATAGCTTTCAGTTTTTCACCAAACTCTTCATCGAATACGACTTTATCGCCATAAAATGTTTGAACCGTGCAATAGCTGCAGCCGAAAACACAGCGTTCGACCGCATCGATGGTGCGTAAATTACAGCAGACTGTTTTTTCAGAAGCTACAGGACACATGCCTAATATCTTTTTATCAGACTTTTCAGAGACAATTTGTTTACTTTCTCTCTTGGATGGTTTGGGCAGTCCATCTTCAGGGTAAGCTTTCTGAGTGTTTCGGAGATTATCTAAAAACTGTCGAAGTCTGCTAATAAATTGATCTTTTGCCTGCCGGTCCGTTCCGTTAAATTGGAATGTTTGGCAATTCCACCAGCTTTGTAAGACGCCTTCTCCCCACATTGTCAAATCCCGTTCGGCTTCAACAATCTCACGGAATTCCTGGAAGGTTAATAAGTACTTAAAAGCAATCTCCCGCAAAAAATCCTGCTGATCCGAAGGATAAGTTTCATACCGGGTTCGACCTTTGAAGGATTCGAATTTCTTCGGATAGTCTATCGTTTTTGATTTTTTTACGGTTGTACCTTCAAGATCGCTGGACATGGACTTTCTGTATTTCCTTTTCGTGAACGACACATTTTAGAAAGGTTAAACCGAATCATAAAGAATTTCCACTTTTTTTCCAAAGATTCTGCTTAATAAACTTGCGCTTCAAATTTGAGTTTAATATCAAATTAATTTCTGTGTTGACTTTCAATAATATTTGTATTACCTTTTTGTCAACTTTGTATTACTCTAAGAGGTTCAAATGAAAACATTAACGCTTAAATTACCTGAAGTTCTTGAAACCCAATTAGACGCGTTTGCAAACAAAAATGGATTGAGTAAATCCGAAATTGTCCGGCGTGCACTTAGTTATTATTTGTCTAACAATGATCATGTTAATACAGGTTCATTTTTAGATTTTTCAAAAGACTTAGCAGGTAGTATTGAAGCTCCATCTGACCTGTCAACGAATAAAGAACACTTGGCCGGATACGGGAAATGAAGCCACAAAGAATATTGATGGATACCGGACCACTGGTTGCTTTTCTTAACAAAAATGATCAATACCATAATTGGGCTATTTCACAATTTCGGTCATTTTCCCCTCCATTTCTAACTTGTGAGGCTGTGATATCTGAATCTTGCTTTTTGTTAAGACATTATAAAAATGGCATTTTAAATGTTCTAAGGCTCATAGAAAGGAAGTTACTGACTATTCCTTTTCGGTTGGAAGATGAGTTGAGCACAATTAAACCACTACTTGATAAGTACAAAGATATTCCAATGTCCTTAGCCGACGGCTGCCTTATTCGGATGGCAGAACAAATTAATGATAGTTTTGTTTGTACTTTAGATCGTGATTTTAATATATATCGGAAAAATAAGAGAAAAGTCATTCCCGTTATGATGCCCGATGACATTTAACCAATTTAAGAGATTAAGTACTTTAACTCAATCTCAATAAATATGAAGGGATGAAAAAAGCAACAATCCCCTAAAACAATTCTTGTATTTATGTGAAATTTGATTATGATTTGATAGAATCAAAATAAAGTTAATCTCGAATCAAATGGAGAGCTTTGAGTGTGAGTGAACAAGTCTATTATGTAGTTGAATTAGCGATTAAACCGGGCGAACTGGAACACTTTAAAGGTTTAATGAAGGAAATGGTTGAAGCGACATAAACCAATGAACCCGACACTTTGAATTATGAGTGGACAATCAATGATGATAATAGCGCTTGCCATATCTATGAGCGTTATACGGATTCAGCGGCAGTGATGGCTCATATAAGCTGGTTTGGACAGAATTTTGCCGAAAAGGTTATAACTGCCTCAGAAGTAACACGATTCTCTGTCTACGGAAATCCAAATGATGAGGTAAGAGAAACATTAGGCGGTTTTGGTGCGGTTTTCATGTCCCCAATTGGCGGATTCGCGAGATAATTTTTTATTTCAGAAATGGTAGTACGAAGCATTTTTTTTAATTATTGTTGGGTGCAAAGTCGGTTCTATTCTCCTTTTCCAATTTCAAAATCCTAATAGCTTTGAAGAAAGACCATATAGATTATGGTTAATCCCATCCTATTGCCCTGATTTATTTTCAGCAATCCGTCAAATCCAATAATCAATATAATCAGGGGTCACTTTTTTTCAAATTAATCCAACCTTTATTTCTACTGTAATCATAGCTACGTGAAATTTGGGAAAAACTTACAATATTACTATTGACTTGTTTGTAGTTTAGGCTTGATAATAGATGCTTGATACTATACTTTTGAACATTGATTATTGCTAACGGTTATGAAAAAAGATACTTGAAAATAAATGTTGAAAAACTATAGACATCAATTGAAGATAATATTCAATCAATTTTCGGTTGTGTTTTCCATACCGATTTTTTGTTCAATGGTTCATTTGCTCAACGTTACCACGTTACAAGCTCAATCATTCTTTCCTCTGAAAATTGGTAACACCTGGATTACAGTAGACCTGCCCTCAGAGACGCCTCCCCTTTACTTGCGCTATGAAGTAATTGACACAACAAGAATCGAAAATCAAAAGTATTTTGTGATGAATTTAAACGGAATTCATTATTTCCGTGAAGACTCGTTGCAGAATTTTTATGAATATTCTATAGGGAAAGAACAAATTATAATGAATTTCCAGATGGAAGTTGGCGATAGCCTCAAAATCTCACGAGGGTCAGGATCAACAGGATACACAATTTGCAAGGAAAAAAAGGAAGTAACTACATTTATCGGCACAACAGGTACACAAAAGACTTTTGAATTAGATTGGGATTCGCAGATTATTGATGATGAAGATACTTTTGTTTTACAAGAAGGTGTTGGAATTTTCTTCTACAGCCCAACGTTCCATTTTACTGAAAAGCTTGTGGCAGCAGTAATCGATGGAGTTGTTTATGGAGATTCCACACTTGTTTCTGTTCAAAATATAAATGACAAGAATTTGAATGAATATGTTTTGCACCAAAATTACCCAAATCCATTTAATCCCAGTACAACAATCACCTTTTCTCTGCTAAAATCAAGCAGGGTGAATATAAAAATCTTCAATGTTTTAGGTGAACAAATATCGACTTTAGTAGATGAGTTGCTTTCTGTTGGTTCTTATGAATATAAGTGGGCAGCTGGGGATTTGCCTGGAGGCGTGTACATCTATAGTATACATACCAGTTCGTATAGCGAGGCAAAGAAAATGGTGCTTTTACGGTAAGCTTACTGTTCCATTTTTCAAATTTGTGAATATCAAAAATCTGGTAATTTTTAGATTTCAGTCTAACCTTCTTTTTTGTAATTGCTTCACAGATCAAAATTGCTATCTTGGGGTACAAAATTAAAATCCGTTTTGACATGAATAAAGGAGAAACCAGATGGCTGAAAAAAAGAAAATGAAACTCTGGATGAAAATACTAATTGGTTTGGTCGCCGGCATGATAACAGGAATCGTGTTAGGACCAAAGGCCGGGACCATTAAACCGATCGGGGATTTGTTCATCAATGCCATTAGAATGCTGATTGTGCCATTGATTTTTTCTTCGCTGGTGGTTGGCGTAACCAGCATGAAAGATCCCAAAAAGATGGGCAGGGTAGGACTGAAAACCTTTGCTATGTATCTTGGCACGACTGCAATCGCCATTACTATTGGCCTGCTTTTGGGCGTAATTTTTCAACCAGGAGCCGGGCTGGGATTACAAGCTGTGGAAGCGACAGCTGCTAAGGCGGCGCCAAATTTTATCGACACGCTTGTTAATTTGGTTCCCAGGAATCCAGTTAATTCTTTAGCCACCGGCAACGTTCTGCAGATCATTGTTTTCGCAATTGTATTGGGGCTCGCAATCAATTTGACCGGAGACAAGGCTAAACCGGTTTCCAATTTTTTCGATGCCTTCGCTGAAGTCATGTATAAACTCACTTCATTGGTAATGGAGTTGGCGCCATATGGTGTTTTCGCGTTGATGGCCTGGGTTGCCGCGGAATATGGTTTGTCGGTCCTCTTACCTTTAGGACGAGTTGTCCTTGGTGTTTATGTTGGCTGTTTACTCCATTCTATTCTAACCTATGGAGGAGCTATTGCTTTATTGGCACGTCTCAATCCAATACAATTTTTTAAAGGGATTGTTGATGCCCAAGCTGTTGCTTTTACAACCACCAGCAGTTCCGGAACCTTACCGGTAACCCTTAGCTGTACTCAAAAAAATCTTGGCGTTTCCAAGAGTGTTTCCAGCTTTGTTTTACCGTTGGGGGCTACCATAAATATGGACGGCACCGCCCTTTACCAGGGCATCAGCGCACTGTTTGTTGCCCAGGCATACGGCATCGATCTGTCCTTTGCAAATTATGTTACCATTATCCTGACTTCAACATTGGCATCCATCGGTTCTGCCGGAGTGCCGGGCGCCGGCCTTATCATGCTGTCACTCGTGTTAAGTTCTGTTGGTTTGCCAATGGAGGGTCTCGCTATCGTCGCCGGCATCGATCGGATCCTCGATATGGCTAGAACAACAGTAAACATTACCGGTGATGCAATGGTATCGGTATTGGTTGCCAAAAGCGAAAATGAATTAGATGTGGATGTTTACCAGGCTAATCCTGAGAGTTAATGGATATGCCCTTGAAGTGTTAAACTATCTGTAAGGAAAAAAATGAAAACAAAGAAAATACTTTTGCTAATACTGATTTCACTGCTCCTGTTTTCTACTGTTTACACACAGGATAAAACCAAAGACGAGATCACTTTCACCCCAATTAAACACGGAACCTTCATCATACAAACAAAAGAAGCAATCATATATGTGGATCCGGTAGGGGATAGTAAAGCTTTCGAAAAATATCCAAAACCGGATGTGATCCTGATCACAGATATCCATGGCGACCATATGAATAAGAAAGCTGTAAATGTCCTGAAGCAAAAAAATACGACCATCATTGCGCCGCAAGCGGTGGTTGACCGGCTGGAGTTTGGCGAGGTCCTCAAAAATGGCGAAAAGAAAAAAGTGGGTTCCATTCATCTCGAAGCTATTCCAATGTATAACCTAACCAAAGACCGGCTCAGGTTCCATTCAAAAGGCAGGGGAAACGGCTATGTAGTCACTGCAAATAAAAAAAGGATTTATATTTCCGGCGATACCGAAGATATAGCGGAAATGAGGAATCTCAAGGATATTGATTTTGCCTTTGTATGTATGAATTTACCGTATACCATGACTGTCGATCAGGCTGCTTCCGCAGTTCTGGAATTTAAACCAAAAGTGGTCTTTCCCTACCATTACCGCGGCAGTGATGTTGAAAAGTTTAAGCAGTTAGTTGTCAAGAATAAAGATATTGAGGTAAGGTTGTTGGGCTGGTATGAGTGACAGAATTTTAATTGGCTCTCTGTGTCTGTAATGATTTCTGAATTTGCTCTGTAAATGTTGAATCTCTAATTCTTAGGAGCAATTCCATAATTTAGGAGATACCATATGCCTCGAAAAATTCAGTATGGTTTTCTACGATGCAGGGATTCACCATTGAGATAGGGCAGTAAATCGCTGTGGATTTAAGTTCTTTTCTTTCTTCAAAAATGATTAGATATTATTCTTAAAGAAAACACTCACAACCAAAAGAGGTGAAGAAATGACTAATTTCAAAAAGTACTATATGTTAATCATCTTGGGGTTGGCTGTTATATCGTTGTTCGGCTACTCTTGTGTGGGTTCGGACGGGATGAATGCTGATACCAATTACATTCTTGAAAACGGTAAGCCTATTGACTACAGCTACAAAAAATGGCCTATGGTGGGCTACGGGCTGGCTGTACAGCGAGCGCCCCATAAAGGCGGTGGTACCGATACGACTACCGTTTTCCAGATGGTCTATATGGACTCTATATCGTTTCACAAATATGATGCCGGCAACACGTTCCCAAACAACACCATTCTAATTATGGAGCAGCCTGAAGCACTTAATGGAGCTGCGCACTATTCAATGACAGTGCCGAATCAAAAACCACCACCGGATTCCATTACCCTTAAATTTGACTTCGACATCAAGTATGTACAAGTTGAGGAACAGGGAATACGCGCTCAGAAAAAAGTGGGCAAAAACGAATGGGTGTATTATAAATATTCGGATGGCAGTTGGCTAGAACTGGAACTCAAAAGCAGGGACCCCCAAAAAAACTCGCAGAACTGTGTTGGCTGCCATCAATTGAAAGAGAATGGAGCAACCGATGAAGTATTTACCCAATATCTTCCTGGGTTGAAGAAGAAATAAGATTTGCTTTGCGGGTCTTGTGGTCTGATTATAGCGCTCTATTTTTTAAAGCACAGTCTTATAATCCTCGCCCCAAAGGAATAGCGATGTAAATATTATTCTGTTTTGATAAAGCCCTTGCTAGGAGTATAAGCAAGGGCTTTTCTATTTACGATTGCCTATCCCGTAAAGACCAATTCTCAATGCTCGTGATGGAGTTATACTCCATCATATAAAAACCAAATTCCCATAAAACTTAGATACTCCTTGATTTCTTACACGTATTCGTGTATATTGTTGTCATGAAGCG
>CAYXGW010000047.1:0-40412 GCA_964464595.1 uncultured Deferribacteres bacterium
GGATCAGCGAATAGCCCTTGCCGCCGACCTCCGCGAGGGTCGTCTGCTCGGTGCCAGGAAACGAAACGATCAGGGTCATGTCCATACGTTTGTGCTCGATTGTTTGGATAGAAGACGCCGCTCGCAACGGCCATTGGTGGGTCACCTTTGTCAAGTGGTGACCACCCGATCAGCGGTCTTCATTGTAGATGAGATACTTCAGTGGATAGAAAAGCCTTGCGCCGCATAACGTTTGGTTTCACCGGTTGCGGGGTTTCAGTGCACCGAACCAGTTGGTCAAGAATGAACGTTTAAGAAATCACCAAACATGAAATTCACACTATTGCCCCGCAATCCGAGTGCAAACCGTGGTTAGGCATAAATCGCTGTTTATGTGATAGTTAACTAAAGTACCTATGGCCAGTCTAAGTAAATATAGTTTTTACCGTCACTATATTTTGGAAATTTCGACAAATCTCTAACAATACCTTGGCTGTCAAACATGATATGGCTATCGTTTCCTGGCTCCAATGATAATGTTTCACCTATTCGTAAAGTATCAAGCGAATTATCTCTAAAAATCTCATAGACTATGGGAACGTTTCCTATGTTTTCAATTTGTACCACATCAGTCACTACATATCGTTTAACAAAGTCTGAGACGACAAATCCTCCTCTCAAAATGGAGCCGTTTGAATTTATTAAATCAATTTCTCTAGCCCCATCTAAAATTGTTAAATCCATAAATAATGCGTTCACTGACATTTGAGTAACCAGTGTGATTATTTGTTCTGTGCCATTTTCATTCAGAGTTTTTCCTGATATCTCTATTGTTGAAGAATTAATACCTGCATTCATAAATTTCACAAAATCCTGCCCGTTTATGGTGGGTCCGTGTAGAGCGGTAATTCGAATGATTGTTACTTCATTTGTTTCTTTGAAATCGAAAGATTCATTAGGTAGCACAAATTCTAAATCATTAGGGTATAATAGGAAAGTAGAATTCGAAGAACGAAGAATAACATCCGTCACCGTATTACCACCCGTATTAACGAGCAGGAAGAAAAAATCTGTACTTCCATTAATGTCACCGAGATTAAAATTTTGAACTTTGCTAATGTCCGCTATATTGAATTCTGTTGAGACTTTTCGTAACCCTTTAAGCCATACCAAATGAAGCTCACCTGGAGAGTCGATTTCATTAGGATTGACAGAAGTGTCACTACAACTGTTGAGTTGAATAAAAAATATTAAAAAAAATAGTCTAATCCACAAACCTGCAAACTTCATTTTGCGATTCCTTTGGTAATATAATAGACGCCTAACATAGGTATGAACGAATCGCTCATACTATTTATAGATGACAAATCAAGTCGTTCATCCAAAACTGCAACTTTTGATATTAATTTCATAATAACAGATACTTACATGCATTTTTTTGCTTTTTCTTTCCGGTATAGGCGACTAATCTAAACCGGTTCGCGAAAATATTGTTTTATACGATCCCCGAGCTGCCAAGACCTCTACCAGTGACTTTTGAGTTTCTGAAATTATATGCTTCAAAACTTCCACAAAAAACCCCAAGGGCTATACAAAGTTTATGATTAATCGAAGGTACGTGTTAGATACTCATATGTCAAGCAAAAGTTAACTAACCTAGCAATCACAATACTCTAAATGATAAGATAATTGTCAAAGACCAGTTCACTACCGCAAAGCGGTTTCGTTCATCATAAGTTTATACAAGTCTCATATACTCCCTATAGCCGACAATATTTGTCGCATAAGAAGCCAATTTAAGCTTGCATTAGGACATTACGCGACTCGTATAAACTCCTTCTTAATTATCAAACATATTGATCTGGGGCAAAGAACACCCCACTAATTTTTTGAAACATGACATTAAATACAATATTTGACAGGGAATGTCAAGAACTTTCTAAAATATGACAATTTAGATTTGAATGGAAGACTTTCCTATTATGTGCCAACCTGTTCCTTGTTCATGGCTCGCCGTCAAATCAGCTATAGGCAACAGCGGACTAGGGCAAAGGTTTTGTCAGGACGTCCGCCAGCCCGGTCTCGAGTCGGCGAAGCAGCTTGCTGGTATTGGAGTTTTTCACTCTCCCTCCCCAATTCCACCAGATAGCGCGCCGCAGTCCCGCACCAGTATCCACGCGATTCACCAACACAGTCTTTCGATTCGGGTAAAGCCTGAGTTTCCGCCCACTGGTGCCGGTCGCCATGTACGAAGTATCAGGCATGGTCCACCACATATAGCCGTATCCTACGCCCCTTCTCATTTCAGAGTATGGGACAAAGCTCTTCGCAATCCAATCCTCAGGCACAATTTGTTGGTCTCCCCACCGTCCATCGTTCATGTAAAGCAAACCGATCCGAGCAAGGTCGCGGGCCGACATCCAGAATCGATAAGCAGGAAACACTGACTTAGCGCCCTCGAAGTACAGAACATCTTCGATGCGAAAATCCTCCATTCCGATCGGATCCGCGATCCATTCCTTGAATGCCTTACCCATAGAAAGATTGGTGAGGCGCTCGAATATCCCACCTACTGCGTTGAAACTCCAATTGTTATAAAAGAAGGCCTCGTCCGGCTTATGTGTCCCGGGTTCCGGATAGGACCCGCCGTCGTCCTTGATCGACGGATGATAAATGCCCGAGCGGGCTGTGAGCAGATCCACCAGCCGGGCGCTTTTTTCGACCTCTGTTAATGGCGGATTTACGTCGTCGATACCCAACTCAGAAAGCGTCATGTTGATATCGATCATCCCTCGTCCGACAGCGATACCGAACAGGGCGCTTACCAAGCTCTTACGCACCGAGTGAAGTGAGATTCGCTTGTCGGTTGCACCCCACTCTGCCACGACCTGGCCATCGTAGAGCACGATGACGGCGGCGGACGCCAGGCTGTCTGCGTACCTGAAGGCGTCGGTGACGAGCTCCTCAGACCATCCCGGTGGTGGCGGAAACTCGTCCTTGAGTGAGATATCCTCCGTAGTCGGTTGAAGGGCTGGGCCGTTGAGGAGGTCAGCGTAGTACATCCTCCCGCCGATTGTAATAAGCACAACCAAACCCAAGGTCCAACCGATCAACTTCAGCATGAATTTTAAAGTAGCCAATAATCTATCCTATATTCGAATATCCTTATTTCGAAGTATTAAATATTGGAATCGATCCTTTTCTAACTTGGTTCGCCTAACCTGATAGGTAATTCACGTATCGGCTTCCCTGTGATCTTGAGAATCGCGTTGGTCAGGGCCGGAGCCACGGGCGGCACACCAGGTTCCCCGACGCCACCGGGCGGGGACTCATTCTCAACAATGTGAACGTGTATTTCCGGTGTTTCATCCAGGCGGAGAAGCGGATAATCATGGAAGTTGCTCTGTTGCACGGCGCCGTTTTTCGTAGTGATGTTGCCGTGCAATGCGAGTGTAAGGCCAAAAACCACCGATCCTTCCATCTGCGCTTTTACACGGTCCGGATTGACATAAGTGCCGCAATCTACAGCACAATCAACCCGGTGAACGCGCACCTTACCATCGATTACCGATGCATGAACCACATGCGCAATGTATGAGACGAAGCTGAAATGTGCGGCAACGCCGAGGGCGTGGCCTTACGGTAGATCTTTCCGCCAACCGGCCTTTTCGGCGGCGAGTTCGATCACGTTCCGCAAGCGTCCTGTATCATATGGATGCCGACCCAGGTCTTCTCCATAGGCCCCCTTATCACCTTCGAACAGCGAATTCAAATTGCGGGACGGCCCTATGAGTTCGAGTAAATAGTCTTTTTGATCCCGGCCGGCGGCTTGCGCCAGCTCACCCGCAAATGCATTGAGTGCAAAACCATGCTGAATATTGCAAACAGAGCGTAACCAGCCAATACGGACGTGGGCTTCAGCCGGTCCGTTTTCAAGCCTCATATTGGGAATATTGTATGGTATGGTGGTAAATCCTAAGCCCAGTTCAAAGTCAGCGGCATAATTGACTTTTGGCCGGAAAGTTGAACTTATACTGGGAAAAGCGGTGCGGTGCAGCCAGGCAGTTGTTTTGCCCTGGTCGTCGAGTCCGGCCTGCAAATACTGCGTGCTTGGAGCATGAAAGTAGTCGAAGCGAATTTCATCTTCACGAGTCCACATCACTTTGACCGGTGCGCCCACGGATTTTGAGATCAGTGCAGCCTCAACAACGTAATCCGGTTTCGATTTGCGGCCAAAGCCACCACCGAGCAGCGTTACATGTACTATGACTTTTTCGGCGTCAACGCCCAGGACCCCGGCAACGGTGTTGCGGGTAGCTTGCGGATCCTGACTGGGCGTCCAGATCTCACAGGTGCCGTCTTCCTTTACCCAGGCAAGCGCGTTCGGTGGTTCCATTGGCGCGTGGGCCAGCATTGGGACGTGGTAAACGGCTTCCACCGTTTTCGCTGCCTCATTCATTGCTCGAGAAACATCACCTACCGTTCGTATCTCACGACCCGGCGATGTGACGCTTTTCTCCATTTCGCTTCGATAGGCTTCCGAATTGTGTGTCGCATTGGGACCCGGATGCCATTCAACCTCCAGCGCCTGCCGGCCCTTAAAAGCCGCCCAGGTATTCTCTGCGACAACAGCCATCCGCCCAGCGCATTAAAAGCAGGCGGCAGTGTGGCAGCAGGAATTGGAATTACTTTACGTACACCCGGTATTGCCAGGGTAGCCTTCGTATCATAAGTTTTTACTTTGCCGCCAATTACCGGACACCGCTCTACGGAAGCATAAAGCATGCCCGGAAGTTGGGCATCGATACCAAAAACAGCGCTGCCGGTCGCGATGTCTCGATTGTCAATGCCGCGCATTGGCTTAGTAATGTAACGCCACTGGTCGCGGGTTTTAAGCGTGGGGTTTTCCGGAACTTCAAGTGTCGCAGCAGTTGCGGCCAGTTCTCCATAACCCAGCTCCCTGCCGGTTGCGGCATGTTTTGCAACGTGATTCTCGGCGACACATTCGGATTCGGCCACACCCCATATCTGTGCCGCCGCCGTTACCAGCATCGCCCGGGCGGTTGCCCCGGCTGTTCGCCACTCATCGAAATGGTTACGTACACTGCGGGAACCATCGGTATTCTGATCCCCGTATTTCGGGTCGCCATCTGCCTGCACGACATGAACCCGGTCCCAGCTTGCCTCCAGCTCATCGGCGATGACGGGCGGCATGCCGGTTCGGATCCCCTGCCCCATCTCAGATCGGGTACAGATAATGAAGACGTCACCGGCATCATTTATCCCGATCAACACATTGGGCTGGAACCCAGCTTCTGACATAGTACCCTGGGCAGGTATTTTGGTTTCCGGCATAAACTCGTTTTTACGCGCGCAACCGATGACGACACCGAGGACAAATGTCGAACCTGCGGCTAACGCACTCCGTTTTAAGAAATCCCGGAGCGACAAATTAACGATAGTTGGCTGCTGGTTGATGTCTGCAATATCTTGTTCGAATAAAAACATAGTTTAACTCCTTCCAATATCAGCAGCCCGCCCAATCGCAGCGCGGATACGTGTATAAGTGCCACAGCGGCAGAGATTGCCTGATTGAAAGCTATCGATGTCCTGGGATGTAGGGTTTTTATTTTCGCGCATCCAGGCGGCGGCATTCATAATCTGACCGGTTTGACAGTAGCCGCATTGAGCGACATTGAGTTCATCCCATGCTAACTGCAGTGGATGGTTACCGTCTTTGAAAAGGCCCTCGATGGTTGTCAGTTCTTTGCCAACCGCTGTTGAGATTGGTGTGATACAGGACCGGGTTGCTGTGCCGTCAACGTGGATGGTACAGGCTCCACAGAGACCGAGCCCGCAACCAAATTTGGTTCCTGTGAGACCGATCAGATCGCGCAGTACCCAGAGCAGAGGCATGTCCGGCGGCGCCTCCACGGTGCGGTTCTCACCATTAACTTTTATGGTAAAAGTCGATACCGCCTGTAAGAAAGTACTCATAACAAACTCCTTTGGTTAAAGAGTTACTCGTTCAGTTTTATGAATTTTATATCGCGATATAAACACTATTTAAAATCAAATTGACTAAAGATAAATTTTTCACCAACATGTAATTGAGATGTTAATCTAAGGAAAGGATTTGAACGATGAAGTGCAACTTGTTTTTTTATTTAAAGGCATAATTAATTCATCCGCCCAGCCTCCGTCGGCTGATGGCAGCAAAGTAAATCTTTTGGCGCTGTGCGGCAAGTTTGAGCGCACTCCGATATTGAATACCTACCGTATTCCCGGCTGGAGCGTGCAGGACTTTATTAAGGAAAATGCCGCCCGCGCGCCCGGCGAAAAAAGCATTGATTTTCTCAGCGTAGGTTCTTTAATTAGGATACCCGGTTGGGCGATTATCCAAATACATAGAGGAGAATTGTTCGTGGATGTAGGTTGGTAGTTCCAACCACTAGGCTGTCATCCCCCGAGCGAATTCTCGTATGCCGGGTCCATATTATTTTTCTGTCGAGTATTTCTCAATCTGAGTAATAGGCATCGAGTACATGTATCCATTTATTTTCAGCCGTGTGGTAGTACCGATTTTGATACTCGGCAGTGGTACCACTCGTCTGCAACACATAGATGTGATCCTTGCGGACTTCTGGAATAACTCCCGCACCTTCCAATCTTTCGAGATGCTCCGCGACCTCTTTCGGTTCATTAATGCGGGTAGTGTTCATGTTCCCCTTCGGAGTATTAGCTACAATGGGCAGAGCTTTTAGAATCGATTCCCATTTTTCGATACTCATATCACATCTCCTCTTTAAGAAAAGTATTTCTATTGATTTTGAGGGTTAAGTTGACGCTAAAAGATAAATGTACATTTCGCTTTAAGATTTGTCAAGAGATAAACTTATAGGTATGAAAATAAATTTTGGGGATTTTATCTCGAACGGGGAATCTTGTTGTGGTTTGAGTAAGTATTATTCTTTAACAAGATTTCTTCCAGAATGACATTTTGTGTGGCGAAAAAAGGTTTGAATTTTTAAGTGTAGGTTCGTTAATTAGAATACCCGGTTGGGCGATTATCCAAATAATGGAGTAAATGAGACTTGTATAAACCTATACTAAAAAAACAAACATGAATGATTCAAATTTGCATAGTAAGGTTATCAATTGGCTAGAAACTCAAGGTTACCCTCTTGAGATGACCCTGGCAAAATCATTCAGTAAAAGTGGTTTTGAAATTCAACAACCACTACATTTTCTGGACCCTGAAACAAATACCATCCGCGAAACAGATATGGTTGTTAGGTGTACGGATCCAGTTGATTTTTAGAATTGTACTTCGTAATCGAATGCAAAAAAACAAATGCACCTTGGGTGATCTTTACTTCAGAAAACAATTCGTACAATCGCATTACTGGTTTTTCTCACATGAACGAAAATGCTTTGTCTGCAGTAGCGGATAACATCATAAAGATGTGTGAGCTGCCTTGGTTTAAAAAACCTGATCGTTTGGGTTATGGAATAACTCAATCCCTAACAAAAGGAAAAGATCAGAGCTATAAAGCACTAATGAGTGCTTCGAAAGGTGCAATTTCTTGTTTCAATGAAGGGTGCAAAGATAGAAACTTTCCATTTACTTTCGTTTTTCCCTTAGTAGTCGTCGATGCTGTATTATTCGAGTCTTACCTAGATGAATCAGACAAAACTCAATTGATCGAAATTGATTCTAGTCATGTTCATTTCAGAGTCCCAATAGGACAGAATTTTGGCACAACAGTAAAAGTTGTATCATCTGGATATATAGACCGCCTCACAGAAGAAATTAGGTTCATGTTTGATTTTTTAAAACAAACATTAGCAAAGCAGCTTGAACAAGCACAAAAAACTATGCGAAATTCTATCAAAGGTTTTTATCAAAAATAGTATAACAACAGCATAAAGCCGAACCGTATCGCGGCCGCTTATGCTGGTTCGTTTTTTTAAAAATCTCTCCCCCCCATAAAAACCTGCTATAAAGCGCACATATCGAAACTTCGGTTTGGGCGCTTTCTTATTTTATACCCGTAACCCAAATTAACTTTTGGTTCAAGCATTATGACCGAGAGCATAAAAAACAAGCAAGCCAAAAAGCAAGTTTTTTCCTTCCAACAAAAAGGGATGGTCTCCGCCTTTCCAAATGGTTGGCTCTCGGTCTAAGCTTGTTTGAAAAAAGGCACAAAGTGACAAAGTGACAAAGTAAAATGTCATTGCGAGGAGCATAGCGACGTGGCAATCTCATCAAAAAAGGCACAAAGGCACAAATTGACAAAGGCACGAAGAAATTTAATAATGGCTGATGGGAAATAAATGGCAAATGGACGGTCTACGGTTGCAATGGTTCGGGAAAAGCTGGAGGATCACATCCGGGTGACCAACGAAAGGTTCGGCAAACGTGACACAGCTCACGCCGATCATGAGACCCGCATCCGCTGGGCGGAAAAGCAGCTAAATGTTGCGCGTGGGTATTTTGGCGGTGGCTTTTTCCTTTTGGCCGCCTTAAAAAACATCAAGGTGCAAAACAATCGCACCATAAGTGACAAATGGGCGTTCCCCGCCTGGCTGCAAAAGCACGTGCATATAAAATCTAATTCCAGAACAAAACGCTACTCATTCAAAGGTAAAGAACCGACTGAAAGTTTTTTCAGCCAGCACGCTCAAAAAAAATCCGCCTCGCCGAACCAAATGCTAGTTGCGGTTCCCCCCGGTCAATTTCTGATACGCGCTTTCAATCGCCGGGCGTAGAAAAAACATATCGAATCCACGGCTTAACCGAGCATCGTTTTTGACAATCTGTTTCTTGAATTCGGTAACATTAACAAATTCGAGCGTACTATCGAGGCTCATATTTTGTCCAATCGCTTCTCTCACCTGGGAAACAACCGATTCAAGCAAATTCGTGACCAATGTCATATATTCTTTGTCTCGCATAATAGGACCGTGACCCGGTACGATCGTTTCCGCATCTAGCAGTGCCAGTTTTTTCATGGTGGCAATCCAATCTATCATGAAGGCTCCTGCCGCTGCGGGGATGGGATGGGTAAGTAAATCACCTGTAATCAGGACTTTCTTTGCAGGGATGTGGATCACCAAATCACCGCGTGTATTTCCGCGTCCAAGGTGGAGAATACGAATCTCAACACCACCTCGGAACAAGATAAGACTGTCTTCAAAGGTCAAACTGGGGGGCATCGGCTCAATCGTTTTAAAATCATGATAGAGGCTTTTAAACATCTCCTGGCGCTTCTCCAGGCTAAGCCGTCGTTCCTCGCTAATCGGTTGGTTATCTGAATCCGTTCCTCTCTTCAGGATGGCTTCCCGTTCGGTGATCTTGGCTCTTAAGTTTTCGATGTTCTGAGCAAGTTCTGGAACAGCTAATGTCAGCATGTCTTTTCGAGTATTGATGTGTGCTATAAATTCGACTCCGGGAAAGGCCGTACGGTACGCCTGAT
Organism: uncultured Deferribacteres bacterium; assembly: GCA_964464595.1. Classification (GTDB taxonomy): domain Bacteria; phylum Zhuqueibacterota; class JdFR-76; order JdFR-76; family DREG01; genus JADFJB01. Next base: position 9,459 of record CAYXGW010000047.1, read on the forward strand.
TTCCCCAAATATGGTCGTCATGCCAGTGCGTATTAACAATATATCGAACGGGTTTGGCTGTTAGTTTTCGGATCTGGCTAATCATGTTAAGCGCACCTGACGGAGAGATACCGGTATCTACGACCAGCACATCCTCCTCGCTAATCACTACGGTGGAATTTCCGACACCTTGTTCGTTGGGTATGAAAACATAAACGCCTTCAGCCACTCGAACCATCTGGTAGTTAAGTTCCTGTCCCATGAGCGATTGGGTGAACGCCGCGCTTATATTGAAAATGAAAATCCAAATGTGAAACCATCTCATAAAGAACCTCCCGGGACTGGTTAAATAAATACATTTGTCATAAAAAAATTTATTCCTGCTTTTTAACCAACAAGTTAGACAGCTTTCTTACGGTATAAAGTAACATGACAGAAATTCCCACTCCAAGTGGAATCAGCCAGTAGCCCAGCAATTCTCTGGCATGACCTTCCTGGCCGTTTTCGAGTGTATTAACGCCGAAGCGCCAACCACCTTCCGGAAAATCAACCCCAAAAAGCCAGGCGCCGCTTTCGTAAACAAAGAGTCCAACCGATTCAGGAATAAAAATTTTCGAAACAACAGTTACCAACAATATTATTGACACCAGGTATACAGTAAACAAAACGAGGGAAATCATTGCACGCCTAAATGTTGTATAAAATACGTTGTAAAAGAGGGCTTGGAAGATATTCGCCGGATTGAATGATTTTGAAGCTTGTGACAAAAGTTTGTCTGCTACAATTGGCTTTAAGAACTCCTCCGGCTCGCCAAGTTGTCCAATAGCATTCAAAATCCTGGTTGGCTCATCACTTGAATTGTCATTTTCGATGCTGGAAAAGAGATGGCTTTTTAGCTCCAAAATGATCTCTTCTTTTGAAGCTTGATCTAAAGACTTAAGGACTTTGTTGACTCTTATAAAGTAGTCATTCCAGATCCTTTTAGAAACGTTGTCTTGTAATTTTTCTTCAAAGTTCATTTTGCACTCGATGCTGTTTTTCTCTTAATCTATCAAGCTTTTTAGTGAAGCGTTTAGTTCGTCCCAGCTGACTTTCATTTTATTCAAAATGTCGCGGCCTAACCTGGTAATTTTGTAATACTTTCGAGGTATCCCGGTTTCCATCTCTACCCATCTGGAAGAGACCAGCCCCTCTTTTTTAAGCCGATTTAAGAGAGGATAAATCGTGCCTTCGGCAATATTCAAAGTTGTAATTTTTTTGATTTCATTGATTAATTCATATCCATAATATTCTTTCAACTTTAAATAGGACAATATAATAAATTCAAGCAGCCCCTTTTTTACCTGTGATTCCCATCTGTATATAAATTCCTTATTTTTTTGTTCACTCACGGATAATAATTTTCTATAATAAGGGACAATGCATAATACTTTATATTACTAGGTATCTTGATACGACAAACAATCAAAAGATGTTTCATGAAAATAATAAATGTTGGCAATCTAACACCCCAACCCGTCCGCGACGGTGACTGCAATCAAGGAACACATAACTAGCTAAACTGAACAAATTAATTCAGTTCGGTGATTGGTTATCAATATTTAGTTACATACTTTCAATCGGCAACGACAAAAATTCCAGCTGAGCAATTCTCAATTCGTAACGATTTTCATAAAGTTCCTGACAATCGGTTTGGCATCTGAATCTTTGTAGACTATTGATAATTCAGCGGTTTCGCTGAAACTATCCAGCTCAAGAAATCTTACCTTTAGATCATATCCGTATTTAACGCTCGACGGAATAATGGAATATCCTAAACCACTCTCAACCAACCTGATGATGGAATTTATTTGGCTAGTCTCGTGAACGATTTTTGGTGAAAAACCACATTTATTGCAAATGTTATTGATACTGGCAATCAAACCCGGACCACACTCTCTTGAAAAAGAGATAAAGGGTTCATCAGCTAAGTTTTTCAATCCGGATTTGTTAGGTTTAATAGGTTTGTGATTTAAAGGTACTACCAGTGAAAAATTTTCTTTATAAATAGTTTTAACTTTCATCCCCTCAACGTTAACGGGAGTTCTTAAGAAACCTACATCAATTTGCCCGCTTTTAATTGCCTGAATTTGATTTTCATTATTTAACTCCGATAAAACGGTATTTACTTCCGGATAAGCGTCTTTCAATTTTACGAGAAGGTCCGGAAGAATACAGTGCATAGCCGCACCAACATAGCCAATGTTAATTTGGCCTACCACTCCTTTATCGATCAATTTTAATGATTTTTTGATTGAATCTAAATGGCCGAAAATTTTAAGAGATTCTTTATATAGATATTCTCCTTGTGTCGTCAAGGAAACTTTTCTTTTGTTTCTATTGAATAGAAGAACTCCAAGCTCATCCTCCAACTGTTTTATCTGCCGGCTTAAAGGCGGCTGTGCCATGAATAGCTTTTCAGCCGCTTTACCAAAATGCAAACATTCCGAAACTGCCATAAAATATCTCAAATGACGCAAATCCATTTAATACTCCTGAGGTATGAATTAATGATTAAATTAGTATTGTAAGTATTAAATTTAATATATTATATTTAGCTTAAGTTGTCAACCAAGATGTAAAAAGTGCGACGCGCACTTTGATATAAAGGATAAATATTTTGAAGGGATTAGGTGACATGAAAATCATAAATACTCAAAATGCCCCCAAATCAATCGGCCCATTTTCACAAGCAATAGTTTGCGATAATCTAATATTTTGCTCCGGTCAAGTTGCTTTGAATCCGCAAACGATGGAAATGATGGGAAAAGATGTCGAAGAACAGACAAGGCAGGTGCTGGCGAATGTTGAAGCGGTGTTGAAAAGTTTAGGTCTCGATTTATCTCACATCGTCAAAACGACTGTCTTTCTAAAAGATATGAACGGTTTTAAAAATATGAATTCAATTTATGAAAGCATATTTGGAAAGCATAAACCAGCGCGCACAACAGTAGAGGTTTCTCGCTTGCCGCTGGATGCTCTGGTTGAAATGGAATGTATTGCCAGTTTCAAGGATGATTAAAATGATAAAAGATAAAAGATTGCATATAGAAACTCCAGTTATCAAATCACATAAATTGAGTCAATTGATTGGTAAAGAGGTTCTCTTGAAAATGGAATGTTATCAGCCGGTTGGTTCGTTTAAAATGCGGGGTATGGGTTTGTTATGTCAAACCCTGGTGTCGAACGGGATAACCCATTTATTTTCCTCTTCGGGCGGTAATGCCGGATATGCGATTGCGTTTGGAGGACGAAGGCTAGGAGTTGATGTCACCATCGTTGTTCCGGAAACCACCAATGCATCAGTTTGCGAGACCATCAAGTCCGAAGGAGCAAAGGTTGAAAAGTTTGGCAGGGAGTGGGATGCAGCTCATCAGGAAGCGCTCAGGCTGTCGAAAATAAGCTCGGGTGGCTATCTTCATCCTTTCGATGATCCGGTTGTTTGGGATGGTCATTCCAGTATTATCGATGAATCGATAAATCAGTGCGAAAAGCCGGATGTAATTATTTTATCCGTTGGCGGTGGAGGACTTTTCTGTGGTGTGATGGCAGGCTTGCAACGCAATGCAGCCTGGAAAGATGTTCCGGTCATAACTGTTGAAACGGAGGGTGCGGATTCTCTTTATTCATCAGTAAAGTCGGGAAAGCTAGTTCGACTGGATGCAATTACTAGTTTGGCAGTTACCTTGGGTGTAAAGCAAGTATCTTCCAAAGCTTTTGAGTGGGGAAAATCGAATCAAGTAACTCCAACCACGGTGACTGATTTACAAGCGATTCGTGCTTGTCGAAGATTTGTTGATGACCACAGGGTTTTGGTCGAGCCTGCCTGTGGAGCAGCTTTGGCTGTCGTTTATGATAATTTGCATATTCTTACTGAAGCAAAATCTATTCTGGTAATAGTCTGTGGTGGGATCGGTGTTAATTTGGAAAATCTAAACAAATGGGAAAAGCAATTAGAAAACTAGTTTGGACAATACATTCTCCAGTTAACTTAAGTAATTAGGTTTGATAAACTATGATATGCGACTCAGAAAGGAGGGCTATGATACTAAAACTTTTTACTTGCAATGGAGGAGATATCAGCCTTCCTGCATCAGCACTTATTGACCGTCAAGATGGTGGAAACCTATTGATCCATCCATCTAGGGAAGTGTGGGAAAGAAGCGAACTCACTCCGATTGAATTAATGTTATGGTCATTTTTAGTAGCAGCAACTGGCCAAGCTATGCTTGAAGTACTATCTCAGCTTGAGGGAGGGTGTATTAACTATTGGGAGGCTGGAAACTGGGGATTAAATGATCTTGCAGAGCCTCAAGGGCCGAAGAATGCAAGAGCACATCGAAAGGTTCATATGCATCTCTTAGGGAGAAGTCGAACAACGACAAATAGTGCTGTTAAATGGGGCGAAGCTCCAAAATTCCCAGATTATATCAATTCAAGTTCGTGGACTGCAAAAAATGAAAAACTGTCTGCTGATGAATGTCAAGCAATTGTCGAAAAAGTAGACCTGTCGTTAAAAAAGAAATATGGGATGCACAGCGATCATATTTCAACATGGTCTCAATGTGTTGGATGCGGGTATCCCTCACCGATGCTCAATGAGCTACAGCCTATGTGCAAAAGATGCCAAAAAGAATGAAGACACCCAAAACTAATCGTTGTAAACCTGAGTAGGTATTCTGACTTGTGTATATACAATTTTTAGAAGAGAGATTGCATGGAAAATTATTTACTATATTTACTTGGTGCATCAGCTGTAATTCTTAGTCCAGGACCAGGAGTAGTATACACGTTATCAAATTCAATGCGTTATGGTGTGAGCAAATCAATTGGTGGTATCATTGGAATTGCTAGTGGAACATTTGTTGTTGCTACAGTTGCAGCAACCACTAGCCTTGGATTAATTTTGGCAACGTCTGCAGTAGTATTTTCAGTTATAAAATATATTGGTGCTATCTATCTTGTTTACTTAGGTATCAAACTATGGCGAGCACCATCCTTTAAGATTGATGAAGCCTATACTGAAAAACATAAGACTAAATCGAGATTTGTTGAAGGGGCGTTAATACAAATATTAAATCCTAAAGCCATTTTTTTCTTTATGTCTATTTTTCCGCAATTTATTAATAACTCTGTAGGTTATATTGGTGAATTTTCCATCTTAGTATCAACATATAGTATTTTAGTTATCCTTATTCATATAGGGTATGCATCAATTGCAGCGTCCACACAGAAATGGTTTTCCTCTCCAACGAGGAGACGAATAATGAACCGTGCTAGTGGTGTAATATTCGTAGGTTTTGGCATTGGATTGGCAGCATCGAATAGATGATTAAAATAGAGCAGGCTCCTTGAAATATTTAGAAGGTATCAGTCATGAATCAGAAGGGAGCATAACAATGCATAGAGACGGCTTTCAACTCGCCGCTTCACGACAAATTGAAACTGCTCATGCAGACGTTAGCCCGTTATCGACAAATATCGAACCACAGAAAATGGAGGGATAATACATGAAGGAAGTTCAGCACTTAAAATCGCCAACCACTTTGGATGCTATTGGAAAAACACCGATAGTACAGCTTCAAAAGATTGTACCCAAGGGCAGTGCCGATATTCTCGTCAAGCTGGAATACTTCAATCCAACCGGCTCCTATAAAGACCGGATGGCCCTGGCTATGATTGAAGAGGCTGAAAAAAGAGGGGACCTCCGAGCGGGGATGTCAGTAGTTGAATACTCGGGTGGCAGTACAGGTTCCTCTCTTGCCTTTATATGTGCGGTTAAAGGGTATCGTTTCAGAGTGGTCTCCTCGGATGCTTTCGCCATAGAAAAACTTAAGACGATGAAGGCGTTTGGTGCGGAACTTTTTATGGTACCCAGTAAAGGCGGTATGACAACCCCGGATTTAATCCCCAGGATGATGAAAAAAGCCAGATCGTTGGCCGAGTCTGAGGACTGTTACTTCACAAATCAATTGCACAATTCAGATATCATTATTGGCCACCGCAATATAGGTAAAGAGTTGCTGCAGCAAGTTGACCGTCCTATCGATGAGTTTTGTGGCGGTGTTGGTACAGCAGGAATGCTCATGGGCGTTGCCCAGGAACTGCGACACGACTATCCGGAAGTGAGGATTGTTGCTCTGGAACCAGCTACCACCGCCACTCTCTCAGGTGGCAGCGCCGGTTCACACGATGTTGAAGGGATTGGCATTGGTTATACCCCCCCGCTGCTAGATAGAAAACTATACGACGAAGCCCGTGGGATTGACGAGAAAGAGGCAAGGCGAATGGTGCGGCTTCTTGCGAAGGAAGAAGGTATCTTTGCAGGTACGTCGAGTGGATTGAACGTCGTTGGTGCTCTTCAGCTAGCGGAAGAACTTGGCGAAGGAAAAACCGTCGTTACCGTGGCAGTTGATACCGGGTTGAAGTACCTTGCATCCGATTTATACCCCGTGTAGGAGTCTTATTATGAAAATTAGAAAATATCATGTTGATACCTTCGCAACTGAGATCTTCAAAGGAAACCCTGCTGCTGTTTGTCCCTTAGATAGCTGGCTCCCAGATAGCCAACTCCAAGCCATTGCAGCAGAGCATAATTTGGCAGAAACGGCATTCTTTGTTAAAAAGGATCACAATTACCACCTACGTTGGTTCACGCCAAAAGTGGAGATTGACTTATGTGGCCATGCTACTCTGGCTACCGCCTATGTAATATTTAACTATATCGATCAATCATCAGAAAGGGTGGTTTTTGAAACGTTAAGCGGCAAATTAGCTGTAGAAAAGTCTGACAATTTACTTTCAATGGAATTTCCATCATGGAAACCTGGTGAATGTAAGCCACCAAAAGAATTACTCGAAGGATTAGGTGTGCAGCCAAGGGAAGTATTAAAGTCACGGGATTACTTGGTTGTTTACGATACTGAGTCTGTGATTCAAGAAATAAAGCCCAATTTTGAACAATTAATGAAAGTGGACTGTTTAGGAATCATTATAACTGCCGAGGGTGAAAAGTCTGATTTTGTGTCCAGATTTTTTGCGCCAGGAGCCGGGATACCGGAGGATCCGGTAACTGGATCCGCACATTGTACATTGATTCCCTATTGGTCAGAAAAATTAAAAAAGAAAAAACTAACTGCAATTCAGCTATCGGAACGACTTGGAACATTGTATTGCCAATACCTTGGGAAAAAAGTTCAGATAGCAGGTTCGGCAGTATTATATAGCGAAGGTTTTATTTATTTGTAATGAATTTAGTTTTTGGGTTTTTATATCGCGATATAAACACTATTTAAATCAAGTTGACTAATAATAAAGTTTTCATAATTAGATTATTCAAAACTCTTTTCTACGATTTGGATTTCTTCTTCGTTTAAACCGTACAATTCGTAAACCATTTGGTCGATTTTTTTATCTACTTCATAAACTTGATTTTGATGAGAGTTGATTTCAGATTTGCGTTCATTGAAATACTCTTCCCAATCATCTTGCTGTTTTAGGGATAAAACTATTTTCTGCTTTTTTAATTCAACTAAGAAAATGGAAAAATCATAATCGTAAAATGATTTCAATTTATTGGTAATATTAAATGTCTCCAGATTTGTTTTTATTCTATTTAAAAAGTTTTTTGCCAAAAGATTTATTTGTTTATTTGAATTGAGAATTAAATCAGCCTTCACGCTAAACTGAGTCTGAATAGAGATCTTACATTTTTTGATAGGAAGTTTTGAAAGGTGGAGTGGCTTTACTTCATATTCATTAAATACTTTATTAAAATAAAAATCAAGCAATAGAGAATTCATTAAAGCATAAATATACTTTAAATTATACTCGTTATTTTCTAACACAATATTTGACAAACGATTTAAATTATAAAATTTTTCATCGTCATAATAGCAGACTAGTTTTCTTACCATACCACGCCTAGTTCTTTGAACAAGAATTTTATCAGAAGTAAATACATATTCAGGAGGTAGGGTTCTTCCCCTGTCGCCATAACTTTTAACAAAGTCCGAATCATACATTATCCATTCACCAGCCCAAGCCACATAATTACGACCTATATGTTTGCCATTTAGCATTTTATGATAACGAGAATCAATTCTCGAGTTAGAAGTCATTTCATTTTTAATATAACCAGTATTTATTCCAACCGTACAATAACAAATTGATTGAAGCGGAACGGAATCTATCCAAATTTTGTCTGTTAATTTTTTAATTTCATTTGATAAATAGATATTGAAGGTAAAATCATCACTTAAAGAATCTATGAAACTAATTTTATGCTCTTTTTCAAGATTTAGAAAATAGTTGTTTCGATTTCTCTGAATTTTAACTTTAGTGAGTTTTTTCCTATGTAGATTTTTCTGAAAAGTAAAGACAATACTCTCAACAACAACATCCTCAAATATTGATAATCCTAAATCAAATATTTCCAAAATTGAAAATGTATCCAGAATTATTTTTCTAAGTTTTTTATATGTAGCAGCTGTTAAAAATGTGTTCGGAACAATTAGACTGCAAAAGCCATTAAGTTTTGATAAATGAGATAATCTTTCGATAAAAAACTTATATAAGTCAAAATTGCCTTCAGTAGAATTGAAATTTTCCTTATAATATTTCTTCTCGATATCAGATATAGCATTACGATATGTATAAGGTGGATTTCCTATAACTACATCAAAACCGCCATTAGCCATAATTTCAGGAAATTCCTCATCCCACTTAAAGGCCTTTTCACCGGCCACTTCCGGGTCGTCAATTAAAGAATTGCCGCATTTGATATTATTGCTCAAATTGGAAAGTTTTCTTCCCCGCTCAGCAGTTCTTAACCACAAAGAAAGCTTGGCAATCTCAACCGATTCTTCATTTATATCCACGCCGTAAATATTATTTTCCAGTATGGACTTCTTGATATTAAAAAGACCAAGGCTGTCTTTTTCCAACTGGCGGCGTATTTCATCTACAAACTGATGTTCTTCAATTAACAATTCCAGAGCCTGATTTAAGAAAGCGCCGCTCCCACAGGCAGGGTCTAATATTTTTAAAGAAAGCAAATAGTCGGAATACAATTTTAAACGGTCGAGCAAATCAAACGCTTTTCGATTTAATTTCCCTTGTTTCGTCCGGCTGTTCTGAATAATCGAAATATCAATTGCATCTAATTTTAATTCTTTCTTTTTCTGTTTGCATAATTCGCCAACCGTATTTTCAACGATGTATTTGGTGATGTATTTTGGTGTGTAATAAATACCTTCCTTCTTGCGCTTGGTTTTCTTTTTATCGACCGTTTTGCCTTCAAGTTCGGCAGTTAGTTCTTCAATCTCGTTTAAGCTGTTTTCAAAAATGTGTCCCAAAATATTAACATCTATTTCAGTTTGAAAATCATACGAGGAAAGTTTTAAAGAATCATTCAACAAAATGTCATCATCAATTTGGAATTCATCAAGCATTTTATCCGCCTGAAAAAGGCCGCCGTTATAAGCTGGAATCTCAAAAGTTTTATATTTATGGCCGACATCGAGATGGTGGAATAACTTGACAAATCTGCTGTAAATAGTAACCGGTTCATCTAATTCAGTTAAAGTTTTCCACTGGTCAATTATTTTAGAAACAGCATTTGGCGGCACCAATCCGCTGTCTTCACCAAAAAGAACAAACAGGAAACGGTCTAATAGTTTTTGCGATTTTTTAAATAGGGTAAGTTTGTCGAATTGCGGATTATTTTTAACCAGGTTTTCAAATATGTTGCGTTTAAAATTAGAATAATCCTGGTAAAGCTGTTTGGAAATATTTTCTTCGTGAAGAACAGATTCCTTTTTCAGCTTTAGCGGAATTTCATTAAAAATGCTTTCTTTGCTTAAAATCAGGTACAGAATTTTGAATTCATCTTCAGACAAAGTAAATAGATTAAATTCTTCGAAATCTGTTGCGTTGTCGACGTAAAACCGGATTTTTTCAAAATTGGAGGTAATGATGTATCGGCAATTTGTTTGGTGATTTTTATAATTAAACGCCTGATCGGTAATTGATTCGAGTGAGGTTGTTTTGGTGGATTTCAATTCAATGACGCCGATTGCTTTGCCATCGGCTAAAATAGCGCCGTCTGCTTTTTTGGCATCCGTTAAGTTTTTGAATTCGGTCGTTAGATTATAATTTTCATCAGGATTAATTTTGTAACCTAAAACCTGAACGAATATTTCGCGAAGGAAACCTTCCTGGTAATTCTCTTCCTTGAGCAAACGGATATTTTCGAGACGAGCAACATTGCCATAGAATTTTTTGAATCTCAGGAACGAATTTTCGACTACTTCTGAATTCAGCGTTTTTAGATATTTATTGATTACTGACTTTTGAAATAATGACATAAAAAAAATTTAAGATAATTTTTTGATTGAGGACAACTGAATGAGATTTAAACCCAGCAAGCGTAATCTAATATATTAAAGGCTGAGCAATTTTAATGCTTTTGTTATGTTGATTCGTTTAGTTTTTTTTAAACCTGAACAAAACAAAATAGTAAATGGCAAAACCAATTAAACCGCAATATAGACAGAATTTATATAAATTCGATACAGATATTATGCCCAAAAAGTTATTGTATTCAGTAAATGGGAAGTAAGGAAAAATATCATTATGCTTGATTGCATCAAGTATAACGTGACTAAAAGTACCTATAAAAGAGCTGGACATTGCTACAAGCCAGTTGATTTTAATTGGCTTACCATCTTTTGATATGACAATTAATTTTAAACCGAATTCAGACAAATATTTTCCGGACAACGCAGAAACTATAGCGATAAGAATTGCGCCAATAAAAGTATGAGAAAATCCATGTAGCTTTCCTTCATTTGTAATCATGGCAATCAAAGGTTGTAAATCCATGACTATTTGAGACCAGCCAAATATCAATAGACTGAAACTTCCTTGAAGGATGGATTTTAGAAAAATCCCTGGACCCATGTGTAAAGGTGTAAACGGCATTTGATACCTTATATAAAACTGACCGGCGCAAATCAGCCTTGGTGATTTATTATAAAACATTTAATTTATAAATTGAATTGTTCAACAACCACCGAATTGAAAATCATGAGCCGAAGTTAAATTTTTTATTAGCCATTTTATTCACAATTGTCCATGTGGATCCATTCCATGACCATGTATCTCCATAAAGTATCCAATTTTTATTTTCTCTAATTCCACTACCATGAAATATGGATTGCTTTCTTTCCCTGTCAAATTCCAAAGAGTAAACCCCTCTTCTCATTGGCCCCGTTGTGTTTAAAAGTGACCATTTCTTTCCGTCCCAACTCCAAGTATCTGTTAAGAGTGTATCTTCAAAACGCCCACTAAAAAGAATGATTTGATTATTCTTTTTATCGAAGGTCATTGCATGAAAAGCTCTTTTTGAGGGCCCCTTTGAATCAATTTTCTGCCATTCTTTGCCATCCCAAACCCAAGGAGCTTCACGAAACGTATCTGCAGCAGACTTTGGACAGGGATCACCAACGAAGTGCCGATAAATGTTCGACAAGTTCTTGTCGCCTTCAATGGTGATGAGACCATCGGCGATTTGTTTGACATGTTGCTGTTGTGGCTTCGATAGCCGTAAGTTCAACTCGTAGACAAACTGAGTCAGTTCGTGGGCAACTTCAGCGATGCTTTTGAGCATGATGTCTTCCTCGGAAATGGCAGAAAGACACCACTATAACGCGCTCCTTGTCCAGCGTCCCTAAACTGTGCAAGTTCTCACCATGACCTAAGCAAATCATCCGAAATGTAAACCTCTATTTCTCTTTGCCCTTTGGCTCTAAATTGGCGAAAGTCCAGTATTTAGTTGGCACTAAATATTTATTTATGGTATACTAAATAAAATGGTAAATCATAAAGGAATGAATCATGGATGTGAAATTAATTGTGCGGTTAGTGATCACCTATGCGGTGTTTGCGGCGATGATTTTTGTCCCGGCGGGGACGATCAATTGGGTGGCGGGCTGGGTGTTTCTCGGTTTGATGATTGTGTACGCGGCCTTCTCTCTGACTCAACTCAGCAAGCATAACCCGGATGTTATTGAAGAGCGGAAGGGGATCATCAAGGAAGATCAAAAGACATGGGATAAGGTGTTTACGGTCGTGATCACGGTAGTCTATCTGGGGTGGATAATCTTTCTTCCGATTGACGCGGTGCGCTTGAAGTTATCCCTTGTACCCTTGTGGGCGCAGATAATCGGCGGGATATTGATGATGGCTGGATTTTATCTGGTGCATATCGTGGCAATGGAGAATGCTTATTTATCTCGGACGGTGCGGATACAAGATGAGCGGGGGCATCAGGTGATCGATACAGGGCCTTATGCGATGGTGCGTCATCCGATGTACGTGGGGGTGATCGTCATTCTCCCTGGGATGGCCTTGCTGCTCGGATCGGGATGGGGAGCCTTAGTCGGGGTGATTCTTGCGCTTGCCTTCCCTCTGCGGATTATCGGGGAGGAGCGGATGCTGCGGGAGGAACTTGCGGGTTATGTCGAGTATACGGAGCGGGTACGGCATCGGCTGATACCGGGGGTCTGGTAAGCGAAACGTCGAAGGAATTTTCTCTTCTGGTAAACAAAAGTAGGTAAAAGTGAATCAATAAGGAGACTATAATGGATGCAAAAATGCAGCTTATCCGTAATGTTAGCCAGCATTAAATAAGAGTTTAAAAGTTTCTTGTGTTTCTACTACAGTTTTAAGCAAAATCCGAAACTATGAAAAACAACTTCGTATTATATTTACAACTCTGAAGGCCCACCGACATACGATGATAATCCGTGAGCTAAAGGAGTTTCTTTTTAGTGACAAAATTCACGATGAACTATTTTTACATCATTTAGACAGTGCTTTCGAGGAAGATCGTGCAGTTTGGTGACACGGGCCGCTCAGTTCAACCGTTCTTAGGAATCAAATTTCTTAAGTTATTTAAAATAATATCTCAAAACTAATGATGGCTTATACATAATATGTCAAACGACCTTAATAAAAAATGGTTTGATTGAGAGCACATTACTTTTCCTTACCTGCGAGCCAAGATTTATTTTTAAATTTAGTACTTCTTGGCGGACTTTCTAGAAATCATTAGACTTTTGAATTGCAGTAAGACACTTTGTTTTTCTATCTGATGTTAGCAATAGTGAATAAGATTCTTCTGCGTTTTAAGCTTATCTTTTTATATATTTTTCTGTAAATCTTAATCGCCAGGTTTTGCCGTTATCTTTGGAATGCTCACTGGTTCTGATTAATGTATTATCGTTTTGTGGCGTAAATGCCTGGCGTGATAACACTTCCTGGTCATTGATGATAAATATCTTATAAATATACCAAATGCCGTTTACCTTCTTTCCTTCCCAAATCTGAAAAAGCCCATCTGTTGACATCCAGGCAAAATCCCATTTCTGAGTTCTAGTATCCCATGCTCTCCAGGCCATTGAAAAATTTCCACCTGCACCCATCCAGTATTCTTCGAATGAACTGTGATATAAAGCTCGCTTAACCACAAAAGTTGGCACACTACTAAGTTCACCGTCTACTTCTTTATACCACTCACCAACCCAGGAATCGTAATAAGTCGAATCATTTTGAGGAACGTGGCTTTGCGCAAAACAGATTTGGGCGAACACGATTCCGATCAGGAGGGTTAAAACTTTCATCGTTTTCATAAGTTGTCCTTTTAGTTAATTGATTTTAAGTTAATTTATTTCAATCAAATAAAAAGAAATGAACTTGAGAAGCTACCTACTTTCTAAATCGGTTACTGTTTTCGTAGAATATCTTGTCCTGTATTTGGATGGGCTCATGCCGGAATTCTTTTTAAAAGCTCTATTAAAAGCTGAAAGAGAACAAAAACCACTTTCAAGAGCGATGGCAATTATTTTTTTACCCTCCTCTGCAATTATTTTTTTTTGAGCCCTTTCAATTCTCAAATGATTAAGGTATTCTGGGAAACTCATTCCACTACTTTCATTTATCACCCTGGATATAATATGGGTTGGTGTACTTAGCTTATCAGAAATATCTGACAACTTAATTTGATCATTTAAGTACCATTCCTGGTCCAGTAAAAGCCAGTTTATTTTTTCTTGGAGCTGATTAATTTGTTGTGGAAGGATGTTGAGGTTTTTATATTTTTTATCACTTTTTCCAACAAGAACATTAATCTTATTATTAAATGACAAAAAAGTAAAAATATAGAAAGTGACGATCAATAAAAGGGCGGTTACCAAATAAAAAGGAAAATTAAAAATAAAATAGAGAATATTCATACCGACGATAAACGCTACGATTCCCAAAAGGCTATAGAGCCAAATTCTTTGATTTGGTGTTAATTTTTTTGAATAGGGGCTTTGTATTAACAATTTCACAGATCGGAAAACGTATAAAAGTGGATGGATTTGAATAATCCAGTAGATAAAAAACCAAGCCGGCTCCCCACTGATTTTGCGTATATGGAATGCGAACAGCAAGGAGATTAGGGTAGGTATGAAATGAGTAAATACATTGTTTCTCCTGAAAGAGATTGGAGATAAATAGGTACAGATGTACAGCCAAATAACAGGGCCGATGGCAAGAAATGCAGCATGCATAAGGTTAAAATAGGTATCCAGGATAATGGTGGGAGCGTACTCTTGAGCCAATAACTTACCTAATCTGATTGCGAGTAGTAAAAAAAATACACCCAAAAACATATTTGAAATAAATTTCCCTTTTCCTTTTAAGAGAAATATGATACCTAGAATAATACTAGTGGATATTCCGAAAAGACAAAAAGGTAAAACGAAATTCATACTTAACTCAAATAATGTAGAGGTTATTGTTTTTCTATTTTTCTTTTCTTTTCTACTGTAATTTCTGAACCTTCTGCTAACATAATTGAGGTTGGTTTTCTTTTAGAAAGAAATTGAAATTCATTACCAAAAATGCTGCCAAAATCTACATTGATTTCATAATCTACAACATTATATTTTTCCCATTTTGGATGAGTTACCTCATATTCATTGGTTTTTGTTTCATCAACCTTTGCATATCCCCAATAATGTTCAGTTATAAATTCAGTTTCACTTTCCAGCTCAATTTCTTCTGATTCTTCCAAGGCTACAATTTTAATCGAGTGCCAATTTGAGTTTTTTCTCCACCTGTACTCAATTATTCTATGCTCATTATTTTCTTGCCAAATGTGGTTCATTTCCATTGTTTCGTAATTCTCGTTGTAAACCATATTTGCTACAAAAGTCAACGCTGGTTTAGGAACAATTTCCTTTATAAAAACCACTCCTCGTTTCCATTCATTATTTTCTAATCTTTTTACATAGAATCTTAAATTTACTTCCTCAAAATTAGTATGAAACGGAATCTTAATCCCCAACAATTTCGTATTGATAAACATAAATCCCACAAGACTCACATAGCATTTGTTATTCCATAAATCAAGTTCAGTTCCAAATGGAATATAATCCGCCAAAACTGACTTGTCTATTTCATAATTAGCGATTGCTAATTTCCTCCATTCAGCTACTAAAAAACTCATTTATATTTTAGCTTTAAATGCCATATAACTTCTCAGATAATCTCAGTGAGCATATTTGCTTCGAATTACTCAAAATCTTGCTTTTCTAAACGAAGGTGGTGAATAACTAATTCTGCTCAGTTAACTAGTTACTATTTCTAACGAATCTCGCACCGTATGAATTTGTTCTCATTCCACCATGCCAACCTCCATAGGGTCTGTAAGAGATTGGGCTGAATGGATTGAATTCATGATAGGCTCGTTCGTATCCATAAAATCCTCCACCGCGAAAGCCGATGCCTCCTGATTCATCAGCTCCATCTGGCCAGTTCTCGTTTGTAGCATTGCCATCGGATGATAGAATTCCATCACCATGTGACCCTCTAAAATTTCTGCCATTCGGGTGGCCTACAGTGATCAATCGTTCCCACATGCTCCCTGCCATATCCATTACCCAATAATATGACGCTCCAAAGTATTCTCTGTTGCTCTCTTTAAGATATGATTCTTGCCAACCGTTTAACATAACCAGCATACCGGTTGAATCAGAGAAGCGTTGCATCTTTTCTTTGTTGTTTGAGCCCCATGGAAATTCACCAGCTTTGGGTTTAGATGTTCCGCGTGCAGCTTTGGTAAATTCAAATTCGGTCATGGGTCTTAAACCGGCCCAATCAGCGTAGGCCATAGCATCATCCCAGCTCATAAACAAGCAGGGTTTGTCAGGATATGATGAGGAATATTGACCCTCATTTTGGGAGATCGTTCCACCTTGAGCATAATAATTCTCCTCATTGAAGATTAATCTAGACCCAATTTGGCTTTGACTAAGACTATTCAAAAAAACAGCATACTGTCCTTCGGTTGGTTCGTACTTCATGATGTAAAAAGGGGATACTCCTTTAGGAAAAGCGGAAGGAATCAATCCTTTCTGATCACCTTCGTACCCTTCCGATTTACGATAATATAAATCACCTGTAGTAGACACTTCTAATTCTTGATCTTCCGATTTAATGGAGACAAGTCCGGCGAAATTTCCTTCTGCATTTGGTTGATAAAAACTTCCGTATTCAAGAGCTTTGGCATCCGGATCTCCCAATTCAAAACTTCCTTTGGGTATTTTTACCATCTCAATTCCGTAAGCTGTAAAAGACGAATTCCTGGTATTGACATTTTCAAAACTTTTCGGGTTAAGCATAACTTTTATAGCGGCTTCAATTTTTCCCCTAAAACTATTTTTTGGAAATAAAAACAGGCCAATGCCATCTTGCGGAATTTCAAAATCCAAAGGATAGTCATCATCTGAGAAGACAGAAACAACCGAATGCCCCTCAGACAAGACTTGAATGTGTTGGTATCCTCCATCTTGCAATAAAGATTTAAAGAAAAGCCAAATCCCATCATTATTCTTCTCATTACTCCAGGCATTGTCCCAGCTCAAATTAAAGACAGTATACGCCGTTCCACTCTCCATATATAAAATGGGTCGGGATATTTCAAGATCGGATGCCTTGGCAGCAACGGAGAGTATTGCAAGTATTATTGTTAGTGTAAGTTTCATTTTAAACTTCGGGTTGTCTGACGCAATTTTAGGTTTGGAAAAAAATTCATTTTTGCTGCTTATAACTTTCAATCCATTATTCTGAATTTCTTTTAAGTGATTGCCACACACCAAAAAACTGACCTCAACTTCATTATTTTAGTAAATTTTTTTTCTAATAGAATTAGATGTTATAGCGAGAAAGGGTTAGCCATCATTTCTTTGAGTAACTCAAGGAGATTGTTCCATCTTCTTCCTTTATCTCCATAGTCTGTTTACTATCTTTTTCAATGAAATTTATTTCGATAACAACACCTGGCTTCCATAAAAATGAGACTTAAAATTTATCGTAGCCGTTTTATTTAATGTATTTGTTTGACCAAGTCTTTAAGATTTTCGAGTACTCTTCAGATATTATTTCTTGAGTTGGATTATTATCTTCATTTAAAATCATCATATGACCAGAGTTTTTAATTCTATAAATTTCAAATTGATTATTCTTCGCTTTTTTCAGAGCATTTTCCCACACGTTTATACTTTCTGCTGGAGGAACCCATCTGTCGGTTTCTCCATAAAATAGAATGATAGGAATCGTTACGGTTTCAAAATATTCAGTAGGATTGAAATCCATTTCGTGTATCCATTTAGTTATGCCTACATCTTTTGGTAAATTACCTCTCCAAGGCAAATAGACATCTTGAAACCAAGGTTCTTCTTTATATTTGTCAATTACTACTTGAGTCTTTTCTCTATCTCGATTACCTCTATAATATTCGTTTGTAATATTTCTCAAATATTTTGCTGTATCAATAGTTTCATTTGAATATCCATTTATTTTCAGAGTTGTTACAGCACTATATTCCATCTGTCTTGCTGGACTCACTCCAGAACTTGAAACTAAAATCATAAACGAAATATCATTTGAATTTATAGAAAATGCCAATGGTGCAAGCCAACCACCTTGACTAATACCAAATAATCCGATTTTATCTTTATCTACATCATCTCTTGTTTTTAATTTTTCAATGGCATTCAGCGCGTCTTTTGCCAGCGTTTCTAAACTGGCTGTATTAAAATCTCCTGTAGATTCTCCAGAACCTCTTCTGTCATAAGTGAATACTCCTATTCCATTCTTAACTAATTGGTCTTCAAGATGATTATAAATATCATTATCGTGATGACTGTGACTTGCGGAATGTAGCACTACAACAACAGGAAACTGATTGGTTTCAATTGGCTTACTTAAGTATCCGACAATCGAATCATTTTGTGACGTAAATTCAATTCTTTCCTCAACAGTACTTTTTTCTTGAGATATTTCAAGATCGAATGCCTTGGCAGCAACAGAGAGAATTGCAAGTATTATGATTAGTGTAAGTTTCGTATTTAACATAATTGAACTCCACGTTAAGCTTAAGATTAAGCCGGGTTAAATGTAAGAAATTTCGATTAAGCCACAAACATAGCAATGGATTATAGGCATTGTTGGCGTGTCGTTTTTTTTCTTAACTTAATTGCATTTTTCCAAATTACGATTTCGACAAATTCCACATTGCTCTTATTATACCCTATCTAGCATAGACATCGTATTAAGTGTACAATGTGCTATGATTAAAGGCCATAAATTGCGTCCAAAAACCATGTATGCTGTACCCATAACCAGACCAATGAGTCCAACCGTTATTGATCTTTCTGATAGATCATGTGAGTGTCTGAAGCCGAAAATTGCAGCCTGTAATAACACAGCAAGGATTGTGGCGAATGAAATCTTAGAAAACAATTGTTCAAACCAATTCATTAAGAACCCTCTATCTAATAGTTCTTCTAAAAATGATTCAATCAAAACCATTGGCATAATTGAAAAGAAAAGCGGCCAGTTTCCTTTAAGGTCTCCAAATTTAGAAACCGCACTCTCTGGGGAGGTGTCTGGTGCTGGCACAAATGGTAATTGGTCTTTAATAAGATTAAAAACCAATATAGATATAATAGTAGATACTAGAATTAAGACAGATACCAGCATAGTTTTTTTAAAGTTTTTGGGCTTGTGTAAACCCAAATCTTTCCATGTTACTCCTCTTACTTTCATTCTCCAAGTAGCTACGGCTAAAGTGGAAAATGACCAAAAAAGACCATTTGCAAGAAACCCAATATTCGGGATATATATTTCTCTAACTAAAAACATTACAGATATATAGATTGCCAAATCCAAGAAAAAACCTTTATAATTAATTGGTTTCAACACTTCGGTTTTGGAGTTTAAGCTGCTCATTATGTTTTTTAGCCCAATTTAATATTGTTTATTTTCATCTAATTAATTAATCCAATTTTACTTTCAAAATCCTGATCATCTAATGAATTGAATTTGATATCAACAAAATTATATTCAAATACTTCGCCTCTATGCTTGAAAATTGCTTTTTTGAAAACGGAAACTTCATTTATCTTTTCCCAATTTTCAAAATTGACAGTGACTAATTCACCTTGGTCATTTGTAAGCAGATCGAAACCCAATGGAATGTATGTATCAAAAGAATAATAGAAGTTTACTGGTTTGTTCAGTGCATCTTTAAATTCGATATTAAATGCTGTTTGATTTTGAAATTTTGTGATTTCTTTTAGAATGGGTTTCGCATATCTGTCTTCGGGTCGAAAACTAAGCCAATGAAGCTCATGGCCTTGTATGAAAGCTTTGGTTGATTGATCTATGCTCTTAATTGGTGATTTTTTATTCAGATCGTACGCCCACGTCGAATCGCTACCATGTTTCATTAATATGTGACTATTGCCGGAAACTTGTTCAATTTTACCATCCGTTTCGCGAGATAATATCAAAGTCTTAAAAGGTCTTTCCGGACCTTGGCATTCGGCATAAGCGTAAATTGAAGCATTATCTTTTAGAGTCCCCAGATTATTCCTGACGTGGTTTAATAATACCATAGCGGATGTTTCTTCATTGGCCTCTGTATTTGCTGAACTGATAATCTTCCATTCACCGTTGATCTTTTTTAATACACTCTGCCATGAAACCACCCAGAACATCGGTGATTCTTTTAAGATTCCCTTGACAGTTACAGACCCAATGTAACTTGCCAAAGTTGCATCATCAGATATTGCAATGATCGGATCATCACGCTTGATCATATCTTGAAATTCC
Organism: uncultured Deferribacteres bacterium; assembly: GCA_964464595.1. GTDB lineage: Bacteria > Zhuqueibacterota > JdFR-76 > JdFR-76 > DREG01 > JADFJB01. The sequence continues at coordinate 29,706 of CAYXGW010000047.1, forward strand.
ATGTTATCCAGATAGGCTTGTGTGCCGCTTATCATATCTGACTTATTTACATGTGTTATCGTGCCGCCTCTTACATCATACCAATTTTCTGCATTGGGTTGATAAAACTGATTTGCATCTTTGCTATAATGTGCCTGACCTACTAAATCAATTTGAGACTGAATTTTCCTCTTCTCTGCTTCAAAGTCGATAGAATTTTGACATGACAAAATAAAAAGAGACAGCAATAATAAAATTATTTTATGCATAAGGTCATTTTCTCCGTTTTAATCCTTGTGCACGCAATTGTCCAACAAAACAATAGTTCACGCACCAAAAGCTTGAATAGCTTTGTCAATGATTCTGTCTTCAATTGTTTTCTCATTTTGGCATGCAAAGAAACAAACAATGATCAGTAATATGCAGACGCTATTTTTAATGGTATTCATAATCTATTATTATATTTCTCACACTTTTTTAAGACTTATGATTCAATTTTGGTGAATTCCATTGTCCAATTGGTTTCCCATTCTTTAGATTTTTCATCATAATATGCTTGTTCCCAATGTGCTGTACCTAAAGATTCTCTTTTCCATAAAAATCGTAATTTCACCTCTTTCCCATTAAACATTTCTGTTCCATAAAATTCTCCAATGCCATTCTTAAATGTACCAACAACTTGTTCACTCAATTTTCGTTCCGGGCTCATCGTATCCGCCCAATAAATTGTCCATTCATTCGATTTAGGATTAAACATGCGAATACTTAAGCCTACAAATTCATCGCCAAAATGAAATGTTTTCATTTCATCCATTACGGCCAATCCATTTAGAATTTTCTTACTTTCCATTTCTGCAGAAAATTCAGTCCATTCATTGGAGTTCTTTAGCCTCTCATCTAGCCTTTTGTTAAGTACCGACCACTTGCCTACCAAAAAATCAAAATTTTGAATTTCTATCATAGTCTATTTGTTTGCGAATAAGAATTCGTATTCATTCTATTTTATATTTTAGTTCAACCGCTCCTGTTGAATAAGATTTTGCCTCGATAAGTTTAAACATTCTTTCATTTGGCGCAAGTTCAAATAGCTCAATACCATCTGAAATTACGATTGGCATTACAAAAACCTGCATTTCGTCAATCAGATTCTCATTGAAAAGCAATGTATTTATCTGGCCACCTCCAATAAGCCAAATGTCTTTTCCTTCTTGTTTTTTTAATTTTCTAATGAAATCTAAATGATTCTCCTTCATGAATTCCACATGCTTAGTATTAGCCAGGTGTTGTTTTCTTGTAATGACATAATTTTTCTTGTCTGTAGACGGAATTTCAATTCCTCGATTCAAGATTAGTTCATATGTTTTGTATCCCTGAATAGTTGTGTCAATTGATTCATAGAATACACCATATCCATGGTCAATTTTTTCCGGATTTGGCATTGACTCAAGCCAATCGACACTACCGTCCGCCTTAGCAATCTTTCCGTTTAAGCTTATAGCAATATAAAGTTTAATTTTTCTCATTTAATTTGTTTATGAATGCCACTACACATAGTTATGCAAATTACCATTTTTAGTTTATGTATTTAAATTGCATTAATATTCTAGATGAATAGTTTAATAAATAAATATGCTCATTTAAAGACTTATTTATTCTTTCATTTAGCTTCTTCTCTTTTGGGAATAAATCCATATCCATTCTTTTAAAGAATTTACTCTATCATCTTTTCTAACTGCGATATCATAAATAATTTGTGGTCCGAATTCGTTAAAAGTATTTAAAGGAAGAAGTGAATTATATTGCTCCCATTCACTCGCAGCAGTATCAATTTCAAACTTAGCAAGTATTTCTTCACCAATTGTTAATATCTTTATCACCCACAGTAAAGGATGCACCTTGAAAAATATCAGGAGATAAATATTCTCCATTAAGCAAAACAATTTCTTCATTTATTATTTTCGAAATTGCTAAATTACAAACAATATTTACCTGTTCATTTTCGATTTCATTGCGCTGTTGATTAAAGAATCTAAATCATTGACAATTTGCATAAAGGGGATAGAATTTTTTTCCAGAGTATAAGACTCTTGAGGCAGAGTAGCGGCAAGTAGTTGGCGGATAAAATAATTGCGATGAACAATAATTTCCTCAAGGTAATTCCTTTTCATCTATAGGTTTAAAGCATAACATAGTTTATCACACCTAATTATTTAAGTTAACCGGACAACATATTTCTAACAAAACAATAATTCACGTTAATCGAATACTTTAAAAATAATCAATCTACCGTAAATATCAAAAATGTTTATCTGCCGTTTAATACAATATTTGAAAGCGAATGTCAAGATAATTATGTACTTTATTTTCTATATTTAGAGCATATATTCGCAAAAATCCGAAAATAACGCTCTATTCAGGCGCCAGATCAACAACCAGCATAACCGAAAATGGAGATCTTATGGCAACGCCATTTAAATGGATTTCTTACTTTGTCTGCATTTTTTTATTCGTTCTGTACATTTCTCAAGACTTAATTGCACAAGAGAAGAAGTATCAGGTCAGAATAAATAAAACGGACATACAAAAGAGTACAAATAACAATGATAAAAACCAAAAGGTTGTTGTCATAGGCGATATGCTTTTCTTGTCAAACGACTTACAGGATAAGCCGGACCTTGCAACGCGTCTGCAAGTCAATCTATGGACAGATCGGATCGTTTATTACATTTTTGAAAATGTTGATCAGGAAATGCGGAACCTATTTTATAGTGCTTTCCCTGAGTGGGAAATTTATGCATCAGTGAAATTTGTCGAACGAAGTATTGAACCAAAATATATACGCATTATCCAGGATAGCGCAAATTATTCATTTGTTGGTATGACTGGAGGGCCCAGAGACTCAGCGTCGTTTCAAGGAATCAAGGAGTTGTATGGCATGAATTGGGACATGCCCTCGGTGCGATTCACGAACACCAAAGAAGTGACCGGGATGATTATGTTGATATTTTCCTCGGGAATGTGAACACCGAACGACATAATAATTTCATCAAACTTGAGACTACAAACTACACACCCTACGATTTCCTCTCGATCATGCATTATCGCAGCCATGCTTTTTCTAATAATGGTCTAATTACAATTTCGCCTAAACCTGCATTCAGTACATATCTGACTCAAATGGGACGGCGTTCAATTCTCAGTCAATTAGATAAGGCCGGTATAAGCAAGCTCTATGGATTGGTTCCATCTCTTGTTTCCCCGCAAGATGGGGAATTCATCGCAGCAACTGAAACCCAAATCGGATGGAGTACGATTCCCGGCGGGACGTCATACCATCTTCAAATCTCTACAGATCGTGACTTTTTATCTGTCGAAATTGAAGATATGATCTCGCTGGAAGCAACTTCTGCATTAGAAGATTTACGGATTCATTATGAGCACATTAAGCAACTTTCTCAAAATACAGAATATTACTGTCGTGTTCGTGCCAAAACCGATAGTAGCGATTTTAGTGATTGGTCGCATGTGCTGACTTTCTCAACTCATCTTGCTCCCATAACTCTTGTTTCACCAATAAATAATACTACTTTTCGGGTCGCTAATGACACACCATCAATGCTATTTAGATGGAAGGAAATTGGAAAAGCAAATAGCTATCATCTGCAAGTTTCCACATCTCCCGATTTTTCAGTAATTATGTATGAAGATTCAACAATAAGAGGAGCATGGTACCGTATAAGCGACTTTGCGTTTAACCCGAATTATTATTGGAGAATGAGAGGCAAAAATGAAAATTTAACAGGATTATGGTCTGCTTCCCGGAGTTTTTTCTTAATCCCCAAAAATTATCTTCTCCATCAGAATTACCCCAATCCCTTTAATCCAACAACAACGATTCGTTTCGATCTGCCGGAAGCAGAGTTTATTTCACTAAGAATATATGACTTACAAGGTAGGGAAATAATACAACTGCTTTCAGAGCAGATGAGCGCCGGACGGCATTATGTGAAGTGGGATGCGCCAGATGTTGCAAGCGGTTTTTACATTTATCGTTTGCAAACAAAAAATCAGGCATTCATTAAGAAAATGACTGTGTTGAAATAATTCCAATGACCCTGTCAAAAAAAGAAATTTAGATAACATTCAGATTTTTCCAAAACAGAAGCCTTTAGCTGGAACAAAAACAAAGTAAGTTCCTGGTATAGGAATTATTTTATTGAAAATTGCGTAAAAAATATTTTATATTTTTAATGTTACCCTAAAGACATAATTTATCCTTCGTAATTCAAGGGAATTTATGGGATAAATTAATCATCTAAATCTTCAAATCTGAATATTATATTGTTTTTGGTCAGACTATAAGTTTTCATAACTAGGAATAACATGACACCATTTTCGAAAAGATATTTAATGGTTATACGGTATTCCCTTTTTGAGGTAAAAATGAGAACTTTCAAGCAATGGCTCAATGAAACTGCCTGGTTACCCTTCGTCTTCTTCCTATTGATTTTCCTGGATGGCTTACTCTTTTGATTAGCGTCTCGGTTTAGCACTGGCTATTGCCGTTGGCATCGGTTTTATCTTTTGGATCTTTTATGGTCGCAAAAAACCAATTGAATCTAAAAAAGTAAAATAACAACCCAAAATCTAAAGGAGGTCCTTATGCGATATCGCCCAGTTCAGGCCTTTCGAGTAGCAGTTTGCTGGATCCTAATTCTTGTTTCGGTGGTTTCTTTCGTCCACAAGAAGAGCAGTGACGTTTTGCCAACGTCGGTTGCGCTGCCGGGTGGAGAGAATGAATATCTCCAGTTCGCCTGGGACGTATTCCTCTATCTCAACTCGCAGGCGCCGGCTGACTCCGAACGCGTCATCTGGGAGACCTACAAGGAAGCCTATGATGTCTTTCTGCCGCAAGCCATGGATTCTCTCAATCCTCCTAGTGCGTGGGGCGCTCCTGATCAGCCGCCAAATTGTGGGCCATTATTGGATAAAACCCAGGCTAAAAACCCGCGTGTGATCCGGCAGATCAGCAAGTCTAGTGGAGATGTCCATTACTCTGACATTCTGGACGAACGGATGCAGGCAGTAGGCGGGGTTCTCCTCGACCAGCGCGGAAAGCTGGCGCGCTACGAGGTGCGCATGAACGAGACGATGTTCGAATACATCGTGGACAACAAGCTGTATAACGGGGAGGTACAGGCGACCTTCGGGAAGCCGGTTGTCTGGCCCACCGGCACTATGGAGTTGAAAGCATCCTGGCGGCAACTGACCAAGGAAGAGCGAAGAGACCCAACCTTCGAGAAGAAGTATTACGTTACCGAGGCGCTGCTTTTTAATGGCCCCGATTCAACATATCAATGGCTGGTCGGGACCTTCCCTGATAGTAGCCACTGTAAAGTCAAGAAGATGGCTCTGGTCGGCCTGCATATTGTTTACAAGATCGAAAGCAATCCGCTGTTTGTGTGGATGTCCTTTGAACAAGTCGACAACATCAATCCGCCCCATGGCGGCGTGGCTTCGTTTAACGATCCGAACTGCCCCACCAACTGTTTCGCGCCACCGACCGGCCAGGAGATTAGCACAACAGACCTCTGCTTCAACTGCGTCGAAAACTGTCGCAAGTCTTTTCAATACTGCGAGGGCGCAACGAAAACCCAGGTCGTGCGTAAGATCCCGATCCCACAGCATGTTCAAGCCTTTAATAAAAAAATGCATGCAAAGTTGGGCGACAGCAGATGGGCCAATTACGAACTAATCGGCATGCAATTTCCGAAAAGCATCCTCACTTTTGATCAGAAGACCGGGGAACGGCTGCTGGCCAACTCCACAATGGAGACCTACAACCAGACCTACAGCAGTTGCATCGGCTGCCATTATTTCGCGCGGACGACGAATCCTCTAAATTCGTCCGACTTCAGTTGGTTTCTACGGCGTGCCAAGAAACCGAAAAAGTTCGATCCTTCGTTGAAGGAATTACTCGCTCACAATGTCAAGACCGAGCCCAAGACCCGTGGAGTCATGACGACGACGCCCGATTCGGTTTTTAAATTGGTCAAAGACTATACGGGCTGGGGAACCTGGCCTGCGGATGATTGGAACGACTTTCAGCGGGCTCTGGCGCACCCACCACTGGACAGCATGAAAGGGCTGGCGATCCCGGGTGAAAATCCGCATGGGAACTTTATACGCATCTTTGTCAACCCCCTAGGGCTAGAGGGAGCGCAGACAGGATCGTTTACGGAGGGCAGTATCATCCTCAAAGAGAATCTTCCTTGTCAATACACCAAGAAGGACGAGAAGGGCCTGGAAGAACAGTGCACAAAAGAGCCAGGCCCGATTTATCAGGCACCCGTAGAGTGGACCATCATGCTGAAGATGAAGAAGGGATACTATACGGAAGGCGGCGACTGGTATTATTTCAAAGGCAGACTGCCCGTGCCCGAAAACCAGAGCCCGCCATTCGTCGATGTCGCCGGCAAGGTGGAGGCCTGCGCCTCTTGCCATGCGCCCAATAACAGCGGCAACTTCATGTTTACCTACAACTTTGGCATGCGACCCGAGATCCGCAGCCGCTGTTTGAACCCCATTGGGCCGAACAAGATTGAGGGCTGCAGCGTCAATTAGCAGTCGACCGGCAATATCGCGCTCGTCACTCCACGTAGACGCCGGATAAGCGGGTCGCCTGGAGGCTGTTCAAAAGTATTGTGTCATTGCGATCCCGGGGCTGGCCGGGAGAAGCAATCTCCTAATTTGGTGCTCAATTGTTGAGGATTATTTCGTCACGGAGTTTATCCTGAGCTTAGCCGAAGGGTTCCTCGCAATGACTGTGTCGTCTTTGTTGACAGCCCCCAAGCACTAATGGGTTTGCTGCGCCCCTCCCTGTGCAAGAGGATTAGCTCCTTAACCCACCTGATATGCCTCTTCCATCCGGATGCTGTAATCCCGGGCACGAATCCTCATTTATTCTTTGTTGAAACCCTAGCTACCTTTTCTTCTAATTGTTGCATTCGCATTTTCAAATAATCCTTCGCAGAGTGATTCTGTTTTTCAGCTAATTTGTGAGCTAATTTTGTAACATCTAAAGCCGCTTCTAACTGCTTACCTGCTTCCAGTGCAACCGACAAATTCCCATGCGCCTGCCATGAATCAGGATAATCAACTGCATTGATTTGCATGATATGAATTGCCCTTTCAATATCTCTTTTTCGGAGCGCCGCAACACCTAGCTCACTGACGACCATTTCTGTTGAAACTTCATAACCATACTTTTTTTCTGAAAGCTCTTTAAAGTGAGCCTTAACGCTATTGATGCCTTCCTGGAATAGCTCTGAATCACCACTGATTTGCAAATCGGCGTACAAAGCCTTTAGCCCACTATGTAATGTTACCCCCGGAGTCGTCATATGCGTTTCATTTGGAAAAATATGACTATTCCAATCCAGGTCTTTGGGCGCATCATTTTTCAGGATACCAATAAACTGATCGAATGCCGGCCGCAAATTGTCTTCATCACCGAGGCTGGCGTACAAGAAAGCAGGTAAACTATCCTGTTGTTTGAAATGATTTGCTGCTTGTCTAACTAATGCTCCTTGCTCCAGGGCGAAATAGGGGCTTATGGCAATGTACCCCTGGAACAACTCTGATCGCTGCATAAGTGTGTGGATCGTAAATAAACCGGCCAAGGAATGTCCGCTAAGTATTCTAAATGGGTGGGTACGATATTGTTTATCAATATAAGGAATAAGTTCTGAAGATAAAAAGTCAAGAAACTTATCGACACCGCCTGAACCATTTCGTCTAGGGGCCAAATCGCGCCATCTATTACTACCGGTATTGGGTATAGCAACAATTATATGCTCAGGAATAACCCTGGCAGAATATTTCAGCCAATCCACTGTACCTACGACTCGCTTAAAATGTTCTTCGCCGTCCAGGGTATAAAGCACCGGATAACGTTTATCTATTGATGAGCTATAGCCATTAGGCAAGTAGATTAACAGAGGACGATCTTCTTTTAAATGATTTGAATAGAGATTAATACGTTCGCCAATAACGACATTCTCGTCCGCATAAACAGAAGAAAATGCACTTAGGCATAATAAAATAACCAGAATATGGTTTTTTAAAAACATGATTTTCATCTCCTTTCTTAATAATTCATAATTAGCTAAATATGCTAACTGACATAATTAAAAAGTAAAAATAGATAATCAGGACACTTCCTTTAATGAGAATATTTCTTCTACTGGTACTTTAAAAAAGTGAGCAATTTTCAATGCAATAACGGTCGAAGGTATAAATCTACCCACCTCTATTGTACTAATCGTTTTTCGTGATACGCCGATATGGTTGGCTAAATCACTCTGACTCAGCCGATGCTCCGCCCGAAACACACGTATGCGATTCTCCAGTTCCGTATTCATTCATTTTCCCCTTCTTCAATCTCCTCTTCCTTGTCTGAGCGAAACAAAAAGAAAAAAGACACGCTGAATGCGGCAAGCATGACAAACAGGGTTAGCGCAAGGTAAAATTCCGCTGGAAAAACTGAACTCTCTTTACTCGTTGTGATCATAATCAACGACAGGCACATAAAGGTTAAAGTCCAGGAGATTATACATGCTCTACTAAGCGCCAGCATTACGTAACTATCCGAGGATGAAAAAAGATTTCGTTGATTTTTGGGTATATACTTTATTTTCCAATAAATCGAACCGATCAAGACGGCCGCCATTAGACCGGCCAATCCGAATTGCAGCATTCGAAGGTAGTAGTCCACCTCCCCATCAACAACATACATTACCACTTTTGCTGCGTAAATGAACGACAATAATAGCAAAGCAAAAACTATGAATCGTTTATGATTATCAACATGATCTGCGGTTGAAGTTTTCTTGATAGTACTCATTGAATATTCTCCTTAGTTAATAATAATACAACCTATAGGTTTCTTTATGATAACTGTATATACCATTTAGATACCTTAAGGTTTCAATATTAATAAAAAAAAATGCTTATTGTCAATAGCCGATTTGTCTTTTTTGATGAAGGAGTTAGTTTTTGCGATTTGGCTAAGAAGTTATTTAAAAACCGGCTTAGCCGCTTTTGGCCAATCTCCACTAAAAAATTCCTCTATTGCCGGAAACACGAATTCCGGATTATCGGAGAATGCTCTTTTCCAAGCCTCCAGAACCAACAGAAGCCGACTATTTGGCATCGCTTTTACCCATTCACGCTGTGACGGAATTGCGAGCGTGTCTTTCTTACCATAGACAACAAGCAATGGTGCAGAAACCTCTTCAAGTCCTGTGGTAAAATCCCAGTTTCCAAAACTTCCGGGGGTAAGTTGGGCGGTATAGCGATAATAGTAACGAACCGCCTTAGGTGAAGCATGACACGTGGACCCCTTGTTGTTAACTGTTTCACCCCCGTTGATTGCTAGTTTTTTGCTGACCTCTTCATACTCACGGCAGGTTACTACCGGATCAGAAGCCGTTCCCTTTAGAAGCGTTAACAATAGTTCTAATGCCCGATTGGACAAAGTCGTATCTTGTGATGCCGCTGCCTTTACCCGGTAAATTTTTGCTGCTTCTGAGCGACGAGGCCCGGTGGCACCATGAAAAACCAGCCGCCTAAGATGCCCGGCATATTTTAGGGCATATTGAGCTACCAAAACTGAGCCAAATGAATGTGCAATTACATTCATTTGTTCAAGACCGAAATGCTTGCGAACCGCCTCAAGATCTTCAACAAAATATTGAGCTTGTAATTTTGTTGTATCAGTTGGTAGCTCCGATTGGCCGCCACCTCTTTGGTCATAAAATATCAACACATATTTCTGAGCAAGAGGTTCTACTGAAGGAAGAATTGAATTCATTCCGGCACCAGGTCCCCCATGAATGACCACGATAGTATCTTCGCCGCTACCCATCACACGATAGTACAATTCTGCGTTTTCGGCCCCTGTCAGGTAACCTTCGTTTACTACCTGAACTGATTCAATATCACAGACAACCAACAGCAAAAGAAACATAATGCTGATCAATTTAATTATTTTATTCAATCATAACCTCCATGATCTCAGATTGAAATTCTCGCTTAGTTGATTGGAATATCTGGTTTGGGGATTTTGTAGTTTGACGGTCGAACGCTTTCAATGTAGAACAAAGCATCAAACTCGGACCCAGGCACCAGTGTCATCGGTTTAGTACCATTTCTAAGTAGGCTCGACTGGAACTCGCCCACTCGCGGATCGAATCGTCAGTATTGCCGCGCAAGACAATGTAGCTTGCAGGCGTGTTAGTTGCCCCCAGGAAGCTCTCTATACCCAGAGAGTCCGGTGCCGCCACAACACGCTCTTTGCGGCTATTGTTGGCGATTACACCATGCCCCATGAAAAAGCCGATGGAGAACACTTCATCTCGGTACCGTTCCCGAATAAAACTTCCGGCAGACCGAATGGTGTGTGAGCCGGACTTGAAGTTGCCGTAACGTGCATGATCGTTGTGAAGGTAAACGACAACCTTGTGTTCTCCGCTGATCGAATCGGCTAGCGCGGAAACTGCCTCAGCCATCCACTCGTCGCGGAGTTCATAGTATCGGGCAGGCCTCCCTGAATCTCCATTTGCCGCTGCTCTTGCCCGCACAGAAAGACGATCGATCCAGCCGGTCGCGCGGCGAAAAACCCATGTTTCCCAGCCAGTAGTTAAAGACGCAGCCGCCTCGTATCCT
>CAYXGW010000048.1:0-39778 GCA_964464595.1 uncultured Deferribacteres bacterium
AGACCGAATCCTCCGATTGCTCCAAGTATTATTCCAATAATACCAAAGAGGTGCTTCCTGTTACTCCATCGATTTAGAATTTTACTGTTTCTTCCCGCAGAAGGTCTGTAAAATTCATTTATCTGTTCCTTCACGCGCTTTTCAATATATTCATCTACTGAGAACGGTTTTTTGATCAAACGTTTCTTTTTTTCTTCATCAGAAAGATTTATAAGATGTATATCTTCGGTATTTTCCCTGATATTTTTTGATTTTTCAAGGAAGGTATTAGCGGCACCTGAATTATTATAGGGAAATGTTGCTGTGGCATAAAGATAGGATTCTGATTTCAGTGCTTCAGCAGCTGATCTGGCCACAACCCATTTTTTTTCACGTTCAGGATTAATGATTTCTTTACCAAAATAGGCTGCTATTCCTATGCATACTGCACTCAGTCCACCAAATAACTTAAAAATCCACTCCGGCTCGATAGCGGATAACTGCATACTTATTGTACCCGATATTGCTCCGCAAATCGTTAACCTAATAACCCTGGATCTAAATTTAGTTATGTTCGACTTTATTCGCCGGGAAGTAGCAGCGTATTCCCGGTAATGACCCCAAACATAAGTGAGTAATTCATTGTCATTGTTTGCCATTTATAATACCTCCACTTTTTCTCAATTCTTCCAACTCCCCATTCCTCCGATGATACCCGGTCTCCTTAACCAGCCGCTCCGCTTCTTTAAAATGCTCCTGAAACCGCGCCTGCATCTCCGCTTTTGTCAAGCTCAAGGTCTCACCATTCTCAATAATCTCAAATACAGTTAATTGATCATTGTTCATTGATAACTGAGCATTGTCCATTGTTAATTGATCATTGACCATTGATAACTGAGCATTGATATTCCTGCACGCCTCCAAATGATAATCCGTAAGATGTAATCTCATCTGCCCATATTCGGCAATTTCCCGGGCTTCATCCAGGTCGGCCCAGGATTTGAGGAAATCTTTTTGAAGTCTGGAAAGGGTTGCATAGGTAAATAATCCAAGAGGAATTCTATGCTGTGTACCAGCTTCCCGCAAACCATCCACCGCCTGGTTTAAATAATCTTCAGCTTCCGTAAAATCAGATGAGTTACTAGTAACTGATAGAAGCATACAGGCTTTGCCGAAAGATAAATTTTCAAGTGAAATATCCAATAGAGAATCTGAAGGCAATCGCCATTCAAAACATTTTTTGATACGCTCCAGCACCTCCTGGTATTTCCCCATAGAAAGCAGCAAATCACATAATTGAAAACCCGGAGAAGAATAGAGATATGGATATTCTGGTTGCCTCTTTTTATGTTTATTCTCAGTTTCAATAAAAAGTTTCTCAGCAGCCTTATTTTTTCCTGCCTGGTGTAAAGCATTTGCATGAGTACAATGGTTGACTTCCATTTGAAAACCATCTCCGCTACGATCGGCAAAGATCACACCCTGCGCGCCATATTTTTGTGCAGATGCCACGTCACCCAGCGTGAGAACCAGTTCGCTGAGGTTGGAGGCATCTTGAGCGGCACTTTTCCAATCACTATCATTTTTTGCAGCTTCCAGCCCGGCTTTCATTGGCTGAGCCGCTTCAGAAAGCCTTCCCACTGCACGGAGACGAAATCCTGCCCAGCTTAGAACTGCACCATAAATGTCATCATTAGATCCAAATACAGGTTTATCCCATAGCTTTTCAAAAAAACCGGATAAACAGGAAAGGTCTGCTCCGAATGCTCCGAGTTTCTTTGTGCTATGATGTTCATCTCCTCTCTTGATTCTTTTCCAATAGACATCAAACATTGCCTCCTGATGTTTTCCTGCCAGGCAGCCATGCATCACTGCCGCAAACAGGGGTTCCATCTCTTCCAGTGTGTCCGGCAATTCTTTTCCAAATAATTTTTTAGGCAAACTTTTATAATACTCATACAGTCTTGCATGCGCTTCTTTCCAGGCATCAGCGTTCTGCTTTTGCAGTTTTTCGCCGAAGTGTTCGCGAATTAAAGGGTGGCAGTCCAGGGTGTCGGGTCGGTGTTTGCTTTCTTGGGCTAATAAATCTTCATTCCTCAGTGTGTTCATTGCTTGCAAAAGTCTTGCCTCACCTTTACCGCAAAGATTCCCGGTTAAATTCTCTATAACCGGCGGTGCAATTATTTTCTTGATGGCCGCAATATCTGCCGGCCGGTCAAAGAAGCCGAGCAGTTGCAACAGGTCGCCTTCCGCTTTGCCCATAAAGCGTTGTGACAAGGCTTCAATCACCCGGCGTGGATGTTTTCCTTTTTTAACAGGAATTTTTGAGCCTGGAATCTTTTGGGCTTCTGAGATGTGATGGCCTTTGATGCTTCTTAGGTAAACCGGTAAAAGTTTAACAGCCAGGGCATGATAGCCAAAGGTCGCGACCGCAGCCTCGAGTTCCTGGTCTGTTCCTTTTACGCCGCTCACGCGCAGTAGGGCCCTGCCGGCGTTCGCGGACAGTGTTTCCAGGTCCACCTGTTTTACCTTTTTCTCATATTTTGCAATATCTGCAACATTTTCACGCGAGGTGATCATACAGAGGCCATTGTTGTTAAGGGCAAGTGATCGCAGCAGCGCTGTAAGCCCCTGGTCTTTTATTTTACCTCTTTCAAACTCGTGTGAAGATTGCAAAGGTTCCATGCCGTCAAGAATAAGCAGGGTTTTCTTTTGCCGTATCAACCCGGCAAGTCTTTGTCCTTTGTCCCATGCCGAGCCGGATGTGGGATCAGGATCGCCGAACCAGCTCAGGGCCTCGGAGATAAAAGTATCTGCAGATGATACCTGCTCACTGGTTCCCTGGCTGTAAAATGACCATGCAAATACCCGTTCGGCCTCCTTGTAGTTATCCGCCTTCATGTATTCCAGCCACTTATTGATTAAAGTAGATTTGCCGACACCGCCCCAGGCAATAAAACTGATGATGTTTGTGCCTGAGGATGCCCAGGCTTCATCGAGCTGCTTGAGCTCTTTATCGCGGCCAAACAGCTGAGCGCCGGTTTCAGGCAGACGGCCAATGTCGATTTTTTCAGGTTCAGCCCATTCAGGCGCGACAGGTTCAATCTCTTTGAATGACGGTTCGTTTATTTTATCATAGATGTATTCAGTTATTTCTACTAATGCCTTCTCCCGCTTTACTTTTAAGGGTATTTCTTCAATTGAAATATTGTCTCGTGGAAATATCAGGATATTTTTGAGCCATCGTATTGTTTTCCATGCACATGGCCGAATAAGTATGGGAATAATAAGCATACCTTCATTTTTTCGCCTGTCCATGAATGCCGGGATTTCTTCTTTATTGATAAAACCTGAAGCCAGGTAATCTGCTGAAAGCAAGCATATTCCCACCTTTGATTCTTGCAACGCCTTTTGAATTGCAGGATACCAATCGTCACCCGTGCCTATCTTTAAATCATCCCAAAGCGTAATATCCCCTTGCCGGACTAGTGCTTTCAGATGAGTAGCAAAAAGATTTTTCCATTTTTCGTCTTTATGACTGTAACTGATAAATACTGAAGGTTTGCTCATTTATTTTCCCAAATTTAAGAATGGGTTCCGTTGGTTACATGAAAAATGGAACACGGATGACACGGATAACGCGAATATACACGGATTAAATCCGCGGTAATCAGTGTCATCGGTGTTATCCGTGTTCTATCTTAACTTGTGCTTGAATCGAAACAATATGCGCCTCGTATAAACTACGCCACATCCTCAAACCTATAACCTGGGGTTTTTTAACAACCCTGTCAATTTTTTAAAATATGATTGTAAACAGAGAAGATGTCAAGAAAATTTTATAAGGATTCGTATATTTCTTGCTGATAACTTGGGCTGGTTTATTTTAGGTTAGAGTTTATTTCCTAATCCATTCTGTAATACTGAGAATCACTTCTAATGCTACATTCCCCTTCTGCATATATTCTTGCGGAGTCGCCATCCCTTCACCGGCAATAAACAGGTGATTCAGATTCGAGTAATCTATGAATTTTACCTTTTTATGGGTTTGCAGCGCCTGTTGCCAAATTTCAAAATCGGCCATTGTGGCCTGGTAATCTCGTCCACCTTGCAGGATCAGAATAGGTATTGACAATTGTCTGGCAAAAGCAATCTGGTCTCTCTTTTTCAAATCATAATAATAAGAGGCAGGAGCGCCAAATATCATTTCATTGGGCTGAATGGCATTTTGCTCAAGCTTGGAAATTTGATCTATTAAGGATTTAAACTCAACTTCCTCCTTGTTGGTTTTATTCTCTTTTAGCGATGCAATATATTTCAATTGATCGATCAATGCATCTTCCAAAGTACGAGCCGGCGCAGCGAGTAGAATTATTCCAGCCAGATTTCCATCCCGAACCGCTATCTCCGGAGCCAGCATGGCGCCCAGGCTATGGCCGACCAGGAAGATTCTTTCAACATCAATTTCTGGTCTCTTGCGCAGCAATTTAATGGCTTCCAGGGCATCCAGGATAACTTCATTTTCTACCGTGGTTTTTTCAGCAGTCATTCTCGTGCCATGAATTTTCGTACGTTTATCATATCTAAGAACCGCAATCCCTCGCGAAGCCAACCCCCAGGCCAAGTCCTTAAAAGGCTGGTTCGGGCCGATAGTTTCATTCCTGTCATTGGGACCGGAGCCATGCACCAAAACTACCGCCGGAACTTTATTTTCTCCTTTGGGAATGCTAATCGCTCCCGGTAATTCCCAGCCGGGTAAGCCAAACAAGATTTCATTGTCTGAAAAAGATACATTATCAACATAACCATGAGGGCTATAAACTTGAGTAGTATATGGTAAAAACCACAAGCCGGAAACTTTCTTTTCGCGGTTTAATACGACTCTTACATTTAGGGATGAAGTCTCAAATTTACATAGAATATTTACCTGTTGATATTCACCGGCTGAAGCGAGGTCGACTTTTTCGATCGCTTCAAACGCGCCAACCTGCTTTTCAACTGATTCCCAGGTTAACTTCAATTTTTCTACCGGCAAAGCTTTTTGCATGTGTATATCATACAGTGCCACAGCATCAGAAAAAAACCCTTCACTCATCAATTTAACAAATTCATTTCCGATTCTAATCAGTTCATCTTTTTCAACCGGATCTGTTTGGCATACGGCGGTCCGTCCAAATGCGAAAATTGCCAGGAAGGTTATTATGAATTTAACAGATTTCATTTTAGTCTTTATAAATACATTCATATCAGCTAATTATTTTTTAGTAAGTATCTAGAATTTCAAGTTGAATAGACCCCCGATAAACTTGTGCCCGTACGTTTTTAACGGGTAAGCATTCGGGGGTGACACTTTGGGTTCTCAAAGGGTGACACTTTGGGTTCTCAAATAGGCTGAAATAATGGAATGAAAAATGGGATTTTTTCGTCAATCAAGAACTAAATATCACACAGCGGTTTATCGGGATTTCTTATATCATTGAATAAATAGATCAGAAATAGTTCGCGGCAAACCACCGAATCTTGCGCCTGAAATATTCGCAACGATGGCAAATACTACTTTCGATTCCGGGAAGAGAATTAAGTATGTTGTTCCACCCATGGAGCCACCACCATGCGCCCGCCATTTGCGGCCCTTGTCATCCGTGCCCATGCGCCAGCCGATACCATAGCCGGTTTCTTCGCCGGAATTCTTTTTTTGTGATGTGAAAAACAGATCCAGGGTAGATTGTTTTAAAAATCCGGCTGCTAAATGTGCAGATCCGAATTTGACCAAATCTTCTGTATTTGAAATAAACCCACCGCCTGCCCATTTGTAACTATTATCTACAAATGGCGCATTCAGGGCTTTGCCATTGTTGACGACATAAAACCTGGTTCGATTAACTATGATGCTGTCAGTGTGATCTGCAACCATATTATTAAGTCCAAGCGGTTTGAATACATTGGCTTTCATATAGGATAAAAACTCTTGATCTGCTGCTTTTTCAACAACGGCGCTAATCAGATTCCAGCCATAACTGGAATATGAATAATCATCTCCCGGCATAAACAATAACGTATCATCCTGAAAAATGAATAGGCTCTGGACAACAGTACTATATTTTTTACTTGAGAGGAATTCCATGTTTCGATAATGTCGAATTCCCGCTAAATGTCCCGCCAGTAACCGGGTTGTAACTTTTCCTTTTTTCTTTGGAAATGTTGTGACATACTTCTGGACCGGAGCATCCAGGTCTAATTTTCCTTGTTCGACAAGCAAACCGATTGCCACTGCCGTAACAGGCTTGGAAACACTGCCGATTCTAAATTTTGTCAAGGTAGTAACAGGCACCTTGTTTTCAAGATCGGCATAACCAAATCCCTCCGACCAAACAATCTCCCCAGCCACACCAACAGCTACCGAAATCCCGGGAACATGTGTCATTGTCTGGAATTCCAAAACAATATTTTTTGCAGCTTTAATTGATTCTGCATATTTAGGTGAAGTCTTGGTCTGTGAAAATAATGGGAGGACGAGCAGAAGAAGAATTGAATTGGTTAGAAAAACTTTTGCTTTTGCTGATAAATTATACATAAATCACCTCATAATTTGTTAATTAATTAAGTATAGTTTGGCCGAAAACTCAGGAAATAATCTTATTCCAACAATTACTTTGACTGGAATTTCAACATTTCAAGCATGAAGATTCCCGATTTGAGCATTCGGGAATGACAGCTTTGGTGTTTTCGGTCAGATACTAAGTAAGAATTTTATTTCGTGAACCACTGACTATCTTGATACTTGCGCTTAAAATAAGTCATTACATCAGGCTCAAGAATGATTTTCCCGGTAACCATTTTTAAATTATCATAGCGAAAATAAGGTTTATGATGAACAAGCTCTCCCCTATCCACGATAAAATAATTATGGCTCAGGTCAATAATTCTGCCTTGTTTGGTGTTGCTGAAATAAAAAGCGCTCTCAGGAATTTTTGATGGTCCAACTACCAAAAATTCATCATTTTCCTTTTTTAGCGGACTCGCCACATTAATCTTAAATGAAGAACCAACAATCTTAATTTGAAATCCTCGAAGCGTATAATCTCCAGGGGGAACATTTGAGAGAACAAAATACCCTCGTGAATCTGTCTTTACCCAATAATTTTTGTGAATCACTTTTTCGTTTTGTTTAAACCTGGCAGCGATAATTACATCCAATCCATCGTGATAGGTTGTTGAACGTCCACGATATTCAAATAAATCAACTATTACTGAGCCAATAACCAAAAACGAATTCTGATCTTTGGGTTCTTGAAATGTTGTAACAACGGAAGCACAACCTTCAATCAAAACTAAAATACTTGCTAAAATTGTAAATTTAAACCGATTCATTTTTTTCATTGACTTTAATCCATTTTGTTCTAGAATGCCAAAATAATAAAATACAGGACAACCAAAAAGAAAACCAAAACCAAAAGAAAGGATTTGAAAATTTTATAAGTCCATCAAACCATAAGTGCATTATTTCTTTTAATGGAAAAATTGAAATGAGCAGATAAATCCAAAAGCCAACTTTTTTTGAGAAGGCCTTTTCAATTTTTCGAACAATAAAGTGGGTTATTAATATTGCTAAAAATAAGCCCAATAATAAAATACAATAAAGGGATAATCCTGTCAGCACTTGTTTAGATCAATATACGTAACTTTTTTAAAAAAATTATTTATTTTTGAACTCGGGCTTCCTGTTTTCTGTAAACGCCAGGGTGCCTTCTTTTTTATCTTCTGTTCCACACACATCACCAAATAAACTCGCCTCTATTTCAAGACCCTGGGATAGCGGTACTTTATTTCCATATTTCACCGCGTTTAGGGATTGCCGAACCGCAATGGGTCCTTTGGACAAAATTGTCTGTGCAAGTTTGGTAACAGTGGGAATGAGTTCGTCCCGGGCTACAACTTGATTCACGAGTCCAATCCTCAACGCTTCATCAGCTCTTATAATATTTCCCGATAGAATCATTTGCAAAGCCATACTCATACCAACAGTACGGGGCAATCTTTGTGTAGCGCCATAACCAGGAATTATTCCCAAGTTTACTTCAGGCTGTCCAAATTTTGCATTACCGGATGCTATTCGGATATGACAAGCCAAAGCCAGTTCGCATCCTCCACCCAATGCAAAACCATTAATCGCTGCAATAACCGGACGATCCAGATCCTCTAACCTGGAAAAAATCATTTGGCCTCTTTGGGCGAAGACTTTGCCATTAGATCCGTCTAGAGTTTGTAATTCGGCGATGTCTGCTCCTGCAACAAAAGCCTTATCCCCTGCCCCGGTTAGGATAACAACACCAATCGACGAATCACCCTCAATTTTTCCTATTGCTGTTTCCAACTCATCTATTGTCTTAGAGTTAAGAGCGTTGAGCACCTTGGGTCGATTGATAACGATTCGTGCGATTCGGTCTTCAACATCAAAAACAATGTTTTCAAAATTCATCATTCCTCCACGCGGCTTTAAAAAAAGCAATTTGTATAAGCGATGAAAACTATGCTTTAAACAATTTGATTAAGGATATAAATTATCTAACAGGAACTGATTTTCAAGTAATATTGGCTCTTTAAGAACTATCAGAAAATGAAATCAATTTGACCAGATTTTCATAATATCGCTTGGTTGATTGACAAAATAGGTTGGATTCAAATCATATAAACTGGAATGCGGCGAATAGCCAAAACCGGCAGCACACACATCTACTCCGGCCGCCTTTGCCGCGTGGATATCATACTCAGTATCTCCGATCATTATCGTGTTTTCTGCTTTTTCATCTGCTAATTGCATCGCCTTAAATATTATATCCGGTGCAGGTTTACGATTATCCACATCTTCAGGACCCAAAATTACCGAAAACCGGTGATCTATTTCTAATCCCCGGAGTATTTTCCTGGCAAATTTACCCGGTTTATTGGTAGCCACCATTAAGGTAACATTTTTCTTTGAGAGATACTGCAACAGGTTTGATATCCCCCCATACAGTTGAGTCTGGTTTAAAACATTCTGATAGTATATTTCTCGGAAACGATGAATTGTTTTTTTGGGGTTAATATCATTATGATTATCCGTCAGACATTTTACAAATAGATCCGGTCCAGGGCCAATCGATTTCTTCGCATCCTCAAGAGATAGATAGGGAATTCCCAGCTCTTTTCTTAAAACGTTCATACTATAATGAACATCTGCCGCGGTATCCACCAGGGTTCCATCCAAATCAAACAAGGCTAATCGGTAGCCATTTTGTTTCATAAACACCGTTCCATACGCTACTTATTTCTTATACCAGACGGAATCCTGTGCAAATACTCTTTTCAATTTCAGTTTTTGTTGATGTCTTTCGATTGCCAATCGAATCAATTCATCCAATAATTGGGGATATGATAAGCCCGACGCTGCCCATAATTTTGGGAACATACTGATCGCAGTGAACCCAGGTATTGAATTAATTTCATTGATATAAATATTATCTCTACCTAATAGAAAATCGACCCTTGCCATTCCTTCGCATCCGATCAATGAATATCCTTCTACCGCAATCATTTGAATTTTTGAAATAATGTCGATAGGTAATTTTGCCGGAATCTCAAGTTTAGAGGCATCATCAACATATTTTGAATCATAATCGTAAAATTCACCGGAAGGGGTTACTTCACCGGGAACAGATGCACGCGGATTTTCATTACCCAGAACGGATACTTCGATCTCACGGGCATTTTCAACACTTTCTTCAAGAATAATTTTTCTATCATACTCGAATGCAACTCTTATCCACCCTTTCAATTCCTGGCGATTATGAGCTTTATTAATGCCAACGCTAGAACCCATGTTAGCCGGCTTTACAAAAATCGGGTATGCCAATTCAGTTTCAATCTTGCCAATTTTTTGATCATCAGTTGAAGGATCAGCCGAAAAATTATAGGATAAAAAATTGACTACCGGTAATCCAACCGAACAAAACAAATGCTTTTGGACGACTTTATCCATGGCGACCGAAGACCCCAGAACTCCGGCTCCGACATAAGGAACATCCATCAATTCGAACAGGCCCTGAATTGCACCATCTTCGCCATATGTGCCATGCAGCACCGGAAATATAACATCAAATCTTTCATCGGCTTGAGCATTAGAAACATCTTGTTCGGAAAATTGCCTGACTAATTTATTAGCTTCAGTTGGATCCGGTTGCAGCAACGTTTTTAATTTTGGCGGAATTCGATCTGTTATTAGCATTTGCAAAGCATTAGAATGACAAATCCATCTGCCTTTGCGGGTAATTCCCACAGGAATAACCTCATATTTTCGGGGATCTAATGCACCTATTACACTTGTTGCTGAGACTAAAGACACTTCATGTTCAGCTGAACGCCCGCCAAAAATCACAGCAACCCGGACTTTTTTATTCATATCTCAACTATTAATTCCTAATCATTTGCCATAGACAAAGTACTTTGATTTTTTTTGAAGAATTGTTTTAAGCTTTTGTATAAAGAATTTGCAATTTTGTTTTGAAATTTTTGGGTTCGTAACAAATATTCTTGTTTCGGTAAAACCATAAATGCAGCCTCAACCAAGACTGTCGGCATACCGGTTGGTCGGCATAGCGCTAAATTGGCAAAACGAACTCCTTGGCTAGGCAATTTTATGTCTTTAATTAAATTACTTTGAATCAAACTGGCCAACGGATAGCTTTGCTGATGATAATAATAGGTCACGGTTCCGCGTTTACGATATGGGTCAAATCCATCCGGTAAAGAATTATTGTGAATACTTATTACTACATCCGGCTGAACAAAGTTAATCAATTTCAAGCGTCCGGGAACAGTCATTCCTTGTTCTTCGGAACGAGTTAGTAGCACAGTCGCTCCACTCTCCTCTAATAATTTTTTAAGAATATTTGTTATTTTCCAGTTAACTTCTCGTTCTTCCAATCTTGACGGACCAATTGCACCTTCATCAGGATGATGCCCGGCATCCAGCATAATCAATTTACCCATTAAAGGCGCTTCGACAGACTCAGATTTCGGTGGATGTTTTAGTTCTAACAATAAATCGTTGTCCTGGTAATAAGCAAAATATCCCCATTGCTGCTTTAAATTCAATTTAAAATTTAGTATAAGCTGGTCATCAGTTTTATTTTCCCAGGATATTTTGTCAACTAGAATTGTGGAATTAGTAAATTCAATACCTTTTCCAGCTTTAACATCCCAAATATTTAATTTTATTTTTTTTTGATTTCTATTTTGCTCAACCAGGAATGGCATTTTATGAGATAAAGGAATTCTTATTCTCGTTAGCCCTTCTAATTCTTCAAAGTGAATTTTATCGATTTCTTGAACATGTCGTTGAATATTGCTTTCCAACCACTTAAAATTTCCTTCGTTTATCCATCCGAAAGTTTTACCGAAAGCCACTCGCCAATATTTGCCTTTCCTGCCTGTAACTCGAAATTGTATCCCAGCCGGAAGGAACAAATCATGTTGATTTCTACCAGTTGTTCGCACAGTTGTTAACTCATTGGTTAGCTCTATTAATTGGGCCATCGGTTCGGTAATAATCGAAATATTACCAAATGAATGGATGATAACATTTCCTTTGGGATTTTCAATTCTGAGTTTTATCAATCGATTCTTTATTGGATTCATTTTGTCAATTTCAAATGTATTGACCAGACCACCATTGGCAGCACTTATTTTGATATCATCCACCAGCAGCAGATTTGTGGAATAAAAATCGGGATGAACTTTGCCAGGAGCTAGGGGAAACCAATCATTTGTGTCATCAATTTTAATTGATACTTTACATCCCGGGGTTGCCCGGATAGATACTTTTAATTCATCACCGGCTGTAATAATTAATGGATGTTCTGGTTTGACAGAATCATAATCTATCATAAATGTGTCACGTGGTATTTCAGGTGTATGGTCAACATAAATGGGGACCTCATATTTCGCGGTATAACCATCTGCTGTTGCTTTACAATGAAAAACGAAATCACCTTTTTGAACCGGCAGATAGGCCATAAATGCGCCATTTTTATATAGAGAGACTCTTTTCCCATTGATAGTAAATTTTGAATGAGGTGGCTGAACATTTCCGTAGATGAAATGATGACTATTTTCCTTTAGCACTTGTCCTGCGACCGGATAAACCACATCAATTTTAGGATTTCCATTCGATGGTAGCAAAACCATGAGAAAAACCGACAAGAAATTGAACAAGCTTTTAAACTCCTTTTTGACTAGTTATACGCATGAAATCGGCATAGGAATCCATAAAGATTAACAAGAATTTGCTTAATTTAGGCACTTGTTTAGATAAGTACCTAAATGTAAATAGTTGTGAAAAATCTTAACCCAATAATTTTGATCATGAGACGCCGCCTCAGACCAAACTTGCTTTTGACATTATTTTTGCTAAAATTAAAAAAAACTATAAAAATCTTGTGACATCAAGCGAAAAAAAATTCATTTCCATTGTTGGCAATATTGGAGTAGGTAAAACCACCTTTGCTGAAATTCTAGCCGAACAATTTGGCTGGCAAGTGTATTATGAAAACGTGATCCACAATCCTTACCTGCCAAAATATTATGATGATATGAAAAGATGGAGTTTCCACCTTCAAATATATTTTTTTGCAAAACGATTCAAAGACCAATTAGAGATCAATAAAAGTTCACAGTCAGGCATTACCGATAGATCTATTTTAGAGGACCCAAAAGTATTCGCTCGAATGTTGAATAAACAGGGACACCTGAGCGACCTGGATTTCAAAATCTATCTTGAATTATTTGAAACTTTCCAACCCTTTTTAAAAAAGCCAAATCTTTATATTTATCTAAGAGCATCTACCTGGACACTCATCTCTCGAATAAGACATCGTGGCAGAGAATTCGAAATGGGTATCACATCAGAATTTTTACACCAATTAAATATAACTTACGAAGAATGGATTCGAGAACTTACAACATCAGATAATTTAATTATCATCGACACAGATAAATTAAATATAGAAAAAGATGAAAAAAAACGAATTTATTTTTTTAAAATTATTCAGGATCGGTTGAATCATCCGATTATCGGTTCCCCAATAATCGCATGATAGATGATCCTCGAAAGAAGTAAATTCATGAAAACAATGACTTGTACTAACATTTTCTTCAACGTAAATTCTTATTCCGTTTTATTTAACCCGGATATCTTTCTTAATTTTTCGATAGCTTTTGTATGACAAGAAAATGCCAATTTCGGCAATTGATCAAATAATTTAAAATAGCCCACCTCCATCGCGTCATCACCTGCTTTAAGCTCTCCCCCTTTAATTTTAGCATAATATAAAACTAGGACGACGTGATAGCGCGAATCGTCAAAGGCAGTAAAAACCTCAAATAAATTACCTGTTTCAATATCCAAATTGGTTTCTTCTTTGATTTCCCGTATGAGGGCATTTTGAATGGATTCCGAATATTCTACAAATCCTGCGGGTAAGGACCAATAACCGACACGAGGTTTATACTTTCGCTTTACCAACAAAATCTCGTTATTTTTAAGTAATATGGCTCCGACAGCTGGAATAGGATTTTGATAAAATATAAATGAACATGATTCGCAATGCAGGCGACCTACACCATCAATTAAACCTGATTTTAGTTTAAAACCACATTTGGGACAGTATGTGTAACCATGAGGATTTATTGCATTTTCAATTGAACTCATCTTTAATATCTATTCTTCTTCACTTTTATGTAACTTTGCTCCCATGATCTCGATAGCAGAAGGGAAAATTTGGACTTGAACTGGTAATTCGCCAAATGCGTCACCATCTGCCTGGTATGGAACTCGTCCGGTAGAATAAATCAACAGATTTTTTGCCTGGAAAAAATTCGTATTCGGTGAATCGAGTTTTTTATGAGATATTACTTTTAGCATAAAACGAATAAAGCTAAACAAGCGATCACCCGTGTACATAAAAACATCAAAAAGGCCATCATCACAATGGGCATTCGGTGTTAAAACGTATTTACCGCCGTATAATTTTGTATTACTCACAACGACAAAAAAAGCATCCTTATCTAATCGCTTGCCATCAACAACAAGTTGTATTCGGTGCGATTTATATTTATAGAGTTTTTTAAGCCCGCCAATGGCATAGGCATATTTACCAGTAAATCTTTTTAATTGTAAATTTGTATGTTCAATAGCCAATGCATCAAACCCACAGCCAAGCATTAGCCCAAAGTATCGACCATTGGCAATACCCACATCTATTGTCGCGGAGTGACCATTCATCATTGCATCAACGGATTTAAGAGGATTCAGTGAAATATTTAGCTCTCGGGCTAATCCATTACTCGTTCCCAAGGGCAAAATCCCCATTGGAATGGGATTTGGCATCATACCATTTATCACTTCATTCACGGTTCCATCACCTCCCCCTGCCACTACAATGTCAAATTCTCCTGAGTCAACAGCTTGTCTGGCTACCTCAATTGCATCACCGCCTCCCACTGTTTTATACAAATCAACTTCGTAGCCGCCCTTTTCAAATCTGGAGATAATGGAAGTCAATAAAAGACTAACCTTCAATCGTTGCGAATTCGGATTAACAATTAATTTTATTCGTTTGTAATCAGATTTCAATGCATTGCCTTCTCAAAAATCCATTGCTAGTCTTGTGAGTTTTCACTGCCTGCTCTGTTGTTAATCAAACGGATCATCCCGGTCTCAATTAAAGCTGATATGGCTAATAGTGGTAAAACAATCAAATAAAATACCGAAAGATGGTCCAGAAATATTTGTTGTAAAGTACTAAATTGTCTTGTGTAAATAAAGTGAATTCCTATTTCCATACCGAGTGAAAAGCTGATCCAACCTGCAGGGAGTTCAAATAAAGCAACCGGATTTAAAAAAAGGTATAAAAAACTCTCTTCTTGAATAGTTTGACGGACAACAATACCAACATTAAGTCCGGTCCAGATTGCAAACACATAAGGCAAAATAATTAAAAAGCCGGAAACATAACCAATAAATAAGTTGATTGAGTTAAAAACAAAAATAAAAATGAAGATGAATAACATTCCATTAAATTTTTTAACAATATATTCAATCTTATGATAGATCCAATTCGGATAAGCAATAAGCCAGCCAATATTTTTTTCCAGCACAATATCGGTTAAAAAAATACCCAGAAAGAACAATACCGCACTTAAGGCAATTAAGTGGCCATTCAACATCGTTAGAGAGTGAGTAAAGTCTTCCAGCATAATTCTTTTCAGGATGTTATTTATTCTGCTAATAAATTCAGCACACAAAATTAATATAATAGAAAATTTTCCATGAAAACAAAATGATGATAATTTAATCGAAATTTAAATAAAGAATTGGCAGGAATAAAACTGAAGGAGTTTGAATTGCGAAGCTTACTAAGAAGCTGCTTTATTCTTTCGAGGTTGGTCCCAAAACTGGAACCTTTTTTTTGTTGGAAGGACCGGATATTGCGGATATTCTTTTTCCAATAAACTTAAAGGGTTGGCAGCAGTTGATAGAAGTTTCAATGCATCACGAAGGACTTCACGCTGTAATTCTGCAAAATTTGGTGGACCGACAATATGACCCGGAAGAAAACCCACAGGATAGACTATTCGAGAAACATGATAAAGCCTACTAAGTCTTGGATATTGGGAAATTGTAACTGATGGAATCCCCCGGTCTTCAACTGCTTTTTGAATAATTGCAGAATTTCTATGTCCCAACACTCCTGCGCCTAGAACAATTGCAGCATCTGCTTCTTCGGCTTCAACAAGTTCAGCGATCTTCAGTGCAAGATCACCTCTAACATTCTTCGTTATTATTTGTGCAGAATCCACACAAATATGATTAGACGTTGGAGAAAGTATAAATCCGGATTCTGCCAGTTCTCTAATCCGTTCAATTGGAAAAGCACAATTAATATCTTTTTGAATGGCTTCAAGTACCGGATATTTATGAAGCAAATGCAAATCATTTGATTTGGCATCGTTTGGAATCAAAAAGTATGCATACTGAAGCTGGTTTACAGGAATTAGCCTGGGAGCGATAGGAGAAGTTGAAATAATGACAATTGTTTTTCTATTCAAATCACCTACAAACCTGCTAAAGGGTATCCCACGAACGGGTTTTGTAGCTGTTTCAGTATTAATTAACATTTATAATGATTCCCTATAATGGTATTGATTAAATTGGATTATACGAAAAAATGTAAAAAAATGTTAACAATTATTACATCAATTTTCAACAAAAAATGATAAAAAAGTAAATTCAATACTTAATTTATTGTATCGATTGATTGTAAAGCTCAAATGATTTTGATATTTCGGTCGCTTGTTTTTCATTGACTGGCGAGAAAGGCATTCGAGGATCCCCCGGTTGATAATTCATCATTTTCATAAGCTCTTTCAATCCTGGAATACCGAATTTACCTAATGTGTCTTTTGTCAGTTTTATAATATTTGTCATTTTCTTGACGGCTTTTTCAGTTTGGTTTTGTTTGCAAAGTTGATAAACATCACAAAGCTCTTTCGGAAATGCGTTCGCAATAGCTAAAATTGCACCATCCGCTTTCATCTGCAATGAAGCCACCAAAGAATTAACATCCCCAACTAAAACATTTATTCCTTCATCTGTTTCTACGAGCTCAACAACGCGAGATAAATCACCGGTACTGTCTTTTGTTCCAACAATTTTTTCATGTTGGCACAACACTTTTACTAATTCAGTTGCAATACTTACTCCTGTAAATTGAGGAATATTGTATAAAAAAATAGGTAAAGAAACTTTATCTGCGATTGCAAGATAATATCGCCTAAGAAACAAAGTAGTAATTTTAGAAATGTAATAATGTGGTGTTACTATCAAAATTCCATCAGCGCCAACTTTTGCAGCCTGATCAGCTAATTTAACTGTTTCAAATACTGAGTGACATCCAACTCCAACTAATATTACTTTATCTTTAGGGATCAACTCTTTAGCATTTTGCATGATTTCAATCTTTTCAGAATAGGTAAGAGAAACGAACTCACTCGTAGATCCAAGCATCAAATATCCTGTAACATTAGATTTGTTCCATAAATCAAAGTTATGTGCTAATGCCTCAAAATCAATTTTTTCATTTCTAAAGGGGGTTATGGCTGCTATAAAAATCCCTTCATGTTTCATAATTCTATCAACCTCATAATTATTTCGTATTCAAATTCGTTCAAATTCGATTAATAAAGTAAATAGTTTTTCCTTGCCATTTTATATATAGCCAAATCCCCGTTCCAACTTGCAATTATATTTCTTACAGGAATACCATCCATTATTTGCTGCTTTATTTTTGAATCGCCTAGGAGTCGATCAAAATAAGAGTTAAATATTAATTCATCTTTATATAATTGATACAAAATTGATAAAAGGTTTAAGCTAAACGAAACCGGGCGGAATACATTTCGATTTTCAACATGTAAATAAAATCCTTTACATAATTGACCCTCGTATTCAGGCGAAGGCGCTGCATTTGTAATGGAAACCGGTGTAAATTCTCTGGATTCAAGCTGAATACCATATGTTTGAAAAGCAGATAATTTTGATTTCACTATATCCGGTTCAATCCAGGGAGATCCAATGAGATTGAAAGGCGTTGATGTTCCCCTGCCTTCAGATATATTTACTCCCTCGAGCAAACCCATTCCTGGGTAAAGAATGGCTGCTTCCAAGGTAGGCATGTTGGGGGAAGTTTTTATCCAGGGCAGATCCGTTTGATCAAACCACAGCATTCGCTGCCAATTTTTTATAGGGATTACTGTCAAATCAACATGGATACCATTTGCCAGCCACCCCTCACCATTGATCATTCGGGCTAACTCTCCAGCTGTCAATCCATGTCGGATAGGGATAGGAAACATCCCCACAAAACTCTTGTGTTCCGGTTGTAATATTGGTCCTTCAATGATTTCTCCCGAAATTGGGTTAGGTCGATCAAGAACAATAAAAGGTATCCCATTTTCTGCAGCTGCTTCCATCGCCAATGCCATAGTGCTCATGTAAGTATAAAATCTCGTACCAATATCCATTATATCAAATAACAGCAAATCCAGACTATCTAACATCTCCGTTGTTGGCTTTCTGTTTCTTTGATAAAGGCTAAAGACTTTTATCCCGGTAGATGAATCGATATAAGATTCAATGAACTCACCACCCGTTCGATCTCCTCGTATTCCATGTTCCGGAGCAAAGAGCGCATTTATATACACATTAGGGACTTTTGTCAAAACATCTACAATATGCTCGCCATTGGATGAAAGAGCAGTATGGTTTGTAATTATGCCTATTTTTTTTCCTTCAATAAGGTTTATACTTTCTTGTACAAGAACATCCAAACCAGGTTTAACTGGTTCAAACTTATTTTCACAACTTAAGACAAAAAATAAACTCCCCAATAGAATTGCCTTTAGAAATCCATCAACTTTATGCTGAAAACAGAACATCCATTCCTCTTGAATTTTGGTAAAAAAACAATCTAAATCCTTTTGATTACCTACTTGATTTGAATAAATAAAAATATAGTTACTAAACTTGGAAGAAATGGGTCATAGTCAATTGCAATTTAAAGCGATTGAATTTATGTGCAATAAATTATTCGAAGAAATTAAGTGAGACCTTATAAATTAAACCATATCAATACTTTGAGGATGCGGCTTGGGGTTTTGAAGTAAGTATACTATTAATTTTGCTATTTGCAGAAGTTGATTCGATTGCCTGAATTTCCGGAATTAATATCAAATCCCCAGGTTTCAGTTTTTGAAAATCTATTTCCTTATTATAGCTTTTAATCAACCAAAAGGGAAGTTTATAAACGTAATTGCATAAATACCAAATATTATCGCCTCTTTTTATTTGATGCGTTGTCGTCCCCAGGACATTGTAATTCAAAAAGAAATCCTCTTCTATTCCCCTGTGATATTCTAACCTGGAATTGATAAAATCATCAGGTTTAACTTGTTGGAAAACAATCTTAATTTCGGTACCGAACTGAATATCCTCTCCATAAACTAAATCATTCCAATTTCTAATGTGTTGAGTTGGGATTTTTAACCAATCGGCATAATGCCCCAGTGTTTCGTCCGGTTCAACCGTAACAACGCCTTCGGCAGGATTTGTGTTTGCAATAAATGAAATCTCAGGTGTTACAGGCTTTCTACTGTTCGCTGTGGTATAATCTATGGCCGGAGGTTCAACTTTTGGTCCGGCAGATATTGGAATATTTGATACTTTTTCTGATTGGGACATTTCAGTAGATTTTATTTCTTTCGGTTCAGGAGTTGCCGCAATCACTTTTTCTTGAGTTTTCTTAGTTTCATTTTTTGTAGATTTATCTTTTGTCAAACTAACCAATTGTCCTTTTTGAGGAATTTGTAATACTACCCCAGTCCGAATTCTGTTAGCACTTGCAATATTATTCATAGCCATTAATGCAGCAATAGATGTTCGGTTCCGTCTGGCAATTTTGCTTAGTGAATCTCCTCGTCTAACACGATAATATTTTGATAACTTTTGATCGACAAAAAGCTCAGATTCCGGTACGCTGGCAAATAATAAAGCCGGGTTGATATTAATCGGCATTCGAAGCATATATTTCTTTGGTAAATATTTTGAATCATTAAAAATCGGTTTTCTTAAAGCAGGGTTATACTCTCTTATTTTCTGAACACTAATATTAAAATAATTTTTTATAGTGCTTAACTTAACAAAATAAGGTAATTCAAATTCTTGATATTTTTCTGACGGTTCAAATTTAATTTCATTGAAATATTCCCGATAATTCTCAACGATGTGCAATGCTGCCAAAAATTCACAATAGAAATTTCGAGAAGCAAACCCAAAATATCGACTTCGATACTTTGCGATAATCTTAACGATATCCGTCGTGTTCAGTTTCTTTTTAGCTCGCTTCATTCCGGGAAGGCCATGGTTGTAAGCAGTGATAGCAATCGGCCATTCTCCGAGAGTTTTGTATTTATTTTTTAACAGCTTTGCTGCTGCTTCAGTTGATAATAGCGGGTCCAATCGTTCATCAATTTCATAATTTATTTTTAGATAACGGCGCCCGGTTCGCCTTGTTATTTGCCACATCCCCGCAGCTCCTGCCGAAGAATAGGCTAAATAATTAAATGAAGATTCCACATGAGGAAGGACACTTAATTCTTCAGGAAGCCCGTGTTTTCTAAAAATTCGTTTAATATGATCAATATATTTACCGGATTGTCTTAGCCCTTTTTCAAATCGATCTTTTTGACCGCGCTGAACTCTGATATTCTTAGCAGCGGTCCTATAGACTCTGCGATTTGTGGATTCTCCAAAATATTTGAATATTTCCAATTCTTTCGATGTTAATTTCTTAAGGTTGGTTTTTGTTGATCCTAATTTTAAAAGGATTGAGCGATATTGTTTACTTTTCTTCTTTAAGAACTCCCTCTCTTTTTTAGTTTGCGGCAGATCTATTTGATCTTTATGCAGCCTTCCCAACTGCACTACTTCATAAACAATTGACAAATTCCTAGTATCATGAATGATGTATTCATTCGTTTTATATTTGGTATACACACCAATCCAAAATTCAACTTGTACCTCAAGCTCCTGAGGTAAAGGAAACCGATCAGAGGAAGTAATTGGCGAATCCTTGGCGTGGCTTAAACCAACAATTGCAAGAATCAACGAAATGATTAAATTGGATGCTTTTGATCGTATCATAATGATTTCTTTTTTTGAACTTAATTATTCTGTGACAACTACTATACTATATTCTTTATACTATATTCTTAAATAAACAATACAATTCATAATTATTAAAAATTTCAAAAATAAACCAAAGATAAAAAAACAAGAGTTTCAGAGATTAGTTAATTTACCAATTTTTTATTGTCTTTAACTTTTCTTTTATCTTCCTCTAAGATGGACAATTGATAAATACGAATAATTTTCTGCTCGGGAATTTTTGCAAAAGATTCAACTACATACGGATCAAATTGAGTCCCTTCATTTTCACGTAGGATATCATAAGCTTTCTTAAAACTTTGTGCCGATCGATAAACACGGTTGCTGGTTATTGCATCAAACGCATCTACAACCGCAAAAATCCGGGCGCCTATCGCAATATCCTCTCCTTTAATTCTTTGCGGATAACCTTTACCATCAAATCTCTCATGATGATAAAGAATAATATCTAGACATTGCTCTAAAAATTTTATGTCTTTCAACATTTCATATCCATAAATGGGATGCCTTTTCATTATTTCCCATTCGTTATCCATCAATTTTCCCGGTTTGAGTAAAATAGAATCCGAAATCCCAATTTTACCAACATCGTGCAAAAGTGCTCCTCTGGTGATAGATATTAACTCTTCTCCTTGAATACCCATTTCCAGTGCCAACAATTTTGTATAATCGACAGCTCTTTTTGAATGACCCGCCGTACTTTGCTCCCTAAAATCTAAAGCAGAAATCAAAGCTTCAAGAGTTTGCTGATAGGTATTTTCGATTTCATGATAAGCCCGAACTACTTCCATCGTTCGACCACGAATATTCTTTTCCAATTCATCATGATATGCTTTTTTTTGCAGAATGAGGCCTCTTCTCTCTAGTGCGCGTTGTACTGCTACTTGAATATCATTTTTTTGAAAAGGTTTTAAAATATAATCAGAAACTCCAATTTTCAAACATTCTACAGCTTGTTTTGTGTTTTCTGTACTGGTGAGAGCAATCACAGCTAAATTTGGATCGATTTTTTTAATTCGATGGAGAAGGTTAATCCCCTCATCATGGTTTAATTGAATGTCTGTCATTACCAAGTCAAATCGATCGGATGTTAACTTTTTCAACCCTTCATCAGCTGTTTGAACAGCCTCGCAAATGTAACCAAATTCTTTAAGACATTGTTTGGTTAATTTCCGTACGGATTGTTCATCATCAACAACCAGAATTTTGGGTAAAAGCATAAATGAAAATACCTCAAAAATTTAAATCAGTTTTTTTCTTAAAATAACAAATTCATATAAATCCCTATCTCATCTTATTTCGGCATTTTTTAAGATTTATTCACTATCTAAATTAACAAGGATTTCATCTATTAAGCTAGAGAATTTGTTTACCTTAAAATCAAATGGTCAGGACTGTATAGTTCGAAAATAATAATGCCGATATATATAACAAAATCATGCTTTTTTATGAAATTGATAATTTTTGAATTTAAATGGATATTTTTTTGTTATATAGCGTTAGATTGTTATTGTTGTAATTAAACCTTGACAAGCACATTCAGATATGTTAAATTTGATTTTACAATTTAACCCTATATGTATCATGATTAAGGAGATTGCCGAGAAAATTTAGTTAAAGGTTGTTTTAGTTAAGTAGTTCTTTTTTAAAATTTGTCATTAACCTTTAACTGTTTCGCATTCTCAATTTAAAAACCGAATGTCATAGACAGAGAGGTTTTAGATAAGATGACAATCGATTTTTTTTATTTGGATATAATTCGGAGGTTTATAATGAAAACGAAATTCACTTCCCTGGTTTTAGCAATCGCATTGATATTTGGGATCCAAGCAGAAAGCAAAGCTCAAAGTGAAGCGGGAATATTGTTTCTATTAATTTCACCTGGTGTTCGTGCTGACGGAATGGGGGAAGCTTTTGTTGCGGTAGCAGATGATGCTTCCGCTATTTTTTGGAACAGTGGCGGTCTAGCTTTCTTAGAGAACAATGAGTTCTTATTCATGCATTCAAACTGGTTGCCTCAACTTTCATCCGATCTTTTTTATGATTATGGAGCCTTTACTCACCCAGTTGATGGTCTTGGAACATTTGGACTAAGTGTTACTTACATGAACTTTGGAGAACAAAATGTAACCTTGGAAACTGGCCCCGATGTGGTTGATACATTCATCAGTTACGATTTTGCAGTTTCCGGAGCGTTTGGCACCAAGATAAGATCAAATATTGGCATGGGTGTTAACATGAAATTAATTAGAAGTAACTTAGCTCCCTTTGGTGCAGGAAAAGAAAAAGGAAAAGGTCAAGCCTGGACATTTGGCGTAGATCTTGGAATTCTTTATAAACAATTTTTATTTGACAGATTGAACTTAGGCTTTAACCTTTCCAACATGGGTCCAAAAGTGGCTTATATCGATGCAGCTCAGGCCGATCCACAGCCCACTAATTTAAAGCTAGGATTTGCATATCGATTATTGGATTCTGAATTTAACAAAATTACCCTGACTGCAGACTTCAACAAACTTCTTGTTCGCCGGTATGAAGACGAAAATGGAGAAGATAAATCGGATCCGTTTTATAAAGCGATCATTACATCTTGGGGAGATGATCCATTCGATCAAGAAATGAAACAAGTGATCTCACATTTCGGAATGGAGTATTGGTATAGCGATTTCTTCGCTTTGCGAGCAGGGTATTGGAATGATAAAATCGGCAAAATTCGCGCCACAACTTTTGGTGCGGGTTTTAGATATTCGATCTACCAAATTGATTTTGGTTACATTGCTGCCGGCAAAGGCCACCCATTAACGGATACAATGCGGTTCTCATTCTCAGTTATTTTTTAATTCTACTTAGAAATTGCACTTATTAGTGAATAAAACCGAGGTCAAATCATTGGCCTCGGTTTTTATTTGAATAGTACTTGTGTTCACTTTTATTAAAACATCAAAAACAAGATAACTCAATAACAAAAGCATGAACTATTTCAAAAACAATGCACTTTGTTTTCTCCTGTTTTTTTTCATCATATTAATTAAGGTATCCTATGCCCAGGTTGGGCAAAAAGCCACTTTAATTCCTCAAAATAAATTGAATAGTATTAGTCTCCAGAAATTGCTTAGTATTGACTATTTTAATAAAACCAAAACTAATTCAATAGTAGTAAAAAATAGAAATTTATCTACTACTCTCCGGGTAATGGGGATTCGTGTTTCTTTCCAACCTGACACTGTTTCAATCACCACGGGAAATGGCACTTTTAATATTAGTCCAAATGATAGTACTGTTATTGATCCGCCGCCGCATGATCGCGAATATTTTCTGGCTCAACTTACAGCTGCATCCCAATATTATAAATCGGTTTCAAAGAGTAAATTAATTTTGACGGGAGATGTGTATCCACTGCAAAATAATCAAAGTTATGTTTTACCTCAAAAAATGGAATACTATAATCCAAATACGACTGAAGAAGAACTCAATATTCGCCAGGCAGAATTATTCCAAGATGCCATTTTAGCCGCAAATGAAGAAGATCAATTATTGTTTTCTGAATTTGACATATTTGTGATTTTTCATGCTGGAGTAGGTCAGGATTTTGCAAGTGATTTCGATTTAACACCCAAC
This sequence comes from uncultured Deferribacteres bacterium, assembly GCA_964464595.1. Classification (GTDB taxonomy): domain Bacteria; phylum Zhuqueibacterota; class JdFR-76; order JdFR-76; family DREG01; genus JADFJB01. The sequence continues at coordinate 24,419 of CAYXGW010000048.1, forward strand.
GATATCCCATCCACATTCCTATCTGAAAATGATTTAACAGAACGTCTTGGCAACAATGATCCAGCATATGGCGGCATTGTAACATCAAATGGGATTGTTAGTGAGGGTATGATTCTACCGGAAACCCAAAACCAGGAGGACAGTGAATTTTCTCTGAAAGGAACTTTTGTTTTACTTCTTGGCAATCAATTGGGTTTACCAAGTCTTTTTAATACTGACACAGGTCAATCCGGTGTTGGCGCCTGGGGTTTAATGGATGCCGGCGCCAGTAATTATTTTGGTCTGATCCCTGCCCAACCGACCGCCTGGTCTAAGGTATTTTTGGGTTGGGAAGAACCCATTCTGTTAGAACCGGGAACCGAAACCCGGGTGGCAGTGAGTTCTGTTAAAAAGACGCCAAATATTTTCAAAATTCCAATTAATGCACATGAGTACTTTCTAATCGAAAATAGAAGCTCCAATTATAATAAAGATGATATTACATTTGGTCTTGACCAATTTGGACATCGTCTAGAATTCGATAGAACCGGAAGATTCACCGCACAAATCGACACATCTGCCGGTGAACGGCTCGGCGTGATAACTTCGATTGGAGAATATGATTTTGCAATACCCGGGTCCGGTATTCTTGTCTGGCATATTGATGATCGAATTATTGAAGAAAATTATAATTCAAACAGGGTTAATGCTGACCCTCTTAATAGAGGGGTCGATTTGGAAGAAGCTGACGGTTCCCAGGACATAGGCCAAACTTTTGGCTTTTTAAGCCCCGGAAGTGGAAGTGAATTTGGTGTGTTGCATGATGCTTTCTTTAGGGATAATGAAGTACATTTTCTAGCAAATCAAACTGATTTTGTTAGGTTCTCCCCCGCTTCCAATCCGTCAAGCCAAAGCAACTCAGGTGCACAGACATTTATCACTTTATCGAATTTCAGTTCAACCGATTCCGTTATGATATTTGATTATAATAATTCTGTTAACTATGCCAATTTTCCAGCTCGTTTCTCAGGTAATACTATGGTGAAATTTCCACCAACAATTGTTGAACTTTCACAAACAAATCAAACTGCTATTTTCTTCACACCCGGAAATAATAAAATCTTTGCATGGGATCATAATGGAAATCCTTTCATTCCAAGAAACGACTCGATGACAGTGCAAAACTGGGATGGTAATTTGGAGCGATTTCAATTAGCGCTTTTTGATACGGTATTAGGTAATATTAGCCATCCACTGGTGGTAAATGATCAAATTTTTGAGACCTCACCTATAATCTATGCCGCAGTCGATCATGAAAAAATAATCGCCTGGTTTACAAATGAGATTGATCTTAGCTCAGGTTTTGCAAAACGTATTTGGGAGAAGGACAAGGAAATAGACCACATGCTTGTGTGGCAAGGGAGCCTTGTGGTTTCAGGCGGAAAGACCATGAGTCTTTTTTCTTTCAATGGCACGCAATTATGGGAAAAAGATTTAAGTAGCCAAATCTTGTCTATTTGTGAAACAAATATTGCAACCGGACAAACGCATCTGGCAGTACTTACTGAAAACAGGCTCTTAATACTAAACCAGACAGGTTCAATTTTGACTGAAAAACAGGTCAGCATTGATCAATCAAATCAAAATAGTATTACTTCCGGGTTTCTGAGTGACGTCAATTCACTTTCGTTAATTTTGAATTCCGGCAAGAAAATTAATGGCTTTACTTCTGAGCTGATTGAAATTGATGGTTTGGATTTTGAACTCGATAACCCGGTTTTGGGCTATCCTGTTCTTGCGGACATCGATCACGACGGCTTTGGTGAAATCATCCTTTCCACTCAAAAAAGCATTTGTGTATTTAATCATAATGGCACACTTGCGAATGGCTTTCCTGTCGAATTGGATCAACCATTGCAAAATCTTGAAAGCTACTATAGCGCTCCACTTGTTTTATTAACTCCTTCAAACGGAAATATTTTTGCAAAAAATGGACAGAATGATATAATCGTAGTCGATGAAGCAGGTAATGTAAATTCGACATTATTTTATAGTGGTGGTGGCAGTATTGAAACGCCAAACCTATCTTTGGCAGACTTGAACAACGATGGAATCATCGAATTGATTGATGCAAATTCCGATGGATTTTTTCATGTCCGAAAAGTAGATATTTCTAATTGGTTTGCAACGGGTTCATGGTTACAGACAAGATTTGATGCAAGTGGCAGAGCCAATAATACTTTTGTTCCTAAACAAGTGATAAATCCGAGTAATGAACTTGTTCAATTTGCTTATAATTATCCAAATCCCACCGAAGGGAATCAAACAACATTTCGTTTTTTGTTACAAAAAGATGCACAAATCACGATTTCGATATATGATTTAGCCGGTGAATCAATCACAGAACTTGAAACAAATGGAACAGCAAATGTTGAAAATGAAATTGTATGGCCACTTACCGGTGTGTCTAGCGGTGTTTATATGGCAAGGCTTCTGGCTGATGATGGGAACAACCAGGATGTTCAAATAATTAAAGTAGCGGTAGTAAAATAATGTCACGATTAGTTAAAGCTATACTGTTTATCTTACTCATTATTTTATGGAATAATAGTACAATTTTGGCCCAACCGGAGGATTTCAACCACCCGGAATTGGATTGGTATAGCATAAAGACTGAACACTTTGAAGTTCACTTTCATAATGGTGCAGAACGAACTGCCAGGGAAATCGCTCGAATTGCCGAAGAAATCTACAACCCTATTACAAGTTTATATGGATATAAAGGCGATAAGCCTTTTCACTTCATAGTGCGGGATCATGATGATTATTCAAATGGGGCTGCATATTTCTACGATAATAAAATCGAAATTTGGGCTACACCAATGGATTTTGATCTCCGTGGAACACATCCCTGGCTCCTGGGAGTTGTCACTCATGAATTTACCCATTTGATCTCCCTGGACCAATCTAAAAAATTTGGAGACCGTATCCCTGCTATTTACTTCCAATATATTGGATATGAGAAAGAAATTAGGCCCGATGTTCTCTATGGTTTCCCAAATAGAATTGTGTCCTTTCCATTTGCAGGCGCCATTGTTCCCCCCTGGTTTGCCGAGGGAATAGCACAGTTTCAATCTAAAAACACGTCTTATGATTTTTGGGATACACATCGTGATATGATTCTCCGTAGCGCGGTTTTAGATCATAAAATGCCAAGCTATAATGAAATGTCTTCTTTCGGACATACCAGCCTGGGCAATGAACAAGTTTATAATTCAGGTTTCTCCCTAGTCAACTACATCAGTGAAAATTATGGATCAGATGCTATTGCAAAAATAGCCAAAAGTATGAAATCTCCTCTCAGGATCACTTTCAGCTCCGCAGTAAAGAAAGTTTTAAGAAAATCAACAAATGAGATTTACAATGAATGGAAGAATTTCCTTGAATCTACTTATCAAGATGGCACGAAACAAATCTCAAAAAATGAAAATCGCGGGGTAATTATAGAAAAGGAAGGATTTGGCAATTTTTATCCGGTTTGGTCACCGATCAATAACCAAATAGCTTATATAAGTAACAAAGGTCGTGAACATTTCAGTCCTAGTAGCCTTACTCTATATGATTTCGAAGACAAGGAATTTCAAGTAATTAAGGACAATGTTCAGTATTCTCCTGCTTTTTCACCTGAAGGGAAACAGCTGGCTTATGTTAAAAAACATCGTTACGATCGATTTGGCTCTACATATTTTGAACTTTTTATCTATAATTTGGAAAGCAAAAAGGAAACACGAATTACCCATGGTGGGAGATTGAGAAATCCAAATTGGTCTCCGGTTGAAAACAAAATAGTGTGTGTAACAGGAAAAGATGGAACAGACAATCTTGTCATCGTGAGCCCCTCTCAACGAACCATTCAACCAGTTACTCGATTTAATAATGGTGAGCAAATCTTCCGTCCTTCTTGGTCTCCCGATGGCAAACGTATTGTTTTCGATATTTCCAATAATAATGGTCGTGATATTGCAATAATCAATAAAACCGGCGACAACCTTCGTTACCTGGTTCAAGACGCTTCTGATTCACGAACTCCTGTTTTTAATCCCAATGGAGAGTCCATATTTTTTAGCTGGGATAAAAGTGGTATTTTCAACATTTATAAGTTAGAACTTGAATCGAATAAATCTACCCCTCTTACTAATGTTCTTGGCGGGGCTTTCATGCCAAACTACCACCCACAAAGAGGACTGGTTTACAGTTTGTATACATCGGATGGTTATAAAATAGCATATATAAACAATCCGCAAACACTGGACGAATTGAACTATTTAGCCAAAGAACGATTGCCGCGTTCTACCCCTGTTACAGAAATTACCCTGGCAAAAAATGGAAACAACGGAAATTCATCTATTGGATTTAATCAAGAAAATGATAAACTGAATGCGGTAAAATACAAGAATACTTATGGGGTTGTAAATTTATTTCCAAGAGTAATGGTGGATTATAATACCCTAAAATTGGGAAGCTATTTTGCTTCTAGCGAAGTCCTCAATAAATATTCCATCCTGGGCGGTTTTGCACTCAATCAGTCACTTGATATGGATTTTTTCAATATTATCCAATACCGGAAATTCTACCCAACTATTTTTCTTGAGGTTTACAACCAAATTCGACATACCGAAGACAATAGTGATAAATTCAAGTATAATCTTTTGGAAGTTGATATGGGGTTGGAGTTGAAACTCAACACATCGAACACTATACGTGGAATGTTTGTGTACAGCCGCTATGATGGAAAAATAACCACACAACAAGGGAACGACGAAGTAAGATTTAGTTACACTTATTTTCTCGGATCTGATTTCTCTTTAGAATGGCGGCATGAAGGTGTTGCCAGATCAAGAACATCCGCAATCAATCCAAGGTTTGGCAGGCGATTTACATTAAAATATGATCGCATTCATAACAAATTTATCGAGGGCTTTGAAATAAATCAGAGATACAGCACTGTTCAGGAAGTTTTCAAACCATTTAATTATAATCAATATAATTTTGACTGGTCAGAATTTTTTTCATTACCCTGGAAGCATGGTCTGGAATTTCATGTCAGAGGCGGTTTTATTGACAAACCTGTTGAAAGTTTCTTTAATTTTTTTGCCGGGGGACTTCTTGGCTTAAAAGGCTATCCTTATTACAGCATCGAAGGAAGAAAACTTTTAAATACTTCCATATCCTACCGATTCAAACTATCGGATAACCTTGGAATCAATATACCACCCTTCCAATTTGACAAACTTTATGCAGGTTTTTTTGTGGATTATGGTAATGCCTGGGATAATGGTCCTCTTCGACTGTCTGATTTCAAAAAGGATGTTGGATTTCAAATTAGAGTTGATACATTTGCTTTTTATAATTTTCCAATGAAACTATTTTTCGATGCCGCTTATGGTCTTGATGAAATATTAAACCGAAACCTTAAATATGGTAAAAAATGGCAATTTTATTTTGGCTTTACATTTGATTATTTGGATTAATACAGTTGAAATTATGATTATTTGATTTTAAAAAAGTTAAATTTGAGATATTTAAAAATGGAATTTTAAAATGAATAAAAAGAAAATATTTTTAGCTTTAATTTTAATAGTATTTGTGAACTCACTGGTTTGGGCAGAAGAAAAATCAGAGAAAAAGAATGATAAACCTTTTTTAAGCCAAAACCAGGAAATATTTGGCAAGCCATTTTTACCTATAGGTCAATCAATCCTTACTTCCTTTGCTTTGCAGGATTTGGAAGCAAACAAAAATCCTGATATTAAATCATCAAAAAAAGGGTTGCTTTTTTCCATGTTGATACCAGGCAGCGGAGAGCTTTACGCCGGATCCTTACTTAAAGGGATTTTATTTCTAGGAATTGAAGTTGCTGCATGGACAACTTATGCATCCAATAAGAAAAAAGGAGATGATTTAAAAATTGAGTTTGAGCAATATGCTGAGGTGCATTGGAGTGAAACTGTCTGGGATAATTGGTGGAATTCTCTTCCGGAAGATACCAGGCAACAGTGGGCACATCATCAATTACCGGAGACCAAAACTCAGCAATATTATGAGATGATTGGCAAATACCAAAAGTTCAATGCCGGATGGGATGACGTGACTTTTGCAAACGCATTGACGGATACCTCTAAAAATGGTAAATTTTATATGGGCATACGTGGCAAAAGTAATGATAAACTTAAGCTAGCCACGTCAATGACCGGTATTGCATTCGCAAACCATATACTCAGTGCCTTTGATGCAGTTTGGTCTGTTAATCGTTTTAATAAGAAAATTCAACCGCAAGTTCGTGTAAAATATACAATGGTAAATAACAAACCGGCACCCGTTGCAAGCTTTGCAATAAATTGGTAAAATTCAGTATTGTGCATCAATGAGCAGAATCTTGAAAAAACTAATTTTTGTTATCTTTTTTCTGATTATTCCAACGGTTTTATTTTGTGATGAAAAACCTGATTATTTTTCATCACGTCATTATCAATTATTCAACCCATCAAATTTCACAATATATATACCACAACAGACCGAGCCAACTTATGAATCAACCGGACCCGCCTTTCTAAAATCTCTACTACTACCTGGCTGGGGTCAATTATCAACCGGCGCTAATACGAGAGCCCGTTCATTTATAGTTGCAGAAGGGTTATTGTGGAGTACGTTTGCCTCATTTCAAATTTATAGTCATTTGAAGCAAGATGATTTGGAATCCTTCGCAGTCCAAAGTGCCGGTGTCAATGGAATCGGTAAGGAAAAAACTTTCTATACCGATGTAAGCAATTTTATTGATATATATGAACATAACGAGGAGCGGAGGCGTTTTCGTCGTTATGATGATGTATATCCAATTGACGACAAGCATTTCTGGAAATGGAACTCAGTTAAGGATCAAAATAGATTTGATGAGTTACGCCTCTCTGCTGAAAAGGCGAACCGAAATTCCACTCTAATACTAGGAGCAATAATAGTAAACCATGTCATCAGTGGTATAGATGCCATATTTGTCGCTCGTGGCAAAGTAACAAAAATTGGTTCTCATGTTAAAGTGGGTCCATCACTTGGAACTTCCGGGGACGTACATTTGAGTCTTTCCTTTTCCACAACTTGGTGACAGTTTTTTCATATATGAAAACTGAGAATTCGAATCCGATAAAATTAAGAATACTGATTACCGGGGGAAGTAGTTTTCTTGGTGGCTTTTTGGTTAAGGAAGCTGAAAAACTATTTGATGTTACAGCTACATTTTATCAAAATCTTCCCAAATATGATAGTTGTCATTGGCGGTTACTAGATTTATCAAATATAGATCAAATTGAGAAGTGCCTTACTGGTGTACAACCAAAAATAATCCTTCACAATGCTGCAATAACAAATGTGGATAAAAGCGAAAAAAATAAAACTTATACTCTTAAAATAAATACACACGCAAGCAAAATAATTGCACAAATAGCAAATGATATGGATACAAGAGTAATATACATTTCAACAGATCTGGTTTTTGATGGTACAGAAGCACCTTATGGAGAAGACTCAACCCCTGCTCCTTTAAGCCATTATGGCTGGAGTAAATGGCAGGGCGAATTAGCTATAAAAGAAAACTGTTCTGATTATTGTGTTATCAGACCTTCGATTATCTTTGGTCCACCAGCTATTTCCGGAACTTCTTTTAGCGAAAGGATGATCCACTCATGGCATAAAAGTAAGGGTACAAAGCTTTTTTCAGATCAGTTCAGAACCCCTATTTACGCTGGTAATTTAGCGGCTGGCATCATTGAAGCTGCAAAATTCAAGTTTACCGGGATATTACATATTGGTGGCTCCGAATCAATCGATCGCTATCGATTCGGTTTATTATTAGCGCAACATTTAGGCGCGAATACCAACAATATCGAAAAATCTACAATGCAAGATGTGCAATTAACCGGCAAACGTCCAGCCGATGTATCACTTGATATTACACTTGCCAAAAAAATACTTAACACCCGGCTGTACAATTGTCGTGAAGGAATTTCTAAAGCTTACCCCAATGAACAAGTTTCATAATTCTTACCAGAGGACCTTAATAATATGATTATTCCTCAACCTCCACACCTTTCCAGAAGGCAACGTAGTCTTTTATTTGTTTTGCTGCGGCTTTCGGGTTTGGATAATACCATGCAGCATTTTCATTACGTTTTCCATCAATTTCGATATGATAGTAGCTTGCAGTTCCTTTCCAAGGACATATTGTCTGATAATCACTCTCAGCAAAAAATTCTCTCCTAATCGAATCCGGTGGAAAATATTGATTCCCTTCAACTACTTCAGTTTGATCACTCTCGGCTAAAACTTTTTGGCTCCACCTGGCTTTTGGCATTTTTCTCTCCTTTTTGATTTAATAATTTTCAGGCTCTCAAATAATCCATAAACTAAGGATATTTTTAAGTAGATCTAAATTCAAGATTTAATTTTTAGATTTGAATATATTGAATATAATTTGTTCTTTGATTTGTAAATATTCATCCAATCTCTTCAGAGGATTTGATTATTTTATTGACTAATCCATAATTTATTGCTTCTTCCGCAGTCATCCAAAAATTGCGATCTGTTTCTTTTTCAATTTTTTTATAGGATTGTCCTGTTTGTTTGGCAAATATTTTGTTAAGGCGTTCTTTCATTTTAACGATTTCCTTGGCTTCAATACTGATGTCAGATGCCACACCACCTACACCACCCATGGGTTGGTGAAGTAAAAATCGTGTATTCGGAAGGCAGTATCGTTGTTCCAAAGGAACAGATACGTAAATTAAAGCGCCGGCGCTGGCAACCCAGCCAGTGCCTATTATTCCAACCTTTGGTTTGATGAATTGAATCATATCAAATATTGTATCGCCGGATTCGACATGACCACCCTGTGAATTAATGAATATCTTAATATCCTTGTCAGATTCGGTAGACAAAACCAACAGTTTTTCGCTAACTTCTTTAGCCAGTTTCTGGTTTATTTCACCATAGATTAATATGGTGCGTGCTTCAAATAATTTTTGATCTATTCTAAATTTATATCCGTTTTTTTCCTCAGATTTCTTCGATTCTTTATTCAAAGTCATTGATGCTCCTTTATTAATATTTGATTTCTACTCAAGCAAATTGAATATAATTGATTCCTTGAGTGATGCAAACAAAATTGCTATCGACATAATAACTCTACTTTTAACCAGATTTTAGAAGTGAATAAATAACTGTTTGTTAAGATTTGATCAAATTGATTCGATAACTTATAATGAAACCAAGATTCAAACAATTAATTAAGTGAAATGAAGATTGATAGGTTTCCAAAAATCTTCAAAATCATGAATCAGTTCGAAAAACCTCAACATTTCAATTCCTGCAAATTGATTTTGGCGGTTATCTTTATTGCGATCATTACCGGCAATATCCAGGCACAGAAGCAAAATATCAAATTTCAACACCTTACGGTTAATAATGGATTATCGCAAAGCTCCGTATATTGTATTTTCCAGGATAACAAGGGATTCATGTGGTTTGGCACAGAAGATGGGTTGAATAAATATGATGGTTATAATTTCAAGACATATAGAAACGATCCCAGTGATCCACACAGTATTAGTTACAACTACGTTAATCAAATATACCAGGATCGAAACGGAGTTATTTGGCTTGGCACATTCGGCGGGGGATTGAATAAATACGACTATGATTTAGATCAATTTTTTCATTATCGATCGAATCCTTCAGATTATCAAAGTCTCAGCAATAATTTTGTAAATGTAATTTACGAAGATAAATCCAATGTACTTTGGATTGGAACTGAAAATGGATTGAATCAATTTGATGCGAGCAATAATCAATTTAACCGATTTCAAATCCCTTCACCTAAAATAAATAATTCGCTCAATGTTAAAATCACAGCAATAAGCGAGGATCAAGAGGGTAATCTTTGGATTGGAACGGATAAAAGTGGACTCATAAAATTTAATATAACGAAAAAGGAATTTATTGATACTCCTTTTAAAAATGACCTTACGAACCATTTATCCAACTCGAGAATTACCACTTTATTTAAAGACCAATTCGGCCAATTATGGGTAGGTACGAACCATGGTATATATGTTTTTGATCGAGATGCAAATAATTTCACCCATCTTATTACAAATTTAGATGACCCCAATAGTTTAAGCAATAATGAAATTACATCCATTTACGAAGACAATTTGGGAGAATTGTGGATCGGGACACATTCAGGATTAAACAAATTTGATCGTTCGCAGAAAAATTTTGTACGATTCATGTATGATCCGCATGATCCCTATAGTTTAAGCAACAACCTGGTTTTATCAATTTATGAAGATGAATCTGAAATAATGTGGATCGGGACACAAGTCGGGCTCAACAAATACGAACGAAATCAAAAACAATTTATTCACTATAAAAACCTACCCAATAGTTCCAATGGCCTTAGCGACAATTTCGTCCGAGCTTTTTACCAGGATTTCTCTGATGTACTTTGGATTGCAACTTATGGCGGCGGTCTTAATAAGTTTACTCCTAAAGATGAGAAATTTAGTTGCTTTAAAAACAAACCTGGAAATCCTTCCTCTTTAAGTAACAATTATGTTATGACCATATGTCCAGGTAAAATTAATATTCTCTGGATAGGGACAGATGGTGGAGGCATTAACAAATTTGACACTAAAAATGAAAAGTTTACACCCTTCCGTAAAGATCCCAATTCATCCAACAGTTTGGTGAATGATAATGTCAGAGTTATTTATCGGGATAAGTCCGGCATTTTTTGGATTGGAACAGAGGACGGATTAAGCAAGTTTGATGCGAAAAAAGGTAGCTTTACTAATTTTAATATGGATCCAAATGATCCTTATAGTTTGAGTAATGGTTTCATTTATTCAATTTATGAAGACAAAGAAGGTATATTGTGGGTCGGTAGTCTCGATGGACTAAACAAATTTGATTCCGACAAAAATCATTTTGTTCGATTTATTTCCGATCCTGAAGATAAATACAGCCTAAGCAATGGCGAAGTATTGTCTATTTATGAAAGTGAAGCCGGAATAATTTGGTTTGGAACTTATGCTGGGTTGAATAAATTCAACCGGGAAAATAAAACCTTCTCCTATTTCCTAGAAAAAGACGGCCTTGCAAATGACGTGATTTATGGAATCCTGGAAGATGCAATCGGGAATTTATGGATAAGCACGAATAAAGGGATTTCAAGATTTAATCCGACAACAATGGAATTTAAGAATTATGATGCAAGAGATGGATTGCAAAGCAATGAGTTTAATCTTGGCGCCTCATTCAAAAACAATCAGGACGAAATGTATTTTGGCGGTATTAATGGTTATAATACTTTTCTACCAGAAAACATAAAAGACAATTCGTATATCCCACCGGTACTGATTACAGACTTAAAAATCTCAAACAAATCGATTTTGGCAAATGATTCTTATCTAAATCAACATATTTCTAATACTAAGGAACTCTCATTATCCTATAACGATAACTTTATTTCATTTGAATTTGTAGCATTGAATTATACTATTCCTGAAAAAAATAAATATGCCTATAAAATGGATGGAATTGACAAAGAGTGGAATTATGTGGGTAACCGAAGATTTGCCAATTATACAAACCTTACTCCCGGCGATTACACTTTTAATGTAAAAGGTTCAAACAATGATGGAAGTTGGAACCAGGATGGAGCAAGTATAAAAATTACAATTACACCTCCATTTTGGCAAACCCTTTGGTTTCGCAGCCTAATTATTTTTTCTGTGTTATTTTTAATTCTTACCATTTACCAACTCAGAACTCGCGCTATCAAAGAAAGAAATAAAAAACTGGAACAACGCGTAGAAGAACGCACAGCATCTCTACAACAGGAAATTAAAGATCGAATTCGTACTGAAGATGCTTTGCATCAAAAAACAGCTCTAGTTAAATTACTTCAAGAAATAGCTGCTGCAGCAAATGAAGCACTTACAATTGAAGATGCAGCGCAGGCATGTATCGATAAGGTATGTGACTATATAGGCTGGCCAGTTGGACATGTATATTTTCCATCTGAGAATTCAACAACGAAAATGCTGCCATCTTCTATTTGGCACCTTGACGATCCGAAAAAGTTTGAGGAATTCCGGAGCATCACGGCTTCTTCAACATTTTCTTTAAATGATGGATTACCGGGTACTGTATTAGCTACAAAAAAACCGGATTGGATTACACATCCGAAAAAGCAAAGGGAGTTTATTCGAGCAAAAATAGCCCAACAAATTGGCATCGAAAGTGGATTTGCTTTTCCTGTATTGCTAGGCGATGAAGTAGTAGCAGTCCTGGAATTTTTTTCAGATAAATCCAGGAATCCTGATAAATCATTCATTGATGCGATGCCCCACATAGGCGCGCAATTAAGTCAAGTTGTTGAGAGATCACGGGCGAAAACAGCTTTGCAAAAAGCCAAAGAAACTGCCGAAACCGCTACAAGCGCAAAAAGTAACTTCCTGGCTACAATAAGCCACGAAATCCGAACCCCGCTTAATGGAATTATTGGTATGACTGGTTTGTTGCTAGAGACTGATCTATCAGAAGATCAACGCGATTTTGCTGAACTTGCTCGTTATAGTGCAGACATCTTATTAAATTTAGTGAATGATATCCTGGACTTTTCTAAAATCGAAGCAGGACAACTTGAATTGGAGATCATAAACTTTAATGTTCACACTATCATTAATGAGGTAGTCGATTTGATGACCTTAAAAGCGAACGAGAAAGAACTTCAACTCTCAAGTTTGGTTGAAAAAGATGTTCCTATATTTCTAAAAGGAGACCCGGGAAGGATACGCCAAATTTTATTAAATCTTGTAAATAACGCTTTGAAGTTTACTAAAAAAGGCAAAGTTAGTATTCGTGTAGAACTCGAAAAAGAATATGAAACAAATTGCACTTTACGATTCCTCATAACCGATACCGGAATCGGTATACCAAAAAATCGAATGAACAGGTTGTTTCAATCTTTTTCGCAAGTTGACGTATCAATAACCAGAGATTATGGCGGCACTGGTTTGGGCCTAGCAATTTCAAAAAAATTGGTAGAATTAATGAAGGGTCAAATTGGTGTAGAAAGTGAAGCGGGATCAGGTTCAACATTTTGGTTCACTGCAGTTTTAGAAAAACATCCTGCTGATAAACTACAAGACTTTCAGGAGCCAAACAAAAATCAGGATTCAGATGAAAACACCCAAATAAAATTTCAATCAGGACAAAATCTAAGTGAAATAAAAATTCTAATTGTGGAAGATAATTTAACCAACCAGAAAGTTGCCAAACGTTTTATAGAAAAATTAGGCTACCAGGTGAATGTGGTGTTTAACGGAGTGGAAGCAATTGAAGTGTTGAAATACAGTCAATACGATTTGATTTTTATGGATATTCAAATGCCAGAAATGGACGGAATCGAAGCGACTAAAATCATCCGAAATCCAGAATCGGAAGTTAAAAATCACAATATTCCCATAGTCGCCATGACCGCACACGCCTTAAAGGGAGACCGGGAGAGGATGTTGGATGCGGGAATGGACGATTATATTGCCAAACCTATTAGCTCAAAAGAGCTTGAAATTATATTGGAAAGACAGCTATCGGCAAACATTACATTGGGGCAAACCTCAAAAAGTAGTCCCCAAAAGAATACCCTGAATCAATCCATGATTCAGGATATCTTAGACAATTCTAGAAATTAATATTAAAAATTTTAGAATAAGTTGATTTATTCACCCCGGTAGGTACATCCGGCGTTACAAGTTTCGTGCACGTCAATTTGATGGAGTTGGTGTAAATTATCTCTTAGTCTTTTCCACAGGTATTTCGCTATATTTTCACTTGTTGGATTTTCTAATCCGGGTATCTCATTTAAATAATGATGGTCTAATTCTGAAAGTATGGGATCAAATGCTTTTTTGATATCGCCAAAATCCATAACCCATCCTATATCCGGATCGACTTCCCCAGAAACATGAATTACCACTCTAAAAGAATGCCCATGTAGTCTTTTACATTTATGACTATCGGGAACTTTTGGTAAGTAATGTGCAGCTTCAAATTTAAATGATTTGAAAACAATCATAATTCCTTAAATCTACGAGTCAAATATTTTTCAAACAACTTTCTAATATCATATGGAAACTGCCTGTATAACCAGTTTTTCTGCACCATCAATAACATTAACTATTTTGCAAACCGTTGAGGTCGCGTGAAAGCCTGTAAGCGCGATCTGCGTTCTGCGAATTCCTCAATATTAAAATCAGTCTGATAGTAATAATTCTGTTGAGAGAACTAAAAGAATTGGAAAATATAACAGGCCAAAGATTAAAACTCGTAGTTTAGCCATAACTCTACCTCTATTTGTTTAATATACTTATAAATAATTTATGCGATTTCGTTGTAAAATTTTGTTATTTGAACAACGTTTTTAATATCTGTTTTTCTTTTTGACAGGATTAACAAGATAGCTGGATTTTTATCCTGATAATCCTGTTTATCCTGTCTAAAATGAATGTTTGCAACCTTGAGCTGTTCTATAAATATTAAGAGATCAACCTTTAGAAGCAAGATAAAATCTTACTGAATGAACCAACTAAAATGAAACAAGATTTTTTCACTTGCTTTAATTGGTTTTATTCATTTAATATTGGATTCACGCAATCAAATACACCCACAGAAAGAGGATAACATGAATTCTCAGGAAATGATCGAGCTTTGTCAAAAGCATACAATTTATGAATGGTCATCCATTGAATCGGTAAATCCAATTCCTGTAGCTAAAGCCCAGGGTGTTTATTTCTGGACACCGGACGGGAAGCGTTTCATCGATTTTAACAGCCAATTGATGTGTGTAAATATCGGTCATGCTCACCCCAAAGTCATTAGAGCGATGAAAAATGTCCTGGATGATCTCATTTATGTCTATCCATTAACTGCAACAGAATCCAGGGCGAAGTTAGGAAAGAAGCTGGCTCAAATAGTTCCAGGCGATATTAACACATTCTTTTTCACACTTGGGGGAGCGGAAGCAAATGAAAATGCTATTCGAGCCGCACGCCTTTATACAGGTCGCCAAAAAATTCTGGCTCGCTATAGAAGTTATCACGGTGGAACCAATCTTTGCATGCAGCTAACCGGAGATCCACGTAGATTACCTAATGAACCCGGTACTCCTGGAATTGTCCATGTGTTCGATCCAAATCCTTACAATTATTCTTTTGGCAACTCAGAGGAGGAAATTACCAGGGAAAACCTCAAATATTTGGATGAGGT
>CAYXGW010000049.1:0-38790 GCA_964464595.1 uncultured Deferribacteres bacterium
CGAAAAGAATATTAATTTTAAAGTAAACACTTTAGGCAATTCTGATAGTTTCTTTATTCGCGGCAGTGACGGCAACGTCGGCATAGGCAAGCCAAACCCCACACATAAATTACACATAGCAGGCTCCGATTCGACTTTACGCTTAGAAGGTACTGGTCCTTTAGGTAGCAAGGGGAAGATAAGTTTTGGAGATCAGAATTTTGTTTTCATCCAAGAGGACATTGATGACAAATTGCAGATATTTGCGAGACTAAGAACTTCAATTATGGGCGGCAACGTGGGTATCTTCACACTGGATCCCACAGAGAAATTGCATGTGGATGGAAACATTCTCGCAACAGGTACAATAACCCCGGGATCCTCCAGGGAATATAAAGACAATATTGAGGATCTTGGCACCAATGAAGCACTTGAAACGCTGGCGGCGCTCGAAGCGGTAACGTTCTATTACAAGGCGGATCAAAAGAGAGATCTTCACATCGGCTTTATCGCAGAAGATGTTCCGGAACTCTTGGCGACGCCGGACAGAAAAGGCGTAAACACGATGGACGTTGTTGGCGTTTTAACCAAAGTTTTGCAGGAACAACAAAAGACCATTGCGAAATTGGAATACAGGATTCGTAAGCTGGAAGCGAAACAGGATTAGCTATGTTCTAAATACTCATTGAGGATATCATGAAAACCACAAAACAGTTTTTTATAGTCGTTTTGTTTTCGCTTACTGTTCTTATTCCAAGTCTCGGGCAGTCTCAATATAAGATTCGCAACACTGTACTTGGAAGCGGCTTTTCGAAAGCATCTAACGAAAACCACCGGATTAGAGGAACTTTCGGGCAGTCTCTGATTGGTCAATCTAAGAATTTAACTGAAATAACCAATGTTGGATTTTGGCGTCAATTGGCTGCTGCAATTCAAAGTTCTGCAGTAATATCATTGCCTGATACTTTCGCTGCGCAAAATTTTGGCACTTCAATTCCCCTAACAGTAGAGACTGATTCCACAATCGGATTTGCACAATTCGTTTTAGAGTATGATTCTACCCTGGTTTCTTTTGAAATGGCAGAGATTAACTCTGAAATTTCGGGTTTTATTGTTTCACAAGTGAATGAAAGTTTACCATTTCCACCAACAAATTCCGGCGTCAATGCAAATGTATTGATCCAGGTTTCCGGAGACGGGAACTCTTCATTTACCGGAAATAAAAATGTAGTAAATGTTTTCTTTTCAGTGTTTGGGCCGCTGGATTCAACGGCGCAGATCTATTTTGATCAAACTGCCAACCACACTTTTTTAACGACCACGAATCTGAACGAAATCGATCTTACTGATATTTCATTTACCAATGGTAAAATTCTTATATTAGCTCCCAAATTCACATTGCAAGGTCAAACCATCTATAACAGCACCCT
The DNA here is from genome assembly GCA_964464595.1 of uncultured Deferribacteres bacterium. Lineage (GTDB taxonomy): Bacteria > Zhuqueibacterota > JdFR-76 > JdFR-76 > DREG01 > JADFJB01. Next base: position 1,410 of record CAYXGW010000049.1, read on the forward strand.
TGTTCCGGTTCCAAAAACTACTATTACAGTTCAAGGTATTCCCTCAGAAGAAACTGACGAAAATGGTATGTATGTATTCTCAGATTTGGTCGCTGGTTCATATACACTAACTGCAGAGAAGAATGGAGACATCGGATCATCCATCAGCGGTTCAGACGGTCTTGCCTTGCTTCGTCATCTTTCATTCGTTCAATCTTTAAACGAAAACCAACAAATTGCGGCAGATGTTACCCAGGACGGGACCATTTCCGGATCAGATGCTATGGCTTTATTACGCTTCTTAGCCTTTTTCTCTGATAATATTGGTCAAACCGGAAATTGGGTATTCTCGCCCATTGAAAGTATAATTAACGGCCCTCCGGATGTCATCCAGGACTTTATCGCCACCATTTTGGGAGACGTAACCCCTGATTTTGGCAATCCGGCTCCATTCGCTAAACCAAGTAGCCAAATACTCGCAGAGCTGTCTTTGCCAGAGCGACTTGAGATGTATGATAATAACACCTTTATCATTCCTGTTTCTATTGCAACGGATTCAAGTATTGGTTTGGTTCAGTTTGTGTTAGAATATGACACTACTTTTGTTTCCTTTAAATATGTAAAAGTGAACCCATCCATTGCCGGATTTTCCATATCAAGTATAAATGAAAGCTTACCGTTTGCGCCAATGAATCACAATTCTAACAAAGGTCTTTTAATCCAGGTTTCCGGCGGCGGTGCAAACTTTTTTACCGGAGAAAAGAAAATAGTAGAAATCAATTTTACAAGGATTTATTTTGACAACGAGAATACTAACTTACCTTTCTATTTCAATAGGACAAAAAATGCAACATTTCTTACAACATCAAATCTAACGGATATTTCCGGAAATGATATTTTATATAAAGATGGGCAACTAGACGTTATCACCGGAATATCAGATAGCACATTACATTTGCATGAAACCCGCCTTCCAACGAATTTTGCGCTTTACCAGAATTATCCTAATCCATTTAATCCATCAACCATAATAAAATACGACCTTCCGATTCAAGCAAGTGTGGTTTTGGAAATTTATAACCTGCTGGGTCAAAAAGTGCGAATCCTGGTCGATTCGGAAAGAATAGCCGGAAGTCATAGGGTTCAATGGGATGGAAGAGATGATAATGATGGGCAAGTTCCAAATGGCATTTACATTTATAAGCTTTCAACCAAAGAATTTTCACAGGTAAAAAAATTGACATTAATTCGATAGGATTCTGGTGAAGAATTCAACCAATGTAGACCAGGTCGGCTTCTGGTATCTTAGCGATCAATCATTGGCAACGGAAGTTGCTGTTGGGATAAAAACCAGTTTACCAACTGAATTTGGTCTTGACAAAAGCTATCCAAATTCCTTCAACTCTGAGACTAAATTCCATTTCAACTTCCGCAAGAATCACATGTTGTATTAAAGATCTTCAATATTCGAGGCATGCAGTGCGTGCACTGATTATTTGCCAGTATTTCACAGCATTCTCTGGGACGACAAGGATAACAATGACATGACTGTTTCGAGTGGTTTGTATTTTTTATCGATTTCAAGCTTGAAAATTGTGCAGGTAAAGAAGATGTGCTTGATGAAGTAGGGTTAGCAAAGATTTTATAATCTAAACAAGGAGGTTTGAAATGCGCGCAAGAAAATTAATGAAAGCAATTGTTGTTAATCCCCACGGCGGCTGAATTTTGCCCGGGAGTTTTTATTCTTGAAATGGATTTCATAAAAACCCTGGGCATTCCAAAAGAAATATTCCAGAGGTAAAAGTTTGGTGGTTTAGAGATTTTTAAAATTAAGCATTGATCAAAAATAACCAAGGAGGGTATCATGGGAAAGATGAATTGTTTTGTAAGTAAAACACTGTTTTTAATAATTTGTTCGGTTGCAATTATTACATTTACTCCTATTGCTTCGGTTGCTCAACTTGATGAAGTTGGGCGTATCAACATTCCGGGGACAGCCAGTGGATTAGGTTATCATGTAGATGGTAATTATGCATATGTTGTCAGGCGTGGTTTTCCATCCGGTCCGGAAACATTCAGGGTTGTGAACATTTCAAACAAGTCTGCGCCATTTATTGAAGGACAAATATCCGATTTACCGTTCAACAACGCATTTGATATGTGGTACGGGAATGGGTTTGCCTTCACTGCTCATCGTTTTGGCGGAGTGAATATGATTGACGTATCCAATCCTGCATCGCCGTTTGTCACAAGCACGGCGCCTTCGACCTATACATTTGCAGGCATTATGTCAGTAGGAAATTTTTTGTATGTGGCAGATCATTCGGCGGGTAGCCAACCTGGCGGGATGCGAATCTTTGATATCTCTGCGAATAATTTGAATCAGATAGGCACCCTGTTTGGTCCGCCTCTTGGTAATGGAGGCGGAATTGACGGTCGAGATTTAGCCATTTCTTCAGACAATCTATACGCCTACCAGTCCAGCGGACTGGATGATTGGCCAAAAGCCGGATTGTATACCTATGATATCTCCAACAAAACCAATCCTTCCGTTTTAAACTTTATTCCTGATATTTTTGGAGGTCAATTATTGATTTCGCCGGATGATATGCTGTTATTCATGACTTACACGGAACCTAATGATTTTACACCTCCAATTAAGGGGGTGAAAATATTTGACCTTAGCAATCCCACACAACCTGTTGAGTTGACTACAATTTCCCTTACCAATGGAGGTTTTCTCGCCCTAGACTATGGGCTGGAGATTCTCTATGTTAATGCATATAATGATCCGAGCTACCCAACCGATACCGGGATTCATGTATTTGACATAAGCGACCCGAGCCAACCAACTGAAGTGCATTATTTGAGTGACAATGATTTTGTAGGTTTGTTCTACCATGATGATCATCTATATGCCGAGCAAGTAGTGTTGTTAGATAGAGACTTGGTTATTTTTACAGCGTTCGGGTTAGAAGACGACACTCCTGACCCTCAAGTTTTGGAAGCAGAAGCAGATGCCACTATTCGAACAGATTTAAATAGTAGAAGAAATGATAATTATGCCTGCGATCCATGGCTATTAGTCGGAACCGGCAGGGGTGGTGGTGGAATACCCTTAGGTGGGCCGGATGCAATTAGGAGCTTGATCCGATTCGATCTTTCCGGAGTTAGTCAGCCTGTAACCAGTGCGTTTCTGGAATTAACCCCAGCACCATTCAGCCACGGCACTGTTTTTACAGTCGATATCCACAGAATAGTTGATTCCGGGATTCTCACACCATGGATTGAGGGAGATGGAACTGTAGGTTTCTGGACATCAACACCTCCAGGCTGTACTCATGTTGATCCTGCCTCCGGGGTTGCATGGGTGGGTACTGGAGATGGCGGCGATGCTAATAATCAAACCCAACCGAATTTCGACACACCAATTGAAGCAAGTACCGTAATAAACGCAACAACAAGCCAGGGATCGATCCAGCTCAATATAACATCATTAGTCAATGATTGGATAAATGGTGTCATACCCAATAATGGTGTGATGTTGACAGATGAAACAACTGATGGTACGTTTCGTCATGTGTTCATAGGATCACGTGAGGGTGAACTCTTTAATATTACTGTAAATTCCGCCAACAGTCCTCCCTTAGTTAAAGGTCCAAGACTCATACTTAATTTTGGCCAGAATCAACCTCCTATAGCAGATGCCGGCCAAGATATCCCGGTTTGCACATCTTCTACGAGCGCTCTGGTAACATTGGACGGCTCCGGTTCCAGCGATCCGGAACTTGATGCACTCACCTACACGTGGCGAGAAAACGCAGGCATCATCGCCGGGCCAACCAGCAGTCCAACTTCACAAGTAACCCTGGGTCTGGGCAGCCATACGATCGAACTAACAGTTGACGACGGGACAGCCGCAGACACCGATGAAGTTGTGGTGAATGTCAACCCAAATCCAACTGTTACATTCAATCCTGCAGGACCGTTTTTTATCTCAGATCCTGCTGCTGATTTATCAACTTTTGTTTCACCTGCAGGCGGCAGTTTTTCCGGACCTGGCATTACCGGAAATAATTTCACACCCGCATCTGCAGGCGCCGGTACGCAGGCCATTACCTATTCCTTTACCGATGCTAATGGATGCAGCAACATCGCTGTCCGGAATATCACGGTTAATCTACCTCAATCGCAATTACCGCACCCCTTCCTATTTCTGGCAGATAAGAAAATTAAAATAGATGGCCTGCTTTTATCCGATGGCGACATGCATTCCAATGATAAAATTGATTTCCATAAGGGAAATCCCAGTACTCATACCGGCAATTTGACTGCAGTTGGGAAAGTTAAGATTGACAAAAATCACACTATCGAAGGCGATGTGACAGCAGGTGGTAAGATCGATCTGAAAGGAAATGCAGTAGTAACCGGTACTGTAACTGAAAATGCCACGGTTGCAGTCGAGCCCTTGCCGGCTTTATCTTTCAGCGCTGGTGGTAACAAGGTGACTGTGAAGAAAAACCAGAGCCAGAGCCTTACACCCGGTTCATACGGAAAGGTTAAAGTTGATAAGGGAGGTACGCTGGAATTATCCACTGGCGATTATTTTTTCAAAGACCTGGACCTTAAGGATAATACGACATTATCGATCGATGTCAGCAATGGCCCTGTAACGGTTAACACCGTGAAAAAACTTCACTTTCACAAGAATTCCGAAGTGGATATCAATTCGCCGCTTGGCAGCGCGAGTCAGTTTGTCACTTTCAACAGCATGAAGAAAGTCGAAATACACCAGGGCGCTAAGGTATTAGGTACGATTAATGCGCCTGATGACAAGGTTCACCTGCACAAAAATGTTTCCTTTCAAGGTGCTATCTGCGCGAAGGACATCGATGTAGATAAGGGCAGCATACTATTGCATCATAATTCCAGCGGCACATTACCCAAGATTATGGCTCCGATTTTGGCAGTAGACATTGAGGAAGATGTGGAAGAAGAAGATTTGACTTCCATACCTACTGAATTTGAGTTAAGCCAGAACTATCCAAACCCATTCAACCCTAGCACTACCATTCAATTTTCAGTACCGGAAGCTAGTGAAGTTAGCTTGAAGATTTACAATTTGAATGGCCAGTTGGTGCAAACATTGCTCTCGGGCACTATTGCGGCTGGCCGGCACAGTGTCGTTTGGAATGGTAAAGATTTGCGGGGTTCATCAGTGGCAAGTGGTATTTATCTTTACCGGATTACAGCAGGTGGTTTTTCGCAAGTTAAGAAGATGAGTTTGATGAGATAAGGGAAAATTTTTAGAGCGATACCATCCCGAATAAGTCGGGATGGTATCGCTTGTTTATTAATAATTTAAAAGGGAGACCTATCATGAGAAAATCGAAAAGGTCAATTGCAATCACTGCTGCAGGAATTATTGTACTAGGTGTTTTGATTTCTGTTGTACGTGTGGATTTCTGGAGTTTAAGACAACCATTTAGACGTGATCATAATAATCTTAGATTGATCTCGCCGGAATTATCGGTAGTAGGTGAAACCAGAATAAATTCTAATTATGGTAAAACACCGCTTAGCTTTGAAGCCAACCTGGGACAGACGAATAGCCAGGTCAAGTTTTTGAGCCGGGGTCGTGGCTATACTTTGTTCTTAAGCTCAAACGAGGTAGTAATGAGCTTTATCCGTCATCAACCGACGCCGACACAAAACGGCTTAGACATAATCGTTGAAAGGACCAAGACTGAAACAACCGTAATGCGCATGAAGCTCGTAGGCGCTAATTCCTCTCCTGAAGTTCAAGGAATGGGTGAACTGCCAGGGAAGGCTAATTATTTCATTGGCAACGATCCCAGCCGATGGCGCACAGATGTGCCCACTTTCCGCAAGGTGAATTATGAGGATGTCTATCCTGGAATAGATCTTGTTTATTATGGAAATGAGGGGAGCCTCGAGTACGATTTTATCGTCGCTCCCGGCGCCGATCCAAATGCAATTACACTGGAGTTTTCCGGAGCACAGAAATTCGAAATCGACGATAAGGGGGATCTGGTGCTCCACATTCCCGGCGGCGAGATAAGGCAGCAAAAACCAACTGTTTACCAGGAGATTGGAGGCTTTCGGCAGAAAATCGACGGCAGTTTCGTGTTCCATGAAACAGCCAATTCCCAATCCGAACTCCAAGATCCAAAATTAGCGGTAGAAAATTGGAGTGTCGGTATTGAATTGGGCGACTATGATTCTGACCTACCTTTGGTTATTGATCCGGTATATATATTTTCAACTTTTCTTGGCGGCACGGGAACCGATCGAGCCCGGGATGTCGCAGTGGATGCCGCGGGCAATGTTTACGTTGCCGGTAATACCAATTCGCCCTTTTTCCCGGATAATAACTACCCACAACCATTGGGATCAGCAGGTCAGGATATATTTGTGACAAGGTTAAATTCCGAAGGCTCCATGGTTGTTTATTCCACGTACATAGGCGGCAATGGCGACGAAATAGTCCGTAGTATTGCAGTAGATAATGTAGGTAAAGTTTATTTGACGGGGGAAACAAACTCAACTGGTTTTCCTCCCGTGAACGCTTTTCAGCCCATTTATGGTGAAGGCTCTCAAGATGCTTTTGTAAGCGTACTGAACTCATCAGGAGTGCTTATCTACTCAACTTACCTGGGTGGGGACAAAGGAGATGCTGGAGCAGACATAGTTGTAGATGGTTTGCAGGATGTTTACGTTGTTGGCTCTACTGGATCAGATGACCTCTCAACACCCGGCGTTTTCCAGGGCTCAAGGAATAGCAGTGGCGACCTTTTTGGTTTTGGTGATGTTTTTGTAACCAAGCTAAAAACCGATGGCTCTGACCCTATTTACTTCACTTATCTGGGAGGTACTATCGGCCAGACTGGCTTTGGTATAGCTGTGGATGAAGTTTCGAAAAATGTATATGTAACCGGCTCTACAATATCAACTAACTTTCCCATTGAAAACCCATACCAGCCCGACAATAACGGAGGATCTATTGATGGTACTTTGGGTGATGCCTTTGTAACGGTATTGAAGGCTGATTTCACTGATCTCATTTTTTCTACTTACCTGGGTGGTACCGGTGGAGATGTCGCTTCCAGCATCGCCATAGACGGTGCTCGCAATATTTATGTAACAGGTACCACTACATCAACAAATTTGTTTCCAATAAAAAACGCCAAATATCCGACATATAATGTCGGTGGAACTTTCGGGTTTGATGCTTTCGTAACAGTACTTCATGAAGATAGCACTGATTTCATCTTTTCAACGTTTCTAGGTGGTGAGAAAGATGACATAGCCCACCGTATTGTTGTTGATGAATTTCAAACTTTCTTTGTCACCGGCATTACCCGGTCATCATCATTTCCTGTAGTAAATGCTATACAACCGGATTACGGTGGTGCTACAAGTGAAGCTCTATTTTTTTTACGCGGCGATGCTTTCATAACAAGATTGGACACTTCTGGTTCTCCACTGCTCTACTCCAGCTACCTCGGTGGTGAGATTTATGACGAAAGCCATGGAATGGCGCTGGATGGTTCTGGAAATGTATATTTAGCTGGAGGCACTGAATCAACCGAGACCACGGATCCAAAGTTTCCGCTAAAAAATGCCTTGTATGGAACCCACAGTGGGGATCTTGTGAGCGGTTTTGTCGACGCTTTTGTAACCAGAATTGACCTGGAGGACTTCGATGGGGATCATATTCCGAAGTCATTAGATGGAGACGACACAGTACCTTCCAATGATTTCAGTGATGGAGATGGGTCGTTCGGTGAAATAATAACAAGGGGTAACCACACCCTGATCTTTACCATTGAACCCGTGGGAATTAAAGTATTTGCCGATCCCTCCGGAGGTGCATTGCCTGCGAAAATCTTCCAATGCGGTCTTGCTGAAATTGAATCCCTGGATGCCGGGGACGAAATCCTTGTTGACTGCGGTAGTGTCACCATAAAGGTCATTAACGGAATAGTCAAGATTACCTTTTTCAACGTTGATAATACAGTTGCAACCGCTAGCCTGGGGGCGGGTAATACTCTAAAATTTGAGCAGGAAACATTTACCATTACTGCTCCGCCCAGCAATCCTGAACCAGTCATTATTCTTGTGCAAGAACAGGAAGTTCAAGTAAACCCGGGTGAGACGATCAGCACGCTTGAAGTGCCGCCTCTACCGCACTCCTTCCTATTTCTGGCAGATAAGAAAATTAAAGTCGATGGCCTGCTTTCATCCGATGGCGATATGCATTCCAATGATAAAATCGATTTCCATAAGGGAAATCCCAGCACTCATACTGGCAATTTGACAGCGGTTGGCAAAGTTAAGATTGACAAAGATCACACCATCGCAGGAAATGTGACAGCAGGTGGTAAGATCGATCTGAAAGGGAATGCAGTAGTCACCGGTACCGTGACTGAAAATGCCTTAGTTGCAGTCGAGCCCTTGCCGGCTTTATCTTTCAGCGCCGGCGGTGTTAAGGTGACTGTAAAGAAAAACCAGAGCCAGAGCCTAACACCCGGTTCATACGGCAAGGTTAAAGTTGATAGGGGTGGTACCCTGGTATTATCCAGTGGTGAATATTTTTTCGAAGTTCTGGACCTTAAGGATAATACGACATTATCGATCGATGTCAGCACAGGTCCGGTGACGGTTAACACCGTGAAAAAACTTCACTTCCACAAGAATTCCGAAGTTGATATCAATTCGCCTGTTGGCAGCGCCAGCCGGTTTGTCACTTTCAACAGTCTGAAGAAAGTCGACATACACCAGGGCGCTAAGGTATTGGGTTCGATTTTTGCGCCCGATGATAAGGTTCACCTGCACAAGAATGTTTCCTTTCAAGGTGCAATCTGCGCTAAAGATATCGATGTGGATAAGGGTAGCATTCTGTTGCATCACAATTCCAGCGGTACATTACCCAAGATTATAGCTCCGATTTTGGCAGTAGACATTGAGGAAGATGTGGAAGAACAAGATTTAAATTCCGTACCTACGGAATTTGAGTTAAGCCAAAACTATCCGAATCCATTCAATCCCAGCACGACCATTCTATTTTCCGTACCAGAAGCTAGTGAAGTTACTCTGGCGATTTACAATTTAAATGGCCAGTTGGTGCAAACGTTGTTCTCGGGCACGATTAAAGCCGGCCGGCACAGTGTTGTTTGGAATGGTAAAGATTTGCGAGGTTCATCGGTGGCAAGTGGTATCTATCTTTACCGGATTACAGCAGGTGGTTTTTCGCAAGTTAAGAAGATGAGTTTGATGAGGTAGTTAGAAGAATCTGTATGTAGCGATGCCATCAATAGATGTGATGGTATCGCTACAAATTTAGAGAAATAACATAGGAGATTAACATTGAGAAAATCGAAAATATTAATTTTTATATTGATAGCAGTTGCAACTTTTCTACAGGCAATTTTTGGATATCTCAGCTCGAGAAAATCAAATCATCAAGAATTGAATGGGCAATCATCTTCGCCCTCATCGAGCAATATTAAATACAGACTAAATAAGGAATATGATAAAATACCTTAGTTTTGCAGCCAATCATGGCCAGACGAACGACCAGGTCAAATTGCTGAGCCGCGGTAGGGGATACACGCTGTTTCCGACATCTAATGAAGCCATGCCGAGCTTAAGCCGACCTGAAGGGATGATTGAAGAAGACGAACTACAAATTTTAGCTGAACAACCCAAGATCAAGACAGATGTAGTTCGTATGAATCTCGTCGGTGGGAATCCTACGCCAATTCTTCAAGGGCTGGATAAACTGCCTGGAAAATCGAATTTCTTCATTGGCAGCGGTCCCGGTCGATGGCGCACAGATAGCATCATAACTTTTTTTCGAGTTGCCGTTTTCCTGACCCGAGGCTGAATATGCCCAAGGTTTTTGATCTTTTAAGATATAAAACTTTGGGCCAAATACAGTGGATACTTGGATTATCATAAAAATATCACCTCCAGCATTCTTGCACAAGTAGGGGAATGCTGAAGGGAGGAAATGTTTAGTTCATTTAATTGAGGAGGATAGAATCATGAAATGGTATTTAACAAAAATGTTGCAGTTCGTCATAACTGCAATAGTGTTTAGCACGTTCATGCTCATCAGTAATACTGTTTACGCTCAAACTGAGTTCAAACTGCTTCCCCGTTTAGAAGATCGGGCCGTTGGAGACCAGTTCGGAGTCTCAGTTTCTATAAGTGGAGAACTCATAATAGTGGGCGCCGAAATGGATGATGATTTTGGGCTTAACTCGGGGTCTGTTTATATTTTTAAACGTAACGGGATAGGCTGGATTGAAGAGGCGAATCTCAATAGTTCAAACGCCTCTACACCCCATCAGTTTGGAGCCTCTGTCTCGATCAGCGGAAATATGGTGATAGTAGGAGCACCGCTTGACGTTATCAATAATGCTAGAACTGGCCTTGCTTATATTTTCTCCCGCAACAATGGCGGAGAGTGGGGAGAAGTGAAACGGCTCAACGGCGGAGACTCAGCTCAATCCGACCGGTTTGGTCGAGCTGTTTCCATAGACGGAGACTATGCGGTTGTGGGAGCACCTTTAGACGATAATCCTGGAACTAATGCAGGTTCAGCCTATATTTTCTTCCGCAACCAACCTGTTATGGATAATTGGGGCCGGGTGGCGAAGTTGGACCCAAACGGACTAGATGCACAAGACCAATTTGGATTTGCAGTATCTATCAACGGCGACCGGGTAATAATAGGCGCACCTTTTGACGATGATGGAGGAGCTGATGCAGGTGCAGTCTATATTTTCAAGCGTAACGGGACCACCTGGTTACGGGAAGCAAAACTCACTGCCGGCGACGCTCCCACTATAGGGGATCTATTTGGGAATTCAGTATCTATCAGCGGCGACCGGGTAATAATAGGAGCTCCTGGTGACGATAGTGTGGCCGCTGGAACGAGTGCATCAGGCTCCGCTTATGTTTTTAAGCGAGATGGCACGAATTGGAGTCAGGAAGGAGCCAAGCTTACTGCAACTGACCCCGTTACGAATGACGTGTTCGGATATTCTGTTGCCATTAGCGGGAACCTGGTAATTGTGGGATCATATGCAGACGATAACACAAAAGGTGTCAATGCAGGGTCCGCTTATATTTTCAAGCGTACCGGGTCCAGTTGGAACCGGGAGGAGCACCTAATCGCAAGCACCACAAAAGCAAACGATTTCCTGGGGTGGTCGGTTGCGACCATGGGCAACCAGGCAGTAGCAGGGGCCATAAACCATGCTGCTGAACTTGGGATTAGCTCAGGTTCGGCTCATGTTTTTACACTAGAGAGCGCAACTCAACCACTAGTCGCTAGTGCAGGTTCCGACAAAGCGATTTGCCGCGGCCAGTCAGTCACCATTGGCGGCAGTCCCACCGCCACCGGCGGAGTGGCTCCCATCACCTACAGTTGGGTACCAACCGCCAGCCTCAATAATGCTACATCGGACAATCCGATTGCTACGCCCACCGCAACGACAAACTACACTGTTACTGTCACAGATAGCATTGGCAGCACTGCAACAGATCAAGTCAGGGTAACCGTTAATCCGCTACCGCAAGCCAATGCGGGAGCCGATAAAGAGATTGCTATTGGCCAAAGTGTGACCATTGGCGGAAATCCGACAGCCACGGGTGGTACCGGGCAACTCACTATCAGATGGTCACCCGCAACCGGGCTGGATAGTTCAGAGGTGGCGAATCCAACAGCTTCGCCTGCGGTAACCACTTCATACACGGTGGAAGTAACGGATGCAAATGGTTGTACTGCGACAGATCTAGTAAGGGTGAATGTAACTGGTCCGGCACCTCGGGAGTTGGTGGTATTTATTCCTGATATTCAAGCAGACCCGAATTCGAATACACAGGTTTTGGTAAATATTAAGGGAGATGATGTAACAAAGATATTTGCAGGCTCAGTATCATTCGATTATGATACAAGTGTCATAAACTCACCGGTGGTAGTTGCCGGCGAATTATTAGGATCTATTGTTTCATTCAAGGATACATCGGGTCAGATCAGTTTTGCTTTTGCAAGCACAATTCCTCTCGGTGGAGCGGGGACTTTGGCAAAGGTGACTTTCGATGTCGTTGGCTCACCCGGCACCAGCACTTTATTGGATCTAACCAAAGGGACGTTCAATGAAGAAGCCCTGACGGCAGTTTTGGATGACGGCATTCTGGAGGTAAGGAGCAACGTGGTCATATCGGGAAACGTGGCCTATTATTCGGATGAGAGTAAGGTCATGGACGGTGTTATGTTGGATATCATGAATGGAGTTGCAGACACAACAATGACAGCAGGGGATGGAAATTACTCCTTTGAAGTACCCTTCGGAAGCAGCTTCACCTTAACTCCGGAGTTTCTTGTGAACGAAACACAGATACAACAGGCCATCTCAGCGTTAGACGCGACTCCGATTTTACAGTTTGCGGCAGAATTTCCTCCTGCGAGTATCTTCGGTGGCGAATTGGAAGGAGGGAGATTTCTGGCGGCCGATGTAACCGGGAACGGTTCGGTTAGTGCTGCGGATGCCACTCCCATTTTACAGTTTGAAGCGTACACGCCTGAGGAGCAGAGATTTCCTTCGCAATTGGGCGCGGTTGTTTTTTCTCCTTCGGTCAGACAATTCACCAATGTTATATCAGACCAGAATGGTCAGGACTTTGCAGCTATAATCAGAGGTGATGTAACCGGAAACTTCAACCCGGATAATACCTCCCAACTTGCGGCAGGATCTTTGCCAAGAGGATCAAGCAACCCAATGGTAGCCAAGAGCGCCAATGGAGACATAAATAGAATCGCATTAAAGGGAGCCAGGATTGAAGAAGCCGCCAAAATCTTGCGGGTGCCTGTGTGGGTGGAAACGACAGACGGCCTGTTGGCAATGACCATAGGGATAAGTTACGAGGGAGCGAGCTTGGAATATGCTGGCCTGGAAAAAGAAGCAAGGATGGAAGGGTTTCAAGTCGTGGTGAATGACTTTGTGTCTGATAGAATCGTCATAGCCCTGGCGGGCAGCCAACCGGCAGAAGATGGGAAAACTATGGAAATACTGTTTAAGATGAAGAGACCGGCAACGAATGAAATTCTCGCCAATTACATTCAGGTGAATAAAGCTGAGATCAACGAGATTGCAGAAGTAGAAGTGATCGTAGACTTATTTCCAACCCTAACGGCTGTTGAGGGTGTTCAAACCATCCCGGAACAGTTCGTACTCATGCAGAATTATCCCAACCCCTTTAATCCTGAAACGGAAATTCGCTTCAAGCTTCCGAAGGCTAGCCATGTTGTTTTAAGGATCTTCAATGCGATCGGACAGGAGATTCGCATGCTGGTTGATGGAGAATTTGGAGTTGGCGTTCAAAGTATTACCTGGGATGCCCGGGATAATGCCGGTAATCCGGTACCGAGTGGTGTGTATATCTACAAGATTCAAGCTGGTGATTTTTCACAGGTGAAGAAGATGAGTTTGATGCGGTAATATAATCATTCATAAAATTAGCGCTGACAACCATATTAAATGTCAGCGCTATTTAAATGCAAATGGTTACATTAATTACTTAACTCTCAAACTGTCCGGCACACAATAATGCTCCGCCCATAAGGTCCATATCCTTTAATAAACTGGATACAGCCATTTGCCTTGTTGCTTCTTCCATCGCGCCGGGTAAATGCATTGTAAGAATAAAAATCAGCAGCATTAGCGCCAACAACAAACAAGCCAGCCTTCCATGTTTTTTCATGATAATTGCTACCGCAGCAGCAATAAGCGCTAAGCCAACGAGATAAACCCAAAATATACCGCCGGGAATAAAAGATGGCACCATACCAGCCATATCGCCGCCTTTCAAAAAGTGCATCAGGCCAAATACAGCGAACGGTATGGCATAGATAATCCTGGCGTTATCAATTAATGCTTTCATATGAACCTCCCAATTTTATGGTTATGATGTGATTACAATTAGAACGCCTTATTGCAAGTTACAATAATTGAATTGCGCCCAATTTAAGATCAAATAATTTATATAGCAAGAACTTTTTTGAAAATAATAGAATTTTTCTACTGCACAAAATTACTTGGTTTTTGTGTAGAATTTTCATATTGGGTCTATGCAAAAATATTATTTGATAAGCTTGAAAAAAATTATGGCAAGTCTACTTGATTCTTACAAATTTAGAACAAAAAAATATTGTATTAATTTATTCGTTTACCTGAACTATTGATGAACCATTTCAATGTCATCCAGAAGGGAGCTATTTTACAATTTTATGGAAATAGATTCTTCCAGAATGACAACTTTGCAGACTCAAGCTTAAAACAATAATTCATGAATGATCCAAATAGTTATATTTTTTGCCAAATAAAATGATGGGAAAGCCCAATTTACTGGTCATATTTTAGAATGTTAGCAATTGACATATCCACAATGGATTGTTATTGCAAGAACTGAGTTTGCCACAACTTTATCTACAGGATTCATTTTATGAAATTACTATTTTCAGAATACAAATCGGATTATTCTAACTACATTTTTCCATATGCGATTTGGGCAATTCCGGAACAGGATGAAACCCCGGCGATGATATTTAGTAACGGATTTCTACCCAGCAACAGGGAGTTGATACTATTTTACTTGTGCCGCCAAATTAGGATTAAATTGAATGATTTTAGCCTTTCTTCCGAAAACCGAAGAATTCTGCGAAAATGCGATGGTATCGAATTAAAACTTCTAAAAAGAGACCAGTTTGAATATTCTGACTATTGGCGTGAATTTTGTAAAACTTATGCAGACATCAAATTTGGTAAGGATATTATGACTTACCAGCGTTTGGATTCACTTTTTAACTCCAAAATACTTACGCATGTGCTAGTATTTACTGATCCTGGAAATACAAAAGAAGTTGGATTGGTTACATTATATCTCGAAGAAAAGTCCATGGCCTATTATTATTATGCATTTTACGATCTGAATTATTATCAAAATAATTTAGGTATGTTTATGATGACATCAGCTGTAAACTATTTTGCGCAATTAAAATTCGAATCTATTTACCTCGGTACTTGTTATTCTAAAAATGCACTTTATAAAACTCAATTTGGCGGCGCACAATTTTTTAATGGATTCCGGTGGTCAGATAATCTAAAAGAATTGAAATACATGGTCAAAAGAGATCAATCACCAGTGAAAAAACATCTTCTGGAAACCGAAGAATTTGTTAATTTATTCTATGAAAACAAATTTGCTGAAATTGTAAAAGTTAATGGATTTATTTTACCTTCATCAAAATGAGGATCGCAAGCATTTGAATTCTTCAAGAAAACTATTCATTTTTTTTATTATTTTGATTTCTATATTCACATTTGCTTTTTTAAAAAGAAATCCATTCGTGCAATTCGGCTATTTATCCGATAAAACCCCACCAGTTATGAGCTTACAAAACGGATTAAAACAAAAGGGTGTTAGCTGGGTAGCAGGACGGGAGCCCATAACCCGAAAGGATTTTGCGCCTTTGTTAAAAAACCATGTTAATTGGATCGTGCAAACGCCATTTGGATGGCAACGGCAATACAATTTACCGGCGCTGACATTCCGAACAAAAAATGGAGTCATGTGGGGAGAACGGGACATTGGTGTTAAAACAACGACTGAGATTGCCGAAGAATTCGGGATCAAAACATTACTTAAGCCTCATATTTGGCTAAGAAATCGAGATGGAAAGTGGCGGTCTGAAATTCAGATGGAAAATGAAGAAGACTGGCAGATCTGGTTTGATAATTATCGTAGATTTATTTTACATTATGCTAGGTTGGCTGAAGAACTGGATATTCCCGCTTTGTGTATTGGGACAGAATTACGCGCAACGGTTCGTGAAAGAGAGAATAATTGGCGTAGAATCATTGCTGATATCCGTAAGGTATATCATGGCAAACTAACCTACGCGGCAAATTGGTATAAAGAATTCGAGGAAGTAAAATTTTGGGATGAGCTGGATTTTATCGGTATCCAGGGTTATTTTCCGTTGAGTAAAAAAAATAATCCGACTATAGAGATGCTTAAAAAAGGCTGGTCATCTCATAAGAAGAAAATTCTAAAGATTGCACAAAAATACAATAAATTGATTGTATTTACGGAAATCGGTTACAAGAGCACGCCGGATTCCTCCATCGAGCCCTGGACATGGCTCAACCGTCAAACAAGGAGAAATGGTGAGGTTGATTTACAATCACAGGCAAATTGCTATGAGGCATTTTTTCAAACATTCTGGCAGGAAGATTGGTTTGAAGGGGTTTATTTCTGGAAATGGTTTCCGAAGCATGACAGAGTTGGCGGTGAAGGTAATAGAGATTTTACGCCGCAAAACAAACCGGCAGAAAAAGTGCTGGCCGACTGGTTCGGAAAGACTTAATTTTGGAATGCGTCAACAGCGTTGATGCTTAATAGACTGGAAAAATGATGAAACCAATCGGCATGAAAGAAATGGATTTGATCTTTAGCATTACAGATGAAATGGACATCCATCGGGAGGCCATCGAAGTTCAGTTGTTACCAAAAGGGGAGGGGAGTGTGAGATTGTTGCCGGGCGGGAAATTTGATATTGTCATCCCGGAAACAATCGATCTCCTGGATTGGCTGCCGACAATGAAAGAGAAGTTAATTGAACTTGGCGTGAATGAGTAGAATTTGGGGATTTCTCAAGCCAATTCAAAAAAAAATATTTTTTATTGATATTTTTCTTGACAAAACGCTGATTATTGCTTATACTTGACGCTAATATTTTAAACTGAACATTACAATCTAGTAATATTAATGAATAAAATGATTCAAAATAAACTTAATTTGTCAATTTCACTCAATCTTTTTTTAAGCACCAATATTAATATTTTTATTTTTATTATTATCTTGAAATATAGAGAGTGAGATTGGTGAAAATAGATAAAAATTAAAAGCCCTTCTCACACACGAGAGGGGCTTTTTTTTTTGGTAGTAAATTACCTGGACAACTACCATAGAAGAAGGAAAATAATCCAAATGTACTACGATAATAGTACAATCATATTTTTAAACGATTTTTGGCGAAAAGCCAGCGAGGTGGGGACTGATCTATATTCACAATCTCTTCATTATGGCAACGGTGTTTTTGAGGGTATTCGGTCGTACGAAACGTCATCCGGGGTTAAAATATTCAAAGCTGAAGATCACTTTGAGAGATTGATATGCTCTGCGAAAAAAATGCATATTCCTTTTGATTATTTCAGTCGAAGAATTAACCGAAACATCCTACCAGCTTCTGTCTAGAAATAATTTGAAAGATGCCTATATCCGCCCCTTGGTTTATTTAAATGCGAATATGAAGTTGGAGCCTGTTGGAAAATCCAATTTGTTTATTTGCGCCTGGGAGTGGGGAAGGTACCTGGGGAGTGGATTATTGGATGTGATGATTTCATCCTATCAACGCCCGAATCCAAAATCTTGCCACGTCGAAGCAAAAGTAACCGGACATTACATCAATTCAATCCTGGCGACAACAGAAGCGAAACAAAAAGACTTTGACGAAGCGCTTTTGTTGGACATGCATGGTTTTGTCGCTGAAGGCCCTGGCGCCAATTTTTTCTATGAACATGATGGTATCGTTTATACATGTCCTCTTGGAAATATCTTAGCTGGTATTACACGCCAGACTATTTTAGAGCTGATGTCGGATATGAAGATTCCTTTTGAAGAAAGGCTGTTTACCGCGGAAGAAGTGAAAGGGACTGATGGCGCTTTTTTCACAGGAACTGCGGCAGAAGTTGCTGGCATTTGCTCTTTAGATAATTTCCCTTTTCGACTGCCCTGGGAAGAGACAATTGGGTACAAACTATCTCAAGCATACAAAAACCTAGTTTTGAACGGAAAAGATTATAGGGGGGTGAGTTTCCGTACGGACATCGGTGGTTCGTTTAAAAAAGAATTCTATAATGATAGGTAAAACAAACAAGGTAAAATCATGGTGAATATAACCCAAATACCAGAGGAAGACTAATGCAGAGCAGTATTAAGATATTTGATTCAACTTTGAGAGATGGGGAACAATCCGTTAGAAGGCTGGAGAATGTCTCATTTGTCGATGATGTGGAATTTTCTGTAGAAGACGCAAGCCGGAGCAAGATTTTTTTCTTGTTGATGTGATTTCAACAGCAATTAAAGCTGGGGCAATTACAATTAACTTGCCGGATACCGTTGGTTATGCAACACCCAACGTTACAGAGAAGAACCTCAATGTAAACTAATGAAAAATAGGATTTAATCAAGAAAGGAAACCTTCAATAATATGGAATTGAATAAGCACAGTAAGCTTCTCACACAAAACGAAACTCAACCTGCTTCACAAGCGATGTTATATGCACTGGGATTAACTGAAGAAGATTTGAAAAAGCCGTTTGTCGGAATTGCCAGTACCGGTTATGAGGGTAATCCCTGTAATATGCATTTGAATGAATTAGCAAAACAAGTGAAAGTTGGGACTCAAAATGCCGGAATTGTGGGATTAATCTTTAACACGATTGGGGTGAGTGATGGTATTTCCATGGGTACACCTGGAATGCGGTTTTCATTGCCTTCAAGGGATTTGATTGCAGATTCAATAGAAACTGTCGTTAATGCCCAAGGTTATGACGGCTTAATTGCGGTTGTTGGATGTGACAAAAATATGCCGGGCGCCTTAATGGCTATGTGCCGGTTAAATCGTCCATCGATTCTGATTTATGGTGGGACGATCGAATCGGGCTCCTACCGTAAAAAGAAACTAGATGTTGTTTCAGCTTTTGAAGCCTGGGGTGAAAAGGTCGCCGGGAAAATTTCAGAGGCTGAATTTAAGAATATTATCAAACATGCCTGCCCGGGAGCGGGGGCATGTGGGGGCATGTATACTGCAAATACAATGGCATCTGCTATTGAAGCGCTAGGAATGATGATGCCTTATTGTTCCTCCAATCCAGCCATCGGTTCAGAGAAAAATATGGAATGTGCTAATGCAGGTAAAGCAATTCAGTTGTTATTGGAAAAAGACTTAAAACCCTCAGATATATTGACCAGGAAATCTTTTGAAAATGCAATCACTCTTGTGATGGTTTTGGGAGGTTCAACAAATGCAGTTCTTCATTTACTTGCTATCGCTGATTCTATAGGCATCAAGCTAGAACTCAACGATTTTCAAAGAATAAGTGATAAAACGCCTTTTTTGGCTGATCTAAAACCAAGCGGACAATTTCTTATGGAAGATGTTCACCGAATTGGTGGAACACCAGCTGTGATGAAATATCTCCTGAAAAATGGTCTTATCCATGAGGGTTGTATGACTGTTACGGGACATACTGTCCAAGAAAATCTTTTTGATTTGCCATCCCTGTCTGTGGATCAGCAAGTTTTAAAATCATTTGAAAATCCTATCAAGAAAACGGGCCATATTCAAATATTATATGGGAATCTGGCTTCGGAGGGAGCAGTTGCTAAAATTACTGGCAAGGAGGGAACCAAGTTCAGGGGTATTGCCCGGGTTTTGATAGCGAAGATGCCGCAAATGAGGGTATCAAAAATGGCCAGGTGAAAGAGGGTGATGTAGTTGTGATTCGATTTGAAGGTCCTAAGGGAAGCCCGGGAATGCCTGAAATGCTTAAACCGACCTCTGCTATTGTTGGAGCGGGTTTGGGAAATTCTGTCGCTTTAGTAACCGATGGAAGGTTTTCAGGCGGAACCCATGGCTTTGTAGTTGGACATGTCACTCCGGAAGCACAGGAAGGCGGGCTTCTTGCGTTTGTGCAAAATGGTGATCGAATTATCATAGATGCAGCCGAACGTACGATTCATCTAGACTGTAGCGTTGAGGAAATAAATAAAAGAAAAGCAACCTGGACAACGCCGCCGTTGAAAGCAAAACGCGGAGCCCTTTACAAGTATGCCCAAACAGTATCATCGGCTTCAACAGGTTGCGTAACAGACCGTTTCTAAATTCAAAAAAAAAGACAAGAAGAATTAGGTCCAATCATCAAAAATAAAATTGAAGATAAATGAGTATGAAAGCAGTAGCTATTTCTGAAAATGCAGACGGTGCAGAGATGGAAAACGTCTTACCGGTTATAGGGCCGGATATAGGTCTGGAAAAAATTACTGGATCTGAGGCAGTAGTTAGATCTTTGCTTGCCGAGGGGTGTGGATTTAATATTTGGCTACCCGGGTGGTGCTATCATGCCGGTCTATGACGCACTTTATGGTTATGAAAATAAACTCAAACATGTTCTTACCCGGCATGAACAAGGCGCCATACATGCTGCACAAGGATTTGCACGCCTATCCGGTAAAACAGGTGTATGCATCGCTACTTCAGGCCCAGGCGCCACTAACTTAATTACGGGTATTACTGATGCATATATCGATTCAACGCCTGTTGTGTGCATCACCGGTCAGGTTGCGTCACATTTATTGGGAACGGATGCATTTCAGGAAACAGACATTATTAGTATATCAATGCCGGTAACCAAATGGAATTACCAAATCACTCGAACTGAAGAAGTAGCTGAAGTTTTTGCCAAGGCTTTTTATCTTGCGAATTCCGGTAGGCCTGGACCTGTCTTGATAGATATCACGAAAGATGCCCAGGTTGGTCTTTCAGAATTCCAATATCAGCGCTGCCATACTATTAGAAGCTATTGGCCAACGCCAAAATTAAACCATGCTAAAATTCAAGAAGCTGTTGAATTGATCGATACAGCCAAACAGCCTTTTATTCTGTTTGGACAAGGTGTAACGCTGGGCCAGGCTGAAGATGAATTGCGACAGTTTGTCGAAAAGTCGGGTATTCCTGCTGCTTCAACCTTGCTGGGTCTTTCTGCATTACCTTCGGATCATCCACTAAATGTCGGAATGCTAGAGATGCACGGGAACTATGGCCCAAACTTACTTACAAACCAAAGCGATTTAATCGTTGCAATTGGTATGCGGTTCGATGATCGAGTGACCGGGAATGTAAATAAGTACGCGACCCAGGCAAAGGTCATTCATATTGAGATTGATGCATCAGAAATCGACAAAAATGTGAAGACAAATGTGGCTATTCATACAGATGTGAAAGAAGCTTTGCCGGTATTGAGTCGTTTGATCAAGGCCAATCAACACGCGCAATGGTTGCAGAAGCTTCATAAGTGTCGTGAAATTGAACACAACAAAGTCATTCATCCTGAGCTTTATCCCGTGAAAGAGGGGCTCACTATGGGAGAGGTGATCCGGATTATTTCTGACAAGACAGATGGCGATGCAGTTGTAGTAACCGATGTTGGTCAGCACCAAATGATAGCGGCTCGCTATTATGGTTTTAAAAATCCAAAAAGTAGTATTACTTCCGGTGGTTTAGGTACCATGGGATTTTGTCTGCCGGCAGCAATAGGAGCAAAGCTTGCACAGCCGGAAAAGGAAGTAATTGCAGTGATTGGCGATGGAGGTTTCCAAATGAATCTGCAAGAATTAGGGACTATTCTGCAAACAGGAGCTGCAGTAAAAATTGTAATTCTAAACAATAATTTTCTTGGAATGGTCAGGCAATGGCAGCAATTATTTTTTGCTAAGCGATACTCTGCAACCGAAATGTGCAATCCGGACTTTGTAACCATTGCAAAGGGATTTGGCATAACCGGACAAAAAATAAGTGTAAGAGATGAATTAGAAAGTGCAATTCAAGAAATGCTAGATCATGATGAGTCCTATTTTTTGGAAGTCGTTGTGAAAAAAGAAGATAATGTTTTTCCAATGGTACCAAGTGGCGCTTCTGTTTCTGAGGTTAGACTGGACTAAATTCATGTGAAAGGTTAGCTATGAAACAACAATACACGATATCAATATTTACTGAAAATCACATCGGGCTGCTTCATCGCATAACGATTATATTTACGAGAAGGCATATCAATATTGAAAGTATTACAGCTTCGGAGTCTGAGGTTAAAGATGTTCACCGTTATACCGTGGTAGTCTTTGAAACTCAGGAAAGAGTAGAGAAGGTAGTTAAGCAAATTGAAAAACAGGTAGAAGTCATAAAAGCATTCTATCATCCTTTAAATGATATCATTTACCAGGAAATTGCCTTGTATAAACTTCCAACAAAGGTAGTCTCTGCTGGAATTGGTTTGGAAGAAATCATTCGTGATAATCATGCCAGAATTCTAACTGTTGAAGAAGATTATTTAGTAATCGAGAAGACCGGACATAAAGAAGATACACAAAAACTTCTGGAGGTCCTTCATTCGTATGGTGTTTTGGAGTTTGTCCGATCGGGCAGGGTCGCAATCATGAAACCTATGAATGATTTCAGCAAATCCCTACAAGAGTTTGAGTACTTATCAGGTGAATAACGCAGGTTCAACAATTTCAAATAGAAAGGATTAACAGAATGGCGAAAATCAATTTTGGTGGTGTTGAAGAAAATGTTGTTACCCGGGATGAATTCTCCCTGGATAAAGCTAAAGAATGCCTTGCGGACGAAACTATTGCAGTTCTTGGTTATGGAGTCCAGGGGCCGGGGCAGTCACTTAATATGAAAGATAATGGCTTGGCAGTAATCGTCGGACAAAGAGAAGGCTCGAAAAGTTGGGATCGTGCTATTAAAGATGGTTGGGTGCCCCGCAGAGATCTTTTTAGTATTGAAGAAGCAGCCAAAAGAGGGACGATTATTCAATATTTGCTTTCTGATGCCGGTCAAATTCAACAATGGGAAACAGTGAAAACGCAGTTGACAAAAGGCAAAGCATTGTATTTTTCACATGGATTTGGTATTACATACAACGATCAAACTGGAATTATCCCTCCATCGGATGTTGATGTGATTCTGGTGGCCCCAAAAGGTTCCGGCACTTCACTGAGGCGGTTTTTCCTTGAAAACAGGGGAGTTAACTCCAGCTATGCAATATATCAAGACGCAACTGGCAGAGCTAAGGAACGGGCACTCGCACTAGGGATGGCTATTGGTTCCGGATTTTTATTCGAAACCGATTTCAAGCGGGAAGTTTACTCGGATCTGACTGGCGAGCGTGGAATTTTGGTAGGAGCGCTTGCTGGTTTGTTTGAGGCGCAATACAATGTACTGCGTAAGAATTGTCACTCTCCCTCGGAATCTTTTAATGAAACAGTCGAGGAATTAACCCAAATCCTGATGCCTTTTGTGGCGGAAAATGGCATGGATTGGATGTTGGCAAATATTTCTACTACGGCACAACGCGGGGCATTAGATTGGCGGCATAAGTTTAGAGAAGCTGTCACTCCGCTTTTTGATGATTTATACCAACGAGTCAAAAAAGGGCAAGAAGCTGAAATTGTCATCCAAGCTGGTTTACAGCCTGATTACAGGCAAAAATTAGATCGAGAGCTCCAGGAGATGCGGGAATCTGAATTGTGGAAGGCTGGACAGCAGGTACGTAACCTACGTCCGGAAAATCGTTAGTTAATCTAAATTTGCTTTATCCTATAAACAGCTGGTACGATAATTACATAGTTACTATCTTTCCAGTTTACAAGGGGTAGCTACAATGTGTTTTACTCTTAACTGCATAGAATCGATGACTCGTAAAATTTCATCGAAATAACGTCCTGTCGTCATTGGAAGGAGAGAGCAGTGTGAGATTATTACCAAATCGAAAGTTTGAAATTGTGATTCCTGAAACTATCAATCTTGTGGACTGGCTGCAGACAAAGAAAGATCTGTGAATTGAGCTTGGTGTGATTGAGTAGATTTGGGGATTTCGAAAGCCAATTCAAAAAAAATATTTTTTTATCTTGACAAGATGCTGATTATTGCTTAAGCTTGTCATTAATAACCCTGAACATTACAAAATAATTCGATTAGTTCAATCAGTCTGAAGTAACTGTTTGGGACCAAGGAGATTTTGAGCCATCAGATTACACATTTGTGATGGTTGCGAAGATAAACACATCGGATTCCGCAACTCGATATCTCTTAGCTACGATTGAAATTGCTTCATGAAATTTCGTCGTGATCTTCAATATGTCCTTACATATTGTGAATCCGTGATTAACCTCATCATAAGGAGAATGTTATGAATACACGCAATTTTTTCCTTACCCTCTATCACATCTTGCTAACTACTGCAGTCCTTTTAATCATCTGTCCAAATGTCTCAAAAGGCCAATCCAAGACGGATGTTCTGACCCAACACAACGATAACTACCGGACCGGCGCGAACCTACAGGAGACAATTCTTACCCCGGATAAAGTCAATAAAAAAAATTTCGGAAAGCTCTTTGATCTGGAAGTGGACGGTCAAATTTACACGCAGCCTTTAGTCGTCTCGGGAGTTGTAATCAATGGCCAAGCACACGACGTTGTGCTGGTGGGAACACAGCATAATTCGATTTTTGTATTTGACACAAATAACGGAAAGACGATTTGGCGCAAGAATTTCGGCGAACCGATTCCGACACCGAACTCATCCTGGAGCCATCCCTGGGGATATTACACCGACCTGACTCCTGAGGTTGGTATTGTCAGCACCCCTGTTATTGACAAGACAACAAACACGGTCTACTTTACAAATCCAACCTGGAACGGCAAAACACTTGACAGCCTTATCTGGTGGTTTCATGCTGTTGATCTGAGAGATGGCTCTGAGAAATTCGGGGGACCGGTAGAGGTCAGCGGCTCAGTTGGAGTGATCTACCACGAGGGCGGAAGAGAGGCTGCGGGAGCTCCGCCGATTTCAGTGTTTAGACCCGATCGACACATGCAACGTACCGGACTTTTGCTGGATCATGGCCGTGTGGTACTGGGATTCGCCTCTCATGGCGATCAGCCTCCTTACCAGGGCTGGCTTTTCTCTTACAACGCGGCTGATCTCAAACAGACAGCGGTATGGTCCAGCATCGGCGGGGGCGCCATGACCCAACTACACTATAGTGCCGCGGGTGTCTGGCAATCCGGCATGGGACCTGCTACAGATGATGAGGGGAATATTTATATCATAACCGGAAACGGTGTTTTCGATGAGCCATACAACAGTTTCGGCGACAGTTTCATAAAGCTCAGGTCCGGAAGCCTGGAAATGGTTGATTTCTTTACTCCCTGCAACCAGGACTGCCTGAGAAAGTATGATATCGATCTCGGCAATTCCGGAGTGCTTCTTCTGCCCGGTACGGAACTCATGATCAGCGGCGGCAAGCAGGCCCGCCTCTATCTTATAAACCGCAACAACCTTGGCAAATTCGATACCAGCCTCAGAAGCCAGTGGCTTTGCGAACTTGTTGACCCTGAGCAGAAGGACTTCGAATGCAGAAATCCAAACGTGGTGCAGGAATTTCAGGCGCGCCATGGTGAACTTAAAACTCCACATGAACTGATTCACATCCACGGTGCTCCTGTTTACTGGAAGAGTGACAAGAGGGGTGACTTGATCTATGTTTGGACCGAAGATGCGCACCTGCGCGCTTTCGAATTTGATAGAGACAAAGGCGAGAATCCACCGGGAAGATTCATAAATACCGGTTCCGGCGAAGCTCCTCCCTGGGCTAAGGGTAAGGAAAAATCGCCGGCGTATTTGCACCGCGGCATGACTGGTGGTATGTTGTCAGTTTCCTCGAACCAAGGAACAAACGGCATTGTGTGGGCGACAACGCCGACTAATAACAACGCCAATCCGTTAATCGTGCCGGGCATTTTGCGGGCCTATGATGCGGACGACCTGACCAACGAGGTGTGGAATAGCTATGAAGAGCGCGACCGCGATGACTTTGGTAACTACGCCAAATTTACCCCTTCTACCATCGCGAATGGAAAAGTATACGTTGCTACCTTCTCAAACCACCTGAGCGTGTACGGGTTGAATCCGCCCCGTCAGCCGTTAGCCCCGGATAATCTGATCCAAAATGGAGATTTCGAAGAAGGTCAAATCAATTGGACAGCCACCACAGCATCCCTATTTACTGTTGACAGTCTCTATCCATATTATCACAACATGGGAGGCAGGCTTTTGCCGAAGAACATCGGCGAGGGGAAGTTGTACCAGGTTGTAAAGGCCCCTAAAACGGGATTCTACGAGCTTAGCGCGTATTGCGCAAACAGCCTCCTCGAACAAGTTGTGGTGCCGACCAGCCAGTACCAAAATGTGACGCTTGGCGTTGATATCGACGGCCGGCAATTTGAAACAACCGCTCAAGTCCTTCCCTTTAGCGGCTATTTGAAGTACTCATTTTATTTCAATGCCAAAAAAGGCAGCGAGATCAAGGTATGGTACTATGTTCCGGGGGTACAGCCCATTCTGAACTATAAAACGTTTCCAGCCAACCAACCGGCGCCATATGCCGTTATCGATCATGTGATGCTGGTTAAGAAATAAAGCCATACGGACAAATGAATAGGCATCGCATGATTAGAAAACAGCTTGCCGCTTGTGCCGGCACAATAATATTGGTCTGCTCCACCTTTTCTTGTACCTCAAACAAGGAATCATCTCCGGGCGACTCTCCTAATACTGAGATTAAACTCGTTGGCGAAGTAGCTTATGTCACCAATGAGGACTCCGGTAACCTCAGCGTCATCTCGATTGCCTCGAACAAAGTTGTTGCAACTATACCAGTGGGTAGAAGACCACGAGGTGTCAGGGTGAGTCCTGATGGGCGTACAGTCTACGTCGCGTTGTCCGGAACTCCCAAATGTCCGCCCTGGATGTCTGACGAAGATTGTGCCAAACAAGATGAGGACAAAAGAGAGGATGGAATTGCCGTTGTTGATGTGCGGCGAGGCAAAGTGATTCGCAAGCTTCCCGGTGGCTCTGATCCGGAGCAATTCGATATCAGTCCCGATGGCAAAACGATTTACGTTGCCAATGAGGATGCTGATGTGGCGAGCATCATTGATGTGGAATCCGGAGTTATTCTCCATACGATTGAGGTTGGTAGGGAGCCCGAAGGTGTGCGAAGAAGCCCGGACGGAAAACTGGTTTATGTTACAGGTGAGACAGACCATAACGTTACGGTGATCGAGGCGGAGACGGGTGAGGTTCTGGCCAATATCGCCGTTGGCGACCGGCCTCGCGATGCCGTATTTACGTCCGACGGATTGCGCGCTTTCGTCTCATCCGAGATCGACGGAACCGTTTCGGTCGTGGACGTAGCCAACAATCGCGTTATGACGACTATCATGTTGGCGCCGGGATCAAAATCAATTGGGTTAGCACTCTCTTCGGATGATCTGCGTATTTATGTTAGTAACGTCCGAACCAGGACAGTGTCGGTGGTGGATGCGACAAAATATGAGGTGCTGGGAAGTGTGGAAGTTGGGGTTCGGCCCTGGGGTATCGCATTATCATCTGACGGAAAACGTTTATATACCGCTAACGGTCCTTCCAACGACGTTACGGTCGTAGACACCGAAACCCTGGAAGTCGTTACTACTATTCCAGTCGGAAAAAGCCCCTGGGGTGTTGTAATTGCACCGGCGCCTCTACCCTAGCATCCTAGTTCTGATTCACTCTTCAGGAGCCCGAGAGCTGAATTATATGCTAGCTATCTATTGGAGTCGAATTATATAATATTATACAAATGACCACCCCGAAACACTCTACAATAAAACACATTGCCTCAGTCTTTTGCTGATGAAATCAGAGCGGCCAAAAACGCCCCTAGGATAGAGGCCCTGGGGCGGTCGAAGAGGTTCCAACTGTTGACGACACCTATGAGGTCGTACTCCGGAAGAACCAGGAGAAACTGTCCGCCGAAGCCGAGACCTGCCCATACTTCCATTCCATCCCGATCCAGCCGCCACCATTGATATCCGTAGCCCCACCCCCGGGAATTGACGCGCTGCACCTGGCGGCTGGTTGCTGCCGAAACAAAGTTTTTGTCCAGGATACGGTGCCCGTCCCAAACGCCGCCCTGGAGGTAGAGGTAGCCAATCTTTGCCAGTTGTTCGGCCTCCAGGTAGAGACCGCCTTCAGTGTCGGGAAAACCCTTTGGCGTCTTCTTCCAATGGTAGTCGTCGATGCCGAGCGGCCCGAAGAGGTGCGCCTCGCCGTAGGCGTCGATGAAGCTGCCAGTAGCCTTTTTGATGATTCCGGACATCAGGTGGCTGCCGCCACTGTTATAGGCCCATTTTTCGCCGGGTGCTGCGTCCATTGGCTGGTCTAGCGTAAACTGGATCCAGTTCTGGCTCCATTCTAATCGCAATGTCGTATTGGTTTCATTGAGCGGCCGGTCTTGCTCGTGCCATTCGATGCCGGATCGCATTGTCAGCAGATCCCCCAGAGTTTCCTGATGTAACCGCTCGTCTACACCCGAGAGATCATAGTCTTTGAAGAACGACAGCAGCGGTGTGTCGACTCTCTTGATTTCACCACGTGTGATTGCGATACCGACTAAAGTATCAGCAACCGATTTCGTGACGGATTGCAGCGTATGGATGTCGCGGCCCTGGTAGAAAGGATGCGTGCTTGGATTAAGATAATTGTAGGGGTCAGATGCTGACGAGTCGTCAGGACAGGTATTCGCACCGCAGCCCAGGGCACTCTTGTGTCCCTTGCTGATCTTCCGATAGTTGTTCTCGTAACGCTCACTGACCACCAGCAGGCCATTTCGTACGACGACCATCCGGTCGACGTAGCCATATCTACCAGCTTTGATTTCGCCGTCCAACCTGGTAAACTGCGATCCATCGAGACCCTGCGCTTCGGGTGTCGAAATAGACCAGCTCTTGGTGGGCCACACCGTCCCCTGGGCGGCGGAAGGCGCGGTATACAATCCGAAAATGATAAAAATACAAATTGCACGTATTGCGCCAACTCTCTTTTCGGGCACTTGGGTTAAGTACTTATCCACAGTATTTGCATCACTTGTCATGTTTTTTTCCTTATTAAGTCGTACACAACAAGGTTTAAATAAACGCAGTTTTAATAGCGCTGTTTTTTGTTAAAAGCAATTTTACTTCCCAATTAAAGTAATTATTGAAGGAACAAAAGATGGAGCGTAGTTGTAGTTTTCATAAGTAAGTTGTTTTAAATTCTTTCCATCTGAATCCATAATATAAATGTGTTGATTTTTTCTTTTATCGCCTCTCTCAAAAACAATCCTCTTGCTGTCCGGCGACCATCTTGGCCTGATGTCCATTAAGGCGTGGTTAGTAAGCCTCCTGTTGCCGGATCCATTTACGGACATGGTATATATTTCAAAATTCTCGTCCATATCACTATAGTAAAGTATTGTTTTTAAATCACTCGACAATTGCGGCATCAATTTATCCCCCAACCCGTTAGAAAGTTTCTCCTTTTTTGAACCGTCAGGATTCATTCTCATGATTTGGAAAACCCCGTCAATTTTCGATGAAAAATAAATCTTATTATCTTTCCCCCAGGAGGGTGTATTATCGTTTCCACTGCTTTTTGTAAGATTTTTGATGTTTTTCCCCTCCTTGTCCATACTGTAAATTTCTTCATTCCTATCTCTTGAAGAAACGAAGATTATGTGATCCCCTTCAGGTGACCAAAATGGGTTATATTCAGCGCTGCCGGAATGGGACAGTTGTCTAAACTCGTTCTTTATAATATCCAGCAGCCAAATCTTCCACCATCCTACTCGTTCAGAAGTAAACACAATGTGATTTCCATCTGGTGAGATCACAGGACTACTGTCTTTCCGGGGATGATTTGTTATTTGTTGAAGTTTACCATTTTCATTTATGACATAAATATTATCATTCCCGTTTATTTGTTTTGTAAACAGGATCTCATAGTCTTGTGCCATAAGACGGGGGATGGTTACCAGCATTAAGAAGAGGGTTTCAAAAATGATTGATCGTATTTTCATTAATTGCCTGTACCGTTTGGTAATAAATTGTATTTTTTTTGCAGTTAGATTTATCATCTATTTAGTAACTTTTTCTTGCAAGTCAATGAAAAGATTGTAATTTTGCGGGAGATATGAAGAAACTATAGAATTACTTGTTATCCTATAATTCATTTTTTTACCTAATTTGTAAGTTGTATTGATAAATTCTGAAAATTATTTGAATGCAATATTTTATTTTTAGATCAATAAAACGCCTGGGACAAATAATATATGTCACCTAATACAGATAAAAATTCAATTTGCGTCATTGGGGGCGGTATTATAGGATCCTGGACAAGTTTGCATCTGGTCCGGGTAGGGTTACCAACTGTGTTGATAGAACAATTTCCCCTCCCCAATACAAGAGGCAGCTCCAGCGGCGGTTCCAGGTCCTTCAGATTTCTGGGCGATGATGATTTTAATGTGCTCAAGTATTCTTTAAACGAATGGTTGGAGATGGAAAAAAAAATTGGCTCTGATCTCTTTATCAAAACAGGCCTGCTAAGTTTTGGCACTTCCGACGACTCCTACCTACTTGCATGCATGGAGGCACTGAAAAAAGGCGGATATCCGGCACAATGGCTTAATGCCGGCGAGATTCAAGAACAATACCCCATTATAAAATACCCGGCAAACTGGGGAGCGGTCTATGATCCTAACGGGGGGCTGTTAATTGCACATAAATGCGTAGAAGCCGTACAAAGGGAATTTGTTTCTTTGGGGGGTAAGATACTCCAGGCGAAAGCAGAAAATGTGTCAAGTGATGAAAATTTGTCAACCATCCAGGTCCGGATATCAACTGGAGAAAGACAGGTTTCTCAGTTTCAAAAGGCCGTAGTGTGCGCAGGTCCCTGGACTGCAAAGCTACTTCCCGCATTAACACCATATTTGGAAACTGAACATATATCTGTATTATATTGGCAGGATAAAACCCATAAAGAATCCAATGGCACTCAAGACTCCATGGCGGCATCCAGTGGATTCCCTATAATCTATAATGCCCGACTTACAAATGTTTACAGTATTCCATCTTATGAATATCCCGGGCTTGTTAAAGTTCTTTATCATGGAGGCCCTGTGGCGGATCCCGATTTGAGAGATCAGGTCGATGCTACCGGATACATTGAATATGTCAGTAAATATGTAAAGGAACATTTCCCGAAATTGGAACATAAATCACCAGCTATATCAGAACAGTGTTTGTATACCGTTTCAAAAGATCGCCAGCCGATTATAGACAGATTTGGTAAAAATATAATCGTAGGCGCCGGATTCTCTGGTAGTGGTTTCAAGCATAGCCCGGCCACAGGAAAAATGTTAGCATATATTGCAATGGATAAAGAAAAGGAATTAGCAGGCGGATTTGGATTAACCCAATATGCCTTTGATCGGAAGTTTGAAAAAGTTGAATGAAGCGAAAAATAACAAACCATTTAACCCGATAAGCTCTAAGACACGAGGTTTGCCAGATTTTCGCAATCACAAGAATCGCTGGCCTAACCGATCTCTCGAAGTTTCAGTTAAGCATGACCGAAAATTCAAGTGTCATTGTAGAATAACCCTTGGAGAAGATAGCAAAACTCTGTCGGGCCAATGGTTTTATAAATTGTTTGCAACTGGCTTTGTTTTAAGTCTTGATGCCATCCAATGTTGTCTTGTTAATGAATAAATGTTATTGAACCGATTTTCTTTATCTTTTCGTTCTACATCTTGTGTGAAATTATTTTTAAGTAAAAGTTTTGTTGATTGAATATTGCTTTTATGAGTGTAGGCTTCGATTGTGTTAAGTTTAACAGTTTGAAAACCAAATGCAATAATTGTTTTCAGCGCCTCATTCATGATTCCTTTGCTTTGAAAAGATTGGTAAAGCTCATATCCAATCTCAGCAATATTTTTGTCATTGGAGAAATTCCATAAGCAAATTGTGCCGATTAGCTCTGGACTTTCTTTTAAGGTAATTGCCCAATAAATCCATTTATAAACCTTTATACCATCTATAATTTTAGCAATAAATGCTCTTATTTCATCGATACTGTTTTCTTTTTGTCTGTCTAAAAATTGATTCACCCTCTCGTCAGAGCGCAGCAAAAACAGTTGTTGGTCATCGGCTTCTTCAAGCTGCCTTAAAATCAATCGTTCTGTTGTTAAAACGGGGAAGGGTGTAAAACTTAATGGCTTCATTAATTTTTCTGTCTTTTTTTTGTGATAAAGGTCTGATGAACACTGGTTTGAATGCCGTTATTTTTTGATATGCAAAGTCTTTGATTAGTCAAGTTTGCCATCAAGCCAGTGTATGATATTTAGCAATAATCTGTAATTTTCCGGCGCCTTCTCGTTATTCATTCCAATTTTTCTTTTCTTTGAACCTGCAATTTGAGCAGTAAACATTGCGGCTTCCCCAAATGCTACAAATTTACCCTTGCCAAATGTTCTATAGGCTCCTTGCGACCAGCCCTTGACATTAAATTTAGGGGAATCCTTTTCAAAAACCCATGCGGTATCCGGTAATGTGTTGGTGTAATTTTCATTAAATATTAAAATTGGCTGGGCGTCAGATGGTATTTTGAAAGCCTGTCCCGTAAAAGTCACGATTTGTTCGACGCTTTCAGCATTGTCTCTTCCACTTGTGATTATACTTTCAATAAGCGTTCCTTCTTTCAGACTAAAATATGCAGGGCCTTTAGAAACGGTATTAAATACAAAGCCATTGGTAAATTCAAATTCAAAAGCCAGTGCCAGCTCCTTGGATGCACCTGCCATAGGCATATGATCCGCAATTAAAAATAAACTTCCTCCTTCAAACACCCATTTTTTTAAAACCTCAATTTCTGCATTTGTAAAAGCCGAAGGATTGGGCAGAACCCAATTTTCTACATTAATCTCGTTTAAAGCGTTTGATATGACGAGAATCTTTCCTTTGCTTAATCTGTTTTTCTCGAATACCCCTGTATAACCCTTCACCACATAGCCATCTCTTTCCAATAGATTCGAGAAAGCCTTATATCTGCCATTTTTTGTGTGGAAATTATGATGTCCTCATCGATAAAAACGACAGGGCCTTTGCCGTATCCATATTCCGTATGATGAATGACAGGATTATAAGTCGTATCGACAAGTTGCTGGGCAAATAGACTGTTATGAACGATTAGCAGTAATGAAATTATTAGCGCAAGTTTTACATAACGAAATCTGATGGCCTTTAGCTGTTGGCTGTTAGCTATTTGGTAAAACTCAGTGAAATATTCCAGGCGTATCATTTGAATTGAAATTTAATAAATTATTATTAAAAGAACTATCTTTTAACAACTAACAACTAACAACTAACAACTAACCGCTAACCGCTAACAGCCAATAGCCAACAGCTGCACCTTCGCTATTCTTCCTCACTTTCTTCATCACTCTCCTCAGTCTCCTTCTCCGCTCGCATCTTATCGATGGCGGCCGCCACTTCGTCCTCCCAGGGAAGTTTCTCATCTTTGGCAGGGTCGTAATCCGGCAGTTTAGGTATCTCCACAGTGAGTTTCTCCAGCAGTTCTTTTGCTTTGTTCAGTTCGTAGCGGTGGACGTAGGGTTCGCCGTCGGCCCAGGCCCATTTGTAGGCAGCTAATGCGTGCTTTTTTGCCTGCTCGCGGTCGCCGATGGCAAACCACAGTTCAGCCATGGGGCGGTGAGCGGGCTTCCTGGCTTTGGCGAGTCGGTCACCTTCTTGGCGGGGATCTGGAAGTTGATTGATATGGAATTTCGCAAGGGCGAGTAGGGTCTCCGCTTCCAGGTCGATCTGTCCGACTTCCCGGGCCATGCGCACGGCCTCGTGGAGGCTTTTGGCAGCCAGCTTGTACCGGCCCTGCTGCAACTGCCATTCCCCGCGCAAACTGTGGAGATAGCGGACTATAATGCGGTTCTTGGCTGCTTTGGCCAGTTGCTCGGCACGGTCCAGGTGCTCGTTCATCATATCCCCCTTGTTGAAGCGGAATAGAGCGTAGGCGTAATCTGCTTCGCCGGGACGGTACTGGGATCGCTGCCAATTGCGGCCCATGGGGTCAAGGAGCTGCCACATCGCTTCGGCATCCGTCCACGGGCCAATATCGGCAAGCTGCTGGAAGCGGCTCAACAGTGCTCTGAAGAGGACTTCTTTGTCGTCCCGCTGAGCGGCAAGATCGAGTGCGAAGAGGAGACAGCGTTCCTGCTTTGCCAGACGGTTCCCATCGGCAAGAACGAGGGAGATGTTGGACAAGAGGGTTTCCATACCCCTCCAGTGCTCCTGCTGCAGGAAGCTTCGCAGGGAGACGCCGTAGGCTGCGAAGGCTCTTTTAGACTCGCCGGTGTAGCGCAATGCGTGGGCAGCGAAGTTTGCCATATTGGCGCCATCCGGCACATTCAGACCACTCGGCAACGTGCCCCAGCCCTGGGGGAAGAAAGGACGCAGGAGATACAAAGTTTCAGCATGAGCTTCCAGATTGAAAACAAGCGCGACGGCCAAGTCGTAACGATAGGCATTGTAGGCCTCCTGATAGCGGCCCATCTGGAGCAGCGTGCGGACAACGTGCAGACCATCGCGAAGGTCTTCCAGGGTTTCTGTATCTTCATAGGAACTGTGGGCTTTCCGGGAAAAGTGATCGACCACCCGCTGTCCGTAGCGTTCCTTCTCTTCCTGCCGGAGCCTCCCGGCGGCGATACCCCGGACGACGGGGTGCAGGTCGTGGCGCCTGGTCTGGGGGTCGTATTGCAGCAGGCCGCGGTGTTCCAGATCGGTGACGGTTTCCTGTAGTTTCCGCAGGGCAGCAAGAAACTCCGGCCGATCCTTGAGGGCTTGCTCGTATTCCTTTAGCGCAGCGGAATATTCCTTCCTGGCGTGCTCTTTGTCATCTTCAGACATGATTTCCCAAAACCAACCCTTCCCAGGTTTTTCCGGTTTCTCGACTTCCTCTGGATCTGGTGGCAGGTGGGGACTGAGGGCGCTGAGTGTGGGGTAGTCGGCGGCTTCGGACAGCAGCGCCAGGGTCGAAAGCAATTGGCGGCTCTTTTCATCAAGCGCATTCAGGGCAGCTTCAAGGATGTGGTTGCGCTTTTGAACCAGGTCGAGGTCGGCAAGGTTTAGCCGGCCGCCGCTGTCGAGATCCGTAGCCCAGGCGTCGAAGTTTCCCCGGTCGGGCAGGTAGCCGTTGACGAGACCCGCCAGGACGCCGGTTACCAGGGGGTGGCAGTCGCAATGACCCTGGAGGTAGTTTTGGATTTCTTCTGAGTCGCCGGTGACACCGCTGGCGCGAAAAAACGCCTCGGCATCGGTTGGGCGGAGACCGGGAAGGCGCTCGCGGAGGACGCCGGGGATCGGCTGGCTGGCGGCATTGAGCAGAACCCGTGGAATGAGCCGGGAGGTCAGCAGCAGTTTCGAGGGCCCGGCGCCGGCAAGGGCGCGTAGCAGTTCGTCGTCCTCGGGACGGATCGCGGCACAGGGATCGCGATCGGCAATCTCGTCGCTCTTGCCGGCCTCCTCATCGGCGAGCTGGGCGGCGTCGAAGCGATGGTAGGCGACCAGCACACGCTCCAGGCCATCGAATACGATGAGCCACGGCTTGTCCTTGAGGTGCTGGAGGAGCAACTCGCCGAGTTCGGGTGTTTTCTTTTTACGGAAATTTTCCAACGGTTGGCCGGTGATGTAGGCCAGGGCACGGCGACAGAAGTCGGCCATGATGGCGCCCCGCTCATAGAAGGAATACCAGAAGCGGCCTGCCCAGTCATCACGGACAGAGGTGGCATTGCTGTTCACCCACTCCCAGGTGAGCATGCTCTTGCCCGCACCGCCGATGGCCTCGAACAGCAGAATCGGGTGCGAGTCGGCAGGCGCGGCCCAGTCGTTCAGGATTTCAAGCTGGGCTTTGCGGCCCACGAATTGGTGCGAGCCGATATAGGCAGGCTCGGCGTAGAAAGCCGGCGGTGAGGGGATGGGGACCGGTTTGTCGGGATCTGGGATTGAAGGCTCCGGGGTTGGAGGCTCTTCAGACTGCGGTGTAGCAGATTGGGCTTGCTTATCCAGATAGCGACGAAGACTCGCAACGGCATGAATGGCTTGTTGGGTAAAGTCTTCCAGGCTTTCAAACACGACATAGATGCGGCCTTCCTTCGCGCGTTTACGATAGGCTTCCAGTTTTTTGCGCTTTCCAGAAGCTGTTTCGACATCGCCTGCTTTTACAGGATGGTCAGCTCCCATAATGAAAACAAGAGTGGGCAAGTCGAGGTTCTGAGCTTCTTCAAACTCAAGGCGTGTGACCGAGTAGGCATGAGGGTTACGCTCCGCGCTTTTGGGAACTTGCCCATAGCGGTGGCTGATTAGCCCGATGTAAGCGCTGCCTTTTCGAACCATATTGAGGGATGACGAAATAACATCGTCATCTGGGTTGGGAACATATGTTTCAATCCCAATGCCAAAGAGCTCTTCACGTTGGAGCGCCTTCATCAGTGCGGCCCGGTGTTCTTTCAAATCCGTGAACGTGCTGGAGACCATGACTCCCTTGTAGTTGGCAGGAGCTGGATTTTTTTCTTTTGCCATGTTCTGTTCACCCTTGTATTTCCATGTTTGATTCATTTTTTTTTGTGTGATGAAATATAGGATTATGAAACAAGAAAAACGAATAAAAAATCGTCCTGAATTTTAAATGTTAAGTTTCAAACTTGCCCCTTCAATGGTGGTATAAATCTCATTTTAAAGCGGTTTTATATATTGTTAGCGACTGGGTATTTCCCAATGGATATTAACCAGGGTTACAAGTACCTTGTATCATAATCTTGGTATTATCACATACACCCTAAGGAATATTGTTGCTTTTCAAGGTTTCACATTGCGGTGGAGTCGGGTTTGAACAGTTGTAAGACTGACCGCCGAATTTATAATAATCCAACTCGGTTACCTCGCAAGGCGCATTTAGAAATGCAGGTTAATCCTCTAGGATATTCACTAGCTGTTTCTCGGTCGGAACGGCTAGCATGACACTTTGCACCACATGCAGCATGCGTTCGTCAAACTGGTCTAGCACATCGATTTGCCGTAAGAGCTGTCTTACTGGGATGTCGTAGACAACGAGATGATCGAAGTCATTCACGACCTCTGACGATGACGAACCTGACCATTCCTTCTCCACCGGCACACAGAAGTAGAGTGGCCTTCCCACCTGAAGAAGCTCTTTCTCTGTGTCGAACTGGTCATCCAGAGTGATGACCGGCGGATTTGGCGCCAATTCAACCTCGATCACTTCGTAGCACTTATAGTGGTCGAGGGAGTCAGGGAACACGCTCCCCTCATCGCTGGTCTTTTGGGCGGGTACCAGGAGGAATTTTGGCTCTTGAATTAATACGGTGTGCTGACCAAACTGGTTGAGAAAGTGGATTCTACGGAGCGGTTCCGGCTGCTCCTGCTCAAGAGCATACCAATTCAAGTGCCGGCTAGAATCCTTAATTCCGATCTCGGCTTCTGGATGAGTCTTGCCGGCCGGGTTTGTAAAAA
>CAYXGW010000050.1:0-38506 GCA_964464595.1 uncultured Deferribacteres bacterium
CGGGATGGCCGAATCCAACCAGGCCAATTCAATGTCACTGAAATTATTGGAGAGATCTTTGGAACAATTTGTTAGCAATGAAAAAAGAAGATAGAACAGGGCAATTCGCTTCAAATTTCGATTCAGAATACTCATGAAGATTCTCCTTCACTCTGTTTTGATTAAAAGCTACAACAAAAATATGCGAGCAAACATATTAACGACTGCAGTTTCAAGTCTTAAGTTTTATAAAT
Organism: uncultured Deferribacteres bacterium; assembly: GCA_964464595.1. Lineage (GTDB taxonomy): Bacteria > Zhuqueibacterota > JdFR-76 > JdFR-76 > DREG01 > JADFJB01. The sequence goes on from CAYXGW010000050.1 coordinate 234, forward strand.
ATAGTATAAGATAAAGTAATCGCAATCCAAAGAATAGAGGACCGAAAAAATTATCTTGATTTTGAATAACGAAAGGATATATTATTTCTTGTGCTTTCAGGAAGCCGCCAGGTCCGCGGGAAGGAACCGAGTTCCACCTGGATGAATGTAAACAACTTTCATGATACTTCTTTCTACCGTTAAATGCGGACGCGGTAAACCAATGAAAGGAGTTTATCATGTTTCAAAAGCCCTATCCCAAACCAAACCTGAATCAATTTAAGCTGCAGGCTAAAGAGCTTCGCAAGGCGCATCAAAAAGGCGAAGTGGATGCTTGTTTTTGGATTAAAAAATTATTGCCGCGTTTAGCCAATGTAAGCAAAGAAGAAATTCTAACTGAAAAGATCACTCATTCTGAAAGTCAATTTATTATTGCCAGGGGTTATGGATTTGACAGCTGGCCCAAACTGAAAAAGTATGTAGAATCCATCGAGACGGATTTGGATACTGCTATTTTTGCTTTTCTGAATGCTTCGGTTCCGGAGGTAAATGTAAATCATCGTTCCGGAACATTGGATAAGGCAAATGAAATCTTGACAAAAATTCCGGACATCGCTTCAGTAAATATTTATGCTGCTTGTGTTCTTGGAAAGCATAATATCATTAGAAAAATGTTGAATCAAAATCCAGGTCTGACGAATGAAAAAGGTGGACCCAGGAATTGGCAGCCACTGATGTATCTTTGTTTTTCCCGCTTCCTAAGATTTGAATCCCAGAGGACTGATGATTTTGTGAAAGCTGCTCGTTTACTTATTGAACAAGGCGCAGACCCCAATATATTCTTTATGTCGGGAGACGAAAAGGAGACACCTATTTATGGCGCAGCCGGCGTTGCAAATAATCCGGGAATCATGAAAGTCTTGCTCGAATCCGGCGCAGATGCCAACGATCCGGATGCCTATTATCATGTTGCTGAATTTGATAATTTCGAATGCTTCAAGTTGTTTTTCGATTACGGAGTAAAAGAAGAGGGTCGAGCGACCATGCTCACAAGGAAACTGGATTTTGATGAAATAGAAAGTGTAAGGTATTTATTAAAATTGGGTTGTGATCCTAATGAAATGGGAATCTGGAATAAGACAGCATTGCATCAGGCTATTATGAGAGGTAGAGATATCGAATTTGTTGATTTGTTAATTGAATTTGGAGCGGATGTTAATGCATGTATTGTAGATGGGAAAAGCGCATTCGCCCTGGCAGCGCAACTTGGACGAACCGATGTTATGGATGTATTACTCAAAAATGGAGCAAAGAATGACCTCAGCTTAAACGATCTCTTTATAGCTGCATGTGCTCGTGCTGATGAAAAAGAGATACATTCACTTCTCAATCAACACACTAACCTGGTTGCTTTGCTTACACATGAAGACAAAGTAACCATGATTGAGGCTGCTAAACAAGGGCATGCAAAGGCAGTTGCTATGATGTTGGATGCCGGATTTCCGGTCGGGTTAAAAGATAGCGGAGGGGCAACCGCTTTGCACTGGGCGGCCTGGTATGGTTTTTTTGAAACAACAAAAACCCTCTTACGGCACAAAGCTCCTCTCGATATTGAAGATCCGGAACATGGCAAAGATCCCCTTGGTTGGGCTGTACATGGTTCTATATATTGTGATAATTCGAATGGGAATTATGTGGAAGTTGTAAGAAGTTTGGTGGATGCAGGTGCTATAATTCAGAAGTTTATGGTTCGGGAGGCTTCGGAAGAGGTGAGTGGGGTTTTAGTTGGTTTAACTTGATAACATTCTGAAATGATTTTTGCCATGAAAATCCGAAATCAACAAATAAGCCGTGGAACTTAACTTCACTATTGATGATAAAACAAAAAGCATGCCTTTTCGAACTTACTCTGCTGAAAAGCTGCCTAATTCTTCACGAGTAGAACCACTTCTGATTTTACTTTCGCAGGTGCTACCTTATCAAACTCGATTATATCACATTTATTAAATCGAGCAAAATCAACCAATTTTTCAGAAAACAGGGGTAGAAATTCATCAAAGGAATTAAACTCAGGTTCAAAAACTAAGTTGAGTATTTTTAGAACAGCATTCTTTCGATCTGCTTTTGCATCCATTCTTCCCACAAAATGCTCACCCCATAATATTGGCAAAACAAAATAGCCGTATTTTCTTTTGGCAGCTGGAGTATAACATTCCAAAATATAATCAAATCCGAACAAGAGTTTTGTCCGTTCGCGCTGGATAACCAAATTGTCAAAAGGAGAAAGGATAAAAACAGTAGGAGGGTCTTGTTTAAGATTTGAAATGTTTTCAATATTTCCTTTCATGGCGTAGAATTTTGCCTCGATCCCTTCAATTTTTAATGGAATGACGTTACCGCTATCAACAATCTCTTTAAGGTAAGAAGATATCATTTTGTTATTGGCAGCAAGAAAATGAAAATCTCGTGAAGACTCTGGCTGCATAAAAAGTCTAATCTCCTTTTCTTGTGCTATTCCAAATGCACTTAAAGCCCGGCTAACCAGGAATTCACAGATTTCATGATTGCCTGGAATTGCAGTATTTAAGTTTCCTGGGATCACTCTTTCCGTCAAATCATAATACTTCTGTAAATTGTTTCGTTTAGAAACCATTAAGTCTCCCCGCCAAAAGAGCAGTTCCAATGTAGCTTTCACAGCTTTCTTGTAATCCTGTGAATTCTTATCATTCGAACCTGCTTCAAATTCTTTAATGCTCAATGGACCTTCGTTTCGAATTTTTTCCAGCACTGGTTGAATAAAAGGTTCACCTTGATTTAGTAAAATCTGAACCCATTTGGTTTTTGGATTTCTGAAATTATCCATCCTGGGAATGAAGTAACGATAATCAGTCATTGGTAAATAAGAAAGCGCATGACCCCAATATTCAAAAATAAGCCGGTCTTTTTCTTGTAGTTCATTCAGGGTAGTGGCATCGTAGTCCGGCAATCGTGTCCACAATGTGTGGTGGTGTGCACGTTCAATAACAGAAAGCGGATCGATTTGAACATAGCCTAATTTTTTTATGCATTGGAGGACACCCTTTTTTCCTATTGTTGATTTTACATTGCCACTGAGGAGTTGAGACTGTAAAAATAGTTTTCGCGCTAAATGTACAGATATTTTATCTTCCTTCATGATGTCATCTAAATTTGTCAGGTATTTTCTGTATTCATATTTGAAGTTTTTCTGTAAAAAACATGGGGTAAACCAGCGTGATAATTATTTTACAGATATTCGATCTGTGCCAAATATTTCGATAGATTCCATGTTTCAAATAGAAATTCACATAGAGTTTCTTTTATCAAAAAAAATATATAAGGAAACGCTAAATTTTCCAAGCAATAAGAGATATTTATGAATTGTAGTGATAAACCCCGAAACTGCTGAAGATATTGAAAGCGCTAGATTACATCAACTCAAACTTTTTCATCAACCAAATTCCCCAAATTGATTTCATTTGGAGAACTTTCTAAATTCGGAATGCGCCGGATGATTTCTCCCGTATCTGTATCGACAACCTTAACAACAATATGATTAGGACCGTGGTTTATTTCGAATTCAAGGTGTGAATGGGGAATATCCGTAGCAACAGGTGGGTTGATATTCAAAGAATTTGTCCTTGGTTTTATTGGGACAACCCTCTTGGACGTTAAATCCCGGTTAATTTTGACATTTGAATCAGATGCTAAAGTAGAGTCCACTTTCATATTTTTATACTGCTCAACTGATTGATAAATATGATCTATACTCATTTTTTTTACCTATCTAATAAAACAAATGGCTAAGAGCGCAATAATCATTTAACGCCTCTTCTTTAGCTATCTCCGTCATAAAAGACTTGTACAATGAATGTTATATTTTCTTAATTCTAAATAGCCGTAAACTCTTAATATGTTATCGGTAATGTAGCTACGATTCTGTAGTGTTTTGGGCTACAATTGATAAAAAAAATATTTTTTATGATAAAGTATTGTTGAAGTAATTTGATGAATGTAATTAGCCGTTGCCTTAAACCTTTTGAGGTCTTCGTGCATTTTCAAAATCAGGTATGGTTTGGTGTGAATTTAGTTACGAATGATTCGGGCAGGTAATTCGTCCGTTTGTATTGTCGTAGACTAAATCTGTGCCATCATTATTAGCGCATTTATCCGTATAATGCCTTGCCATAAATGGGGCTAAATCCGCTATTGCTGCAGGAAATGACGGTGAGCCGGATAATGCATTATCTGCCCAAACTAGTGCTGCGGCAGCGTTTAATGCGGATTGATTTTGAATACATTTTGATCTTGTTGCATCATTCGCAATACTAATGTATTTGGCGCCGGCTATTCCTGCCAAAAGGATAAGGATTAAAATAACTGTAACAAATTCTATAAAGGTTACTCCTTTTTCACCTTTCAAATTCATCAATATTTTTCCCATTTAATTATTCTTAATTGTGCACAATATCAATTCATTACACCATATCCATCATATTCCACATCGGCAGGAAAATTGACAATGCCAAGAATAAAATAAAAATTCCTATCACTAATGTTAACAACGGTTCAATCATAGACGACATTTTTTTAATGGAGTAATCCACTTCCACATCATAATGTTTTGAGACATTTGCCAGCATTTCATCTAAAGAACCGGATTGTTCTCCTATGGCAATCATTCGTACTACCATTGGCGGGAATAGTCCACTTCTCTTCAAAGGCCGCGCGATCCCTTCTCCTCTTTCGACTCCTTTGCTGATATTCAAAATCTCATCGCCAATAGCGCCGTTGCCCACGGTTTCCGCAACAATCTCAAATGTCTGTAAAATAGGCAATCCACTACGATTGAGCGTCTCGAACATTCTGGAAAATCTGGACATACAGTTTTTTAATATCAAATCACCAATTACCGGGAGTTTTAACAAACGGGCATCCCAGATTTTACTTCCTTTTTCGGAAGATTTCCATTTCATGAATAAAACGACCAATACAATAATAACCGGAAGAATAATAAGACCATAACCTTGAATAATATCATTCATACCAATAAGTATTTTTGTCGGAATTGGTAAATCGGCCCCCATTTTTTCAAACATAGCTGTAAATCTAGGTACTACCAGTAAAATAAGAACTACAAACGCAACAACCAATGCACAAACAACAATGATTGGGTACCTTAGGGCAGATTTAATTTTTTCTTTCGTTTCCTTATCATACTCCATTACAGTCGTCATACGATCCAGAACATCTTCCATTTGGCCACTGATCTCTCCGGCTTTTACGCTACTAATGTATAATTTATTAAAAATATCACTGTGTCCAGTCAAGGCTTCCGAAAAGCTTTTACCACTCTCCACAGATACATACAAGTCTTGAATCACGTGCCTCATTGTTTCACTTGAAGCCTGTTCGGTCAGGGCTTCCAACGAAGTCAAAAATGGGACCCCAGCTCTTAGCAGAGTATTCAATTGCTTTGTAAACATAACCACTTCACCGTGCTTTACCTTTTCTTTACTCGCAAAAAGCTCGATGTTCTTGGATTTTTTTTCTTTTATTTTTATTGGGATATAACCCAACTTTTCCAGCTTTTCGGATACGGTCTTAACATTCGGTGCTTCCAGTGTATCTTCAATAACGCTGCCCTGGTTATTAACAGCTTTGTAGGAATAGTCCGGCATAATTTCTTAAATTAAATGGATAAATTATATTTTTTTAATTTTCGATATAAGGTAGTTCGGCCTATACCCAGCTTAAGAGCTGCTTCCGAAATATTTCGGTTGGTTAATTTTAAAGCTAATCGACAAATCTCACATTCCACTTCCTCCCAGGATGGGATATCCTGGGCCAATGAAACTGCCTTCTGGAAATCAATTTTAAATCCATTCCCACTATCATCTAATTCATGAGTTGTTATTGTAATCGGAAAGTGTTCTGGTTTAAGGATATCGCCATTACCATTTAACATAGCGCGTTGAATTACGTTCTCGAGTTCCCTTACATTACCGGGCCAGTTGTATTTCATTAAGTGATCCAGGGTTTGATCGGAAACACTATTAATCTTACGCTTCATTTTCTTGTTAAGCTTATCGAGAAAATAAGCGATCAATTGCGGTATATCCTCGCGACGCTCCCTCAGTGCGGGTAATTCAATCGGATAAACAGTAATACGATAGTAAAGGTCTTCCCGGAATTCTCCCTTTTTGACCATTTCCTCCAAATTCCTATTAGTGGCTGAAATAACGCGAACGTCTACTTCTACGCTTTCGGAGCTGCCAATTCTTTCAATATGTTTTTCTTGCAAAACCCGCAATATTTTTGCTTGGGTCATTTTACTCATTTCACCAATCTCATCCAGGAATAATGTCCCTCTATGAGCTTGTTCGAATTTTCCCAATCTTTTTGAATAGGCGCCTGTAAAGGATCCTTTTTCATGGCCAAACAATTCGCTTTCCAAAAGTGACTCGGGTATGGCTGCACAATTAACTGCCACAAAAGATCGATTATTGCGATTACCATTGAAATGGATTGCACGTGCTAATAATTCTTTTCCAGTGCCGCTTTCCCCGCGAATAATCACTGTTACATCGGAATCAATAACCCGGTCTAGTGATTTGTAAACCTGGCGCATCTTGGCACTAGTGCCGATTATGTTTGCATTTTCGTATTTATTTTTTAACTGGCCTTTTAATTTACTAACTTCCTTTTTAAGCGACCTGAGCGCCAACCCATTTTTTATAATTATTTTTAGCTTATTCCAATCGACAGGTTTTGAAATATAATCGTAAGCTCCATTTTTCATAGCACTAACTGCTGTTTCAATCCGGCCGTCAGCAGTAATAACCACAACCGGAACTTCTCGATCTAATTTACGAATTCGCTTTAGCGTTTCTATACCGTTGATTAATGGCATAATTATATCTAAAATAATTAGTTGATAAGTATAAAGACTAACTCTTTGCAGCGCTTCGTACCCCGTTTGTGCAGTATCAACCTCAAAATTCCAAGACGAGACTATGTCTTTTGCACATGTCAAAAACTCTACTTCATCATCGATAATCAGAATATTAGGTTTCATAGGCTTTCGGTTATTATGATTTGTTTAAATCTGGGTAACTCTAAATACTTCCTCAATAGTAGTTACTTGCTTTTCAACTTTTTCCAGGCCATCCTGTAACATAGATTTCATACCCCGCTTCTGTGCCTCCACGGCGATTTCTGTATTGGATTTGCGATCGATCACCATTTGTCGTAAATCGTCGTCCATTGTAAGTAATTCATAAACTCCGTTTCTGCCTTTGTAGCCTGTTCCCTTACAACGGTCGCACCCCTTTCCTTTTACAAATTTTATGTCGCCATTTCCATTTTGAGTACCGGAAATGACCTGCACTAATTTTTTATCAGGAACATATTGATGAGAACACGATTGACATATACTTCGCACTAATCTTTGCGCTAATACACCCTGGACTGCTGATGAAACCAGGAAGGGTTCTACACCCATATCCACCAGGCGGGTGATAGATCCGGCTGCATCATTTGTGTGCAGCGTGCTTAGAACCAGATGGCCGGTTAGGGCTGCCTTTATGGCAATTTCAGCCGTTTCCAGATCTCGAATTTCGCCAACCATAATCACATCAGGGTCCTGGCGAAGAATAGACCGAAGCCCGGCCGCGAATGTCATCCCGATTTTTGTATTCACTTGTGATTGGGTAATGGAATTCATGCTATATTCAATGGGATCTTCCAAAGTAATAATATTTTTTTCAGGAGAAGCGATTTCTTTAAGAGCAGCATAAATAGTGGTGGATTTGCCACTTCCGGTGGGTCCCGTAACTAAAACAATGCCATAGGGTTTACGAAGGATGTATTGAAATTCCTCAATCATGGATTTGCTAATGCCCAATTCAGGAAATCCCAAAATTCCACGTGAGTTGTCCAAAAGACGCATTACAATTTTTTCACCGAATGCGGTCGGTAAAGTAGAAACCCTGAAATCAACGACTTGGCGATCATTCTGCCAACGAAAACGTCCATCTTGAGGGAGCCTAAGCTCTGCGATATCCAAATGTGAAAGAATTTTTATACGTGATGCAATTGCCAACTGCATATTTTTAGGCGGCGTTAAAACCTCATGAAGTATCCCATCAATTCTGTATCTTACAGTTAAAGACTTTTCTTTGGGTTCGATATGAATATCACTTGCGCCATCTTTAATCGCTTGCAAAAGTATCATGTTAACCAGTTTGATAACAGGTCCTTCTTCTGCCTGTAATCTTAAACTAAATTCATCATGTTCTTCAGCTTCTCCATCGTCTTCATTGCTACCAAAATGCTGTTCGGCATCTTTAAAAGAATCGCCACTATTGTAGTGAGTTTCTATTGCATCTTCTATATCTTGTTCATGGCAAACAACAGCCTCAATCTGAAGTTTTGTCATATGAGCAAGGCGATCGATAGCAATCACATCCAGTGGATTGACCATCCCTACAGTTAGTTTGTTCTCTATTTTGAATAGTGGGAAGACCCTGTGAGACATTGCAAAATCTCGTGGGACTAATTCCAATACTTGAGGATCTAACTTGTATTTTTTCAGAGAGACATATTGAACCCCCATCTGATCGCTTATCGCTTTAATCAAAGATTTTTCATCGATGATCCCTAGCTCAATCAGACAACGGCCTAATAATTTACCGGTATCTTTATGATATTTTAATGCCCGCCGTAAATCTTCTTCGATAATTAACTTTTGTTCAAGAAGAAAATCTCCTAGTAAAACATTTTTTTTTGCCAAGATTCCCTGTTTCCTACCTTAGTTGTTCGAAATCTTAAAAATCTATTGGTTACCAATATTAGAGGCTACCAGCATATTGCTTGTTAACTCTGCTATTTTTTCTAACAATTCTTTGGCATTATAAGGCTTTGTGAAGTATTCATTTGCACCAACTTGCTTTCCGATTTCTCTATCATTGGTCTGACTTTTTGCCGTAAGCATAATAATTGGGATTGACTCATACTCTTCATCAAATTTCAATAATCTGCAAATAGAAAATCCATCAATTTTCGGTAACATCACATCTAACAAAATCAGATCTGGTATTAAACTTCTTGCCATGTTTAAACCTGATTCACCATCAGCAGCGGTATAGACTTCGTAGCCAGCATATTCTAATCTTATTTTAAGAGCCAGTAATGTTTCTCGAACATCATCTACAACCAAGATTTTTTTCTTTTTCATAATATTATCTCTTTAATCAATATTGGTTACGCGCATTACTTCTTCAATTGTTGTTATCCCTTTAACACACTTTAATAGCCCGTCTTGCTTTAAGGACTTCATACCTCCGTGGATGGCTGCAATCCTTAGTTTTTCAGCAGATGCATTTGCTATGACTAGCTCCTTCATTTTATCGTCAATTTTTAGGATTTCATAAATACCCAATCTGCCTTTATAACCACTTCCTTTGCAAACTGTGCAGCCTTCCCCTGTATAGAATTTCAAGTCTTTGTTCTGAGAGTCTATGCCAATTCGCTTTAAAAGTGTGGCTCCCGGTTTAAATTCTTTCTTACATCTGGCACATATTTTTCTTACCAGGCGCTGACCTATGACACCAATTGTTGCAGTAGCTAGTAAGAAAGATTCGATCCCCATTTCTTGCATTCGCGAAAGTGCACCTACTGCATCATTGGTATGAAGTGTTGATAAAACCAGATGTCCGGTTAACGCCGCTTGAACGGCAATATTTGCAGTCTCTGAATCACGAATTTCTCCAACCATTATTATATCAGGATCTTGCCGTAAAATCGCTTTTAATCCTGTCGCAAATGTCATTCCCGCTTTTACATTTACCTGGGATTGCCGGATCATTTTAATTCTATATTCTATAGGATCTTCAACGGTAATAATATTTTTTTCGATTGAATTCAACTTGTTTAATGCGCTGTATAATGTTGTTGTTTTCCCGCTTCCGGTTGGACCGGTTACGAGTATGATCCCGTACGATTGTGATAAAAAATGATCAATTCGTTCGCGGTTGTCTTTTTCAAATCCCAAATCTTCAACTTTCATCAGTACATTGCTTTTATCCAGAATCCGTAGAACAACATTCTCTCCGTTTGCAGTTGGCAGCGTTGATACACGCAGATCAATTTCGCGGCTGTCTATTCCAATGCGAAAACGTCCGTCCTGAGGTACTCTATTTTCCGCAATATCCATTTCGGAGAGGATTTTCAGTCTCGAAATGATTGCAGGTTGCAGTCGCTTTGGCGGCGTAAAGATTTCTCTTAAAATGCCATCAACCCTGAAGCGTACCATTACCATTTCTTCTTCAGGTTCGATATGAATGTCTGAGGCGTTATCTCGGACAGCTTGTGCCAGAATCATGTTGACTAATTTAACTACCGGTGCATCTTCGGCCATCTGCCGTAGATCCTCTATGGGTCGTATTTCTTCTTCATAAATTTCAGATTCCGCAGATAAGGTCTGGATTACTTCATCCATCGATTTTGTTACTTCAGAAGATATTTCATACTGCTGTGCAATAGCCCGTTTTATTTCACTTTCGCTGACAATTACAGGCTCTATTTGTTTACCGGTGAGATGGCGGATAGAGTCTATTGTACTGATATCTTGAGGATTTGCCATTGCAAGAGTAAGCGTATCCCCAATGAGAAATAGAGGTAAAACGAGATGTTCTTCTGCAATTTTATTGGAAATTAATGCGAGAGATTCAGCTTCGATTTCATAGTCGTCAAGGTCAATAAATGGAATTTCAAGTTGTTCGGCGAGAGTTTCTATTAATCCCTTTTCGGTGATATACTCTAGGCTAACAAAAATAGAGCCTAGTTTCTTTTGTGTAAGTCGCTGTTCATTCTGAGCCCGAATTAATTGATCTTGTGAAATCAAACCTTTCTTGATCAGAATTTCGCCAATTTTCTTGGACTTTAATTTTAGCATTCGGCCAATAGTACTTTATCGATTTGGTAAAAGTTTCCAAAACAATTACTAATCTGAAGAGTTTGAGAATAGGTGGAAATCAACTTTCGTAACAATTATTCAACCAGGGAAAATAACTCACTGTTGTCTTCAAGAACTTTTACCAGTTTTTCCTCAAGACTAGCAAGACTTACCTCATCCAACCCAAGCTCATCTAATGCAAAGGGGTGTATTTCAGGTAGGCCGTAATTAGAAGAAAATCCACAGCCCAACCGATGCGTAAAATAGTCTGCAACATGGACCAACGAGACAAGCTTAGGGTCACTGCGAAGATTGCTTGGCTGATGATGCAATGCAATAGCTTCAACCAAAGTGTATGGTAGTTTCCATCTTTCAGCCAGATACTCACCGATCTCATCGTGAGTGCTTCCGATCATCAACCGTTCGCTGTCATAAAGTGTAACTCCATTTTTATTCGCATAATCGATAGCTTGTGAAAATTCAGATTCAAAATAGCGATCAAGAATGAGTTTACCAATATCATGAAGCAATCCAGCGACAAAAGTCTCGTCATTATGGCTGGTTTTCAATATTCTGTCCATAGAAGTGCAAATGATTCCACAACCAATTGAATGGCGCCAAAATTCTTTGAGATCAAACCCATTTACCTGATTTGGAGAAAGAGAATCAAAAACGGATACTGATAGGACTGTGTTTTGTACCGTGGTAAATCCAAGCAGAACAACAGCCTGGCGTATAGATGTGACCTGACGGCTAAATCCGAAAAACGAAGAGTTCACCAGCCTAAGTATTTTACTTGTGATTGCTTGATCCATTTCTATAACCTTGGCCACATCAGCAACAGAAACTTTAGGATCTCTAACAAGTTCAGAAACCTGGGTATAAATTGTTGGGAGGGTTGGCAAATCATCCAAACCATCCAGAACTCTTACCATGTCATCAATATCTACCATTGAAATATCTCCTTAATTAATAAACTTTAATCTTCGTTTTTAGTTTTTTTTGTCTTCCTCTAAAAACAAAACATTTACATACTTGTTGACAATATCTATCAATTTTTTTTGGTCATAAGGTTTAAACAGATACTCATTTGCCCCGGTTTGAATTCCAACTGCTGCATCTGATTCCTTAGCCCGAGACGATAACATAACAATGTGTATATGTTTATATTTTTGATCAAATTTTAGTATCCTACAAACCTTGTAACCATTCATTTTGGGTAACATTACATCCAGGATGATTAAATCAGGATTATCATTTCTAGCCTTTCCGAGACCTTCTTTGCCATCGAATGCTGTTAGTACTTCAAATCCTGAATACTCCAGCCTTATCCTTAATAAATCGACTAATTGAGGATTATCATCAACTACCAATATTCTTTTTTTTACTTCTTTCACATCAAGCCTTTATTCTCCATCAAATAACACCCATAGTCTGAAGGTACCACAGGATAATTTGTTCTCCCAAAAATATATATAGCAAAGTTCCTGCAGCTATGAACGGTCCAAACGGAAGGTACGAGCTACGCTCCAGCTTTTTTAACGCCATTCCCGTCACACTGAAAATACCCGCGATAAAAAAACCAAAGAATAATGCCAATGCAATCCCTTTCGCGCCAATAAATACTCCAATCATTGCCGCCATTTTCACATCGCCCATTCCCATACTTTCTTTACCAAAAAACATTTTGCCGAGATAAGCAATAACCACTAACAATCCACCGCCAACCAAAAGACCCAGGCCGATATCAACTATATCCAGGCGAATTAGTTGCCAGGAAAGAACGATGCCAACAATCACACCGGGTAAAGTGATTTTGTTTAAGATTAATTGAAATTCAATATCGATAAAAGTGATAATAACTAACAATGCGGCTAAAACAAACCACGGAATGCTTTCAATTGTAAATCCGAATTTTAAATAGACAGACACAAATAATAATCCAGTTAAGACCTCAACCAAAGGATAGCGCCAACTAATTTTGCATTCGCAATTTCTGCATTTTCCATGAAGAATTAGAAAACTAAGCAACGGGATATTATCCCAAGGTTTAATTGCAGAATTGCATTGTCCGCATTGGGATCCGGGCCATATAATGGATTTTTTTCTCGGAAGCCGATAAATACAAACATTGAAAAAACTTCCGAATATGAGACCCACTAAAAAAATTGTAGCAGCGATTAAAATCGACATTTAAACCAACCATTCTGAAATTTATGATCAACAGAAGTTCCGGATAAGATTTACCAACGAGAACCATTATCTTCTCTTCAATTTTATCGGGTCGTTTGTTCAAAGAAATTAGTGTTAGTCGGTTGGAAAGAAAATATTTGAATGACTTATGGTGGGTAAAGCTATTATTCCTAACTAAGTGTGTATTGCAAAATTCGTATCAAAGGGTGTATAGTTTAAACCTTCAACTTAGCCTTAATCGTAAAAACAATTTTGTAATCCCGGAATCAGGTTCCATAAAGCCTGAGAATCCTTTGAATGATCCCTGTTGTCGATATCCCCTTACTTCCCGGGCAAAACCTAATTTCACCCTCATAACTTTCCAGGGCTTTTCGCTCTTCACGGTCAATCAAGTTTAAGTTATAATTATCCCCTTTGATATAAATGTCCGGCTTTATTTCCCGAATTAGATCGACTGGCGATGGCTCATCAAACAAAATAACAAAATCGACTGACGATAAAGCGAGTAAAACCAGTACCCGTTGATCCTGTGGAATAACCGGTCCGGGTTTCCGTTTCCATTTTTTATAAGACGAATCTGAATTGACACCCACAATCAAATAATCACCATAGGATTTAGCTCGTTGCAGATAGCGAACATGTCCTATATGAAGAATATCAAAGCAACCGTTAGTCCACACTAATCTTTTACCCTCATTTGCCATCTTTTTTCTTATGGGTATAAATTTCTTCAATAAAACATTTTTATCAGGATGAATTTGCTTTTCCATAGTTGCTTTCTCGATAAATATTCTCTATATTGGGCTTTCCTTTTTAATGGAAAAGGAATTTATAATAAACCAAACTGGCAAACAACAATAATAATTGCGGAGTAAACTATGAGATTAGTTAAAAAATATTGCGTCTTTTTCTTGATTCCATTTCTAGTTACATGTGGTAAAAATGAAGAAGCCGCAGATACCGCAGATGCATCCAATGCAGAACCAAATCATGTTGTGGTTCAACATATACTTATTGGTTATGATGGCGCACCACGGTTAAATGTCTCCAGAAGTTTAGAGGATGCAAAAACTCTAGCGTACGATATTTTGGAAAGAGCAAAATCGGGAGAAGATTTTGAAACATTGTCTAAAGAATATTCGGATGACAAACCCCCTGGTATCTATAAACTGGCAAATAACGGTGTTACCCCGGACAAGGCAAATGGCGAATATGGCAGGGGAGATATGGTGAAGAGATTTAGCGATGTAAGTTTTAGTTTAAAAATAAATGAATTTGGAATTGCCGATCAAGATTCTACGGAAAGTCCATTTGGTTGGCATATTATTAAACGTTTGGAGTAAAATTAAAGGCAAGTGGAGTAAAGCTTAATTAATCCATTTTTTGTAATTTCAATAATCAAATTTTTCTTTGAAAAGATTTTATTATTATCCTATTTTCAAATGAAATTTAAAAAGGAAGTATTTATGCATTATAGCCCGGTTTTTTCACGGAGGATTAAATGACATATATAATTGTAGAGGTTTGTAAAGGAACCTGTGACACTTCATGCGTAGACGTGTGCCCCGTTGATTGTATCTATCCACCTGAAGGATATACGCTTGAGGATGATGATAAAAAACGAATATTAAAAGACGGTGAAATGCTTTACATTCACCCGGAAGAATGCATCGATTGCGGCGCTTGCGAGCCGGAATGCCCTGTTGAAGCAATCTACCCGGAAGAGGATGTTCCGGAAGATCAAACTCCATATATTGCTGTTAATTACGAGAGATTTGGATTCGACGCCCCTACTTAATAAAAATTTACAAAAAAAGCTTCCTTATTAATGAGGAACCTTTGTTTTTAATTTGAATTTGGCTTTTTCTTGGCCATTAACTTTGCAACTTCTAAAGATTTGTCTTCTTTCCTCTCTTTTAATTTTTGTATTATATTTTCATAATTTTTTTGATCACGGTTTTGGCTTAGCTTAAAATTCGCTTCTATTCTTTCAACTTTTATTGTAAATCCAACAACACCCAAAATTTCCGTTTCTAAAAAAGACTTGGGCAGGGTTTCCAATTGATATTCACCGGCTTCGTTTTTTTCGTATTTGTCTACCTGGTATTTAAGCAGTTCAAGTAACTCAGACCGATCTTCAATGATGGATGGTTTGCCAAACACATGCACCGCCGCATAATTCCATGTGGGAACATTCACATGATCATACCAGCCTGGTGAAATATAAGCGTCCGGCCCAAAAAATATGGCCAGAATCGTTTGATTATTTTTAAAGGTGCGCCATTGTTTATTACCACGGGCCATATGTCCTTTTATATATTCTCCTTCTTCAGAATAGAAATATTCCAGGGGAAGATGTGTGGCTGCTGGTTCTCCGTTAGCCTGGCTGACAAGCGTTGCAAAATTATTTTGTTTGATGAAATTTCGAATAATCTCCGGATTTGTTTCTTTAAAATATTTTGGTGTATACATATTTCTCCTTTTAGGTTTTTAACTTAGACATTACTTTCACTTCTCCATGCAGAGTTCGATGAACCGGGCACATATCTGCAATTTCCAGAAGCCGCTGTCGTTGCTGATCATCCAGCTCACCGTCAACATCAATTTCCCGTTCAATAACATCGATCTTTCCTTCCTTTGATTCACAATCCCTGCAATCCGATGCATGGATTTTAGAATGGCTTAAACGAACGGTTATCGAGTCTAAAGGCCACTTCTTGCGATCAGCATACATCCTCAATGTCATGGAAGTGCAAGTTCCTAAAGCAGTTACGAGGTAATCGTATGGATTCGGACCGGTGTCTGTGCCGCCATACTTTTCCGGCTCATCGGCAAGCAGCACATGTTCCCCGGCCTTGACTTCCGTACGAAATCCCGATTTCCCGGTTCGAACGATAACCTGGTTTCCCTCCGCATCAAGGGGCTTATCTGCTCTCTTAGGGATTGAAATATATTTTCTTGCCCAAGCTGCTATAACCGACCCCACATACAAAGAATCCGATGGGTCAGTAAGCATGTGATCCGCTTTATCCAATGAAATAAAGCTTTTTGGATGCATTGCCGCCTTAAATATCCAAGTGGCATTTTCAATGCCGACAATCTTGTCCACAGGCGAATGAAAAATTAATAATGCTTTTCGTATTTTGCGAATTTTTTCCTGCATTTTATGTTGATCCAGATTATTCAGGAATTGCTTCTTGATGGTAAACTTTCTTCCACCCAGGACAAGGTTAGCTTCACCTTTTTGCTGGATTTCTTCCCGACTGCTCTCAAGCAGGTGTGTGACATGGGTTGGACTGCAGGGCGCAGCAATTGTTACTATTGATTCAACCGATTCAATCTGTGAAGCTGCTTGTAATACAGCTGCGCCACCCAATGAATGCCCGATCAGGATTTTGGGAGATTGAAACTGTTCTTCCATGTAGTTTGCCGCAGCAACCAAATCTGCTACGTTAGAAGAGAAATTTGAATCGGCGAAATCGCCCTCACTTTCACCCAATCCGGTAAAATCAAACCGAAAAACTGCGATGCCTGCCATGTTCAAGGCATTGCTGATATTTACCAATGCATTCAAGTTTTTAGAACAGGTAAAACAATGGGCGAGTAGGGCATAGGCAATGGGTTTGCCATCGATGGGAAGATCGAGTCTTGCCGAGAGTGATTCTCCTTGTTCATTCTTAAAGGATATCTTCTGGAATTTCATAGATGACCTCATGAAATATATTTATTGCTGATGCGATTAAAATCAAAAATTGATGTTTTTTTATCTTTAAGTTCAAATTGAATCTTTTATTGGCAATACCCGTATTGAGATCATACTTTCGACCAATTATGAAAATAGTCGAAAATTGATCAATCCTTATTATGATAACAGAACAAGACAAAAAATCAATTATTCTACACTCGGCCAGAGAACTTTTCTTTCGATTTGGTTTTAACAAAACTTCAATGGATGATATTGCAGTACAGAGCAGCCTGGCCAAACCAACTCTATATTATTACTACACGAACAAAGAAGCAATTTTTAACGAAATTGTGATTGATGAAGCCAAACGTTTCATGGATTCTGTTGAGAAAAAAATTCCGCATGACATTCCCGCAGATGAACAACTTATGCTTTTTTTCCGGAAAACATTTTCCGGACTAAAAGAATATGCAGCAAAAATGATTGATGTTCCGGATTGTCTTTACAACCATTCGCCACATGGGCGGCCTATTGTTGAAAAAATTAATCAATTATTTTTTGAGAAACTGCAACCGCTGTTAAAAGCCGGAATGGAAGAGGGGATTTTTGCATTTGATGATGAGCAAGCCACATTGTCGAGTCTGGTTTTAATGACAGATTTCCTAAATCTGGATTGGATTCATCGTACCCCAAAGAAAAAAGCAAACCAAGTAGTTGAAGGTATGATCACAATCCTCTTAAACGGCCTGAGAAGGAGAAAATAAATGGCCAGAAAATTTATTATTTTGATAACGGGATTTCTTATTACTTTTAGCCCGTTAATTGCAGAAGAATACGATTTACAGAGCATCATTAAACTTGCTATTGAACGCAATAATATTATTAAGCTCGCTTATGCGGATAAGCTGATGGCTTCCGCACTCAAAAAAGAAGCTTTCGCTGATGCTCTGCCAAAAATCGATCTTGATTTTGGCATGAACCGGAATTTCAAGCAGAATTTCTTCTATTTCAATACGGATGAGGGAGTTCAAAGATTTTCCCTCTCATTTAAGAATGAGTACCAGTTCAACGCGGTACTTAGCCAAACCTTGTTCAGTTTTAAGGTAGGCAAAGCGATTCAAGCGGCTTCGGATTTTAAAAAATTAACGGAATTCCAGTATACAGCCAGTATTCAAAATATTGTAACGGAAGTCAAAAAAGCCTTTTACACAGCCCTGTTACTGGAGAAAATTTACGCAGTTGCCAAAGAATCCGAAGACAGCGCTCATGAAAATTATGAGAACATTAAATTAAAATACGAGAGTGGTGTCAATTCGGAATTTGACCTCTTGCAGGCAGAAGTGCGATGGCAGAATTCGATTCCGGAGACCATGCAGGCTGAGAAAAACTACCAGCTTTCCTTGAATAACCTGAAAGCGCTGGTCAACCTGCCTCAGGATGAAGGTATTGAATTGTCCGGAGAATTAGAATCATACCCAGCGCTGCCAGTTGAAATTCAACTTGAAGCAGTACTAACCAATCGACCGGATTATCAGGCTTTAAATTTTGAGAAAAAGCTGCGTGAAAAAAATGTCTTTGTGGAACGGGCCGATGCCTGGCCTACCTTAACTGGTAATTTTTCATACCTGTATGGCGCTAGATCGGACGAATTTAAGCTGGAAAATGACAATGATAACATGATATTGGGGGTCTCATTGAGAATTCCCCTATTCACAGGTGGGGCCGCCTCTTCCAGGGTTCAACAAGCAAGGATTGAACTAGATAAGACAAACACACGGATTGACATGGCTTCAGATAATATCCATGTGAATATGAAAAATGTCTACCTCCAGCTCAGGGAGGCATATCAAAGGATTAAAGCGGCAAATCGCGGTATTGCATCCGCTCGTCGGGCTTTTGAGATAGCCACAAGCCGCGTCCAAAATAACTTAGCTACACAATTAGAATTGAAAGACAGCCGACTATTTTTAGATCAGGCGCAAATTAATTACTTCTCTGCTATTTATGATTATCTCACTGCATTTTTTGACTGGCAGAGAATAACAGGCAATGTAAACATCCAAAGCCAATAAATTCGTGATGGAGGAAAAATGAAGAAGTTATTAGCAATACTATTTTTATTATACCTTGGTCTAAGCCTAAATGGTTGTTCTGAAGAAACCAGTGCAAACAACAATTCCGAGGAGAAAGGGATTCCAGTCAAAACTATGGCTTTGGAACTGCAGCCATTTAATGAATATTTGAAGATCACTGGAACAGTAAAAGCTCGCAATCAAATAGATATTATCGCAGAAGAAGGTGGTTTGTTAACCAAAATCCTCAAAGACAAGGGCAGTTATGCGCAAAAGGGAGATACCTTGGCCATCCTGGAAAACCAGGTGCTGTTCGCTCAATTTAAAGAAGTTGAAGCAGCTTTGCATCAAGTAGAATTAGATTTGAAAAGCTCAAAAACACTTTATGATAAAAAAGCGATTTCTGAAAACGATTACCTGGGTTCCAAATTTAGCTGGGATAGAGCAAAGGCAGCGGCAGAGCTTGCCGAGGCCCGGTATAGTAAGCTTTTCATTACCGCTAAAATAGCAGGTTATATTAATGAGAGATATTTTGATTTGGGCGCTTATTTGACGCCGATGTCTCCGGTTTTTGAAATGGTTGATAATGCGGTGTTGAAAATCAATGCCGGGATCGCTGAACGATTTTTAGCAGATATCAAAGTCGGTAATCCTGTAGAGCTTACATTCGATGCCTTTCCTGAATTAAAAATAGACAGCAAAGTTTCATTTGTTTCACGGAGTATCGATTCACGTAGTCGAACATTCCAGGTGGACATGTTCTTAATCAATCCTAAAGGCATGCTTGCACCGCAGATGATTGTCAATATTAAAATTCTCCGCCGGGCTTTTAAGGATCAGATCGTAATACCAGCCGATACATTCCTCGAATATGAAGATGGACGATATGTTTTTATCGATGAAAATAACCGGGCGAAAAAAATCCCTATAGAGATCCTTGCTGTTTACGAAGGGAAAATTATGGTTGATGGGCTTAGCGAAAATCAATTGCTTGTTGTTGTCGGACAACAAGAACTCTCAAACGGTGATCTTCTGAATGTAATCGAGGATTAAATTACTTGAAAAAAATTCACTAAGTGGATAAAAATATGAGCTCTGCGACATAGTAAAGCAACCTCCCCTAACCCCTCCTTGAAAAAAAGGAGGGGAAATTCCTCCCCTTGACAAGGGGAGGTTGGGAGGGGTCATTAAATAAACATATATTTCATTGCATTTATAAATTAAAATAGTAACAAGAAATTTACTCAAAGGCACCCTCATGAAAATTACAAATATCTCCCTTACACATAAAACCAGCGTGTTTGTGCTTCTGTTGATTGTGGTAATAGGTGGGTTCACAGCTTATAAACTGCTGCCAGTGGAATCTTTCCCTCAAATCAAGCAACCAGTCGTAATTGTGACCGCGCCATATGTGGGCGTCTCACCTTCGGATATGGAAACTTTGATTGCCAAACCCATGGAAGATAAAATATCGGAAATCAACAAAGTCAAAAAAATGACTTCATCGAGCCTGCAAGGTTATACCAATATTATTGTAGAATTCGAACCGGATATAGATACCGATGAGGCCGTTCGAAAAGTTCGCGAAAAGGTGGATCAGGCTAAACCGGACTTGCCGACCGATCTTGACGAACCCATGGTCACGGAAATCAATTTTGAAAATATTCCCATAATGCTGGTCAGTATTGTTGGTGAGCATTCTCTTGTTCGATTGAAAAAAATTGCCAAAGACCTGGAGGACAAATTCGACCAAATCCCCGGGGTTTTGGATGTCGAGATCGTTGGGGGATTGGAGAGAGAAGTAAAAGTAGACTTAAATCCGGCCAGACTGCAATTATATAATATCGGTGTAGAGGATGTAATAGAGGCGATCAGCATGGAGAATTTAACGATTCCCGGTGGATCGATGGAAAGTTCAAATCTAAAATGGACAGTCAGAATTCCTGGGGAGTTTGGAACAATTGAAGAACTGAAAAATGTTGTTGTAGAAGCAAAAAATGGCCAGCCCATTTATATCCGTGACCTTGCAGAAATTGAATTTGGTTTTGAAGAGCAAACCACTTATTCCCGCCTGGATGGTAAAGCCAGCGTTACGATTTCCATTCTCAAAAGAAGTGGTGAGAACATTATTATGATCGCTGAAGAAGTGAAGCGAATTGTCAAAGAAGAAGCAAAAAATTTCCCTGCACAAACCAAAGCCATTATTCTTGCCGATCAATCCAAAGAAATCAACTCGATGGTGAATGACCTGGAAAACAATATCATCGCAGGTTTGATTTTGGTCTTCGGAGTGCTCTATTTATTTATGGGTCCGAGAACAGGATTACTGGTTGGCATAGCAATCCCGCTATCTATGTTGATGTCTTATATTGTTATCAGTATGTTGGGTTATACACTAAATATGATTGTGCTTTTCAGTTTGATTTTAGCGTTAGGTATGCTTGTGGATAATGCAGTTGTGATTGTCGAAAATATTTATCGGCACCACAACGATGGGAAAGACTTGATGCAATCAGCAATGGACGCAACACATGAAGTTGGTATGCCGGTTATCGTTTCGACAATCACAACTTTATTTGCGTTCCTTCCTATGATATTTTGGCCAGGTATCATTGGCGAGTTTATGAGCTATCTGCCGATCACACTGATTATTACATTGTCGTGTTCTCTTTTCGTTGCCCTGGTATTTAATCCGACAATCGCATCAACCTTTTTAAAAATTGATAAAAATATAGACCGATTACCCGGCGATCGCTTCATTAAGTGGTTAATCGTTCGATATGAACCCTCTTTGCGTTGGTCACTCAAGCATAGAAAAACAATTCTCTTTGGTACCCTTGGTGGTTATTTATTCATGTTTTTTGTTTATGGCGGTTTGAACCACGGGGTTGAGTTTTTCCCGGATATGGAGCCTACCCAGGCCTGGATCGAAATAAAAGCCCCAATAGGCACAAAATTGGAAACCTCCGATAGAATCGTTCGCCAAATTGAAGATCGAATTACTAATACTGCAGACATGAAAAACTACGTTGCAGATGTTGGTAAATCTTCCACTATGTTTGATTTCGGAACAGGAGGTGGTTCGTCACACAAATCCAAAGTTACAATAGATTTTCTCGATCGACATTTACGCGAACAAAATTCCTTTTATACTTTAGAACAGATTAGAGACCAAGTAGATGATATTCCTGGCGCTGCAATAGACATATCCAAGCCTCAGGAGGGTCCACCAACCGGAAAGGCAGTTGATATACAAATTAAAGGAGAGAATTTTACCATTTTAAGTAGGCTGTCTGAAGAAATTCAAAAGATGATAAAAAATGTGCCAGGATTAACCAAATTGCAAGACAACTACGAAAAAGGCCGGCCGGAAATGACTATTCTATTGGACCGGGAAAAAGCAGCACTTTTTGGCTTGAACACTTCACAAATTGCCAATACGATCCGAACGGCTGTGAATGGCACGAAAGCATCCGAGTTCAGGATTGGTCAAGATGAATACGATATTACTGTGCGGTTTGATGAAGCTTTCCGGGAGAATTATAATGACCTATTGAATCTAACCATTTTCTATGAAGGACGGCATTACCCCCTTGCAAATTTTGCGAGAGTCGATTTTTCAACTGGGTTGAGCAGTGTTAACCACGTCGATGGAGATCGAGTTATAAGTATTACAGGAGATGCAATTGGCAGAAGTTCTGCTGAAGTGCTTCAAGATGTTAAGGATATTTTAGCAGATTACATCCCACCAGCAGGTTACATCTTTTCATTTTCGGGCCAGGATATTGAACAGCAAAAAGCCAGTGAATTTTTGACACGTGCTTTTTTTATTGCCATCTTGCTAATATTCTTTGTCCTGGTTACACAATTTAATTCCATCACCTTGCCTTTCGTAATAATGATGACTGTGATGCTGTCGTTTTTTGGTGTGTTCTTTGGATTGCTTGTGACATTTAAGCCGTTTGGTATCATCATGACAGGCATCGGTATTATATCATTAGCGGGTATCGTGGTGAATAATGCGATTGTTTTGATAGATTATATTCAGAAACTTCGTGCTCGCGGAATGAAGAAACTTGATGCCATTATCCAGGGCGGTAAAGTTCGCCTTCGTCCGGTACTTTTGACTGCCATTACCACAATCTTAGGACTGATTCCGCTAACAGTCGGAATTAATATCGACTTTATTGGATTATTCAAGGGTGATGTAAGCAAATTTATCCAGCTCGGAGCGGAAAGTTCACAGTGGTGGAGTGGTATGGGCATTGCCGTTATTTTCGGATTATTTTTTGCTACCGCATTGACATTAGTGTTTGTCCCCGTTATGTATTATATGTTGAGTGATGTAGTTACAGATTGGGCTGCAAAGCTGAAACGAAAACGGAAACCTGAAGTTAGTGGAGCTGTAGAGCCGGCATAAGATCGCTTAAATCCTAAATTTCGAGTTATTAATCAGGATTTGCTTTTGTATATGTTTAATGTATTATTTTTAAAGGCGAATATTTAATTTTATAATTTTGCCTATCTAAACAATTGCATATCACACCATTTCTCTGTATATTGATCGCCAAAATTAAGATCTTAACCTGTGGAGGAGGTAATGCGTAATTATTTAATGGAGTTTATTGGCACGATGTTCCTGGTGTTAACCATTGGTTTAGCCGGCGATCCAATAGCCATCGGAGTTGTTTTGATGGTTATGGTGTACATGGGCGGGCATATTTCAGGAGCTCATTACAATCCTGCTGTAACATTAGCCGTTTGGATGCGGGGAAAACTGAATGCAAGCCAGGTACCAGGGTACGTGGTTGCACAGATTTTAGGCGCAATAGCCGCAGCACTTATTTATTATTTAATTAAGGGCAGCACATTTTCGCCTTCCCCTGGTGCTGGTGTTTTACCCTGGAAAGCAACCCTGCTGGAATTATTGTTTACCTTTGCGCTTTGTTCGGTAGTGTTAACTGTTGCTACTACCAAAAAGTTAGAAGGAAATTACATCTATGGACTGGCCATAGGTTTTACTTTGTTGACTTCCGCCATGTCGATTGGCTCTATTTCCGGTGGCGTTTTAAATCCGGCCGTAGCCATAGGACCAATGATTGTTAAGACTCTAATGGATGGAAATGCATTTGGACCTATTTTGATTTATATAATAGGACCTCTATTGGGCGGAGCGTTTGCAGCCAGAATTTATTTGTATCTTAATCCCGCAGAATAGTGCTCTTCTTATAAGTGGAAAAAACTGACTTCATTTCTCACTCTGTCAAAACAATTTTGGGATTACTTAGAAAGTCGGTTTTTAGGTAACAAGTAAAGTTTACTAGTTATGAAAAAATACTACACTCCAGTTGAAGCCAGTAAGACTTTGCCATTGGTGAAACGAATTGTATACGACATTCTTCAGATTGGCCAGAGAATTGGAACTTTAAGCTTAATGCAACAAGATGGAGAAACTGAAAATCCGGAAGTTGAAGAGCTTGTCGATAAGCTGAATGATTATTTAGCAGAATTAGAGCAAATTGGCTGTTATTTCAAAGATTGGAATTTCACGATCGGGCTGGTTGATTTTCCAGCAAAGATCAACGGCAAAGAGGTCTTGTTATGCTGGCGTAGCGACGAAGACAGTCTGAAGTATTATCACGATATTGAATCCGGATATGCCGGCAGAGAGCCAATTCCAAGAGAGTACTTTTCGGGAAATTGATTGTAAATAATAATGACAAATTATTAAGAAAAATTAGATTGTTGTTTATTATTTCTTCAGGTCAGTTTTGAATAACAAAAATTTCAATGCTGGCTTTTATGTTTCCGGGCCTTTATGAAACTAAATTATAAAAAACTGGGCGGTGGCAAACCTATAATAATCATGCATGGATTGTTCGGTGCTTCCGATAATTGGCTGACAGTTGGCAAAAAACTAGCAGACACATATTCTGTCTACTTGCTCGATTTGAGGAACCACGGCCAATCTCCCCATAGTGATGATTTCAGTTTCAATGGTATGATTGAAGACTTGCTTGAATTTCGGTCTGATCACAATCTCGAAAACATATCTTTGTTAGGTCATTCTCTTGGTGGCAAGATAGCCATGAAATACGCGCTTCGTTTCCCGCGCCATTTGGATAATCTGATTATCGTTGATATATCCCCAATTGATCGTGATTCATCAAATATTCAGTTTTTTATAAATATCATTCACGCAATGAAAACATTGGATTTCACAATTATTCAATCTCGTAAACAAGCTGATGAATCGTTAAAGCACGAAATTCAAAATATAGCGATACGACAATTTTTACTGAAAAACCTCACCAGGAAAAAAGACAATTCACTAACCTGGAAGTTGAATCTGGGCGCAATTGAACAAAATATTCATATTCTAAAAGAAGGTGTTTTTTCCAAAGAGCCATTTTCTGAGCCAACACTTTTTCTTCGAGGTGGGAATTCAGACTATATACCATTGCAAGATGAAGAATTGATTCTCCGATTATTCCCTTATGCAAAAATTGCCACCATCGCGGGAGCCGGTCATTGGGTACATGCAGATGCTCCTGTCGAGGTAACAAATCAAATCTTGTCTTTTTTATCTGAGAAATAGTAGATATAAAATCTATCAGGTTTTGAAAAACTTGCAGGTATGCTTATTATACAAAAGGAAAGCCTCAAACGCTGAGATT
Source organism: uncultured Deferribacteres bacterium (assembly GCA_964464595.1). Lineage (GTDB taxonomy): Bacteria > Zhuqueibacterota > JdFR-76 > JdFR-76 > DREG01 > JADFJB01. The sequence continues at coordinate 25,815 of CAYXGW010000050.1, forward strand.
TTGAAGTTCCCTGAGTTTTCGAATTCTAAGTCGTGGTTTCTTCAACTACTTCTTTCTTTTCCTCGAATGTCTTTTCGGTAGGTTTAGTTACCGGAGCTTCTTCTTTTTTCTCTCCAACTTCATCCGGATAGTTGCTGATAATGTTGTCTTCCATCCACAGGTATTTATCATCCAGAATCTGTTTTACTAGTTTGTATTGCTTTTTATCCGTATTAAACCATAGTGCTTTGAAACTTTGACCTACTCGTTTTCGAGCATTAGCACAGAAAATATCAGCTAAAATTTCGGCATTTTTAGTACCTTCTTTGGCAAGCTTTTTGGCACGGCTAACAGTAGCTGACATTGCAAATAATTCTGCACCAATATCCACCACCCGAAACAGAAAAGCTTGTTTTTTCTGCATTGCTGCCCGGTGAATCATCATACCATGAAATATTTCTCGCGCTAGTTTACGAGTAGCTCTGTGAACAAATCGGACATGTTTCGAGAGTTTACCATATTGACCTTGACTCGGCCATCTATCCCAGGCAAACCACAGCTTCGGGTACCATTTAATATAAAACTTTACGATCCCGGGGAAAGCGCTTAATTTCTCGCCAATTTTCTTTTTCGGCTCGATAATGACCCCGGCTACCTGAAGATGTTTATCCACAGCCTCTCGGGCGATAAACAGACGCATAATTTCACTCGTGCCTTCAAAGATCATATTGATACGAAAATCTCGAAGTGCCCTTTCAACCGCAATTCCGGGTTCTCCTCTTGCTCTTAGGGAATCTGCTGTTTCATAGCCACGCCCGCTACGGACTTGAAGTGTTTCGTCGACTATTTTCCAACCAACTTCACTGTTATACAATTTGGCGACAGCGGCTTCCAATCGAATATCGAAGTCATTATCCGAAAGTGCCGTGGCTAAATCCGATACGGATTCCATGGCAAACGTATTTGCTGCTATGGTTGTAATCTTTTGGGCAATTGCTTCATGCTTGCCAATAGGCTGACCCCATTGTACCCTGCTTTTTCCCCAGTTTCTGCAAATCTCGAGACAAGTCTTTGCTGCTCCAACCGAACAGGCCGGGATCGTTAACCTACCGGTATTTAAAGTAATTAACGCTAACTTTAGTCCGGCACCTCTTTTCCAAAGAAGATTTTCTTTGGGGATCTTTACATCTGTAAATCTTATCACACCATTTTCGAGTGCACGTAAGCCCATAAAATGGCAACGATGAGTGACTTCAACACCTTTCCATTTTGCTTCGACGATAAAAGCACTCATCTTTCCATCTTCAGTATGGCTAGCCATTACTACCAATAAATCAGCAATCGTACCATTCGTACACCACAGTTTCTCGCCATTTAAAATATAGTATTTTCCGTCCTTAGAATCCTCGACCGAAGTAGATAATTTTGCCGGATCCGAGCCTACATTAGATTCAGTAAGTGCAAATGCAGTCACTTCACCTTTAGCGATCCGGGGGAAGTATTCATTTTTTTGCTCTTCTGTGCCAAATAATTTCAGCGGTTGAGGTACACCAATGGATTGATGCGCCGAAAGTAACGCAGCGAGATTGCCATCTTTGCTGGCAACTAATTTCATGATTCTGTTATATTCCGCCTGGTATAATCCAACACCGCCATACTTGGTTTCGATCTTCATTCCAAAAGCGCCCATTTCCGCTAACTTTTTAATATCTTCAGGAGGAATCTTGCCGTTGCGATCGATTGCATCTGAATCCACTTTCTTTAAGAAAGAGTACATCTTGTCATAGAAATCCCTAAATTCCGGTCTGTTGATGCCTTTAAGCTCGGGAAATGGATAGATAATATCCATTCGACAATTGCCAAGGAAGGTTTCTTTCAGAAAGCTGGGGAGGTCCCATTCTTTTTCTCTGGCCTCTTCCGCAACACGACGAGCTTCTTCCTCGGAGGCATGATTTTGTTTGGTCTTTTCTTCCATTTTAAGTCTCCTGAGATTGTAACCTAACTAAAATACTTTTAATTTTAGTTGATTGGAAAGCTGTAGTTATCATTTGCAGGCTGTTTTATTTAACTAAAAATATACTAATTTAATGACCATAAAACCAGCACCATCTTTCAAAAATTGAAAAATTACAGATAATTAATTGGAGCTAATTAATGTATCGTCCAATTTATCAAATTTATTATTTTCTAATGTGTTTTTTTAGTGTTGATGATCTGGATAAAGCAAGGCTATTACAGAATCTCCTGATGCAGACGAGCGATATTTTGTCTGAGTTGAAGGCGGAAAGAAAAAGAAACGTCGAGAGTGAGTTGAAATTCCCAAAAGTGTATTACAGCTATGAATCTTTTTTTTGGCCATTTAAAAGTTCCAAAATTTGCTTCAATAGAAAGTCAGTTTGTGCATTATTTTGGTCTTGTTTTGCAATTATCCGGATACTAAAAAAAAATAATATAATTATGACTACCACTGTCAAAAATGTTGTGCTAAATGATTCAAAACTTTTTTGCAGAGATTCGTTGTCAGGAAATATTATGATTGCCAAAATCATTGCAATAAATAACAATGCTGCGACTCCTAGCACTTGTTTACCAAATTTTATAAGTTCGTTTTTTTCGCTGTCATAAGAGGGTTTCTTATTGTATAATTCCATAGCAAACATCCCATTTAAGTTCTTATGTGCGTAATATGCCGATTGTTCCTGCTTAATTGTACCGACATTTTTATTCACTCAAGATAAGCTTGTCACAACAAATATATTCTTTTAATGACCATAAAACAAAACCATCCTTTAAAGACTGAAAGATTACAAATAATTAATTGGAGCTAATTACAATATCGTTCCGATTATCAATCTTATTTATTTTTCCAAACTCAAAGATCTGAACTTATATTTTGTTTCTTCATTTAAAAAGATCATCGAATAGATTCATACACCAATTCATATGGAAGTTATGTAAATATTTAAACAATTTTAAACAAGAACCTGAAAATTTTGCCATTGTCAAATTCATTTATTACCATATCGCGGATAGATTCTTCAAAATCAATAATATATGACGCACAAGTGGAACAAAGCGATACTGAACTAACACTCCTAATCAAAACTTCGGATACAGGCGCTTTCAAGATATTGTACTATCGATACTATGAGCATCTATTTAGATTTTTAGTGTATAAGACTCGTAACTATGAATTAGCCAAGGATCTTGTTCAGGATATATTCTACAAGATTTGGAATAATAGAGACTCACTGAATGAAGGCAAATCAATAAAGGCATATTTATTCCGATCTGCAAACAATTTGGCAATCGACCATTTGCGGAAAATCACCACAGAAGTTGCGTATATTCAGAATGCAGAGCAAAACCAAATCTTAATGCCAAACGAACAATTTGACCTTCAAGAAAAAGCGCATGAAGCTATTAAATCACTGCCCGAGCCACTCCAAACAGTCTTTTGCCTAAACCGTTTTGACGGGTTGAAATACAAGGAAATCGCGGAAACTTTGGATATATCGATCAAGACAGTTGAAAGCAGAATGAGCAAAGCGTTGAAAATCCTCCGGGTAGAACTCAAATCCTTCCTCGCTTTATTACTCTTTTAATATTTCCAAAAGATTAAGAGCCACAGAAGTAAACGAATTAGACACGAAAATTAGTGCTCTTTAGTATCATGATGTGTATCTGCGGCTTATTTTCCTCTTCACATAGGGTCATTCATTTTTCATCCGTATTATCCAATGAAAAGAAAATGATGCTGAAAAACTTAAGGGCCCAAAGAATGAAGGTATCGAAAAAAGTAAATTTAATAAGGATAAAGGAGATCGATTATGAGAAGGACTCATCTGTATTCAATGACATGTATTATAGCTTTATTGATTTTTTCAGTTGGCTGTGATAATTCAATCACCGATAGAATAAACGCTTTTGAAGAGGAATCTCTGAATGAGATAAATGCTGCAATATATGAAGCAGCGGTAAATGACGAACTTTCCAAAGTTGCAGATAACGGAACTGATCTGGAAGGTGTGGATGCAATTTTCTCGTTGGGATGGCATCCATTCTACAATCCTGTTGAAGAGGAATTGCAAATACGTAGCGATGCCTTCGCAGTAGCACTAAATTCCGATTCTACCCAGGAGCATCGAAAACGAGCCGGAAAAGATATGGGTACGGTTACATTGGTGTTTAGCCAGGGAGAATTTGAGCTTAATAAAAGAGAATTACCGAATGGTGGTGTAGTTTACAATATTGGTAAAAAAATGCATGGCCGTAAGGGTGGTTTTAGGTCAGGAGGCCATGGAGGAACTGAATCAAATAATCAAGGTGGATTTGGACGTGGTAACAGGGGTGGCAATCAAAGAGACTTAGGATTTGGCTCAGGTAACCTTGGCGGTATGCGGCCAAGTCATGAAGGAAATGATGAGCCAGACGTCGATATCCCCTTTGTTCCTGGTGACACTTACAGTTTCACCGTTACCGGTTCCGAAGATTTTCCAGCGTTAACAGTATCCATTACCGCACCACAACAGGCTTTACAAATTACAAGCCCTGCAAATGATGGTGCAATTAATTCAAGCGAGGATCTCTTAGTTTCCTGGGATGGCGGCGCAATCGAAGGAAAGCTGGTCATTGGACTCATCCCAGTGATCGACAGGAATAATCGTGGGCAAAGAGGACATAGATCTGGTTCGGAAAACCATGAACGGCCTCCACATTATGAAATCGAAACCAATACCGGCGAATATACAATACCGGCAGCGGACATCCAAACTCTTTTAAGTGATGAAAATGTAACGGGTATCATTGTTCAAGTGATGCAAAGGATCCAGCAAGAAACCGAACAAGGTGAAGCAAAATATGTGACAGGTATTCGAACCGGGGACCAGGTTGTGTTGACATTAAATTAAACTTTAGTATTCATAGCTCCCGATCGCCACATACCGAATTAAATTTTGGGAGTGGCGATTTTTTTTCAGGATACTCAGTAAAATTAGAACTCTCAGGGTTCAACTTCCAGGGAAGAACGGCTTGCTTTGAATGATTCCACCAAATTCCAAACCGGATCAGGCCTATTCTACTATACCTGGCAACCTGACAATTCAAGAAACAGCGGAAGATGGAAGATAAGCCTGACAAATATCGGTTAATTAAGCATGGAAAGTGATTATTAACTGTTCGAAAAGAGTTAATAAAAAGGCCTCGGAGATCACCAAAAACTTTTTTGTATTTTTTCAAAATAAATTTGTATATGTAAATATTTATATTTATTTTATCGCATCTAACCTTATTTCAATTCTTTAAATTTACATCTTTACTGGAGGAGGGAATATGGTAAAATTCAAAAGAGGGTTTATGGGTAAAATCTACCCAATTACAGCGTTTGTTATTATTCTATCCATGGTCCTGTGGATTGGCTGTGAAAAATACAACACACCAACCGCACCGGAGGAATTGCAGGAAAGTATTTTACTAAGTCCTGACAATCCTCAAGTTCGTGCTGTAATGGCAATCCAGGATCGACATACGGATGATATAATGTCAAAACCTGGTGTCGTTGGCATAGCTACTGGTCTTGATGAGAACGGGCAGCCAGCTATTATCATTCTCATGGAATCGCAAACGCTTGCCAAAAAAGCGTTGCTGCCAGATGAGATTGAACTGGTTCCTGTTGTCGTTCAAGTTTCGGGGCTATTAAAAGCCTTGAAAGGACCACCGGGTAATGGTGGCGTCGATCCGACAGCAAGATTTGATCGACCTGTGCCCATTGGTGTTTCCACAGGCCATCCTGATATTACAGCAGGAACAATTGGTTGCAGGGTAACTAAAAATGGAAATGTTTATGCGTTGAGCAACAACCATGTTTATGCTGATGAAAACCAGGCAAGCATTGGTGATGATGTTATCCAACCAGGAACATTTGATGGAGGGTCACTCCCAGATGACTTTTTAGGCACGCTGGATGATTTTGAACCAATTATTTTTTCCGATCAAGCCAATAACGTCATTGATGCAGCCATTGCTTTATCTTCCTTAGATAGTTTAGGAAATTCAACGCCGTCGGATGGTTATGGAACACCGCAATCAACGACAGAACCTGCTAGCGTTGGTTTGAAAGTGAAAAAGTATGGACGAACAACCGGACAAACCAAAGGCAGGGTTTCAGCAATCAATGCTACCGTGCTTATTGGTTATAGTTCTGGCACTGCACGATTTGTGGATCAAATTATAATTACTCCTGGCAATTTCAGTGCTCCAGGCGACTCAGGATCTCTTATCGTTGTTGAAAAAGGACAAGATGCGGGTAAGCCTGTTGGATTACTTTATGCGGGTAGTTCATTACAGACAATTGCCAATCCGATAGATGCAGTATTGACTCGTTTTGGCGTCACTGTCGACGGACAATAAAAACTAATTTAATGAATAAGGTTAGTGAAGGGCAGCCAAATAAATGGTTGCCCTTCTTTTTTTTTATTAATTTAAACTTTGCATGTATTCAACATTAATGGAAGATTATGAACGCTTTAATAAAAAATATAGTTATTGTATGCATTAGCTGTTATTTATGTGGAATGTATGGTTGCACAAAAGCTGTTGAGGAAAAGCAAGGAGATAATCCCATGCCAACAAAGACAATTAAGGAGGTGCTGCAGGAAAACACCGACGAGTTGATGTCAATACCTGGCGTAGTTGGTACTGCACAAACCCTTTGCGACAATAAACCTTGTATCATGATTTTAGTGATTGAATTGACTGAAGAATTGAAGCAAAAAATCCCAAAGCAAATTGACGGTTATCTTGTTACTATAGAAGAAAGTGGGGAAATTAAAGCACTACGAAAAAATTAGCTTGCATAACTTTATCACCAACTCAATCCCTTGTTTTCAAAATAGTCATGTAATAACTTTCGAGCTGTAAGATTGATTTCCTCAGACCACAAATCAACCGGATTTAAATCGTCAGTCAAAACCGGAGCATTTTTAAATTCTGGCACAAATCGATAATCCCAGGCCCGGTTTCTCAGGTATTCCATGCTGGATCTATAATTTGGATCTGCTACATTTTTTATCGGTTCAAGCTTAAGATCAAGTTCCTCATTAGATGCGAATATAATAATGTTCCCCAATCTGCTAGCTGGAACCGCTGTTGGTAAAACCAATACCACTTCAAACTGCCCTTTCAAGGTTGCAGCAATTGATCTCACAATCAGGTCATCCCATCCATTCGATTCAAGGTTAATAGCAAAAATGCCTTTCGGATTTAGGTGATCTGCAATAAGCTCAAATGACTCTTTTGTGATAAGATGAAAAGGAATTGAACTGCTGCCAAAAGCGTCCATAATGATAATATCGTATTGCTTTTCATGTGAAATTAGAAATCTGCGTCCATCCATTTGATATATCTTCCCTTCCGATTCATCCAGGTTGAAATATTTCTGAGCAACCTTCGTCACAACGGGATCGATTTCAACAGTATTTATTACCCAGCCGTTACGTGCAAAATTCTTTACAATTGAACCGCCTCCCAGCCCTATCAATAAGGCGTCTCCTGGTTCTGAGAAAAATTCCCTGGTAAGATCTATTACAGCAGTATAAGGAAATTGAGATTTCCAGGTTGTAGGATCGACAATTGTATGAACGCCTCCATCAATTACCAGGTGTCGTTTATCATCCATGTCTACCACCCTAATTTCAGCATATGGGCTCTGAACAATCGCTTTTAATCCCGGGGTCGAATCAACATTATTGAATGGCACAACCCAAAAAACTGACATAATAAGAAGAATGACAATGATGGAAGTAATTTTCCGAGTTTTAACTTTGGTTTCCCCAGTGATGCCAATTATTGCTGCACCAATTAGAGTAGTACCAATCAACATTGTCAATCTACTGACTCCGACGCTGGGTATTAAAAAAAATCCAGTTAACAAGGCTGAAATTACACCGCCAATGGTTGAAATTGCATAGAGATCGCCTGCTGTTCTTCCGACAATATTGATACTCGAAACTTTAACACGGATGGCGTATGGGCTAACCATACCAAGAAGCGTTAAAGGAGGTACAAAGAGAATGAATGCCGCAACCAACACAGCGAATCGTAAACCAAAGGGTTCAGTAATCACGAGGACTGGATGTTTAATAAAAGGAATAAGAAGTAGCCATAATCCTGAGCCGATCATCAAATAATAAAGGTTTGATATTTTCGTGACTTTATCAGCCCATCTCCCTCCAACAAAATACCCGACACTCAATGCAATCAAAGTCACGGTGATGAGGGATGACCACAAAAATATACTTACACCATAAAAGGGTCCAAGGATTCGAGTTCCTAAAATTTCTATTGCCAAAACTGCAGCCCCTGAAATAAAAACAACAACATACAAATACCATTTTTTCATTAGTTGCTTCCTCCACTTCTAGTAATAAATTATAGACTAAACTAGTGAATTAAAATTTAGTTACAAGGATTTTCTTGGATGGACTGATTTTGGCGGACCAGCAATATTCAAAAGTAAAAACTATTCATTTTATTATTAACTTTTTTTAAATGCGACTTTTGCACTCTGAAGTGCGTCTTGTTAATGAAGCGCTTCAAAAGAACTGAATTAAAGGAGATTGCCCTGTGCCACGACCATCATTTGCCATGCTGTTAAAGCCGCAATATAATGATGCCCTACAATATTGTCGCGCGCTCTGCGCCAGGTGGTCACCATCCGAAGCAGAAGACGTTCTGCACCAGGCATTGCTGAAAGCTACAACAAATTATGATCGATTGAATGAACCGGAAAAATTCAAAGCCTGGTTATTTCAAATCATAACAAGGACTTTTTATTCAGCTATCCGGCAATCATTCTGGAAAAGGTTTGTCTCTATTAATCATAAATTTGAAGAAGATAGAATACCATCGGTGTATCATCATCAGGATAACCACGAAGATCGACTTTTGTTGTATGATGCCTTATCCAGTTTGCCGGCAAAACAACGGGCAGCTATCCTGCTCTTTGAAATAGGCGGATTTTCAATTGATGAGATTGTAACAATACAACGGGCTAAAAGTGCTTCTGCAGTCAAATCCCGCTTAAGCCGTGCACGGCAAAAATTGAGAGCCTACATCTTGCAAGAAGAAGGCCCGGAGCATGCCAAAAGTAAAAATCAAACCAATACAGGAGACTTAGACCATGAAACGTATAAAATGGCGACAGAAATCGGAAGAGCCTTCGAATGATATCCATCTCGATAGGTATTTCTCTGCCCTGAAAGATACGGATTACCAGGACTCCTTTTCATCAACTCAGGATTGGTTAGTCCGGGTGAATCAATCAAAACTCAATCAAATTACTCTAAAACAAAGGATATATCAAATGATCAAATATTTTAGTATGCATCGAATTCGTTTTGCTGTAATAAGTACCCTCCTGGTCCTGGGATTCATCGCCTGTACAATGCCTGTCGAAAAAGAGGAGACCTTTGGATATATGCTCTCTGGTGAGATCAATCAGAAACACGATGAGGCTATGAAAACCATTAAAGCTCTTTCCTGGGTCGATCCGTCTCAGCTCAGTGTTGCAATCCATGAACTTATAAAAAATCAAAACAGTGTTGAGGAAAAAACCAAGTTTGCTATTGTATTACCGGATGCAAAAAGGGAAGAAGTAGAAATCTGGAAAAAGGAAATAGAGGCTTTAAAGGGCACCCATTCAATTGTTTTACAACCTCTTGAGGATACGATAGAACAACCTGTGTACAAAGCAGCCTTTGGAAATATTTTCAAAATTAGAGCTCATGTCTCGGAAGACCAGGTTGAACACAATGTGAGAGAACATCTGGAACTTCTGCATATGAGTGGTATTGATGTTAAACATGTAACCAAACCAAATGGTGATCGCATTTTGGTTATCAGGCAATTTATAGATTTGGAAGAAGCAGGAAAGGAAAACCTGAACCAGATGATATATGAGGTGAAAGAATCGGATTTACTTCCAAAGGAAAAATTAAAATTGTTACATGAAAAAATTGGAGACATGGATAAAAATCATAAAGTAAGGGAATATCCTTTACTTCAGGATGATATAGAAAAGAGTAAAAAAGATATTCAACCAAAAAATAGAACTTTCGAAAAGAAGAATAACAAGATAATAGAAGATTAAAAAATTATTTCCGGTTGTTGCTTACCAGTCTCACCTAATTAATAGATTATAAAGCATCTCACTCGAAACTTAAAAAGAATGAGATGCTTTTTATTTAGTTTCCTAAAATTATAAGTCCTATTAAGGCGGGGAAAATGATTTTCAATCTTATTTGCCGTGACTTAATGCAAGTGAGTAGAGTACCTTTTTTCTAAAAGTACAATACTAATAGTCTAGAAAATGAATAAGATGAAATACCTAACCTATTGAAACTCTAATAAAAATTTAGCATCCTGCCGATAAATTTACTGGAAAGATCTATCTGGAGGAGTATTTAGTTTAATCATTCTATTAACAAGATTTCCTCTGGTCAAATGGGGCTTTGTGCCAAATTAAAAGCAAATTTAAGCACAAAAATATTCATATTTCCATTTCGACACGCTGTGCCAAATTGGAAATCATCTTTTGTAACTCTATAATATTTAAAGAGTTATGATGATTATTAATGTAATCTGGTAAATCTATTGCCAATATGAAACACAATAGAGTTATTTGTAAACTTTGATATGAAGAGTTTCCAAGATCGTGTCGATAATTATTTCGTTAAAATCAAGCTTAACCAGCATGGGCTTTTGATTTATTTTCCGGATATTAACGTTTTGGCACACTAATTGAACAATCTCTATTTTCAAATGACGAAAACGAAACTTAACTTAACTCAATTAAAGAGGAGGTAATAAATGAAAAACCTAAACAACCAAAAAGGTTTTACATTAATCGAATTAATCACCGTTATCGTGATCATTGGTATTCTTGCCGCAGTAGCAGTGCCTAAGTTTATCGACTTAAGCAGCACAGCAGAAGCCAGTGCATGTAAGTCTAACCAGGAAGCCATCGAAAGTGCAGCTGCAATTTCTTACGCTTCCAGTGCCGCCAGTGGATCCGCTGCATTCCCAACTGAAACGGACATGAAAACCACAAATCCTGCTAACTACTTTGCAGATGGCGTTTATCCTTCTTGCCCATCAGCTGGAACGTTAACTTATCTCATAGCCACCGGAACTGTCTCCTGTAGTGTTTCGGGTCACTAAGACATAACGAATCTTGTTTAGAGGGAGGCGAAAGCCTCCCTTTTTTTTATGGTTTTTAAATATGATACTAATAAAATGACTAAATCCAAAAGTTTCACAAGAAGCGAAAAAGGCTTCTCTTTTTTAGAATTAATTGTCCTGATTACCGGAATCGGAATTTTGGCGTTAATAGGTATGGCCAATTTATCTGATTCAAGTGGCAGCCTTAAAGAAAAGGCGCTGGCGAAAAAGATTATTGCCGATATCCGCTATGCACAAGAGATGGCAATTAATTACGGCCAGTTGGTTCAGTTCATTGTTGAAACCGGCCAAAACCGCTATTCACTGAAATGGCAAGATAACAGTTATCTGCAGACACCTATTGCCGAAAAAGATTTTATTGTTGATGTAGATGATAGTTATTTTTCCGGTGTATCCATTTCTTCGACAGGTTTTACCAGCGGAACTTTGCAATTCAATGGTGATGGCAATCCTTTGGACAATGGCACATTGCTAACAACCGCAAAGGACCTATTGCAGCTCAATGGTGCAACATCCATTCAGATTACGCCCGGGACAGGTAGATGTACCATTCAATGAAACATCTACTTCATAGATATATAATGAAGGGAGAACGTGGAATAACATTTATCGAGATAATTACGACGGTAGTTCTTATCAGCGTTTTATCTTATATAGCAATGGCAAAAATCTCCGGAACTTCTGATGACATCAAAGAAAAAACATTTGCTAAAAAAGTAATTAATGATATCCACTACGCCCAGGAAATGGCATTAAGCAATAGAAAGGCTGTCAAATTCATAGTTGATCCATCTCAAAACCTTTACTCCATACAATGGAGCGGAGGCGGGTACTTGCAAACACCAGTGGCACTAGAGAATTTTATTGTGAATGTAAATAATGGCTATTATGGGGGAGTATCTATTACTTCCACCGATTTTACTAATGGTATCATTGAATTTAATGCTGATGCTCAGCCCATAGATAATGGTACACCTTTATCTGTTGAAAAAACAGTACTGGAAATAAATAGTGGTGTCAGCATTGTGGTCATTCCTGGAACTGGAAGATGCTATATCCAGGAATAAAAATGAAAATGAGATCGCAAAAAGGTTTTTCCGTTATTGAAGTGATTTTGGTAGTTTTAATTATTGCCGTAGCTGTTCCGCCAATTCTGTCTATGTTTTCACAAAATCTAACAAGCAGTGTCGAAGCAGAGTTTTATACGAAGGCTGCTTATTATTGCGAAGAAAAATTAGAACAAATCCTGGCTGATAAGAGGGCTTCTAAAAGTGGGAAAGGATACGATTATATTTTGCAAGCAAACCGGTATCCTGATGATAATCCGGAAACTGTCTACACCAGAACTGTAACTATTGATACAGCAGGACATGTTTATGAAAGTATTCGTTATGCTGAAGTAAAGGTATCTGTAAGCCATCCACAAATAACAACTGTGGTTATTGGTTCCTGGGTAACAGATTATGAGTAAAATA
>CAYXGW010000051.1:0-38372 GCA_964464595.1 uncultured Deferribacteres bacterium
GATCTCAGACCCAGAATGAACCTTGCCGGTCGGGTTTGCAAAATGTGTGATGGCTGTAAGTTTTGCGGTTTTGAATTGCTCATCATCAAACTGCCCTTTAAGGTGAACCGTTAAAGCCGTATCTAATTGAATTGGATCGACACCATAGACCATAAAGTGGTCAAGATCTTCTCGCTCCACTACGGGAGGAGTAGACGTTTTTGTTTTGCGTTCACGGATTTGCTCCACATCTATGCTGCTATGGTTTGTAACATTACCGTCTTTATCAAGAGATGCTGTCGTATAAACCGCGGTTACATCTAAACTCGCCGGGCTTTGTATTACAACAAAGCCTTCTATGTAAGTTAGGAATCCACTGGGAAACAACCTTTTTTGGATATCCATGCAATCTACTTTTAGTGCCTCGTCGTAAGCGAGTATATCGGTCGAAATCGGTATAATCTTACCAGGCCTCTGTTCTTCAGGAGGATAGCTTAGCGCCAGTTTTTTATAAAACGTAACATCAGAATCATTTGGATTATGGATATTAATAGATGTGGCGTAAAAACCTCGCGCAAGCCGCATATCCTTGGGATCTCTTTGTGGGCCACAAACAAGCTTAGCGGCATACTCGAATTGATCTTTTTCGCATGAGGTGTCGAAACCGAGGTTATCCAGAAAGACACCGCTGTCGAAATAGGTATCCGAGGCGTCGGCTATATGGAAATCGAGAGTGACTGTCATGCCTTGAAACGGAATGACATCGATCGATGCCGTTTGGACGCTAGGGTTTGTTGAGTTGTAGATTGTGTTGTTCGGGTTGGGTAACGGGGGGCTTGGAGCAAAAGACGAACCGCCCGGTAGGTTGGCGACATTAGTATCGATGTTGTGGTCGACCCAGGTTACTTCCACGGGGGGTAGGTTGCTATTCAGGATCACTGTAAAGTAGTCCTGGTAATTTCGTTGGTAGTAGCTTGGGGGCTCTTCGCTGCCGAACTTCCAATCGAAGCTGAGGGTCGTTGCATCACTGGGGACCGAAAGCTTTACTCGTAAGGATGCTCGGTCGTTGGTAGTGTGTACACCGTTTGGGCTGCCGCCAGCCTGCGTGGGCAGGAGGCCCTCAGGGGCACTTTGGCTCACATTCAAAAATGTAGCAGCGCTGCCAGGAACAACTACAGGGGCTTCGCCACTGGACATCACCAGATAGCTGCTGCCGTTCGTTGGAAACCCTGCACCTGTGTTAGCATAGATTTCAAACTGGTCTGCGGCTCCATGGAGGACGGAAATTTCCACAAGACATGAGCTTGACTCAGCAGTGAGGAGCGCGCCAGCGATTTGATCCATGTTCAGTGCGCTCTGCATATTAAAGGCGATCCTAGTTCCGATGCTGCCAGTCCGTGTTGTAGGTCTATGGACGACGCGCTGGCAACTGCTGAATAGGACTATTGCCCCCACCAGGAGCCACCATAACTTGAATATTGGATGTCTGTATTTCATTTCTTCCTCCTTCCATTTATTTAGTATTACGTTTTGTTATTAGCTTAATTGTAATTCAACGAACTTAAAATATTTAGAATTATGCTGCGCCTGTTGAGAATACACACCCAATGTATCCTTTTAGATACGAGCTACTCAGTTGTCTTGCTGAGTAACTCATCGTTCTTAATATTATCTTAGAAAAACTTGAAGTAATATTGAAATTTATTTACAGTTCATTTGTGTTTTTCGTCCCCTACCTCCAGGATTAACTGATTGAATTTTGCCGGAAAACTGCATGCTAAGCTTGTAGTCTTTAAAACCTCCTTTTGATTGAGTCACAAGTCTGGTGACGCATTAACCAACTAACCAGATAGGCTCACCAAGCAAAAGCTATCCTTGAATCTGTTTCAGAAACGCCGCCGTATCCGTAAGCCATAGCTGCTCGGGAAATCTTTTGTAGATGCCTAGTAATGAACCGCCCCACTCTTGAATGATCATTTCCCTGGAACTGCCATATCGGCAAGCATCTTCCAATCTTTGTTTGCTTGTCTTTTCCAGATTGTAACGTATTTGCCGCCGCTTGTTCTCTTTTCCTTGCCTTTTGGCGTATACATATAGGTCCATTTACCGGTCTCGTAAGCGAGATCGTCAACAACCCACAGGTCCACAGTCTCGAGCGTCACTTTGACCGGGCCGACATTGTTCAAGAATCGGGAAACTACTGCCGTGATTTTTTTTCGACCGAGATGGACTACGCCGTTAGAACTCAATCGGGATCCTTTACTATCGTACACGGCGGCAAGCGCTGCTGCGTCGGCGTCAGCATATGCCTTGATATACTGTTCGTTGCTACGGTCGATTGCTTCCCGCACTTCATCTTGAGTTTGCTCCTTATCCGTTTGTGCCCGGGAAGAAGTTATGAACAGGACTACAAAGATGGCTGTAACTTGCCAAATGGTATGGAGCTTCGTATTTTTCGATCTCATCTTGATTGACCTTTAGTTTCATTCTTTTGAGACATAACAATCATATATGGAAAATGTATTTCGACGGTCATTGCTTTATCCATCGTTACTAAAAACTGCATCTAAAAAATCTGTCTTCGGAACGTCGTTTATCTCATCTGCAAGATGCACCATTTGCCAATGCTCATCTGCCTTTTCGACCATTGGTGTATGTATGTGGTACTTCCAGAACCGCCAACAGGAGGTTGCAATTGCGGCATATGCACAAAACAGTTGCAAAGTTTCCTTTTCTCTCTCTTCTAACATTCTAACTTGTTGGTATCCCATAACCAATGCTCGGGCTTTACTCAATACCCACGTTGTTCCCTCTGTACAAAGCCCTAAAATTCCCATCCCTAAATCAAATACCTTGTAATAAAGACACGCTTCTTCAAAGTCTATTATAGCCTTGAGCTTATCTTTCTCGAACAAAATATTATCGTAAAAAATATCCCCATGAATTAATCCACAGGGTAACTCTGGCGGGATCTCTCGCTTAAGTTGAACCAACCGCTCCGCCAGCCACGAATCATACGCTTGATTAGCGTTATGGCTAATGACTTCCGGAAAAAACTGCATGCCATAAGGGTGTCTATCAGGCAGGAAATCCGGAGGAGGAGTTTGATGCAGCCTGGCCATTGCAACTCCCACTTGGCGTATCATGGAGTCATCAATATTCTGGCAAACCTGACCGGAAATGTAGGTCTTCAACATGACTGGTTTTTGTCTATAAATCAGGGTGACTTCTTCCGTAGGCAGCAGTACCGGGCGGGTAGTAGTAAAGTCGTACTTTGCCAGCAACAGTAATAATTGTCCCAGCTTAACTACATAATCTACTGTTTTCTCATCGAAAACCGTCAGCACATATCTGTTTTGCTGTGTTTTCAACACATAACTGGAATTGGACGCCCCTCCCTCGATAGGTTTATAACCAACAACTTTCAGGCCATAATGGCTGGCAATTTTTTGAATATCATTTTTCTGTAATCGTATATACCGGGCCATTTTAATGTTGTCTTAATTAGCTCACGCCGACAACTTAAGACCAGGGCGGAAATTATAACCTATCACTATTACATCACGGATTGCTGGTACGTGGGGATTGTCTGGTTGAATGGGTGTAACCCCATGCATCACGTAAGGATCCCATACCATTATCGAATCCATAGGTTGTTGTAAAGTACAGCTTGCCAATTTTTTGCGGTCATTATCATAAATTGTACTTACGCCACCAGTGGCATTTTTACGACTAACCAGGTGTATCACATTAAAATCATCTCCGTCGTGGTGAATGCCCTCTGGGGTTGGCTCCCCTTGTTCGTCCGGAGAGGCCACAATTCGGAATTGATGTATATCAATCTCCCACGCCTGGCTAGACATCGGGTTATTCACAGGAAATTGCTTAAAGTCAAATTTAATCAACTCGTGCAGAAACTGGTTGGACAGTGTTGTATCCGATAATGGAACAAACTTTCGCTCAATACCACCTGCATACCTATTAACTTCACTCGATTGAAAGTAGTGAGATGGCGGCAAAGGTACCAATTCTTCAACAGCAGGTAGAAAGTAAAAGAGGCCAAAGCGTCGTAATCGATAATGGGCGCCGTTTTTCAAATAGTTATCCTCTTTCAGATTATCCCAATCCTCCCACAGGCGGCGTCGACTGGCTTCTAAGTCTGTAGTGAACGAAAATTTATCCGCGGCTATTATTACATATTTTTTTTCTTGTAGTTCAGAACGAACGGTTTTATCTATGGTAATCATGTCCATTTTCTTCCTCATCTAGCTTGAACGTAGGTTTGACTTAATTAAAAAACTCTTTAGTTAAGTCAAGTTTTATATAGGAAAATGCATGAAAATAGCTTCCTTGCGTTCCATAAAATGGAAGAACTAAGCTTGTATTTCCATGTATGCATATATTATGCGGTGATAAATATTAGCATAATGAAACATAAATAGCAACAATATTCCTCAATATATTCCAAACAGCACAGCTTAATATGTTAATTAAAAATTTACACTAAAATGGCCGCCCTTTAAATTAAAATACTATTTGCAGTTATTAGAGAATGATAAAAATCGGCGTAATACTTCCATAGGTTGGAAAATATTATAGAAACTCCGGATAACATAAAAAACTTTGAAAAAATTGGTTAATCTTCACTATAATTAGGGGTTACGGAATCAAATCAACAAGTTATAAAATTTTAACGAAACTTCTTAAGAAAACCTACTGTGTGTCATTTCGAGGAGTTTATGACGAGAAATCTTTGAAGCCATACTTTTTGAGTGAACAAGATTTCTCCTCGCTTCGCTTTGTCGAAATGACAGTTTGTTGACTTTTCGTAAGTTTCTAGTTTAGTAATTATCATAGGAGTTAAAAGGGCTATGCCAAAAAAAGTACATCCAAATGTGGAAGAATTTGAATATAAAGCTGAGATGAAGCAATTGCTTCACCTTATTGTCAATTCTCTTTACACGCACCCGGAAATTTTTCTTCGTGAGCTTATTTCTAATGCATCGGATGCATTAAACAAAGCCAAATTTAAAGATTTAACTGACAAAAATTTATTGAACCCGGATTTACCCTTCCGGATTAATATTCACCTGGATTCGAAAAAGAAAACATTTTCAATTGAGGATACCGGTATTGGTATGACCAAAAAAGATCTCATTGAAAGGATTGGCACCATTGCCAGTTCCGGAACACTGGAATTCTTAAAGAAAATGAAGGAGAAAGACAAGGCCTTAGACGGAGAATTAATCGGCCAGTTTGGTATTGGATTTTATTCTGTTTTTATGGTTACTGATGAGGTTACAATCGAAACACGATCTGCTGATAAAGGATCGAAAGGATATATTTGGACTTCTTCCGGTGATGGCAAGTTCAAAATTGAGGAATTCAGTAAAAAGCAAAGGGGAACAAAGATATCATTTAAAATAAAGAAATCGGCGGAAGAATTTAGTGAAGATTGGCGTGTTCAGCAAACCATAAAAAAATATTCAAATTTTGTAGATTTCCCGATCTACGTGGAGAAAGAAGAAATCAACATTGTTAGCGCCCTATGGCACCGAAATAAAACAGAAATAAAAGATGAAGAATTAAATGAATTCTATAAATTCATATCAAACGATTTTAGTAATCCTTTAGGGCATCTTCAATTATCCATTGAGGGTAAAGTTAATTTCAAAGCCATCCTTTTTATACCGGAAACTGCGCCCATGCGGTTATTCGCCAATGAAGATCTGAAATCGCTGCATTTGTATTCTAACAAAATATTTATCCAGGATGATTGCAAGGAATTGCTGCCGGAATACTTAAGATTTCAATCCGGAGTTGTGGATACAGAAGATTTGCCGCTAAATGTTTCCAGGGAAGTCACTCAATCCAGCCCGGCCATGGCAAAAATTAAAGATATTCTTACGGGAAAAATACTCGGGATGCTTGAAGATTGGGCGAAAAATGACCAGGAAAAGTATGAAAAATTCTATTCGAATTTTAGTCCGTTGTTTAAAACCGGGATCAATTCGGATTATAAAAACAAAGATCGGATTATAGAGTTATTGCGGTTCGAATCCACTAAAACCGAAAAGGGTAAATGGACATCTCTTAAAGAATATACAACCCGGATGAAAAGTGACCAAAAAGAAATTTATTATTTGTCCGGCGAGCATAGAGATACGGCTGAGCGAAATCCCAATTTGGAATACTTCAAGAAAAATGATATTGAGGTGATTTATCTATTGGATCCGGTGGATATTTTTGTCTTTCCATCGATTGTCGAGTATGACAAAAAACAGCTAAAGGCGATTGAAAAAGCGGATATTGACTTAAAGAAAGATGAGGATAAACAGTCAGAGGCTTTAGAGCAAGATTCGGCAAAGGAAGTTATTGCGCTGTTTAAAAATACATTGGGTGATAAAGTTGAAGATGTGATTGAATCGAAGCGTTTAGTTGATTCCGCCGCAACACTCGTTGTTGGTAAAGAGGGCATGGATGCACAAATGGAACAAATGATGAAAATGATGAACAAAGAATTCACCGCACCCAAAAAAATCCTTGAAATTAATCTTTCCCACTCACTGATCAAAAATTTATCTCATTTAATTAAAAATAAAAAGGATGACGAGGTAGTTAAGAATTGTATCCTGCAACTTTACGAAGGAACACTGTTGATCCATGGCGACCTGGAATCCAGAAATGAATTCGTTAGTCGAATGACCAACATCATGGAGAAAGCGACTGCATAGTGGAAAGTGCCTAAGAGTTAAAGTTCCTAAAGTGTCTAAAATTAATTATTTCGAAATCGAACTGAAGCTGATTTTGAATTATTGGTTTCAGGGTTGTTTGAAAAAAATCGTAGCAACCCTGAACGGAGTAGAAGGGTGGTAAAAACTTCAGAACAATATTTAAGGGAGGGCGTTTTAACTGAAAAATCCAGCATAACCTATTCGATGAAATCTACAAAAACCCCTTTTGTTTTATCAACTTAAAAGATGATTGTAAAATTCAAAAATATTTCAAGCTCCATCGTTTGTTTATTATTAATTTATGGTTGTGCGGCAAAGATAGTCTCGGAAGGTCCGGTTTATGATTATTCCGGGATGGATAAATTATCTAAGAATGCTCACAAAAGAATTGAAAAATTTATCCGGGACACACAAAAAGAAGATTATCCATACCTTGTTTCTCCAGCCACAAGAATAGACAGCCTGGCAGTCAATAAACCCGCCAAATCTCTCGAGGTATTTTTTAATAAGGCATTTTCCTTTGCACCGTTTCGAATTGAAAATGTAACTGCCTTTTATGCCGGTATGAAGAAAAGGCTGGGTCGAAAATTTAGAAAATTTACATTCACAGCATATTCTTTGCATGAACCTATTGAAGAGCTCATTCCAAATTATTACAGAAAAGATCAAAGTGAGTATGATTTAAAAAGAATGCCTGATATTCAACAGGAGAGATCCAAGCCGATTGTCAGGAATAAAAGCCATCCCTGGCATCCTACCAATGGCCTATTCAACCGAAATATTGTTTTGTGGCATAGCCACGGATTTTATTACAATATCGATAAAGACAGGTGGATGTGGCAGCGTGCCCGTTTGTTTCAAACTGTTGAAGACCTACTGCCATTGTCTTTTACGACACCTTACCTGATCCCGATGCTTGAAAATGCAGGGGCGAGACTATTTTTACCCCGTGAACGAGATACACAACGCAATGAAGCTATTGTGGACAATGATTCTCCACAACAAGATTCTACCGAAATTAATTACGTTGAATTGTCTGATGATTCTTTGTTTGTTTGGACGCATGGCGACAGCATTGGTTTCACAATTGCGGGTTTACCATATCCATTTAATTACAATCCATTTTTACATGGAACTTACCGAAAAGTACACAGTGATACGGCTGAATCCGCTCGAATAGAGTGGATTCCGAATATTCCGGAGACTGGCAATTATGCCGTTCACATATCTTTTGCTTCGATTGAAGAAGGAATTACAGACGCTAAATATAAAGTACATCATTTGGGAGGAATAACCGAATTTTTAGTCAATCAAACGATAGGTGGACGTACCTGGATATATCTTGGGCAATTCAAATTCAAAGAAGGTTTTCATCCGGATTCGGGTAAAGTTGTATTGACGAATCAGAGTGAGCAACCAGGGAAATGGGTTACGGCTGATGCAGTACGGTTTGGAGGTGGTATGGGGATTGTAGAAAGAGGTGGAAGAACCAGTGGCCGACCGAGGTTTATGGAAGGGGCTCGATATTATCTGCAATTTGCCGGCATGCCGGATACATTGGTATATGATCTTCACGACAGCAAAGATGATTATAAGGATGATTACAAAAGCCGTGCTGAATATGCAAATTATTTACGTGGCAATCCTTTTGGTCCCAATAAAAAGAGGGAGATTAAAGGTTTAGGTATTCCAATCGATTTGTCACTGGCATTCCACACGGATGCCGGTATTGTCGGCAATGATTCAACCATCGGCACGCTCTCCATTTACAGTATTGAAGACGCAGACACAGTATTTGTTTTTCCAGATGGTGTTTCGAGAGTTGCAAATCGTGATTTAGCCGATCTTATTCAAACTCAATTGATTAACGATTTGAGATCAAAATATGATTTAACATGGAATCGGCGGGCGCTTTTGGAGGCTCAATACAGTGAAGCCTTTCGGCCAAATGTTCCAGGTATGCTTTTGGAGCTTCTTTCCCACCAGAATTTTATGGATATGAAATTTGCATTAGATCCTCGATTTCGATTTGATGCTTCTCGTTCCATATACAAAGGGATCTTGAAATTCCTGTCTTTTCAAAATCGTTATAGCTACGTTGTTCAACCATTGCCCATTACGAATTTTTATGTGGAATTCACAGACTCAGCTGAAGTAACGTTGCATTGGAAGGGTGTAAAAGATCCTCTTGAACTAACCGCAGATCCTTTGCAGTACATAGTGTATCGTAGAATAAATGAGGGTGGATTTGATAACGGGGTATTAGTTGATCGTCCTGAAATTATATTCAAAGATTTACAAGAAGGTGAAATTTTTAGTTTCAAAGTCACAGCTGTAAACCAGGGTGGGGAAAGCTTCTCATCGGAAGTTCTTTCCGTATGTTGGTTGAGAAGTGATCATCCACCAGCTTTGATTATCAATGGGTTTGACCGTGTATCCGGGCCGGCAACTATTGAGACTAATGAGTCAATTGGATTCCTAAGTTTTCTTGACAATGGCGTCCCGGATAAATATGACTTGAATTTTACCGGCAGCCAATTTGATTTCTTTTTGAACTCAGCATATCGTTCTGACGATGCGCCGGGGCATGGAGCCAGCTCTTCGGATTATGAAACCAAAATAGTGCCGGGTAATAGTTTCGATTACCCATTTGTACATGGAAAATCCCTGTTGGCTAATAATCGATCCTTTGTTTCGGTCAGTGATGAAGCAGTTATGGACAGCTTAGTGGACTTGTCTGAATATGACTTTGTGGATTTAATTTTAGGTGAAGAAAGAGAAACCCACTGGCCAAAAGCCTATGGCGATACATTACTTGGTACGCAATTCAAAACATTTCCGGAATCCCTGCAAAAAATATTAAAATATTATTGCCAAAATGGTGGCAGCTTATTTATTTCAGGAGCGTACGTGGCGACTGATTTATTTGAGAACAAGCCAGACGATCACCCTGATGTTAAATTTGGCAAAGAGATTCTCAAATTAAATTGGGCTGCTAACCATGCGGTTCGTACCGGAGGAGTATTCTCATCTGATTCCCTCTTTATGCCGATTCGAAAATCATTCAATTTTAATACAACCTATGATCCTCAAATCTACACTGTTGAAGCTCCCGATGCTGTAGATCCAATTAAGGAATCAAAAACTATATTGCGATATAGCGAAAATAACTTTAGTGCAGCCATTGGATATATTGGGTTATATAACTTGATTGTCTTAGGATTTCCTTTTGAAACGATTGTATCTGAAGAGCAGAGAGAGGAAGTAATGGGTGCAGTTTTAGAATATCTTGGCAGAAAAAATGATATAAAATTAAATGAGCAATAAATGTTTGAATGATTAGTTTGTTTTTGCCTCGAAGGCTCTAAGTCACAAAAATTGTATACAAAAGAATTTTATAATATGAATTATCTCTGTGCCTTTGTGCCTCTGTGTTAAAGGTCATTTGTCATGCAACGAATGAATAAGCAAGGATAAATTTACATGAAAAATAAATACACACAAATTGTTCTGCTCACCGGTATATGTCTTATTTTTGTAAAAGGATCAAATTCTCAAACAGTTCCTGAAGCATCAATATCTTTGTCTGAAGTTACGGCTCATATTAAATTTCTCGCTTCCGATGAACTGAAAGGCAGGAAAACAGGAGAACCAGGAAACAACATCGCAGCTCGATATATTGCCGAGCAATTCAGGGCAAGCGGTTTGATTTCACCAGAAGGTGCTGAAGATTATTTTCAAAAAATTCCGTTAGAAAAAGTTTCTCCAGCGCAATCTGGTGAACTCATTGTCTTTTCAGATACCTTAAAACACGGTGTTGGAATGATCGTGTTGACTGGTGAAAGAGCTGATTTGAATGCAGATCTTGTCGATGTTGGATTTGGCTGGATCGATTCCACCCATAATTACAATGATTATCATGGCAAAGATGTCAAAGGAAAAATTGTATTAGCAAAAATTGGAATACCCGGTAGAGATTTTGGCCCATCAACGTTCAGTGCTTCTTCGACCAAAAGAAAATTTGCTCTCGAAAATGGTGCTATTGCAATTGTTGAATTATATAACGGTAATTTTCCCTGGCGGGGTCTTGTCACGTTTTTAAGCCGGGAAAGGTTACAAGTTTCGAATCAAGAACAAGGCTCTAATGCTGATGAAATGGTTCACCTGCTTGTTAATGATACTGATAGCACCCTCTCTTCAATCTTGACTAGTCAAGAGCATATTCCAGCATCAATTCAAACTTCAGGGCGGAAAACATCAAAATTATATTCGAATAATGTGGTCGCAATGGTCAAAGGTTCTGATCCAAGTTTAAGCAATGAATACCTGGTTTTGATGGCTCACTATGATCATTTAGGTATAGGGTCTACAGGTGCGGATTCCGACTCCATTTTCAATGGCGCACGTGATAATGGCATGGGCGTGGTTGCTCTTATAAGCGCGGCTAAATCGCTGGCATTAATGCCTCCAAAGCGCTCGGTTTTATTTCTTGCTGTTACTGGTGAAGAGGTTGGTATTTTAGGTAGTCAATTTTATGTAGAGAATCCGCTTGTGCCGCTTAATCAAACTATCTATGCACTCAACACCGACTCCGGTGGTTGGACAGATACAACTATAGTTACTGTAATCGGATTGGAAAGAACTACTGCTAAAAATCCCATCCTGAATGGCAGCCTTCGTTTCAACCTTACTGCTATTCCGGATCCGGTTCCCGAGCAGAATCTCTTTGATCGCTCCGATAATGTTGCATTTAATAGGAAAGGAGTACCATCCATATCCTATTCGCCAGGTTTTAGAGAATTTGACGATGAGTTAATGAAATATTATCACCAACCCGGAGATGAGGCAGATGAGAATTTTGATTTTGGATATTTGCAAAAATTTTGTAAGGGATTTACCCATTCTGCAAGATTAATTGCAGATATGGAAAATAGACCATTCTGGATTGAAGGAGATAAATACGAAGCCGTTTCGAAAAAACTGTATGGAATCGAGTAGTAAACAGTTGGTGGAAACTAAATAACAGATCTAACAGACGTTTGTCCTTAAACGATGTTTTATAAAATCCCGCCCCATAAACACCACACAAAATAAATAAATCAACAATCAATTTAAAATTTCTATTGACAAGTCTTTATTTTTTACTATTTTTATACGATAATACTGTCGCACGTTGAAATTGTCGTATATTGTTGGAGGACATATGAAACCAAATCCAGGTGGCATAATTACCGGGGAAGCTATAATAGATCGAGAGCAAACTATCGAAAAAATCTGGCTTGCCTTAGAAAAACAAAGCGTCGTTTTAACCTCGGAGAGAAGAGTAGGAAAAACAAGTGTTCTCAGAAAAATGCAAGATAATCCTAAAAATGGTTGGAATCCTGTTCTTTATATGGTGGAGGGAAAATGGCATCCCATTGAATTTGTTGAAGGATTATATGAATTACTTTTGGAAAACAATATCATAGGCGATAAATTTCACAAACTTAAAAAATTTTACACCAAATATGTCGGAGGCGAGCAAATTGGTTCTTGGAAATTACCTGCGATTAAAGAAAACTGGAAATCCTTGCTTGATTCAATTATTGAAGACATCGTTGATGCAGATAAAAATATTCTGATTATGTTTGATGAACTTCCTTTGATGGTTTCACATTTTTTGCAAAACAGTGAATGTGGGGCAAAAGTTAGTATGGAGTTTTTAGATACTGTCCGTGCGTTACGTAATAAATTTGAGGCAACAAAAAAGATTGCCTTTATTTTCTGCGGTTCAGTAGGAATTCACCTGATAATTAAAGATTTAAAGAAGAATTACGGATATAATTCCGATCCGATTAACAATATGAGAATAATTTCTTTAAGCGGAATGGATAATAAGGGTGCATATCAATTATGTGCTAAATTATCAGAAGATGAAAAATTCAAATTTGATAAAAAGGATGATATCTTCAAGTATATAAGCCAAAGAACTGATAATTTGCCTTTTTATATTCAATGGGTTTTTGCATTAATTCATGATTTTAAAAAACATGAAATTAATAAACAAGTAGTTGATGAATTAATTACATATTTATTTAACGATCCTGACGATATGGGTTTTTTCAACCATAACATTGATCGGATTAAAACTTATTATGATGAAGGTATGCAAGACCTGGCTTTATTAATATTAGACAATATTTGTCATTTAAAAGGATTTATTAAGGAAGAAGATATTCTAAATATTGTTAAAACCTATAAAGAAATTGATGATGAAAAAATCAAAGAGGTAATAAATTTACTATGGAGTGATCATTATTTAGAAAGAAAAATAAATGAAAGAACATACAGATTTAAATATTCAATTATAAAAGACTGGTGGATGATAAACAGAGGGTAATATCATGAACAAAGGTTTAAATTATCTGCAAACTTTTAATCCGGTTGATTCGGCTCCGGAATTATTAGAACATACACTTATTGGCAGAAGGGACTTAGTTGACGGATTAGAAGAACTGGTTATTGAGAGTTCAAAGGGGGGTAATAAATATCAAAGACTGATAATCGGACCACGGGGAAGCGGAAAGACACATGTTTTAAAAGTATTGTATAACAGGATATTTAAACAACCTGAACTTAGTAAGAAAATTGAAATTGCCTATCTGGTTGAGGACGAATATGGAGTTGCCACTTTTTTAGATTTCATTGTAAGAATTCTAAGGTCATTTGTGAGATGGTATCCGGAACGAACTGAAAGTCTTGTAGAGGAAATAGAAAAACTGAAAAAAGTGCCCAAGCAAGACCAGGAAAAAATCGCTGCCAAAATTTTATTAAATCAGATCAAAGGAAAAACACTCATAATTATTGTAGAAAACATTGGCAATGTTTTTCACGAAAAGAAGGGCTTTGGTAAGAAGGGTCAACAAAAATTTAGAGATTTAATTCAGCAATACCCTTATTTCACAATAATCTCCTCAAATCAGGCCTTATTTGAAGATATTCAGAAAGAGGATATGCCTTTCCATAACTTCTTCAAAATAGATCATTTAAAGAAACTATCTTTAGATGAAGCGCTGCTGTTTTTGAAATCAATTGCGAAATGGGATAAAAATTTAGATCTATTGAAGTTTTTAGATACGGATGAGGGAAGGGGAAAAAACCAGGCCATTTATGATTTGGTCGGCGGCAATCACAGGTTATTGGTTTCATTCTATAATTTCTTAAAGAGTGATTATATTAACAAACTTTCAGAATCATTTATAAAAACAATCAATAATCTTATTCCATACTTCCAAAGTATGATGGATCAATTAACAGCCCAACAACAAAAAATTGTTCAACATCTCTGTCAAATAAGAATTCCATCTAATGTTAAAAATATTGCGGAAAATTGCTTTAGTACACACAACATCATTTCAAAACAGATTGTTAATCTGGTCAGGTTAAAATATGTGTATGTAGCCGAATCTTCAGGAAGAGAGACCTTTTATGAATTATCCGAACCTTTATTAAGGATCTGCAATGAATTGAAGGAAAACAGGGGCGGCCCGATAAAATTATTTATTGATTTTCTTGGAAGTTTATACACGTCTAAAGAAATTAAAAGAAAATACATGTATTATCATGTTTTGGCTGAGATTACAGAAAAACACGAATCTGCTGATTATCTTCATGAACAAATATATTACAAAGAGGCGTTAAAACGCTATTTCCCTGAAGAATTTCAATCGGATGATCTTACTAAATTTGAGAAAGCAGCAAAGCAATATAAAATCAAATTCTATATCGAAGAGTTGGAAAAAACGGCGTCTTACCAGGACGTAATTGCATTTACCACAAAATACAAATCTGAAGACAGGTATGTTTTATTAAAGGAAGCCTCTGCCTATGAAAAAATTGGCAATATTGAGAAAGAAATTGTAACAGCTAATAAGATTTTAAGAAAAAATAAAAATGATATCGAGGCACTACTTTTGGTTTCCGGGGCATGGCAATTAAAAGAAAATATTGGCGAATCCACTAAGTTTTATGATAAAGTAATTAAAATTGAAAGTAACAATATACAAGCATTGATCGGTCAGGGGAAAAACTGCTTCTATTTAGAAAATTATAGAGAAGCTGAGAAATATTTTAAAAAAGTTATTTTAATAAATCCAGATGACGAGAAAGCTATTGAATACATAGGACATAGTCAAAGCCAACAGGGTAATCATAGAAAAGCTAATCGTTATTTTAAAAAGTTGACAAAACTACAACCCGATAATTCTGAATCATGGCGGTTGTTGGGTAATTCATTAGTTGGTCTTGGAAAAAGTGATGAAGCAAAAAAGTGTTACTTAAAGGCACTAAAACTGGATGATAAAAATGCAGGTACTGTTATTATGCTAGGCTTGTTATCTAAAGGCCAGGGCAACCATCAAGAAGCACACAACTACTTTGGGAAATTGACTAAACTAGATCCTGATAATTTTGAGTCTTGGCAGTTGTTGGGTGATTCTCAAGTTGAGCTTAAAGAAATTGAGGAAGCTAAGAAGAGTTTCCTTAAGGCAATCGAATTGGATGATAATAATGCAGATGCTATTATGCAATTGGGTGTATTATTAGTCAACCAAGGCAATTATCAAGAAGCACAAAACTACTTTGAGAAGTGGACAAAACTAAAACCTGATAATTCTGAGTCATGGAGGTTGTTGGGTGTTTCTCTATTTGGGCTTAAACAAATTGAGGAAGCTAAAAAGAGTTACCTTAAGTCAATCGAATTGGATGTTAAAAATGTAGATGCTATGTTGAGATTGGGCGCATTATTAGGCAATCAAGGCAACTATCATGAAGCATACAATTACTTTGACAAACTGACTAAACTACAACCTGATCATTCTGAGTCATGGAGGTTGTTGGGTGTTTCTCAAGTTAAGCTTAAACAAATTGAGGAAGGTAAGAAGAGTTTCCTTAAATCAATCGAACTGGATGATAAAAATGCAGTTGCTATTATGAATTTAGGCACAATATTTGGCAGTCAAGGCAATTATCAAGAAGCACACAATTACTTCGATAAGTCGACTAAACTGCAACCCGATCATTCTGTGTCATGGGGGTTGCTGGGTGATTCTCTGGTTGGACTTAATGAATTTGTTGAAGCTAAAAAGAGTTACCATAAAGCATTAAAACTGGATGATAAAATTGCAGGTGTTATTGCAAGGCTAGGTTGGTTATCTAGTGATCAAGGCAACCATCAAGAAGCATGCAACTACTTTAAAAAACTGACTAAACTAGAACCTGATAAATCAGAGGCGTGGATGTTATTGGGTAATTCTCTGGTTGAGCTTAAACAAAATGAGGAGGCGAAGAAGAGTTACCTTAAGGCACTAAAACTAGATGATAAAAATGTTAAGGCTAAAATTGAATTAGCTGAAATATTTATAAAAGAAAATAGAAATGAAAAAGCAAAAATGTATATCGATGAGGTAATAAAAGAAAATCCCAAGGATCATGTTAATAATTCTGTTGGCGAGATTTTCAGGAAGGATAAACAATATGAGAAAGCGATAAAATATTATCAAATGGCAATCGATATTGATCGTAACTATCATTCGAGTTATATAAATATAGTTACATGCCTTATCGGTTTGGGTAGAGTTGAAGAAGCTGTATTGCAATTAAAAGCCACATTAGATAAGGCAAAAGATTTAAAATTAACCAATGAATTAATAGAAGGATTTGAGGAAAATATTGGGACACTTTTAATGTTTGCTTCTGCGCCGGATGTCCTTAAATATTTTAAAGAGGCTTCAATTCTAATAAATAAATATGATTATACTGATATTTTTATGAGATCATTTCCTTCATCTGTATTTGAATTATTAAAAGAACATCAATCGATAGATATTAAACGCTTTCAATTCATTGCGAACTGTCTAAGCCAGAGCTTTCCTAAAGTTAAATCCATGATAATGCCATTAAAATTTTTAGATATTGGCGTTCGTCATCTTAAAATGAGCGAAAAAAATGCACTCATACAATTTACAAAAGAGGAAAGAGAGACATTTAAAAAATTTGTATTAGATCAGATATAATAAATATCTGCAAATATCCTCGCCCGCTATCTGAAAAATTACTAAGAAAAGGATCTGATTTTGTTTTTTCAAAGAATATATGAATCCGGATTAGCCCAGGCTAGTTATTTTATAGGCTGCCAGGAATCCGGCACTGCCCTGGTTATCGATCCCAGAAGGGACATTGATACCTATCTCGAAATTGCGGATCGAGAAAACCTCCGCATAACCCACATCACTGAGACCCATATCCATGCAGATTTTTTGAGCGGTGCCAGGGAACTTGATGCCGCGACGGGTGCCGATTTACTCCTATCTGCCGAGGGAGGATCTGACTGGTTATATGGTTACCATCACACAGGATTAAAAGATGGCGATCTATTTAAAATTGGGAATATTAAAGTCGATGTGATGCATACACCCGGGCATACTCCGGAGCATATTAGCTTTTTGGTAACCGATATGCAATCGGGTGACGTACCGCTCATGTTTTTCTCCGGAGATTTTGTATTTGTCGGTAGTGTAGGACGGCCCGATCTGTTAGAGAAAGCGGCTGGAATTGCCGGAGCACAAGAACAAGGCGCACGCCAGTTGCTCCATTCATTGAAAAGATTTTCTGCTTTGCCGGATCATGTGCAGGTATTACCGGGGCATGGTGCGGGATCTGCTTGCGGTAAGGCTTTGGGAGCAGTCCCTGCTACAACCGTAGGATATGAGAAATTAGTCAATTGGGCTTTGCAAGATCAAAGTGAAAATGAATTTGTCGAGACTTTATTGGATGGACAACCAGAAGTGCCGGCTTATTTTTCCATCATGAAACGATTAAACAAACAAGGCCCTAATGTACTCGGAGGTTTGCCAAGTCTTAAAGAACTTAGCTTAGATGAATTAAACAAAGCAATTGATTCCGGATTGATGATGATCGATGCCCGTGATAAACTAACTTTTTCTAAAGGTCATATACCGGGAAGTATCAATATCCAAAATACTCCCTCATTTAGCAATTGGACCGGATGGTTCCTGGATTACACAAAACCGTTTGTTTTAGTAACGTTTGAAGATCAATTGGATACCATTAACCGGAAATTGATCCGGGTTGGTTTGGATCATTGTCTTGGATATTTTGTGGATGTTAATACTTGGATTGAATGTGGAAACCAATTAGAGCAGTTGGAGCAAGTGGAGCCTCAAACATTACAAAAATTAGCCGTTAATAATCAAGTTCAAATAATAGATATTAGAGCCAGATCGGAATATGAAACTGAGCATATCCCCGGAGCAAAACATATTCATCTTGGCAGCTTATCAGATCATTTAGATGATTTACCAAACAACAAAAAAATTGTTTTACATTGCAAAAGCGGTGACCGGTCAAGTATTGGCAGTAGCTTTCTGCAAAGTAAGGGGATTAAAAATATTGCCAATTTGGCCGGCGGTATTACTGCCTGGAAAAAAGCAGGATATGATGTTGAAAAAGAACAGTAAAAACAGTTGGCCTTCTCTTATCTCACATTCTAAAAATTGTCTGCTCCCTGCCAAACCATTTTGAACAGGCCCACAAACTTACTCCGGCTAAAAGAAAAAGCGACGTATAAACAACGACGAGATATTCCACCTGCATGGTTCCTGCCAAAATCGATTTTGTTGCCAGAGAAATATTTAGGATTGGTATTAAAGCCGTCATATAATTAAGCTCAATACCGGGCAACAATCCGATCATCGCAGGTATAATAACCAAAAAATTCAGGGGTGTAATGATGCTCTGTGCTTCTTTAAATGATTTTGCAAAAATAGATAATCCTAACATTACGGCGGCAAAAAAAGCCGTAAGCGGTAACAATAAAGACAACACCAACACAATGGTTTTTGTTTCGAGTAGACCAAGAATAGTGTCTAAAAATTCGGGCGGTATTTCGTTAATCTGGCGAATCCCTATATAAATACCCAATATAGACAAAGCGGCAGAAGTAAAGCCTGCAAATGAAACAATTGTGAATTTGCCCAACAAAATCTGAAACCTACTGGCGGGGGATGCAAGGAGGGTTTCAAGCGTTCCTCTTTCTTTTTCACCTGCGGCAAGGTCGATTGCAGGATATATCGCTCCCATGAAACAAAAGATCACAAACATATATGGCAGCATTCCACCGATAGCCTTACCTGCCTTTTCCTTGGCGCTTGCGACATCAATTTGTGTTAGATCAATGGTTTTAACAATGCTCTCATCTAAATTTAATCCCGCCAATCTTTTTTCTAGAAGTTCATCTCTAAAGTCATCCACAAGCGTTCGTAGTCTTCTTCTAGTGATATTTTCATCGACTGTGGATCTATAATACATCGAAATTCCCCCCACCTCATGAGCTTTAATCTTTGCATCAAAGTCTTCCGCCAAAATGAGTGCGGCATCGATGCTATCCTGCAAAATAAAGGATTGTACACTATCTGTTTGAATGTCAACAATAATTTCAAAATCATCAAGTGTAGATAGTTTTTGTGCAAACTCTTCGGCATTCCCATTTGTGATTAGGGCAAGTGTAATTGTTTTTTCTTTAGCTTTCTTTGCAAAAGATATACTGATTTTTATAAATACTCCCATCATTACCGGAATCAAAAGCAATGGAATGAGGACCATGAAAAATAATGTGCGGCGGTCGCGAATCGTGTCGATAAATTCTTTCTTAATGATTGTCAAAATCGTGTTCATTATGCCTCCTCTACTAAACGGATAAATTCGTCTTCCAAAGATCGTGATTTCATATTTTTAGTAAAATATTCAAAACTATCGTTGTAAAGTAATTTACCCTTATGAATGATCGCTAATTGATCACTAAGCAAGCTCACTTCCGACATAATGTGCGTGGAAAAAATCACAGTCTTACCGGCATTACGAAAATCGCGAATTAAACTAACGATTTCCTTTGAAGTGATTACATCCAGGCCGGTTGTCGGTTCATCAAAAACCACAACATCCGGATCATGAATGATAGTACGGGCAATTGATACTTTTTGCTTCATTCCTGATGACAGCTTAGAAATTCTCCGTTTTGCAAATTCGTGGATTCCAAGCCGGCCAAAAATTTCATCACGCCGTTTTACAAAAACTGATTTATCCATTTCGTTAAGGTCTGCGTAGTATTTGACAAATTCCAAAGGTGTTAATCGGTCGTACAATCCCGTTGTTCCCGTTAAAAAACCCAGACTGCCCCGAACTTTACGGGCGTCTTTTACTACATCATAACCCGCTACGGAAACACTACCGGACGTAGGTTTCAACATGGTAGCAATGATTCGTAAAACTGTGGTTTTACCGGCGCCATTGGGTCCTAGCAAAGAAAACACTCTACCCGGTTCACATTTGAAACTGATGCCGGCAACAGCATCGATGGTGGAGCCTTCAAAGCCCTCGCCCATTTCTCTTTTTTGTTTTCTGGACAGCTTAAATGTTTTATATAAATCTTTGATTTCGATCATCAGGTTCTTCCTCCGGATAATGGATTCAAATCAACTGATATTTTACAATATAGTAACCAGGGAAATTATCAATGTCAAGCGCTGAATATTTTAATCGTATTTTCCCGGAAACTTTTCTTACTTATGTTGAATTTAATTGAAAAATAAATTACAAAAAATAATTGCTTTTCAACCATATGCAATTAAATTTCATCTATTTAAAAAGGTGTAGAATAAATTGAACTTCGATGATTTCTGTTCATATAGTTACTTATACTTTTAACTTTCTGTAATATAAAGAGTAGTAAAATCCAATAGATTTCTTACAAATCAATAAAAATTGAGTTTTATTTGTAAATGAAAAACTGGACAACTGACAGCTGGAAATCATTGAAGGCATTTCAGCAGCCTGAATACAGTGATCATAAAAAGTATGAAAAGGCTTTGGAAACGATTAGCGCGTATCCGGCATTGGTTTTTCCCGGTGAAGTCGCAAAACTGAAGGAGCAAATAGCTAAAGCGGGTGATGGAAAAGCCTTTATATTACAGGGGGGAAGTTGTGCCGAGAAATTTATTGATTGCAATGAAGTGTGTATAACCAACCAGATAAAAATTTTGTTACAAATGAGCGTTATTTTAACTTATGGAGTACGAAAATCAATTGTTAAAATCGGTCGCATTGCCGGCCAATATGCAAAACCCCGAACCAATACTACTGAAATTGTGAATGGCCAACTCATTTCAAGCTACCTTGGAGACATCATCAATGATTATACACCAAATCTAGCAGCACGAACTCCGGATCCTGAAAGGTTGCTCCAGAGTTATCATCATTCGGCAGCCACATTAAATTATATTCGTGCAATGATTGACGGTGGTTTTGCCGATCTGCATCATCCATTCAACTGGAATCTACATTCCATTGAAAAATCACAAAAATGGCCGGATTACCAGAAAATTGTTGCTCAAATATTAGACGCAATCGATTTCATGGAATCTTTCGGCGGTGCACGTAAAGAAAGCCTGGATAAAGTTGATTTCTTTACTTCTCATGAAGGGCTGCTGCTTGGTTATGAAGAAGCCATGACTCGCAAAGACCCGAAATCAGAAAAGTATTATAATTTGGGAGCTCATATGGTGTGGATTGGGGAAAGATCCAGGGATGTTAATGGCGCCCATGTTGAATACTTTCGCGGAATTTCAAATCCAATTGGAATCAAAGTCGGACCTGCATGTACGGCTGATGAATTGTTAAAATTAATTTCCATCTTAAATCCCGATAATGAGTCGGGCAGAATCACATTAATTACTAGAATGGGTGCTAGCAAGGTGGATGATATTTTGCCAGGTTTAGTTAAGGCGGTACAAAAATCCGGCAATGTTGTAACCTGGTGTTGCGATCCAATGCATGGCAACACAATCAATGGCGCCGGGATATTGAAAACACGCAATTTTTCCGTTATTCTGGATGAACTAAAAAAAAGTTTTCTTATTCACAGGGAGAACCGATCCTACCTTGCTGGCGTGCATTTTGAGCTTACTGGTGAAGATGTTAGCGAGTGTATTGGCGGATCGGTTAATCTGACGGATGAGGAGCTTCAAAAAAATTATTCAAGCTATTGCGATCCACGGTTAAATTATTCACAAAGTTTGGAAATGGCTTTTCTCATCACAGAATTATTACATGAAAATTATAGTTCTTTTCGTTCCGTTTCTTGAAAAAAAAGTTTATTCTATAATTTTTATCTTGCTATTCATCTCATCTAAAATTATCTTCAAAGCCATATTATTTTTTTAACAAATAATTCCTTTGAGGTTATTCATTTGATACAAAAAAATGATATCATAACAACTGAACAAGAAAACTATGAGCGTCTCAGTGTCGAAGCGATTGATGCAATTTTAGGCAAGCCGTTCAAAGTATTGGATGATGGTTTTGTCCGGGTGATTGATTATATGGGATCTGATGAATCAATCGTTCAGGCTGCCCGTGTTTCTTATGGGAAGGGAACTAAAAAAATTCAGCAAGACAGGGGATTGATTCGCTATTTGTTGCGTCATAGACATACCACTCCTTTCGAAATGTGTGAAGTTAAATTTCATGTACGAGTGCCTATGGATTGCTGGCGGCAGTGGATTAGACATCGTACTGCAAATATAAATGAATACTCAACCCGCTACTCTATTGCCATTGATGCTTCTCAAACAACGAACCCGGATGAATGGCGGCTGCAGGCAAAAGGAAATCGGCAGGGAAGCGGTGGTTTTCTTGATTCGCAAACTGGGGAAATCCTAAGTAAAAAAGAAGCAGAATTGCAGAATTTAACCCGTCAGTTATATGAAGAACGATTGGATGCAGGTATAGCCAGGGAACAAGCTCGCAAGGATTTACCATTATCAACCTACACGGAGGCATACTGGAAAATTGATTTACATAATTTATTTCATTTTCTCAGTCTTAGGATGGATGACCATGCCCAGGAAGAAATTCGTGTTTATGCAAATATCATAGGGGAAGAAATTGTCAAACGATGGTGCCCAATTGCCTGGGAAGCATTTTTGGATTTTAGGGTTCATGCGTTCGGATTTTCCCGACTTGAGCATTGTATCCTTAAAGAAGTCATTGCAGGAAATAGTGACAGGGCCATTCAGCTTGCAGTTGAATTCGGATTATTGCCAGCCGATTTAACCCAAATTAAAAAAAATAGAGAAAGAACCGAGTTAGAAGCCAAATTATACCAACTTGGGCTCAACATTCCGTGGCAACTAAAATAATATTTTAATTAAGTTATCTAATTCACTCATAATCAATAATCTTTACCGGGAGGTCTTATGAACAAATCAATAAATAAAATGGAGATGTCATTTTTCCTGATGTTATTCTCCATTTGCTTGTTAATGATTAATTTTGGTTGTTCCAAAAGTGAAGAGCAACCAATTGTTGAGGCATCACAACTAAAAGCAAATTTGGTTTATTATTCAATGCCTGGCTGACCATTCTGTGCGAAAATACAAACCATCGTGAATGGTTTAGAAGAAACAAACAAAGGTGTATTGGCTTGTGAAATCAGAGATGCTACGGACGAAAAAGGCAAAGCAGATATTGCAGAATTAGGTTTTAAAACCCATGGAATGGTTTTTTACGATCCTGATGGTAATATCCTAAAAAAGATAGATGGGCACAAGATGACCGAAGAAGAAATTGATGTAGCCGTGAATGAAGTTTTGGGAATATAAATAAATCGTTCACTTTATTACTTAGCCCGGTTCAAAAATTGAGAGCCGGGCTTTTTTAATAATTTGATTCTAAAGATCAAAATAAGTATTTAGGAATTCAAATTCTTCTCGTGATGGGTTAAATCTATAAATAAGTCATGCAGCATAAATTCCTCCTTTTTCTCATTTTCGTATCGTTTTTATCTATTCATACAATTTCCTGTTCAACCAAAAGTAATTTGGTTCACGTAGTTATTCAAACAGAATTGGGCGATATAGAAGTAACCATTGATTCAGTCAACGCTCCGAATACTTCCGGTAATTTTCTAAAATATGTTGATGAAGGATTTTTCTCCGGAGGAAGTTTCTATCGAACTGTAAAATCAGACAATCAACCCGACAATGACGTATTCATCGAAGTGATTCAAGGCGGCATTAATCGTGAATATAGAGATAAGCAATTTCTGCCAATAAACTTAGAACAAACAAATCAAACCCATATAAAACATGAAGACGGAACGATCTCCATGGCTCGATCTGGTCCGGATACCGCAACTTCAGATTTTTTTATTTGCATTGGCAGCCAACCGTCTCTTAATTTTGGCGGAGATCGAAATCCGGATGGACAAGGTTTCGCGGCATTCGGCAAAGTAACCCGTGGAATGGAGATTATCAGAAATATTCAATCTTCGCCGGAAAAAGGACAAAGATTAACACCGGCAATCAAAATTATTAATATCACACGTAAGTAAGCCTGGATTATTGGGTTGAATTATTGAGATTCTTGCAATAGTTTTTTGAATAATAATATCTTTTGGATTAAAAATAAAAAAAGGAGCATATATGCCGAAACTCACGATTGAAGGATTCGGGTCATATGAAGTAGAGCACCAAAAGCGATTGGTAAATGCAATTGAATCCAGCGGCGTGGATATTGGGCATCGTTGCGGCGGAAATGCAAAATGCACTACTTGTCGAGTTGTATTTTCCGAGGGCGAACCCACCACGATGACCCAAGCTGAATATGATAAATTGGAAGAAAAGGAACTTTTTGGCGAAGTCAGGCTTTCATGCCAGATTGTGTGTGATCATGATATGTCGGTGAAACCATTAATGCGTCAATCGGAAATGGGATGGACTGATCCGGGCCCTGATACAGAAGCTCATGTAACGCCGGAAGCCAAGTGGCTGCCAATCGAAGAACTCAAAAAGTAATAATGTATTATGCGTTTAATAGGTGAATTAGATAACGAAGCCCGGGCTCTTACATTTAGCGACGTGCTCTATGTAAAGGGAATTGAAAACAATATTAAAGAAGAAAACGGCAAGTGGGCAATTTGGGTTTTTGCGGAAGAAAAGTTAGAAAAATCCAAGGAGCTGCTAGAGCTTTATTTAAAAGATCCGGAGCATAAAGAATTTCATCAAGCAGCGGAAAAAGCGCATGAAATTAAAATGGTAGAAGCCAAAGAGGCAACAGCCTATCAAAAGCAGGTAGCTGCTGCTCGTAAGAAAATAAGCGGTGTTTTTGAAAAAAGTACAGGGCGGTTAACGTTATCATTGATCATAATTTCAGTTTTTGTTGGCATTATATCACTTCTGGGAGAAAATAAAACCGCTTTAAATCCCTTTTTCATTACTGAATACGATGTTGCTGGAAATAGGATTCAATGGATGCCGGGACTACCTGAAGTTTTTAGCGGTCAGATTTGGCGGCTTATAACACCGATTTTTATTCATTTTGGAATCATACATATTGCTTTCAATATGTGGTGGCTAAAATCACTCGGATCGGTCATCGAGCACAGAGAAGGACGCGTTTACCTGGGAGTGATGGTATTAATCATTGCTGCACTTTCCAATTTGGGGCAGTACTTATTATCCGGCCCCAGTTTCGGTGGTATGTCGGGTGTAGTGTATGGATTGCTCGGCTATATCTGGTTTCGAAGTAAATATGACCCAGGTTCCGGCTACCATATTGATAGATTTATCGTTCAGTTTATGATTGTCTGGCTTTTTCTTGGGATAACCGGGTTTATCGGAAATATAGCCAATGGTACTCACGGCATTGGACTGGCATGCGGAATGGCTTGGGGTTATATCTCATCCCGCCTGCGTTTTAAATAAATATTATGAATTCTTATATGAACATATTCAAAGTCATTTTAATTTAAAATATTCCTGCCTGTGCGAACAGTATTATCATTCGGATTCATCGCAATTTCAATTTATGTATTTTTCTGCATTCTGCTTTTTTTCTTCCAGGATAAGATGTTGTTTTTCCCGGATAGAAATATAGGTTCCACACCTCTTTCAATTGGGCTGAATTTTGAGGAAGTGTCAATCGTTACCAGGGATAAGGTAAAAATACACGGTTGGTATATTCCGGTGGCAGGGGCCAAGAAAGTATTGTTATTTTTTCATGGTAACGCCGGCAATATTTCTCATCGTCTTGAATCGTTGGAAATTTTTACTCGAATGGGATTATCGGTTTTTATCATTGATTACAGGGGTTATGGAAAAAGCGGGGGTAAACCCTCGGAGCAGGGAACTTATTTGGATGCTGAAGCCGCATGGCATTACCTAATCACTGACAGGAATTATGATCCCAGTGAAATTATTGTTTTCGGGCGATCCATGGGAGGTGGTTTAGGATCATATGTTGCGAGTAAATTTAATCCGGCTGCACTTATGTTAGAGTCATCTTTTACTTCAGTCCCTGAGTTAGCTGGGGATATTTATTGGTATTTTCCGGTAAAATTACTTTCCAGAATAAATTACGAT
The DNA here is from genome assembly GCA_964464595.1 of uncultured Deferribacteres bacterium. Classification (GTDB taxonomy): domain Bacteria; phylum Zhuqueibacterota; class JdFR-76; order JdFR-76; family DREG01; genus JADFJB01. Next base: position 26,189 of record CAYXGW010000051.1, read on the forward strand.
AATCTTAGTAGAATTCAGGAGATTAAGTGCCCTGTTTTGATTATTCACAGCAAAGACGATGAAATCATCCCGTTCCGGCACGGGCAAAAATTATTCGAAATGGCCAATAACCCAAAGCAATTCCTTGAAATAAATTTCGGACACAATGACGGATTTTATCTTTCAGGTGAAAAATATACCAATGGTATCATCAATTTTCTTGGGAATTATTTGAACTGAAAGCGAGAATATTATGCAAAGTTATTTAAGTCATTTGGAATGTGGTTTGTGTAACAAGCAGTTAGAAGCAGGTATTATCTGGAATTTGTGTCCTGATTGCCAAAAACCTCTTCTGGCACGGTATCACTTAAAACAAGCAGCAGAAGCTGTGTCCCGGGAGGTGGTCAAAAATCGGCCGGAAACATTATGGCGCTATTACGAACTTTTACCCGTTAAAAATAGCGATTATGCCTTAACCCTTGGCGAAGGTTTTACGCCCTTGATCCATGCTAAACGATTAGGACAAAAAGTGGGGAGTGACACTTTATATATTAAAGATGAAGGAAATAATCCGACTACCTCATTCAAGGCGAGGGGACTTTGCCTGGCGGTTTCCAAGGCATACGAATTAGGGATAAAAGAATTATCTATTCCTTCGGCTGGAAATGCTGCCGGAGCATTGAGCGCTTACGCAGCACTGGCCGGACTAAAATCATATGTGTTCATGCCCAAGGATGTGCCACCGCCATTTATTGCCGAATGTAAAGCATTAGGAGCTGAAATTACATTGGTCGATGGTTTGATCACAGACTGCGGCAAAATTGCCGCAAAAGGTGTGACGGAGTTCGGCAGGTTCGATGTCTCGACGCTGAAAGAACCTTATCGCATCGAAGGGAAAAAAACCATGGGCTATGAATTGGCTGAACAGATGGACTGGAGCTTGCCGGACGTGGTTATTTACCCGACAGGTGGTGGAACAGGTCTGATAGGGATGTGGAAAGCATTTGACGAAATGGAAAAATTAGGTTGGATCGGTTCCAAACGGCCCAGGATGGTGACGGTGCAGTCGGAAGGATGTGCGCCCATGGTTAAAGCGTTTGATGATGGTTCTGAATTTGCCACACCGTGGCAGGGCGCAAAAACCATTGCAGACGGTTTGCGTGTTCCGGCTGCAGTGGGAGATTTCCTGATCTTAAGAGCACTTCGGGAAAGTAAGGGTATTGCGATAGCGGTTTCAGACGATGATATGATGCAGGCTGCAAATCTCATTGGCTCCACCCAGGGTTTGTTCGTTGCTCCGGAAGGCGGGGCAACCCTGGTCGCTTATCAAAAGCTGAAAGAAAGCGGCTGGCTCCAAGAGAGTGAGAAGGTTGTACTGTTTAACACCGGCAGTGGTTACAAATATTATTCTTTGTGGAAGTGAGGGGGTAGTAACATATCACGAAAGCCTTTTTATTATTCTTTTAGCGAGGCCGTCTTCTATTTCATTGTGCCTTGGAATAGGTTGGCTTTTTCCTGATTGAGGATTTTTATACCAATCATGATTGGCGCCGTGGCGTATAAAAATACTACCATTTGACTTAATTGTTTTAATCAATTGTTTTCTTTTCAAATCGCTACTTCTAATAGCTGAAAAGGTTCTGCATCCGGCACCAAACCTTTTTGAATATCATGATAAATCTCTATTAGATTGTCTTTTAATTCATCGATTGTTTTTCCCTGGCTTTCATAATCGGGGTGTTGTTGTATATGCCCGATGAACCATTCTTTTTCTTTTTTATAGACAATATTTAATTTCATGAAAATCTCCTTTTAATTATCTAAGTCGAACGTTAAGGTCGTGGCGTTTCGGAAGCGAATTGCCGGCAGCCCATTGTACGTTCTCGGTATGATGCGTGTATTATTCACGTATAAATATAAATAGATTATCCAGATGGTGCAAGTCCCTTATTAACGAGTTAACAAGTTCTCCTCTCCAGCGACGTCATGAGCTCTTGACAAGCTCAGGAGAAACTTGTCGAAGGGAATCTTGTTTGTGAACTGTGTTAAAAAATCATACCGTAAATGTTTACAGGGGTTTAGTACTGAATACACTTCGATTCTTAAATCATGCTGCCTGTGTAAATTCCTTGTACAACATTGTGTTATAAGGCGCCTTAACACCCACGTGTATAGAAAAATACATTAGGCCTTTGATTATCATTTAGATATTGAATCCACAAGATTTTGGGAGAAACTTCTACCTCTTCAGATTTACAATAAGGACTTGGAGTCAGTACTTCTACTTTCAACCAATTTCCATTCCTCAATATCGGTTTCATAATGTAGTCATATCTATTTGAATTAATAAACATTTCTAATTTTATTGGATTAGTTTCACTTTTGTTAGGTTTAGAATAAAATTGAATATCATCAGGATTAAGAAAAAATAAATTTTTATTGGTAAGTAAATTGGACCATAAAATAAATGATGTCCCATCTTTCTTTAGATTGACCCAACCAGTTGGAGGCTCTAATAAATTATAAGGATCGAGTGTAACTTCTGCCCAGCTGGAATCACTGTTGAATTTTAAAATAGCAAAACCGGGAATCTCATAATCGTATTCTATCATTCGTTTAAAAGAAAAAACATCCTCCCCAATTGTGAAAGCTAAACTCCTGCTATTAAGAATGGCTTTGATCTTTGAGTCAACATTAGAATCTGTAAATATGGTGTCAATAACTTTGTAAGTGAACATTTCTTTGTATTTTATTACCCCAATTCCAAAATCACGTTGCCACCATTCAGAAACTGACTTTTGGGAAAGGATTTGTTTCGTATCGGATGCTTTAGAATTGAAGCTCAAAAAAAGTAAAATCAACAGGAATATTAGATTTTTAAAAATCATTTTCACTTCTCATTTAATTACCAATCCATATATCATAGTTATCAGACCTAATTATCAAAACTAACTGGACAACATGTTGTCCAATAAAACAATAATACATGTTACTCAAGTAATTGAAAATAATCAATCTATCTTAAATATCAAAAATGGCTATTTGACAACGGTATAACAGGCATGAACTACGATAGAATGTTCCTTTACTAAAATCATCGCCCACATGAAGTATCCATGTCAACGGCATTTTCTATTCATAATCTTTAGGAAATTTTCTCGTCTTCGTTGCTTGCTCAAAAGCAAATCCCATTTTCAAAAGTTTATCTTCCTCAAACGGTCTGGCTATAAATGTAAGACCACTGGGTTCGCCATTTTCCTTATAGCCCATTGGCACCGTTAGGCATGGGTATTTAGTAGCGGCAGCATAGCCGGCGTTCCGGTTATTGATGGACAAAATAGCGTCCAATTGATGTGCTACCATAGGTTCTTCAAAAAACCTTACCCCCTCTTCATGTAGTCGTTTTTTTAATTCAACCAAGTCTTCCTGGCTCATATCTACTGCCAAGATTCCTTCAAAACGTGCTTGTCCATAGGGAATTCTTATTAAGGTATCTTGCTCATTATAAGCCACAATATCCGCAACGGAACGGAATGTCACATCCCCGGCTGCATATTCGCTAAAATAATTTGGCAGATCAACTTTCATATCAGCGCTTAGTAGAGTGCCAAAGCCTTCAAAATTTAATTTTGCCGGTTCAAATTCTACGGCAATACCGCCCAACGATAATATTTTTTCTATTGTATGTGTATAAATTGAATCCTTTAATAAGCTTTTATTAACCCCAAACCGTAATCCTTTCAGGTTTCCGGATTCTAAATCTTCCCAGTATGTTTTATTCTTAGGATTGTTCTTAGTTGCTAGATCAGCGCTGTCTTCACCTCTCATTGCAGAAAGCAGAATGGCATTATCGGTCACATTTCTGGTCATGGGACCAGGCGTATCCAAAGTACTTGATATAGGAACAATGCCACCGCGACTTAATAAACCAACAGTTGGCTTGAGTCCGACGAGAGAGCTTTTACTTGAAGGCGAAAGAATGGATCCTGAGGTTTCAGTGCCTACTGCCGCGGCGGCATAATTGGCTGCCATGGAGACGCCACTTCCGGAACTTGAGCCACCTGTATCAATCATTTTGCGGCCATAAGCATTTAATGTTTGGCCGCCCACAGCACTGTAGCCATTAGGGCAACCGCGACAAAGGAAATTGGCCCATTCACTGAGGTTCGTCTTCCCCAGGATGATACCGCCTTTTTCCTTTATTCTATCTACAATAAATGCATTTGATGTTCTATTATTTCTTAGGGCATGTGTCCCGGCGGTGGTCGGCAAACCTGCCATATTAATATTGTCCTTTAGGAGGATGGGTATGCCATAGATCGGATGGTCCATATCCGATTTATTTTTGTCTCTTTTCCGAGCTTCATTAACGGCATCGGGGTTAATGTCAATGATAGCGTTTAGTGATTTGTCTTTGTCATTTTCATATTTTACGATCCTGTAGAGATACCATTGGATGAGTGTTTCATAGCTAAGATTGCCCGATTGGACATGCGCCTGGATGGTTGGGATGTCTTGTTCGAAGATTAGAAGTTTTAGTGTTTGATAATCTTCTTCTGAAAAATAGGTTATTTGATCAGATACATTTTTCCATATTTCATTTCTATCCAGGATTCTTGATTGAATAAGTTTGTATTGCATTCTTCGGGATTCATGATCAGCATTTTTGGCCAATTCTTCAGATTCATCGTAGGGTACCCAGGGAGGAATGACTGTCTTTGGCCGTTGCTCGCAAGCCAGTGCAAAAAGTATCAAAAAGAGAATTCCATTTTTCATAAGGCATATTATTTTATGGTTTACCATCTTATACTCCTTCATTGAGCCAGGTTGTTATATTTAGTTGGTCATTGTGATATCTGAAACGCGAGGGCCGAAAGAGCCAGCGGTATAAAAAACAAAACCAGCGCTACCCGGCAAAATAATTTTTCTTGTTGGTTCATCGAGTTCTCCTTTTTTCTAGTGGTTTCTTGAGTGTTTACGGAAACGAAGAAAGCCAGAACGACAATTGTCAAAACTAAGACTGTCTGTATGTTCAGGAATCTCCTTTTATATTATTCATTACTCTCAGCCATTTTCTTAATAGCAGGCAAAAGCTGATCAATCTGTTCCTGAGCCATACCCTTTTGCTTCAGCATATCAACAAGCTTCTCTTCACCAAGAGAAACATAAAGCTCTGTTAATTGATCCATCACTTCCTCCTGATTTGGTGCTGCGCCATCCTGCTCAAGCTCTGCCAAAGAAATTCCTTTTTCTTTGAGAATGGATTCAAACTCTTTTGGAGAAAAATATTCTTTAAGACTTAGAATATCTTTTTTTGCTAAACTTATATTTGGGATTTCAATTTTCTTACAAATTAAATAAGCACTAGTTGAATAATCTAAAGCTTCTTTGTATCTTTTCATTTTTTTTGAAAATTGACCTAATTGTCCATAAGAAACTGCTTCTCCAAGTACATCCCCGATTCGTTTTTTGATTTCCAGCGATTCCTCATATTTCTCCGAACCCACCTTACTACTAAATTGAGATATTTTTCTTTTGTCCAGTACTTGCTTTAGCACATTTACCTGTTAAAGTGTTCCAATATCTGCTCACTTATTTGAAAAATTGCTTTATTTCGTTTTGCTTTAGATAAATTGTCTAATGGCTGGGCTGGATTGTACGCCGCTTGATATTTCGAAATATCTGTTAAGCTGTAAAATGATGAACTTACAGGAACCCAAATTACTATTAGACCTTCTTCTTTTTCCGCATCAAGAATTGGAGGAAGTTCATGTTCAGAAATAAAATCTGAAGCAAGAAAGTATGGACTAACAAGCAAAAGAGCCACTTTTGCATTATGCAATGCGTTAGATATCTCATCTTGCCATTTTGATCCTGCTTTAATACATGTATCATCCCAAATTGATAAATCAGTATTTTTGACAGCAGGTTTCAACATAGTGTGAAAACGCTCTAACCAAATAGTATCATGATGACTATAACTAATGAAGAGTTTTTTACGATGCAGGAATTCCTTAAATTTTGGTATTATACCAAATGATGGTTTTTTTAATGTTGGTGAATCAAAAATGACCCTGAGTAGTTGAGGAAGTTTATCATTAAAATATTCATCTTCAGTAAAATCAATGTAAGCCTTTCCACGAAGAAAAGCTGATAATTTTTTTTCAGAGTGTTTTTCTCTCAAACAAGGAATAATATTTTTTTCCGTTTGAGAGAAGAGCTCATAAGCTAAAAGTGGTTTCTCGTAGCCCTCACCACCCTGTATATTGGAAGATTCATTAATGTATCTATTAGAAATAATAGCCAATACAACATCTGAATTCTGAACATTCTGTTCAACAAAAGTAGCAAGGCTATCACCAGGCATGAAATCCCATTGATCAAGTATTGCGTCTATGCCATTCTCTTGCAACCAGTTAGCTAATTGAGCCACCCATTTCTTATGCTCTGGTGAGTCCCATGAATACGATATAAAAACACGTGGTGGTCTTGAAATTGTTTTCAATGATATTTCATCATATTGCTCAAGCGCCGCGTCATACAAACCTTTTGCCTTATAAATCATTCCAATCTGATACAGAGATTTCGCTTCCCCGGAAACATCCCCGATTCGCTTTGCGATTTCCAGTGCTTCCTCATATTTCTCAAGCGCATCGTCATAAGAGCCTCTTAATTCATAAATCATTCCAATCTGATGCAGAGATGTCGATTCCTGGGAAACATCCCCGATTCGTTTTGCGATTTCCAGTGCTTCCTTATATTTCTCAAGCGCATTGTCATAAGAACCTGTTTTTTGAGAAATGATTCCAAACTGATGCAGAGATTTCGCTTCCCCGGAAACATCCCCGATTCGTTTTACGATTTCCAGCGCTTTCTCATATTTCTCAAGTGCATCATCGTACAAACCTTTTTCCTCATAAATCATTCCAATCTGATGCAGAGACGCCGCTTCCCCGGAAACATCCCCGATTCGTTTTGCGATTTCCAGCGCTTCCTCATATTTCTCAAGTGGATCGTCATACAAACCATTTTCCTGATAGATCATTCCAATCTGATGCAGAGATGCCGCTTCCCCGGAAACATCCCCGATTCGTTTTGAGATTTCCAGCGCTTCCTTATATTTCTCAAGCGCTTGGTCGTAAGAACCAGTATAATAATTAATATTTCCAATCTGATGCAGAGATTTGCCTTCGCCGGAAACATCCCCGATTCGTTTTTTGATTTGCAGTGATTCCTCATATTTCTCAAGCGCATCGCCATACCTTCCAAGAGATTGTAATAAAATTCCATAAGAGTGCGCCAAATTTGACCTGTTTTTATCTGTGAGTGCATAATTCAAAAATTCCTCAACCATGTTCAGAGCTTCGAAAGTAAATCCATTCGTGTGAAGATAACTCTGCACAGGACCCATTATTTCAAAGGCTTTGTTATATTGTTCAGCTTTTTTAAAGTGGTATTCAGCTTCAATATCATTTTCAATGTATCTTTTATTTTCATCCCGTATGTTCGCGAAATATTCAGCCGCTTTTCTATGAAGTTTTTTCTTTTCTTCCGCTTCAAAATGTGTTTCTAGAAAAGTCGCAGTGAGTCTGTGGACATAATAATAACTGATTGTTTCTATTTGTATCCATTCTACAAGAGAGAGTGAATCCAGATATTCTGTTGTGTCTTCTTCAATTTTAATATTTTGTTTCTTTAACGCTACCTCCTCAACAGGTTTTCTGTAGATTGCCACTGCTTTTAAAAAATTCATCTGCTTCTGCGTTAAACAGGTGAGTAAATCTTCCAGAATAAAAGGAGAAAAATCTTTATCTTCAGGATGTTTCCCGCTTTCAAGTATTTCTTTGAGTTTACCGGTATATCGTTCTACTTTGTCAGAAGTGATTGTTACTTTTTTAAGTCGCTGGTTCAACAGGATATTAAGCAGGTCAATTGCACGTGGATTTTTTGCGACAGTATCTTCAATCAGTTTTGTAGAAACCTCATCCAGCCTGGACAAAGCCTCTCCATAATAAAACCGTTTTTTAGTTTCAAAGGCAGTAAACTCAGGCACATTGACAGGGTCTGTTGCAAGTCCCGGTAGTTCGTAGCGGGTTGTAAAGAACAGAAATGATTCCCTGTTTTGCAAATTGCTTTTAAGCTCTTTTAAAAAGTCCCGCATCTCCGGATTCAGGTATGTCTTGTCCTTTTCATTCTGGTTATCTTCAAAATTATCAAAAACAATTACTATTTTCTCTTTTGACAGATACAGCTCAACCAGTAAACGCACTTTTTCAGGGAGTTCCTGAGTTTTTGCTATGATCTCTTCAGTATTTTTATATTCCTCACCCGCAGATTCCGCCTTTTTAACTAAACCGTCAATAATGCCTGAGGGTTCAATCCTTCCCTGGAATTCAATAAAATCATACCCTTCCCGCATCAGGTCTGCCATTACTCTACTCGTGAGTGTTGATTTCCCTATTCCACCAGGACCTTTTAAACTTATTACTGGTTGGCGTTCTTTTACTCTTTTTAAAATTTCTCTAATGATGTTTCGCCTGCCAATAAATCCCCGTTCCATATAATTGGTTTTAAAGGTGTGGCTTTTGGGACGCTCAGGGGTTTCAACAATTGAATCTGAAAAATCTGCAATTGATAAATCCGGATTGTTGCTCATAAGCACAGGAATATCTGTTTCACTGGCAAAAACAGTTAGGGGATTATCACGCCTTTTCTGCTCTTCAAACTCTTTAATTGCTGTGATACCAGCAGTAAAAGCAGCCTCAATTTTCTGCCCATCCATTAAAGCAGTGTAAAATCCTGTGTTAAAATGAATCGCAGCATCATGGGTAATGGTTGTTTTCATTCCAATAACAGCGGGCACACCCGCTTCATGAAGTGTTTTAGCAACAGTTATAAAGTACTCCTCTGGCCTTGCAGAGTGACACGATGAGAGAATTACCACCTGTGTCGTACTATCTTTTTTAAACAGTTTTGCCAGTTCAGTTCCGGTAATCTTCGCTTCCTCGCCTTGTGAATCTTCAAAAAGCAGTACCCCTTCACCTTTCTTATTTATTGTTCCGTGAGCCGTAATTTGAAGTACATCATGCTTTCCAATTTTAAATATTTATTAATCTCGTCAAGAGTGGCATTGACAGGATCCGGAATATCAAGAAACAGTTTTTCTTTATCAAACTTGCCAATAGAGTCAATAAGAACATCTTGTTCTTTTTCATAGAATATGGGACTGCCCTTTGGGCTTGCTGTAATTGCAAGGATTTTTACCTGGGGTGGTTTGAGATATTGGGCTCTTTTTTTAATTTCGTCAAAAAGAACTTTAAAACCAGTTGCTTTCAGATTTTCATAGGATTCAAAACGTAAGTCGGAAAGGGTATCAAGGAAATCACCAATATGCATTGATATAAGTTTGTAATGCCTTAAATCTTTGTCAATTGTAACCCTGTCTTCAGGTGGTAAACCATCAGCAGCTTCTTTTAGTTTTTCATATTCATTTTTCCAGTATTGCAGATACTTTGTTTTTCCAACAGGATCAAGAGAAACATCATCAAGCACAACCGGGAGCAATTTTTCATTAAAATCTTTCTCCTTTAAGAATTCAAACACTTCATACATGCAGTTTCTGGATTTGAGAAAATCATCGCTGATAACAAGAATGGCAAAATTAGTGTCTCTAATTTTTTGCATAAAATCTTTAAAACTCTCTTTAAATGCGACATCCAGAATGTCACGTGTAAGCGTAATTCGATTTTTCCGGAAAACTTTATCAATGTAATCAGCATATTCTTTTTGCTTTGAACTGTATGAAATAAATACCGAAGGCTTCTTTTTCACATTCCCATCCTATTTTTTAACGAATATTATTTAGGGCATAATAATAGTTTGTCAGATATAATTATTTAAGCTAACCGGACAACATATTGTCCAATAAATCAATATTTTATGTTACTCAAGTATTTGAAAATAACCAATCAATCTTAAATATCAAAATGTTTATTGGATAAAAATATTACAATTAACATAAAAGTGAGCTACAGTATGTTTAAGTCACATGATGCTGCTGATCTTATAGCACCTTGAGAGTATAGTATTTCGTTGCTCCTGAAGGCGGGGCAACCCTTGTCGCCTAATCAAAAGCTGAAAGAAAGCGGTTGGATCGATGAGAATGTGAAAGTTGTATTGTTTAACATCGGAAGTGGTTATAAATATTATTCTTTGTGGAAGTGTGGCAGTTTTATAAATGTGTTTTCTTGGATAAAGAGGTCCTTGAATCTTGAAGTCACAATTTGAAACAAAATCGCATCCAAAGTTTATTAGCTGTTTATTTGTTCGAGTAGTCGTTTAAAATTGGTTTCATATGTTACAGGGCTAGAAAGATCACAGTTTACTTTTATTTGAAGTAACCCCTCCACCTTGCAGGTATTCAGTTTTATTGGAATTAACATCGTTGTCCTTTTTTCTTTCTCAGAAATTGTCGCCCATCTCACTTCATCTTTTTGCCAACCATTTTTGTTAAAATAGGCTTTTGTACAACAGGCTAAAACAAATTTTGTTCTCTTAAATGCCTCTTCAATTTTGCCTTGAAAGTCGTCACCATATTTGACTTCAGTTTTAGCAAACCAGACGTTAACACCCTTCGCCTCAAGCTTAGTGACGAAATCATTAACTAAGTTGGTATCTTCGCTGACATAGTTTATGAATACCAAAACTTTAGAATCAGAAGTCTTGTTTACTGAAAATTTCTTGCGATTGAGCCAAGCTTCTAGGTCTTGATAAAGGGTTTTCATTGATGGATATCGGTTTACTGGATAGTATTCCAAGGTTTTCATGATTATGGATGAAAGTGAATGACTAATTTCAGGATTATGTCTTTCTGGCTTCACAAAAGCAGCCTGATAATTGTGGTAGGAACTTTTATCACGATAAATTTGCATGTCGAAGCCTGAAAAGGGTCGAATTGTGGTTAACAACTCATAGAGCGTAGCGCCAACGGAATAAACATCGCATTTATCGAAATTCAATGCTTCGCTAATCTCAAAAGCTTCTGGTGCCATATACGGTGGGCTGCCCAGTGCCTGACTAGATATTGTTAAACTTACTTCATCTCGTCTATTTTTAACTAAGCCAACATCAATTATTACAAATCTGCCATCATCTAATTTCATAATATTGGATGGCTTAATATCTCTATGAACAATATTAGCTTTTTCGTGCATGAGAACCAAAGCCCCGACCACCTGCAGGTAATTGGATAAAATTGTTCTGATTTCATTCTTTTTTGGTTTATGGGAAAAATTGCTAATGTGCTCTCCTAGCGTGATTCCTTCCAAATACTCAAGCGCAACATATGTGTGTTTTCTTGAAGATTTAGTTGTGACAACTTCAAATATTCGACAAATGCCTTCTATGTTTGCTGAGCCCTTAATAATCTTGTGGGACTTTTGCCATTTAGTGCTTCGGTCTAATAGGTTAGACTTAAACCACTTAATTACAAGCACGCGGTCCTTATTGCCAAAAAGTTTCTTTTTGTCTCTAGCCAAGAAAATAGTAGATTCAACACCTCGATGTATCAAATCGGTGATTTGATATCGGGCGTCAACAATCTGCCCTGGATATGGTTCAAGCTGCGTGTTGGGCTCGAAGTTATTTGCTTTATCGGTCTTCGGTTCGCGCTCCTTTTTTAGCATAGGTACTTTTGTTACTGATTGATTTATAGTTTCCATATTTAATTGATAATTGAGATTCTTATCCCCGGTTGTATCCAGATCATCAGTCGCCAGAGGAGTTGCATTGACCAACCTAGAGTAGAATGTGAAGCACTGTTGAATATATTTTCGTTTTTGTTCATATGTGTTTGCGAAAAAACTACTCTCGAATCCAGTCATAATTATACTCTTTAGCTTTCTTGGAGTGATTTCGAAATTGCTAATGGCCAAAAGTAATTCCTCTGTCATAGATGTCTTACTTATCGTTCGATTGTCTGTGCAAAGTGTCACGATCAAATCCTTTTTAAGCATTTTCCTGAATGAATGATCGCGAAGTTTACTGAGCGATGGTATTGTTTGTAAGTTGCTTGTAAGACAAACTTCAATTGTTATACCTCTACTGGCAATATACTGTATCAGATCTTCAACATATCTCCTTTTATTTATAAATTGGATTCAAGTTCCAAGTGCGACAAAATCATTTTCAAATAATTCCTTTGGGG
>CAYXGW010000052.1:0-35357 GCA_964464595.1 uncultured Deferribacteres bacterium
CATAGCCAAGACCCAGCATGGACCTACCGAGGCGCTTGACCAGCAACAACGCGATACGCCTGCCGAACCCGGTTCGCTCAACAGTGCCTGCGATCAGGAAAGCGGCGACCACCAGCCACACTGTCTGATCCCCAAGCCCATTCAGCAAGGCTTTGAATTCAACCGTACTTGTAGCTGCAAGCGTAATTAAACCCAGCAGGACCATGGGCCCCATGGCCAACGGCTTGATAAGGAAACTTGCAATAGTGGCAACGAAAATCCAGACCAGATGCCACCCGTTCGGGCTGATCCCGTCCGGCGCGGGAACCACCCAACCGAGTACCCCGATAGCTGCACAGATCCCTAACCGCACCAATACATTGTTCATCACTTGCTCCTTGCTCGCAAAAAAAACTTAACTTCTTGCAACCCGTTGAATTGATTGTTTATTTTGAAGTAGAGTCTTTTTTCCCACCTCTACCAGAAAACCAAAAACTCAAAATTTGACCAACTCCAGCCGTAAGAGCTCCAAAAAGTATTTGAAGTTCACCCATTAAGGAGTTTTCTCCCTTCTTCATATTAAGTGAATCACTCGCCTCTACAAGGAATATTGCAGCCACCATTAAAAAATAAGCCACAAGGAATATAGTGCTAATGATCATTGGAGGATTACGGTTTGTTTTTGCGCGTCCTCGAAGATCTTTACTTTCATCAATTTCTAGCGAAAAAACATCGACATCTAGTTTTTGCATTTCTAACTTAAACTGTTGGTCTAAATCTTTGATTTTTTGCAGGTTCTTTGAATCATTAAGTAAATCGCTAATAACCTCTTTGGGACTCCTGCCTTCAGGAATACTGTCTCCAATTAAATTATCTGTTATAAATTTGGTTGCGACCCCGGCAAAAGGCCCATTTAATGCAGAAGCTAATGTTGGTGCAAACTGCTGAATAAGAACTCTTATTTCTTTCATTCTTGCCTCCCTTATTTTTTTTATCTGGTTATTATTAATTTTGTAAAAATGAATTGCATTGATAACGAATGATCTGAATTAAATCGATAAAGCTAGCAAGTTATTCCGTAGTTTTCTTGATAACTTCCCAAGTTACAAGATTTTATTTGGCTTGCAAGAGAAACTTAAGATAATTCAAGTCTTATCCCCTTTAGCTGGCTTTATTATCTTCCATTTGCCCTGAAGTATTGATAAGTAAATTACCGACGACCATTATACCAATACCCGAGCAATCCGGACCCAATTTTTTTGATTAACATTTTTGGTGCTAAATAGTGAAGGCCAAAAAGAATGATAGCTACAAAGTTTGATGCAAACAATACCCCAAAAGAGAAAAAACCATAGTCTCCTTTCCGACCTGAGGTTAATACAGGATGACGATACAATGTGGTGAATTTCTTACCTCGCTTTCGGCCATATCTCTTCAGGCGAATCACAAAATCAATCTCTTCGTAGGCATATAGGTTTGTACTGAATCCCTCAATTGAACGAAAAGCTTCACTTCGACACAATAGGAAAGCGCCACCACACAAATTAAAAAGTCGAAAAAATGGATTAAGTCTTTCCATGCGAAGTTTGTTAAAAAGAGTGCCGCCTTGCACTTCGACGGTCGTACCACAGCCGATATAATTTCCACTTCTTATGACTTCTAATACCTCGGCTATTAGCGCCGGACGTGGAAAGGAGTCTGCATCAATAAAAAGAAACCAATCGCCTGCAGCAATTCCGGCACCTGTATTGCGTGCCCGCGAGATTTGGTTGATAGGCTCAAATGCTATCCTGACTCCCATTTTGGCAGCGATCTCCCCGGTCCTGTCAGTAGAATTGTTATCGGATACAATAATTTCCCACGAAATACCTTTGTCCTTATTCTCATTTAAGGCAAGTTTGAATCGTTCTAATGTTTGCTCTAAAGACTTTTCTTCATTGAAGGCTGGAATAATAACTGATATGAGCAGATTTATTTTTGCCATGTAACGAAACCGGTTTTTCGGTTGTTGTGTGTTTTACTCAATCGAGGATTGCACCTGTAAAGTTTGTGTCTGAGCGAGTTGCTTCTGTTAAGTCTACTTTTCTGAGATCTGCGTCTTTGAGGTTTGCTCTTGTGAGGTCCGCTCCTTTGAGGTTTGCACCTGTGAGAACCTGATGTCTGCTTCAGTGAGGTATACTTCTGGGAGGTTTGCGTTTGTTAGGTCTGCCCCACTGAGGTCTACTTCTGATATGTCTACTTCTAAAAAGTTGTTTTCTACTCCTATTAGCATATCCATTATGGATCTTGCGGGACCAGTGCCTTCAGGGTCTTGGTCTTCGTATTCTACTTTTGTTAAGTCAGGAATTATAACCGGATTTTCCTTCCGCCACTTATTCCAGGCTTCTATACCTTGGTTAAGAATTTTTAGATGTTCCGGGTTAGCCATAACTTTCTCCTATAGTTTTGATATTGGCGGCGGCTCACGGCCTTCTGTTTCTGCCTGGAGTGATTTAACCAAACGGTCGAACGCATCTTCGAACTTTTGGTTGTCGGTTTCCCAACCGCTAAAATCTGCGGCAACACGAGATTTAACCTCTGTGGCTTTTCCGCTTTTCCATTTGCCGCTAAATAAATAGCCGTCCAGGTTTAGCGGAACCAGCGCACGGACTTTACTGCCCTGCTGCTTTGTTAATTCAATTTCTTTTTCAAAAGCTGTATTGATTTCGTTGTCTACCCACCAACTGCTGAGGGAATTCTCTGAAGCGCACAATAGAAGCTTATCCCACAACCGAATCCCACGATCCACTTCATCATGAATGTCTTGGCCTGGCAGCAATTGATGTTCGTCCAGCCAACAACGAATCCCCTCACCTTGCAAAGCATCGTGCAAACGCCGAGCGAATAATTTATCTGCATGACCATAACTAATGAAGCATGAGTAGAAAACAATAGGACTTTGAGAGCGAAGTCGGTCAATTTCATAAACAATATCGGTGATTTGTGTTTGGTTTAAATTTGGATTGTGTAGTTTTGTAGCTTCAATCTCCCAATCGCTAAGACCGCAGCCACGGAGAAAAACTTCCGGGAGATTGCACGATTTCTTTAACGTACGATAATCTATTGTGCTTGGGCCGCTATGTTTACATGAATCCAGGTTTTTTACATGGGACAAATCTATATTTACCAAAATAGTTTCCCATAAAATTGGTCCTGTAAGGTCTGCTCCTTCGAGATCTGCTTCTTCAAAGTTTGTCCTAAATAGATTTGCTCCTGTAAGGTTTACTCCTCTGAGGTCTGCTCTTGAGAGGTTTGCTCTTGCTAGGTTAGCTTCTGACAGGTCAACATTATAGAGTTTTGCTTCTATGAGATCAGCTCCTCTGAGGTTTGCTTCTCTAAGGGTTGCATCTCTGAGGACTGCTCTTTTGATGTCAGCTCCTCTGAGGTTTGCTCTTGAGAGGTCAAATTTTGAGAGGTCCAATTTTGAGAGGTCTACGTTTATTAGATCAGGCATAATATCCAAACTTTTACTTCGCCATTTATTCCAGGCCCCTACACCTTGTTCAAAAATTCTTACATGTTCCAGCTTGCCCATTACTTTTTCCTATAGTTTTGATATTGGCGGCGGCTCACGGCCTTCTGTTTCTTGGATTGATTTAACCAGGCGGTCGAATGCGTCTTCGAACTTTTGATTGTCGGTTTCCCAGCCGGTAAAATCTGCAGCGACGCGGGATTTAACCTCTGTGGCTTTTCCGCTTTTCCATTCGCCGCTAAACAAATAGCCGTCTAGGTTTAGTGGAACAAGCGCACGGATTTTACTGCCCTGTTCCTTTGTTAATTCAATTTCTTTTTCAAAGGCTGTATTAATTTCTTTATCTACCCACCAACTGGTGAGAGAGTTTTCTGAAGCGCACAACAAAAGCTTATCCCAAAGCCGAATTCCCCGATCCACTTCATCATGAATATCCTGGCCTGGAAGAAGTTGATGTTCATCCAGCCAACAGCGAATCCCTTTACCTTGCAGAGCATCGTGCAAACGCCGGGCAAATGATTTATCTGCATGACTGTAACTAATGAAGCATGAGTAAAAATTGAGGGGTTGATTTAGTAGCGAAGGGTAATACTCGATTAGACTTTCCGGCAACCCGCAGCCACGGAGAAATACTTCAGGGAGATTTCCGGATTTTATTAACGTGCGATGATCTAATGTACTTGGGCTATAATGTATACAGGAATTCAGATTTTTTGCATTTGATAAGTTAACATTCGATAAATTAGTTTCCAATAGAACAGCTACTTGTAGGTTTGCTCCATTAAGGTTTGCTCCATAGAGGCTTGCTTCTATGAGGTCGGCTTTTGCAAGGTTTGTCTCTATGAGATTTGCCCCAAAGAGATCTGCCCTTCTAAGTTTTGCTTTTAAGAGATTTGCTCCAAAGAGGTCCGCTCTTCTGAGTTTTGCTCCTATGAGATTTGCTCTTGAGAGATTTACTCCTGTGAGGTTTGCTCCAGAGAGGGTTGCTCCTATGAGTATCGCGTCTCTTAGTTGTGCTCCAGTGAGGTTTGCACCTTTGAGGTTTGCACCTTTGAGGTTTGCTTCTTCGAGCTTTGCCCCTATGAGATTTACTTTTTCGAGGTCAGGCCATATATCGGGATTTTCCTCCCGCCACTTGTTCCAGGCTTTTACACCTTGCTTAATAATTTTTAGATGTTCCGGGTTAGCCAATTTTTATCTTTCCTTATTTTAAAAGCATTTACCTGCCTTTACCCTTTTTTACGGCAGAGGTGGGCTGCCACTACGAACCAACTACAGGTAAAGAATTATTATAACGTGAGGACTCCTATTGTCAAATTCTGATAGATTCAATTGCTACGTAGTCTATGTTAAATGGTTAGCAAAATAACTATTTTAGGGCTTTTAAAATTCGATCTTCCTTTATTAAAACATCTCTCATTAACAATTTATAGGGTAATTGTTTGTGTTTCTTCGCTTTCTTGAAACCTTTTAAAATCTTCATCAGAGATGAAGATGTGATTAATGATAAGTTTAGTTCGTACTCAAGCTCGGTTTCATTGATAAAAGCATCGCTAAAATCTGGCGCTATTAGCAAAGACTTGATGATCTTGTAACCATTATTTGTAGCAAGGTCTGTGTAGGATTTTATTTGTCGAGAAACTGAACTAAACTTATTGTAACCGCTTTCTTTTACTGTCTTACATTCAATCAGAAATAATTCGTTATTATCAAGGTTAAGTAAAACATCGATCATATCTTTTTTTGTGTTGAGTTTCCTCTTTAATTTTTCATCAACATTAAAGCCAAGCTGATTAAATATCGACCTTGTTATTTCTTCAAATTTCAATCCTAAATCTGACTCTTTTATTTTTATTCCGTTATCTTTTAAAGCTTTAAGATCCCTAAATCCAATATTTTCAAAATTCTCTAAATATAAATTTTCTGAATCTTTATAATTATCCAAAATATTCAGTATAAGATTACCACGTATTTTAATTCCCTTACTTACACAAAATTTTTCTAAATGTTCTTTTGACACAACTTCTAACACATCTCTTGGTTTAATATTAAAATCAAGCAAAAAACTGCTACTAATAATATTCTCTTCTTGTAATTGAAATTCTTCCTTTAATAAACTATTTAGCTTAGGATTTCTTTCATCCATCTCAACTAAAAGGTTATCATACCCATCAATTGATATTCCTACTCTTTCATCTTTTTCAATATTTTCGAAATAGTGAACTAAATTTTTTATTTTTTCTTCTAATGTCACTCCTTTAAGTATAGGTTGAATTTCAAGTCCTTTATCACAAAGGTTATTTAGAAATTTCTTTTTATCAGTTAAAGTTGTATTGTCTTTATAAATATCTTGAGTCAAAACACCTGCGAATGATATTCCTTCCTTTATAATTTCTTTGATTTTTAAATTAATAGGAAGTGACCTATCGATATTATGTTTTCTTGCAATTAAGTTTAGTTGTGGCTCTTTGAGTAAACGAAGCACACGTTTAAAAAATTTATCCGCAATTTCTTTTCCCCGAATTTTTCTTAATAATCTTACTATTTCATCTGCAATATATACAACATTGTTCTTTCTTGAGTAAAACAGGACACCTATATTTTTCAGATCATTGATTATGCTTTCAATTTCAATCTTTATTACTGGAATTATTTTATAGTTAATCAACTTAATTTCTTCTTGAGATAGTTCTAATTCTTTCGCTAAGGTTAACAAGATTGACGATTCATCATCAGTAATCTTTGCTTCCCTATTGCTTTCAAGATCATTATAGTATGCAGTTTCTAAACATTTTTTATAGATCAAATAATCACGTTTCCTTTCCCTGCTAATCTCTGAATTATCATCTTTTATCAATTTCTCAAACTCCTTAATTTTTTTGCCTAGAGTTTTAACTCATTTTCATACAAACGCGCAAACCAATCAAGTTTTAGAATACAATTTCCATCACGTATTATTATATCAGACAAAATGTCTAATTGAGAAGTTGTGTTCACAAATTCATTTTGAATATAGTTACTAAATTCATCCTCGAGTAAGCCAAATATTTTTGAAATTACCAAATTATCAACGCTTTTTAATTCTTTGTCAGTATTGCTTAAAATCTTCTCTATCGCTTTAATATTTTTAGGAGCAGAAGAAATAAGGTTATCAATAATTTTAATGAAGGCGTTTTTTTCTAGAGAATTTAGATGATCTAATAATTTTTCTATTTTCATCACGCTACTCCTTCTAATAAATTTTTTGCATCAATTAATGAAAAAAACAACGACTGAACTCCCATTATTTAAACTTGTTATTAAAACAATTTAATAAATCCTTTATAGAATGCAAATTCATTACGGAAATGTAATGACATTTGTAACCGCCGGAGCCACCCATTTTTGAGCCAAAATCTTTCAGGGGAGCATTGTTAACTTCCCGGGCTGTGGCAAAACCGCAGATCAATGCTGCGGTTCCCGGCACAATCTTATCCGCATCATGCGAATTTAACCCACTTTTTTAAAAGGATTTCTCAAACATATTCGGAGATTTTATTTGTTTCGATTTGCGGTATGGGATTTAATAATAGGTTTTGTATACAGTTTAAAACAACATAAGAGTATTTGAGGATTTATCTTTAATGAAATTATCTATTGACTTAAAATTTTCTCTCATAATTTCTTCAATATCTTTAGTGGAACAATTACCTCGCTTTATCAAAATTGTCTTTGGGGGAGAACTAAAAATCAAACTTAACTCACTAAAATCAACATCCTTAGTAACAATGGCAAATTTATTTTTTGCGGCATATTCCCAAATATCCTTGTCTTGAGCCTTGCTTAGGTTTACAACTGAAACATGAACTGATTTTGGGAAAATGTCTGATAAAATTTCTACAAGACGAGGAGATAAATTCTGGTCGAAAAGAAGTTTCATGAATTTTTAACAATTGTCGATCGTTCACGATCAGCAGCGTAACTCAAGCAAGCCAGGATATCTTCTTCTGTAAGATAAGGAAAATCCTGCAGAATCTCCTTATGCGACATACCTGAAGCCAAATATTCGAGAACATCATAAACCGTAATTCGCATTCCCCTTATGCACGGTTTACCACCGCGTATTCCGGTATTAATAGTTATTATTTTTTTATAATCCATCCCGTCCTCATTCAGATTTATTGAGTTATTCCAATCAGTAATTTAATAAATCCTGCACAGGATGCAAATTCTTTATGGAAATGTAATGACATTTGTAACCGCCGGATCCACCCATCTTCGAGCCAAAATCTTTCAGTGGGGTATTGCCAACTTCTTGGGCTGTTGCAAAGCCGCAGATCAATGCTGCTGTTCCCGGTTTTATTTCATTCGCATGAAAGGAATCCACATTGAGTATGATTTGCACATAGAATTTCGGTTTCCTTTTTTGAGCATAATCCTGCCTAACCAAGAGATGCAGATTCTCACTGAACGGAAAAGCCGAGGTTTTAATCTCGATACCGGCGAAATCTTCTTTACCCCTGTTTTTTCCCACGTGGTGTTTTTTCCAATCTCCATAAAAATAACCGGCAAATACAAATTCACCTAAGATTCCGGTCAAGGTGTCAATCTCGGAGGCTTTTGTTCTGTCTACGGAAACACGATTCACGAATTGCTTTGCGGAAGAAAGCATCTCTGTTGTAATGATCACTTTTGGGTATATTGCCATAATTACCCCCTTTTGGCGTTACAGCACAATGTCATTTCGAGCGAATGCGAGAAATCTTGTAACGTCTTGTAATCCTGTTAACTTAACATTGTTTAAAAAGAAGATTTCTCGTCGTAAACTCTTCGAAATGACAAGTCTTGTGTTTTGACTTACTCATCAAACCAGTCATCACTTAAGTCTTTCCATTCTGGGTTGCCAGATTGGACCAGTTTATTCTTTTTCTCCCGTCGCCATTTCTTTATTTCTTTTTCTCTGGCAATCGCAGCATTGATATCGTTTGTGACTTCAAAATAAACCAGCTTGTCGACATTATATTTCCTGGTAAATCCAGCAACAAGTTTATGATTATGTTCATATAGTCTTCGCATTAGATTGTTAGTAACACCAACATACATAACTTTATGGTTCCAGTTTGTAAGTATATAAACATACTATGTATTGGATTTCATGACCCCTCTGTTGCGATTCGACATTAGGTGTTGAGAAATCTAATTATCATTGTCTTCGGATTTAAGATTTCTCTCCCGCCAGGCGGGATTGAAATGACATTGTAGTTATTTTTTAGATATTTAATTACAAACATATTTATACCTTCTGAAAAAGCACAACCCGATTAGAATTGGTCCCCTTGGAATTATTGTTAACTCCCCATATATTAGCGGTTTTTGTGAAATTCTGGCGATTCACTAAAATCCCTTCACAGTTAAATCCTGCTTTAACGCCAATGGGTACGATATGCTCGTCCAATTCTATTTTGCCTTTGTTCACTTCACCAACCTCAAAAGCAACCCAACCTTGTGGTTTTGTAATCCTCAACAGTTCACTAAAAACCTTGGCCATTACGCTATTCCAGTCCTCAACAGTTCTGGCCATCGTAATTTTCTTTGATACTTCCTCAACATCGATATCATTAAACCAACTGCGCAGCCAATTGTCTTTCGCGTATTGCACAACATTTAAAAATGGCGGTGAGGTAACCGTAAGTTGAACAGAATCAGAAAGGATTTCGTTCGTTTCCCTGGCGTCGGTATTCAAGAAAACTGCATGATTGCCAATGTTTTTCAATTTCACTTTTGTCTCCCGGGTCATTCCCTTCAGCAAGGTCCCGGTTTTCTTCAGGATCAACTTTTTCACATCTCGGTATTCAGGTTTCTGCTTTCTTTTTTCATTGATCTTTTTTTGATTTTGTGCATTCACGGCCTGGTTCGGAGGCAATGTATACACGGAGAAAAAACCTGGTGAATGGCCGGTTAAACGATTGGTTGCAATCATTCGAATCCATATATCCAATCGATCTTCCAAATCTGCTCTTTTCTTCTTGATAAAGTAGTTGCGGAGTGAAATCAATTCATTTTCTGTTTTCGGATGATAGAACATGGAGAGATCGAAATTTGCAGTTGTGTCTTCGTGAAACGGAATTTCATTTAAACGATTTTCTATTGCCAAAATATCCGGAACAAAAAATCTAGGATAAGTTAATATCCTGCTCAAAGGGTTCACATCGTTAGAAATTATATTTCTATCCAGCAGTCCCGCTTCAAGAACAGTTGTACCTCTGCCGGAAAACGGATCATAAATCACATCTCCTTTTTGTGAAAGGGTCTCTATAAAAAATCGCGGCAACTGCGGTTTAAAACAGGCCCGGTATGCGATTTCATGCAGGGGGGAAGCCTGCCGCTGCTTTGATGTCCAGAATTCATTAATAAACTGGGAATATTCTTCCCCGTCAATCCGGTTGGATTCGACTATGGTTTTTTTCTCATTGGAGACAAACAAATCTCCTTCGCTGTTTTCATTAAAAATAAATGATGCCAGGTATTCTTTAAAATCAAGAGATTCTTCATTCCGCTTCGCTTCGTTCAGAATGACATTCTGTGGGATTTTATGCATTCTGCAACTATCTCTTAAGTTCATTTATCATTTTATAAATCTTATTCATCTTGTTAATCCTGTCTTAATGCATTTAAATCAATTCATAAATCAAAAATCACTCTTGCAAACCAGCCGGAATTTCTCGGTTCAAAAATCAAATCGTGATAGGTTACCGCTTTAATTTCACGGAATATTTTATGTTTAACTTTCGAAACAGGCTCTCCAAATATATGTGCATTTAGAGAATTATCCTTTAATTTCTGAATTTCAAAGCGGCAAAACAGCATTTCATCTAAAATAGAGATTAGGTTTAATTCACGCAGCCAATCAACCAATAAATCTTCTCTAGAATGGGATTGCAATTCAATGCTTTTTTGAATTTCAGGCTGAATCGTATTTAATTCTACCAGGATGGAAAACATCCCCAGCGCTGCCGTTTCGAATATTCCTTCCGGTGATCCACTCCAAACTTCCAACCCAGAATCACCGGTATGTTCGAGAAGCTCGAATCTGGATTGCATATTTTCCAAATTCATAATTTCGAATTATGGTTCTTTAAATCTGCATATTCAAGCTCAGATTTATTATCAAAACCTGGATGAGGTAATCCTCCTAATCCATCGATTACTATTAATAGAGTTTTCTTCTCATTTGAAAAAGATAATTTGGATAGTTGTTTAAGTCGATTATTTGTTTTCATTTTTTCCTTCGAATAATATACTATTATTGGGCCGCTAATTAGAAAAATGTAAAAAAAGAAAAGCTTTCCAAATTTTATATTTTATATTAAAAATTACTCTAAAATACTGTACACTTCATTTGAAAGAATTAATATTAGCAAAAAACATTAAATTATCCTATATGAATAGGAAACAGGAGAATTAATTAATTATGCTAAAGAAAGCGCTAATTATTATTTGCGATGGTTTAGGTGACCGCCCTATTAAAAAGCTTCAAAATCGGACACCATTAGAGGCCGCTAACTCCCCAAATTTGGATAATTTAGCTGCACAATCAGAATGTGGAATGATGCATACTCTCGGACGTGAATTTGTACCAGGCAGCGACGTAGCCCATCTTGCAATTATGGGATATAACCCAATTAGCAAATATTACTCTGGGCGGGGAACGATTGAAGTGGCTGGGATTGGTATGGAATTACGCAAAGGAGATGTTGCTTTGAGGGGTAACTTTGGAACTGTAGAAGAAGGAAGCTTAATTATAAAAGATAGGCGTGCTGGGAGAATACGTGTGGTTGAGCCGTTAACAAAAGAATTAGATGGTATTGAAATTGGGAATGTAAAATTTCTCGTAAAGCCGGGAACTGCACATCGTGCCGGAATAATTATGCGTGGGGAAGGCTTGTCCAATGATATTATTGACTCAGATCCTCATGAGAATAATATTCCAGTGCGAACTGTTACTCCAACAGATAACACACCTGAGGCCAGTCATACAGCAGAAATTCTAAATCAATTTTTAGAAAAAGCACATAACATCTTAAAAAATCATCAATTTAATAAAGAGCGTATACGCAAAAATAAAAATGAAGCAAATTATTTGCTTGTTCGTGGAGCAGGTCAATACAAAGAAGTTCCTACTTTTAAAGAACGTTTCGATTTATCGGCTTGTTGTATTGCAGGTGGAGGACTTTATAAAGGCATTGGAGCCTTTTTAGGTATGGATGTGATTAATGTTCCGGGAGCAACCGGACTTCCAGACACCGATATTCAAGCAAAATTTACAATGGCAATTAACACTCTCGAGAAATATAATTTTGTTTTTGTTCATGTAAAGGCTGCAGATTCATTGGGTGAGGACGGAGATTATGTCGGTAAAACGGATTTTATTGAAAAGATCGATCAAGCAATGATTTCTTTTAATAAATTGCCAGATGAGACACTTATTATAGTAACAGCGGATCATTCAACCCCTAGCGAATTGAGACATCATTCAGGAGACCCCGTTCCAATTATGTTTTCTGGACAAGGTGTAAGGGTTGACAAAACATGTGCCTTTAATGAAAGAGCATGTGCTGATGGTGGCCTTGGATTTATTGAGGGAAAAGATGTTATACCTCATATAAGGAATCTACTAGATATCTTGCCATTTAAAGGAGCATAATTATCTTGAAGATAACTTCACTAATTGAAAACACTGTTTATCGTAAGAACCTATGGGCAGAAGAAGGGTTAAGCTTTTTAATAGAATCTAATGATCCCCAACCTTTACGAATTCTCTTTGATTGTGGACGGTCTGGAGTTGTAGCTATAAATAATATGAAGACCCTCCAGGTTGAAATAGATGACATTCAATATCTTGTTTTATCACATGGTCATTCAGGCCATATCGGTGGAACTATGCATTTTATTTCAAAATTAGCAAATCCTTGTGTTGTTTTACACTCAAGTATTTTTCGCCAAAAATACAAGAAAATCGGAAAACAAATGGAACCTTCAGGCAATCAACCTTCACTAATAAATGTCAAAAAGACAACAAAAATAAAACATGCAGAAAATCCAATTCAACTTTCTGATCATGTTTTCATTACAGGCCAAATACCTTTAAAAAGTGATTTCGAAAAGAAAAACAATTATCGTTATTATGTTGAAGGGCCGAATGGCCTCGAACCTGATACTTTTGAGGAAGAAATTGCGGTGATTCTCAAAACTGGACATGGATTGTTAATATTAACGTCATGTGGTCATAGAGGAATCATTAATACAATTGAATATTGTCTTTCATTATTTCAAGGAGATCAATTGTTTGGCTTAATCGGTGGTTTTCATCTTTTTGATAATAAAAACGATACAATTGAACTGGCCCGTCAGCTTTCTCAATATGGTTTAGGACTTCTTGCACCATGTCATTGCACAGGCCCAAAGTCTATCGAAATGTTTAAGGCGGAGTTTTCTAAAGTATTTCATAGATTATCAACTGGCGACTCTATTACGATTGAATAAATGCAAAACATAATAAGAAATTTGAAACTCATTTAGAATCAAATTCTTCAATGACTGATAAAAAATTTCAAAGAAGACGGATAATCGCTCTATTTTGGATATTACTTTTTCTGGGTATATTATTTTTAGTTCTTAGTCTTATTATCAATCCATCTATTGAAAACTGGTCTATTGCATTTTTGGCAGCTTTACTTAGAGATATTAGTTTTCTGTTTGCACCAATTGCCCTGCTTGCTCTTTTATACCAGTACTTCGTGGAAAGTCGAATTGAACGAGAGATTGTAGATCAAGTTACTGTTAGAATAATCCGGGAGCTTGATCAACGGATGGGTGAAATTGGAAACGCTGCAGAGGAAGTTACTGCTAGTATAATCCATGAGCTCGTACAACGGTTAGGTGAAATTGGAGACACCAAGGAAGTTGTTACTATTTACCCGACCAGGCAAGCAATTAACTTTAATGACTTTTTCACTTCTGCAAAAGAAAATATCGATATTTTAGTAACAAATCTTCAGTCGATGCAAGAATACATAGGATTACTCCTTGAAAAGGCAAAAGCTGGCATTGATGTTCGAATATTAGCTTTGAATCCTCTACATCCATTCGTTCAAAATCGTTTTGCAGAACTTCGATTAAAAAATGAAGAGTTTTTTCAAGAAGAGATGGTCTCATCACTTGGAAAATTTTGTAGTAAACGCAAATCCGTTCTTAATACTGAACAACAAAAAACTGAACAACAAAAAACTTTCCAAATTAAAATTTACAATAATCCGCCCACATTAATGATTTTTCGCAGTGACAATAGGGTTATAATTGGTTTTATTCTTAGACAGGGTAGATCAAGAGAATACATGCACATAGAATTCAATATTGAATCTACTAGCAAAGAGCCCAGAAAATCTCTGTGTTTTATTAAACATTTTCAAAAAATATGGGAGCAATTGAAGGAAATTAATTATGATGAGGTTGAAAGTACAAAATTGTATGAAAAAAAAGATGAAAACAAAATAGCTAAATAAGCCAAAGAAATTTTTATTTCAAAAAATTTAAGGACAAAATATGTTAAAGAATATAAAAATATTGATAGACAATACTGTTTATGAACTATTTACCTGTTTGGCTGAGCATGGATTCTCTGCATATGTTGAAACTACAGATGGAAATTTTCTATATGATACGGGGCGAGATAATGTTGTTGTTCACAATGCAATGGCTTTAAATGTGGATTTGAAAAAACTAAATGCCATTATTCTCAGCCATGGTCACGATGACCACACCGGTGGATTAGAACATGTATTAAAAATTACTGGCCCAATAGATGTATATGCCCATCCATCTGTTTTTGAAAAAAAATGGTTAATAAAAAAAGATTTTAAGAAAGATATTGGTTTTGCTGCAAGTAAAGAAAAATTAGAGAAATTAGGCGCACGTTTTCATTTTTCCTCAAAACCCACACAAATCACAAAAGATATATGGGTCTCCGGTCAAATACCCAGATCACCAGCTTATCGAACAATGGATAAAGAATTATATGCTGAGCGTAATGGTAAACTTGTAATTGACGATGTTCCGGATGACCAGGTTTTTTGTGTTATCGATAATGATGGTGTCAATGTGCTTACCGGGTGTACTCATGCGGGAATTGAAAATGCACTAGTGCATGTTAAAAATATTACCCAGTCCCAAAACATAAAATTACTGATTGGAGGATTACATCTTTTTAAAAGTGACAAACAAACAATTTTAGACACAATTAAAAACTTGCATAACTTTAATATTAAGAGGTTGGCAGTTTCTCATTGTACTGGATTTAAAGCCACAGCTTTGCTTTTAAAGGAATTCGAAGATATGTTTGAAATGGCCGGAGTTGGTACAACCTTTGGTAATCTAAATAGTTAGAACACTGTTATTAATCAACCTGAAGGGGCTGTGATCAAAACTCCGATCAAATTCGTTATTTCGCATAGATATGAAAAAGTTAAAATCTCTGATGAAGAGGTAAGCCGAATACTGGATATTGCCTCATGGAAACAAACACCATTTTTCCTAACACCCGGCAGATGTGCTTGGCATATTCTTAAAAAACCAGCTTCATTTACGAATTCAATTTACAAATTTAGAGCAGTAAAACTAAAAGGGGTAGGAATCTGGAACCCAAAAAACCGACAAGGCTATTCTGGTATCCACGATGGTGAGATATATGAGAAACCCCACCCACCCACGACATCGGAGTACGGATATACTACAAAACTTAATCATGTTGGTTTTAACGAAAGTGGCGAATATTCACTTTTATATAGCAACCCGGCACCCTATGGAGGAATCATACACGACAGGGCACTTCTTGAATATAAAAATGCAAAGTTATTAATAGAAAATAATATTCCTTCGATAGCTCCATTAGTTGTTATTAAATACAAAAACGAATACATATTTCAGGATCATGATATGGGAGCGGTAATTTCATTATCGCCAGATGATTCTCCGAGCCGTTTACATTCTATACTTTTTTGTGAAGATTTGTCAAATAATGAAAAGCACAACTACTATAATAAAGTCTGTAATTCACTCGGAATTCAAGAAAATAAATCCAAAGACAACACAAGATTGGAGACTATTTGTCTACTATGCAGAAAATTGGGGAAGACTTTACATGATTTTGGTGCTGTTGGACTTTTTAGATATTCAAGCGGGTTTGATAACGTTTGCTATTGTCCTGAAAGGAAAGTTGTATTTTTAACTGACCTTGATTCGAGTCTTAATTTATCATCTCAATCAACGGAAATTCGACCCCTTCAATTAATTCGAGATTTAGCTAGTGCTCTTTATAAGTTCTTATTTAGACTTTCCAATCCTAATGCACTGTATAAGTATAAGATAAATCAACTATTGCAATACGATCCTTTATTTTACCTGATTTCTGGTTACTTTCCAGACACAACCGAAGAATCCATTCGGTCGATAACAAAACAACTTTGGAATTACTTTATTCATACCTATTACATCTTAAAAAGAAGCAATTCAATTCCTGGTAACTGGCAAAAAAACTTCAAAATGTAAAAAGATTTCTTTTATATTTTAGCCATTACAATTCTGTATCCCCTCTACTTTAATTCTGATTTAGCAAAAATTTATCATCCTTCATTTAGCTTTGACCAAATGCTAATAAAAGCAAAAAACTACTTGGGTGCTCGTTATGAATACTTGGAATATCTCCTAAATATTTAATTACCATTTTATTTGTCTTAATAATATTAGTAAAATATGTTTAGCCTATCATGAAATACTATCAATCAATCCGATTTGGTGAATTCCAATAAAATTTTGTCAAGCCCCGGGGAGAACCTATGTACAGATAATCCTGATCAGGAAGAATTTTCTGCACAATCTTATCGAGAAGGCCATCATCTGTTGTAAAATTCCGCCAATAGTTGTCTATCAAATTGTGTTTATATAAACCGTCGTCTGTCCCTACCCAAATACTGTTTTTCGTTGCGGCAATATCATTAATCAGTGTTCCGCCAAATACCTTTCGAGCAGGAGAACCTCTCCAAATCTTGTTTTTTATATCGTAAACTTCAATCGTGTTCAGTGTGGAAACCCATAAACTGTCTCCCGATTTGGCAATAGCTGTTATGGCGCCAACTCCGGGCCCCTCACCACCCTGATAAAATCCTTTCCCCCGGGTGAACTTATCATAATAAAAAAGTCCCCAATTTGTTCCGGCCCAAACGATGTTTTTATCAACTAGAATATCAAAAACCGACACTTCATCTTTACCCGGGGTAATGGGAGAGATCGAAATTAAATTCATTTTTTTCCGGATATTGGTGATCCGGTCCAGACCATCCCTGGATCCTACCCAAAGTGTAGAATCATCCCCTGCAATGGAATATATGCTATTGTCCCTCAAATTATCAAAAACAGTATAGGTTCGCCAGCGGTCTTTGTCTTTTTGATAGCGCACCAAACCATTTTCCGTTGCAAGCCAGACAGATTCATTTGTGGAAGAAATATCCCTTATATTCATGTCACTAAAACGAGAAATGTACCTGGGTTCAAAATAGGACCAACGATCCGGCTTATACTCCCATACACTTATTCCATTCATATTGGGATCTTGATTATTTCCCCCGATCCAAATATTTTTTTGATCCTTATATATTGCTTTAACATCCGGATTCAGCAAGCCAAATGGTTTGTGCTGCATACTACCAGTGCGAGTATTACCCCTAAACATTCCAAGGCCGTTTGTTCCGGCCCATAACATTTGCCAATTATCAATTACATAATAATTAAATCGGAAATCGCGAAGATTGTTATCCTGGATAAAATATTCCACCGCATTATCGATGAACATCATTGAATTCGGCAAATTGTATTGCTGAAGCCTGGCAGGAACAAACCCTCGCCTGCCAACCCAATTTATAAAATTTTCAGATGGTTCGTTTTCCGGAGACAACACTAAAAATCGAGATGGACTTTTAAAGAAATTGCCGGATTGTGTCTCAATCCATACATTTTGATTATCGAACCCAATGGATACCACCGGGTCTCCAAATGGCAACCCAGCTTCATCCAGGTAAGAATTTTCCCATATTTTCGATTCTTGATGATAAACGGATATTGCTTCTTCAGTAGCGCACCAAAGTAAATTTGTTGAGATATCATATGCAGCTACCAGCACATTATTATCCGGTAAACCGTTGCTGCTTGTGAACGGGAAAAGCCATTTCCGGGCATTGTAATCGTAACGAAGAATTCCACCCTCGCTTGCTGCATAGACTAAAAATGGCGTCACTTGTATTGAGTTGATATATCGACATTGAGTATAACTGATCCAATCGCCTTCTTCAAAACTGATATTTGTTCCGCGACTTCGTTGAGCTTCAGCCATAAATGGCAATAAGAAAAACAAGAAGAAATGGAAAATAATTTTATCTTTATATTTAATTTTCAAAATATTTGAACTATGTTTGATTCGTTAAATAATTATAAGCCAGGTAAGCCATAAATCCAGCTCCAATGTGTAAAGCATCTTCGTCAATGTCGTAAGTTGACTGATGGAATAAAGAGGTTATACCCTTTTCCGGGTTTCCCGTTCCCAGCTTAAAAAAACATCCTGGTATTTCTTGTAAATAAAATGAGAAATCTTCCCCACCCATACTTGGTTTCTCAATATAGTGGCAATTGTTTTCGCCAATATATTGATGACCCGATTGAAGCAAAAATTGGGTAACTTTTTCATCATTAATAACTGCCGGAGAACCATAGCTCATTTTAAAATCATATTCGGCATCATAGGCGGATGTGATTCCACCAACGATTCTACGCATTATTACTTCTATATATTGACTTAATCCGGGCTTAAATGTACGAACAGTTCCCAGCAACTCTACTTCTGTGGGAATCACATTGGTTGTATTACCGCCGCACATTTTTCCAACTGTAAGAACTACCTGGTCTTGCGGATCCACCATTCGACTTGAAATATTTTGTAAAGATATTATCACATGTGCTGCAATAACAATTGTATCGTTTGTAAGATGAGGAGAGGCTCCGTGGCCGCCCATTCCCTTAATAGTAATGCTAAATTCATTCGCCTCTGCCATCAACGGACCTTCCCGATACCCTATTTCACCGACACCGTACCTGGGGTCGGAATGGACTCCGAAAATCACATCAACGTCCGGGTCTTTCAAAACACCGTTCCCCACCATAATAGAAGCGCCACCCGGATTTTTTTCTTCACCTGGTTGCAAAATAATTTTGACGCAGCCTTTTAGCTGGTCTTTAAGTTCAGACAATATCAATCCAGCGCCCAGGGCAACTGTAGCATGGGAATCATGGCCACATGCATGCATCACACCTTCATTTTTTGATGCAAACGATAACCCGGTTTGTTCCATAATTGGCAACGCATCTATATCGCCGCGCAACGCCACAACCGGACCTGGTTTGTTCCCTTGAATAATTCCAACTATACCGGTTTCGGCATAATCTGTCCTGACCTCTGTTGCAACAGGTTCCAACCACTTTTTTATATAATTACTGGTTTCAATTTCCTTGTACGACAATTCCGGGTTTTTATGGAGATGACGCCGTATTTCCACCAGTTTTGGGGCGATTGCTTTACTTTTTTCTTTTATAAGTTCTAAAACGGATGTTTGAGTTTTATAAGCCATTAGTTAATCTATTTAATTTCTGGTACCTGCTCACAGTATCTTTTTAAAATTGTCTCCAATTTATTATCATTAATTTTTGATATCTTAAATTTGATATAAAGTCCTTCGTCACATGAATTTGTATCCAGAATTGTCCCCAACGTGCTTATCGCGTTAAGTATGTTAGATATGTTTGATTGAACCTTAATTTCTTTAATGAGAATATTTTTTTCATAAGCTCCAAGCAGGGCTTCTGTTAAATCAGATAATAAATAACCCCGCGTCGCAGAAATGAAAATTGCAGGTTTATACTTTTCTCTTAAATAGTCAATATTGTTTTTATTTTTGAGCAAGTCGATTTTGTTGAAAACTGTAATTGCGGGTTTATCGGAGATATTTAATTCGTTGAGCACATGGTTTACAGACTTAATTTGGTCCTCAAATAAAGGATGGCTTATATCTACAATATGCAGCAGTAAATCGGCGGAAATCGTTTCTTCTAATGTACTATGAAATGAAGCTACCAGGTTGTGTGGCAATTTTCGAATAAAACCAACCGTATCCATTAAAAGAACTCGAAGTTCCGAGCCGATCTGAAACCCTCGAACAGTTGGATCTAGTGTAACAAACAAGCGGTTTTCGGTAACTACTTCTGCGTTGGTTAGCGCATTTAAAAGGGTGGATTTACCAGTGTTGGTATATCCGACAAGAGCCACCTTAAAAAGATCTCTCCTGTTTTGTCGACGTGTACCTCGTTGCTGGGATATTTTTTTCAAATCCGTTTTTAAATTTGATATCCGTTTATCAATCAACCGGCGATCTGTTTCTAACTGTGTTTCTCCCGGACCCCTTGTGCCGATACCCCCTTCCTGGCGGGATAGGTGGCTCCAACGACGGGTTAAACGGGGTCGAAGATATTCTAATTGAGCAAGCTCTACTTGGGTTTTTGCTTCCCGGGTCTTTGCCCGTCTCGCGAAAATATCCAAAATTAATCCGCTTCTATCGATTACTTTTGTTTCTGTAATATTTTCCAGGTTTCGCGCTTGAGCCGGGGTAAGATCATCATCGAAAACAACCAAATCCAATTTTAATTTCTTTACTTTCTCAGCCAGCTCTAAAGCTTTTCCTTTCCCGATAAAATATGTTGGATCAATTTGTTTCCGCTCCTGAATCATTCGATCGACGACTTCGGCCCCGGCGGTATCAACCAACAAACTTAGTTCATCAAGATAGTCATTTACTTCCCACTCTTTTTGCATGGGCATTTTACCGGTTACTAAAATCGCCAGTTCTTTGCCATTTTGGTCAACTTTATAGGTCAAAGCCAGTTATTCATTCTCCTTCAATAACTTTTTAAGGCCGGGTATATTTGAAAGGAGGCCTTCCCGCGATAATAACATTTCACAAATCATAAACAAGATTGCTAGTATAAAAAACCACTTAGTAAATTCACTACCAAATCTGTTTTTCTTAATCTGTTCACCAAAAGCTCCAATGGCTGAAAGCGCTATAGATTGCCCTGCTAATATATCATCCAGATCTCTAAGTGAAATCTTTTCGAAACCCGACTCTTTGGTATCGACATTCACAGCCCATTGTTTAATTACAACAGAGCCTTTTAATAACTTAAAAATTCCAGGAATTTTTGTGTTGGTATAGCGGATTTGTAAAGTAATTCCGGTTTGTTTCGGCGTAACTTTTTCTTCCACACCGTCAGGCCTCAAAATCGAATAAGACGCTTCAGGGTCATAGAGTTCACTTTGAATTTCTTCGCCAACCATCGATGTAGAAGCTTGTTGCTTATTTTGTGATGCCAGATAAATGACACTCCGGTAAATCAGTGGTGGAAAAATAGACTTATAGACCATATTATTCCATTCGGGATCCAAACCTGATGTAAACAAAAAGACAGTTCCCTTTTCGATATTTGAAACATGGAGAAACGGGGAGTTATCGTTGTATTTGATTACATCGGCTCCACCTGATTGAGAATCGAGATTCAAGCGAAAGTAAAACTGTGGCGAATCCAGGTTGTCAATTTTTCCACGGAATACATTTGAAAATATCGGGTGCTTGAAATCTATTGATCCCCAGCCAATGTAAGATTCAACCTTTCCCAGGGTTCCCTTACTACCTCGAAATACCGGAACTCCCAGGGGAGCTAAAAATCTCTCATTTATTCCTCGAATATCAGTTTGGCCGCCAGGAAAAAAGATCATATGCCCGCCACCGTGAACATATTGGATGAGCCTAGCAATATCACTTTCAGATAAAATGGATTGATCCGCCATAATTACAACCGGGAATTGTGAAAGGGGAACATCCAAATTCTGTAGTTGATTCATTCGTTTAAAATCGAATAACCGATTCTGTTCGGGATTGGGTGCAATAGCAAGCTTTAGATAATCCAGATCTTCTTGATCGCCAAGCAACAGTATGGAGATCTTCTTATGAAGATAAAAAGTGAAATATCCCCGGTTATCTTCCAGAAGCGGGTCGTCTTCCAGCTCCACCATACCAGAAATAAAGCCGGTTTCTTTTAATGTCAGGTTAAAAGAAATATTTTCGTTTCTGCTTTTGGGAATACTTAATGTGTTTTGACCTACCCTGTTTTCCATTAAAAAAGCATGTACCATTAAGTCTTTCAGGTCGCCATTGCCAAAATTGCCGATTTCTGCAATAACAGCAACTGGCCTGCTTAATTCAATAATCTGCTCTTGCAATTTTACTTTATTAAGGCCAGCATTACGATCCTCTGAATCACTCAAATCAATTGTAAAATAGCGTATTCCGGATACCTCAAGTGAGGTTTCCTTCAGATCTTCAAGCTGCCATGAGCTTTTTTGAAAATCCGAAAGAATATACATTTCCTTATTCGGAAAAATTGACTTATCCAAGTAAGCTGTGGCTTGATTAATCGTTTGGAACATATTCCCGTAAAGCATACTTGCCGAAGAATTTTTAAGTAAATTTATTATCGCATCCGGAGTTTCAAACGTTTGTTGGGAAGACAGGTCCCCAACCGGACAAGGCACAAAAAGACTTATTTGGTCTCCCTGATTCAATTGGTTTAATATATTGCTTACGGATTTTACAGCTGTGCTATAACGCGTACCAGCAGGCCCCTCCCAACGCATACTTAAGGAATTGTCCAGCACAATTGCTGCAGCAGTTCGAACATTTGCTTTCCCCAGGAACAAACTACTCGATCGTATGGTTGGTCTTGCCATTGCCATAACTGCCATGGCGATTACCAAGGCTCGAAGGAGTAGAAGGATGATCTGCCTGAGTTTCAGACGGCTCATCTGTTTTTTCTGCAATTCTTTGAGGAAAAAAATGGTACTAAATGATACACGTTTGGCTTTGCGCCGGTTAAACAAATGGATAAGGATTGGCAGGCTAACCGCAAACAACCCATATAAAAAATAACTTTGTAAAAAAGAAAACATTTATTTTTCTAGTTAGTTGTGGTTCATCCTATTCATAGCACAATTATAACCAATTAAAATATTCAGACAAGATCAACAGGATGTCCAGGATTTAATAATCGATAATTGAAGTATATTTATTGACATTTATTGAAAAACGTATTAAGTATATCGTTCAAATACTAATTTCCTCTTTATTGTTCAACTAACTCTTTCTCAACCAAGCCGCATATAATATGGCCTATGGTTATATGAGCTTCCTGAATTCGTTGAGTATTTGAAGATGGCACAGTTAATGCATAATCTACGATGCTACTAATTTTACCTCCACTCAGACCGGAAAAAGCCACAGTTTGCATTTTTTGGGTCTTTGCCGTTTGCACAGCTTTTAACACATTTTCCGAGTTACCGCTGGTTGTGATTGCTATTAATACATCGCCAGGTTTGCCTAAGGCCTCGATTTGCCTGGAAAAAATGGATTCAAATCCCATGTCGTTTGATTGAGCCGTGATGAGTGATGTATCTGTCGTTAAGGCAAGGGCCGCCATCGCTGGCCTATTGAATTCCAAACGACACACCATTTCCGTTGCTAAATGTTGGGCATCAGCTGCACTGCCGCCATTCCCACAAAACAGGATTTTACCACCATTTTTCAGAGATTGAAAGACTAAGTTTGCGACCTCTGCAATTAAAAAAGAAAGCTTTTCGGCAACCTGGATTTTAACTTCTGAACTTTCTTTAAGTTCGGAACGGATGAATTCAAGGTGGGAGGGGTTCATGGTTCACGTATTAGACCAAATTTCCGTTTCAGTGATTGCCAACGCCCGGAACCATTGCTTCGTTCTTCAAATTCAATGGGCTCGGACTTGATTAATTCTTCACCCAGAATGGCACGAACAGGATTCATTTCAAATAAAATTTCGGCTCTACTTGGTCCATATTGACTTGAAACTAATTCATATGCATTTTTTAAAGATATGGAACGTGATCGAATATCATGGCCATCGGAAGCAACGAAATGAACCAAATCATGTTCAAGAAGTACCTGCGCGCATTTTTTTACTGAATCACCAAAAATGCCAAGTAAACTGCCTGAATTTATCTGCAAGCTGGCACCCATCTGAACAAATCGATAAGCATATTTAGGATTTTTCATGATAGGCAACACGCGTTCCGGATGGGCAATAATGGGCCGAATTCCATTCATGGTCCAATCAAATATTTTCTTGGGTACAAATTCCGGAATGGTGCGCATGCCAAACTCAACCAAAACATATTTGCCATTATTATTAAAAGTGGTAAAGACTTTGTTCAGCTCAGTATCCGGATGTAAAAAAATTTCGCCACCTAAATAGATTTTAACCTTTCTACCATCTTTTTTAACGACATCTTTTACTTGCTTAAATTTTTCAAGGATCTCTTCTTCTCTATCAAAATCAGCGGGACTTAAAATATGGGAAGTCAGAACTATTTCAGTAGTCCCATCTTTTTCTGCTAATGCCAGCATTCTCCTGGTATCATCCATTGATCTTGGACCATCATCAAATTCGGGAAGAAGGTGAGTATGAATATCTATCATTTAAATTTTAGTGTCCCAGCTTTAATGTTTCAAGGTACATTTTTCTAATCACAATGAATGGCTTCGGCACATTCTTGTATGAATGTCTCAGATAAATTATTTTCCATCGCATTTCCAATCACAACAAAATCTGCGCCGGCATCAACTTTTGCGCGCGCCTCTTTAGCTGATCGGATACCACCACCAACAACAAGAGGGATGTTAATTTGCTCTGATATCTTACAAATCATATCATCGGGAATAGAGAATTTTGCTCCGCTGCCACCTTCCAGGTACACTAATTTCATCCCGATATATTCCGCAGCTAATGCATGCGCTACTGCAATTTCGCTTTTATCCCGGGGAATAGGCCTGGATCCGGAAAGAAATTCAACCGTTGTGATATTCCCAGATTCCACATGCATATACCCTGTTGATATTGCTTCCAGGTTGATTGATCTGATGATAGGAGCAGCGATTACTTGTTCTCCAATAAGATAATTGGGATTCCTGCTGCTGATAAAATTCAAAAACAAAATAGCATCAGCTGCTGCAGATATTTGCCGCGAATTCCCGGGAAATATGATAACAGGCAAATCGGTTTCATTTTTCACTAAACGAATAAAATCATCAAAATGATTCGTAAAAAGAAAGCTCCCGCCAACCAAAATCGCATCACATCCGCCTTTTTGAATACCTTGAACAACTCGCGATACATTTTGTAGGGAAAGTTTATCGGGATCAATTAGAAAAAAAAACCCGGCTTTGCCGTTTTCAACAATAGAAAGTAATCGAGTGTATATCCTATTCAAAAAACACCATTAATTTTTTAATAAGTTTTGAACAACTCCGACAGATTTTTCCAACGCAAAATCAAGCTTAGAGGCATCTTTGCCGCCTGCTTGAGCCATGTGAGGTTTTCCGCCACCACCGCCGCCAATATGAGACGCAAGTTCTTTAACAATATCTCCTGCTTTCAATTTATGTGATTTGATCAGGTCATCTGTCACAACGCAAAGCAAAAACGGTTTGTCATGAATTACCGTGCCAAGAACACCAACTCCGCTTTTTAATTTAGAGCGAATAAAATCACCTAACTTTTTTACATTCTCTAGTGAATCAGTCTCAATACGGGTCGCAACCAGCTTAAATCCGTTCAGTTCAACTGCAGATGATAAGATCGTTTCCAATTCCGATCTCGAGGATTTTAGTCGAAATTCCTGTAACTCCTTTTCTAAATGTTTACGTTCTTCAAGTAAATGTTCAAATCTTTGGACCAACTCTTCCGAGGCAAATCCCGTTATTTTCCGCAACTCCGAAAGCAATCCCTTTTCTTTCTGAAGAAGTTGGTCTACTTTTTCTCCTGTCAAAGCTTCGATGCGCCGGACACCTGCTGCAACACCGCCTTCTGAAACAATTCTGAAATAGCCAATTTCCCCGGTTGATTTTAGATGAGTTCCTCCACACAGCTCCATACTAAAATCATCAATCTGAACGACCCTGACCACATCACCATATTTTTCGTCAAAGAGCGCTGTGGCCCCTCGTTTTTTTGCCTCATCGAACGGGAGTGATTGGATTTGAACAGGAATATTCTCTCGAACTTTCTCATTAACAATCTGTTCTATCAGATTAAGTTTCTCTTCAGAAATATGTTCAAAATGAGTAAAATCGAATCGCAAACGATCAGGCGCTACCAAAGAGCCTGCTTGATGGACATGCTCTCCCAAAATCGTTCTTAATGATTTATGGAGAAGATGGGTGGCAGTATGGTTTCTTGCAGTGGATCTTCTTTTTTTTGCATTCACAGTTGCAAAAAGTTGCTTTTTGATGACAGTTTCTAACTCACCTTTTTTCACTTCGCCAATATGAATTATTTGGTTGCCGGACTTTATTGCATCAATAACTTCTACTTCGAACGTGCCATCCCTGTCACGAATAATTCCATGATCACCAACCTGGCCACCAGATTCACCATAAAAGGGAGTTTGATCCAGCAAAAATTCATTATCGCGAATTGCTACAATTTTAACTTCTGATTCTAATTCAGAATATCCGATAAATTTTGAATTATTTGCCTTTTCCCCATCCGAGAAGAAATCCTTTACATCGAAGTGGAATTTTTGGGCATCTTTGGCTTTTTGTCTTTGTTGCTTCATAGCTGTTTCGAAACCGTCCATATCCAGTGAAAGGAGTTGCTCTTCAGCCATCACTTGGGTTAAATCCACCGGGAATCCGAATGTATCATATAATTGAAAAATGGAGCTTCCCGGAAAAACCTTTTCTCCCTTTTCTTTCAAATCGGTTACAGCTTTGTCAAATATTTGAATTCCGCGATCGAGTGTTTGGCCAAAACTTTCTTCCTCTCCTTTAATGACCATGGATATGTGCTGATTTTTTTCCAGCAATTCCGGAAAGGTCATTCCCATGGTATCTGCCAGTACAGGCAATAATTTATAGATGAAGGGTTCGTGCATGTTGATTTTCCGCCCATAGCGGGCAGCCCTTCTTAGCAACCTTCGCAGTACATAACCTCTTCCTTCATTTGAAGGCAGTGCACCGTCGGCAATTGCAAAGCTTAAGGCTCTGATATGATCTGAAATAACCCGGTGGGCAACGCCATCATATTCAGAATAATTGACGCCGGAAAGTTCATCAATTTTCGTAATCAGGGGTGTAAAGATATCCGTGTCATAATTGGATGCTTGGTTTTGCAGCACTGCCACAATTCGTTCAAATCCCATTCCGGTATCAACATGCTTAGCAGGCAGTTCTTCAATCTTGCCGGTTTGATCCCGATTATATTGTATAAACACCAGGTTCCAAAGCTCAATAAACCGGGCACATCCGCCATTCACTTCACAAGTATGGCCGTTAATATGAGATTTATCACAACAGCCAGGTCCTAAATCGATGTGGATTTCTGAGCATGGACCACAGGGTCCCACGTCAGCCATTTCCCAAAAATTGTCCTTTTCATCGTAACGGAGTATTTTGTCCGGATTCACATCAGTCTCGGAACGCCATAATTCTTCGGCCACATTGTCATCCTTAAAAACCGTAGCCCAGAGCTTATCTTTCGGCAATTTCCAAACTTCGGTTAGTAACTCCCAGGCCCAGGCAATCGCCTCTTTTTTGTAATACTCGCCAAATGACCAATTCCCCAACATTTCGAAAAAAGTATGATGGTAGGTGTCTTTTCCAACTTCTTCCAGATCGTTGTGCTTTCCACTCACTCGGATACATTTCTGGGTATCTGCAATCCTCGGCGAGCTCGGTTTTTCTATACCGATAAATATATTTTTAAATTGATTCATCCCGGCATTTGTGAAAAGCAGGGTCGGATCATCAATGGGAACCACCGGCGCGCTACGCACAATTTTATGATCTTTTCTACGGAAAAAATCAAAAAATGATTCTCTTATTTCATTTGACGTCATCTACAATTTATCCCAACTAATTTCTTCAAATACTTGCTCAACAATTTCCCAATTGAATCCTCTTCCAAATAGAAAATCACCGATTCGCTTTTTTGTTTTTATCGGCTCCCGGTTATTTATTGTTTTCAATTTTTGTTTAGCCAGGCGTAATGCCAATTCTTTCTCATCATATTCCGAATAAATCTCTTCCAGTGTCGTTTCGAGAATATCCTCAGATATTCCCTTCTGTTTTAGTGAAAAAGCCAAATTTCTGCGGCCAACCGGCTTTTGAATAATTTTATTTCTAGCAAATAGCCTGGAAAAAGTTCCATCGTTAATGAATTGCGATTGTTTTAAATCTTCAATCAGATTAATAATGATCGATTCGCGAAATCCCTTTCTTTTTAATTTATCCGATAATTCTTTTTCACTATGATCTCGTCGAGCTAAATAGCTAAATGCTTTTTGCTTAGCACGTTTTTTCTCGTCTTCGGAAAGAAGATCTTCAATCTGATCCTCTTGTAAAGTTTGATTAACATTGATGTTATGTTTTAGTACGGTTTCATCATTTAACCCGAAAGCAAATTCACCATCCAAATAAATGGATAAGCGTTGACGGCTATTTTCTTGTCTCTCTATCTTGGTGATTTTTCTTTCTGAAATGGACAATTTACTTATTCATCACCACTGCATTTGATGATATCTCCGGTTTACTTTCTTTTTTCTGGTTATCGGACTTTTTGTTTTCTTGTTTAACCAAACCAAGTTTTTCACGAACCTGAATTTCAATTTTCGACATTAACTCCGGGTTCCCTTCCAGTAGTTTTTTCACATTTTCGCGGCCCTGACCCAACCTGTCTTCACCATAAGAAAACCATGTTCCTGATTTTTCAATAATGTTTTCATTCACTGCTAAATCCAGTAGCTCTCCTGATTTTGAAATTCCAACACCATACATGATGTCGAATATTGCAACTTTGAATGGAGGAGAAACTTTGTTTTTAACCACTTTAACCTGGGTCCGGTTACCAACCATGTTATCTCCTTCTTTGATCGAACCCGTTCGGCGAATATCCATGCGAATTGAAGAATAGAATTTTAATGCACGGCCACCGGTTGTCGTCTCCGGATTTCCAAACATAACTCCGATCTTTTCTCGAATCTGGTTAATAAAGATCACGCAGGTTTTCGATTTTGAAATTGCTCCGGAAAGTTTCCGCATTGCCTGGGACATCAAACGAGCTTGTAGCCCCATCTGTGCATCACCCATTTCACCTTCAATTTCCGCGCGAGGAACCAGGGCAGCCACAGAATCAATAACAATAATATCCAATGCTCCCGATCGCACCAAGGTTTCGGTAATCTCCAAAGCTTGCTCGCCGGTATCGGGTTGTGAAATCAACAAATTGTCCGTATCGACACCCAGTTTTTTCGAATAACCAGAATCTAAAGCATGTTCGGCATCAATAAAGGCGCCTAATCCACCGAGCTTTTGCGCTTCAGCAATTATGTGTAATGCCAATGTTGTTTTACCCGACGACTCCGGTCCAAAAATTTCAATAATTCTTCCCCGGGGAACACCGCCAATCCCAAGCGCTACATCCAATGCAATTGATCCTGTGGGGAGTGCTTTGATTTCTACGTAAGCCTGGTTATCACCCAATCTCATAATCGCCCCTTTGCCAAATTGGCGATCGATTTGAGTCATTGCCAGATCTAATGCTTTTAACTTTTCTGAATTCTCTTCCACTATTTAACTCCTTTTATGATTTATCCATAAACTCAGAATTTGAGGCTGTAAATGATGCATTATGAAGGATACTATACTTGGCACCTGTCAGTAATAACTCACTTCTCATCAGGTATACTTCACGAGCATCCACCACAAATTTCCCCAATTGAAATTGTTCAAATTTATTTACGATGTTGCCCGGCTTTCTATTTTGTTTTACACGACCAATCGTCAAATGCGGTTTGAATTTTCTATTTTCCCGAGGGACTTGGACAGAATAAAAGTTATTTTCAATTTGTTTTTGCAAGGCATTCATTTTTTCATTTAAATCATTAACGCCGATCCACAAAACCCTGGGGCGTTTACAATTTGGAAAACATCCTTTTCCTGAAAGCTCATATTTAAAGGCAGAAATGGCTTTCACACTTTGATCTAAAGCCTCCACT
Source organism: uncultured Deferribacteres bacterium (assembly GCA_964464595.1). GTDB lineage: Bacteria > Zhuqueibacterota > JdFR-76 > JdFR-76 > DREG01 > JADFJB01. Next base: position 29,760 of record CAYXGW010000052.1, read on the forward strand.
AAATTTTGCTGTCTGTTTTCTTCAATCTCACCAATGAACTTGAGGGTTAAATGTAAATTTGAAGGATCAACCCAACGAATACTACTTTCTATTCTTTTCATTTTATCTATCAAAGAAGAAATCGCTGATCGCGCTTCATCCGAAATTGAGATCGCAACAAAAGTTCGAATCTTGTCCATTACAGTAAGTGTAAAATAGTTCTTTAAACCACAAAATGCAAAATAATGAGGAGGTATCTGGAAATATCTAATAAGGAATTAAGTGTCTAGTAATCTCTTTCTCAAAAGGTTTAGTGCCGCATAGGCAAATCGAGATTTATTGATTAACCGGCTGCGGTGAAAAATAAATTTTTTAACGATTACGTCATCACCTTCAACGATGGCAATATAAACCAGTCCAACCTGCTTATCTTCGGTTTCACCGGTTGGTCCTGCTATGCCTGTCGTGGCCAAAACAAAATCCGAATTAACCAGATTCTGCATACCAATAGCCATTTCCCGAGCTACCACTTCACTAACCGCGCCATATTTTTCTATTATAGAATTTTTCACGCCAAGCAGATTGGATTTAACTGAATTATCATATGCAATTACACCTCCTAAGAAATATGCCGAACTACCGGATATATTGGTAAAAAGGTTGGCGAGAAGTCCCCCGGTGCAGGATTCGGCAACTGAAACTGTTTTTCTTTTTTCTACTAATTGTTCAGCAATTACTTCTTCCATGGAACGTGTCCCAACTTCGTAAATGTACGGATCAATTCTTTTTCGAATTAATTTGATGGCCTGATAGATTTTTTTGTTTGAATTACCTATTTCTTTGCCCGTCACACAGAGTCGTAAATCCACACCATAGGGATGTGGCAAAACAGAAAGTTTACCATGTTTTTCTATATCTTCAATGGGTCCCAATTTTTCGACTAGTTTCGATTCAAAAATATCGGTAGTCCGGATGGTTTCGTAGCGAACAGGATTTCTCAAACCACCGAATTGTTCCTTCAAAATCGGAATAACAGAATCCTCTGTCATTTTACGCATTTCGGCAGGAACCCCGGGTAATACAAAACAATGTGTACATCCTTGATTGAAATACATACCAGGCGCTGTACCAATATCATTATTGAGCACAGTAGCTTCCTTGGGAACCATAGCTTGCTGCAAATTTATTTCGGGCATTGATTTCCCCCGTTTTGCAAATAGGTTGATAATGTGGTTTTCGATTGACTCGTCCCGTACCAATTCGGTTTGGTAGAACTCCGCAACGCTTCCTTTGGTGATATCGTCATGGGTTGGACCTAACCCACCAGTCAATAATACAATTTGTGACCGTTCCTTACTTTGCGAAAGCGCCGTTTTGATCGATTCTTTGTCATCACCAATTGTTGAAATCCAACCGATTTGGATTCCTAATCGCAGCAATCGATCGGCTAACCAATTGGCATTGGTATTTAACTTGGTGCCATTTAAAAGCTCATCGCCAATTGAGATTATTTCAGCTATCACAGTACGTTGATTCTGAGTAGAATTTGTATTAAAAGGAAGGCATAAAAACCAGCTAGAACATCATCTAACATTATCCCCCACCCAGAAGGCAAGCGCTCTGCGCGGTTAACCGGAAACGGTTTGCTGACATCAAAAATTCGAAAAGCAAGAAAAGCTGCGATAAATGCATTAATAGAAATTGGACAAGCAATCAAAACAATCATCATACCGACGATTTCATCAATTACAACAATGGAAGGATCTTCACCTTTTTCCGCTTCCACATAGCTGGAAACCCAAACTCCAACAGCAAAAACCACGACAATTAATAGCAAATATTGTGAAGTGGAAAGGAGGGGAATTGAGAACCAAAAAATGACTAACGCTAATAAACTTCCGGCAGTACCAGGTGCAATCGGGGAGTAACCAAAATAAAATCCTGTTGCTAAAAGATATTGGAGACGCGACATCTATTCTATAAATCTGAGGGAACAATAGCTCGGTAAAAATCTAATATCATGCATTTTATATGGTCGCGATTTTCAAACATATATTTAATACCTGAAATAATAGTCAAAATAGTAACAAAGAGAATTGCTGCAGGAATTAAATTCCAACTGACGATTTTTTCCAGAGCTTGTGAAGATATGTTATAAAAGGCAAATGTTTTTTCTAATAAAATAAAAATGAATACAAGATAAATAATTGTAATTTGTGAGAAAGTTTTTGCTTTAGCCAGGTAAGACGTAACGATTGGTTTACCTTTGAACATAGCATACGTTCGTAGAGCTGTTATTATTGCATCGCGGATGATTATTGTTAAGACCATCCAAATTTCAATAACACCTGATAATGCAAATACGATAAGTGCTGAGGAAATTAATATTTTATCAGCAAGCGGATCTAAAAAACGGCCCCAATTTGAGGTAATCCCATAACGCCGGGCAATAAAGCCATCGTAATAATCAGTTAAAGAAGCAATAATGAAAATAGCAAAAGAAGTATACTTTAAATAAATATTATCAGTATAAAATGTTGTTACGAAGACTGGCGTTAATATGATCCGAAGTGCAGATAATTGATTTGGCAACGTCATTTATCAAAAACCCTTTGAAAATTTAGTTGGATCAAAAGATTAAATTATTGTCATTGGTGAAATGTAATCATCAAAAAGGAAAAAATCCATTCAAAGGTCACTTCTACCTTCAAAAGCTCTCATTAATGTTATTTCGTCTACAAATTCTATATCGCTACCCGCAGGAATACCCCTGGCTATTCTTGTAATTTTGATGCCCAACGGCTTTATTAGGCGTGAAAGATAAATAGCCGTAGCTTCTCCCTCGGTGTTTGGATTTGTTGCAAGAATGACTTCCTCTAAACCGTTTTGGCAGCGACCCAGTAAGGATTTAATGTTAAGATCATCCGGACCAACATTATCTAATGGCGAAAGCACGCCTCCCAAAACGTGGTAGAGACCTTTGTACTGTCCAACTTTCTCAACAGCAAGAATATCATGGGCTTCTTCAACAATGCAAAGAAGAGCCCGATCCCTTCGAGTATCCTGGCAAATTATACAAGGATCCGATTCGGTTAAATTAAAACATATGGAACAGGGCCGGGTATTTTTCTTCATTTCGATTAACGTGGCGGCTAGTCTTTCGATATCTTCATCAGATTGTTTAAGCAGAAAGAATGCCAGTCGTTGAGCGCTCTTACGCCCAATTCCAGGTAACCGGGAAAGTTCTCCAATCAATTTTTCTAAAGATTTCGAAGAAAAGAACATAAACCTATAATCCGGGAATTTTAAATCCACTAGGCATATTCGGCAGCAATCCTCCGGCCACCTTTTGCATATGTTCACTAGATGCTTGTTGGGCCTTTTCAAGAGCCTGGTTTACTGCAGCTACTATCAAATCTTCCAGCATGTCAACATCTTCAGGATCAATAACTTCCTGTTCGATTTTTATGCTGATAATATCTTGTTTTGCTGTTGCTTTTACAGTAACCATTCCTCCGCCGGAAGTGCCTTCTACTTCAATGTTCGATAATTCTTCCTGCGCTTTGGCAATTTTCTCCTGTGCTTTTTGAACTTGACCCATTAAAGCGCCCAAATTTGGTTTTGACATGCTAACCTCCAGATGTTATCAATTCACCATCAAACAATTCTATGATTTTTTTTACCATAGGATCAATCTTTTGGGATTTTGAAATTGATTCTTCTTCTTGAACTTCTTCCTTTTTGCCATTTTGTAACTTCACTTTTGAAAATTTAACAGCAACTGTTATGCCCATTATTTCTTGGATCGCTTGTAAAATAACCTCTTTATTTCGTCTCATCGCTTCAATTTGAAAGCCATTCTCATAAGAAAATCCAATTTCCAACGTGTTATTTTGAAAGTTGACCGGTTCACCTTCCTTTAGAAAAACACTAATAAACAATCTCCTCTTCTCCACAAACAGGACCAATTGTTGCCAATTGTCTTTAAACATACTGATCGTAGTGGGGTCATCTTTTAGTTCATCTTGAACTACTGTTTCCGTTTTTTCTTCAACACGAACGTTTTGCTTAAGATCAACCGGGGAAGGGTAAGTTACCTTTTTTTTTTGAAGGATCGGTTCCGTTTGAATAGCTGGAGAGGATTGGTTTTCAGAAGATTTCGTTAATTGACTGGACTTTTGTCCGGGCAACATCGTCGTTCCGGGATTTGAGAGTCGTTCAATGACTTCTTTGATCGTTACGGATTTATCCATTTTGATGAGTTTGATCATGCACATTTCTAATCTAACACGAGGATTAGGGCTGCGTTTTATTTCGAATTCCGTATCTGACACAACCTGGATCATCCGCAATAGGTCATCCGATGAAAAATCTTTACTTTGTTGGGCGTATTGTTCTTTATAATTATCAGAAGTTTCTAACAACCGGTTATCTTGAACGGCGTTCGCATACAATAAGTTACGTAAATGTTCAATTAAACTTTGTAAAAATTCGACGATGTCATAGCCGGAATTAATCAATCGTTCAATAAAGTGAAGACCTCCCTCAATTTCACTCTTCAGAATAATTGAAGTGCTTTCAAAGAGCAAATCCTGGCTGACCACTCGAAATGCGTCTATTACATCATCGATTTTAATTGTTTTGCCACAAAATGAAATCATCTGGTCGAGGAGACTCTCGCCATCACGCAGGCTACCGTCTGCTTTTTTGGCAATTAGGAACAAAGATTCTTCATCAATTTCAATTTCTTCATGCTTGCAGATTGTTTTCAATTGAGAGATGATCTCATTGAGCGGAATGCGCTTAAAATCAAAACGTTGGCATCGTGAAAGTATGGTTGCTGGAATTTTATGAGGCTCTGTTGTTGCAAAAATAAACCGGACATGTACTGGCGGCTCCTCCAGTGTTTTCAATAAAGCATTGAATGCTTCCGTTGTAAGCATATGGACTTCATCAACAATATAGATCTTAAATTTCGATGAAGATGGTGCGTATCTAACATTGTCTTTTAAATTTCTCATTTCATCGATGCCGCGATTGGAAGCTCCGTCTATTTCAAAAACATCCAGATTCCTCCCGGCAGCAATCTCTTTACAATTGCTGCAATTATCACAGGGCTCCGGAGTTGGGCCGTTTTTGCAATTTAACGCTTTGGCAAGAATACGGGCTGACGTTGTCTTGCCGACTCCCCTGGGCCCGGTAAAGAGATATGCATTGGCAATCCGGTCAGTTGTAATGGAGTTTATTAATGTTTGTGTGACATGGTCTTGAGCCACAACCTCTGCAAAGCCAGTTGGGCGCCATTTTAGTGCCAGAACTTGATAAGTCATTGAACTCCTTAATTTTAAACGGCTGTGCACCCGTCTTCGACTTCCCAAATCAGAACCGATTGAAGAATGCCGGCTCCAGCCAAGAGCCCCTTCGGCACATGATTCTAATACTTACCGCTGCTACCTTCCGGTCCTGACGGGGTTTGGTATCGAATCATTGCGAAGGTCTTGAACCATCAACACCAACAATCCTGAATCGAATTACTGACGGAAAAACCTCAGACGGGATTTCGACCCTGCTATAGCGGATTGCAGGTTCAGGGCACCGCTAGCTCCCCGTCTAGCACAG
>CAYXGW010000052.1:35457-38314 GCA_964464595.1 uncultured Deferribacteres bacterium
GTGGAGCAGAAGGGATTCGAACCCTCGACCTGTACGTTGCGAACGTACCGCTCTCCCGACTGAGCTACTGCCCCTCTCGCGGAGAGGGTGGGATTCGAACCCACGGTAGCATTCACTACACACGCTTTCCAAGCGTGCTCCTTCGACCACTCGGACACCTCTCCTTACCACAAAAACCAAAAATCGTCTTATCAAAATTTAAGATCTCCGATAAATTAATAATCCTAATTTTAAGATCATTCAGTATTTGTTCTAAGCTTTATAAAAAAAGAAGTCATTATTGCCGAACATTTATCTTCTAAAATTCCCGGCACCATATCCACATGCCAGCCAGTCTTTGGATCCTGCAATAAATTATAAACAGAACCACAGGCGCCATATTTAGAATCAGTTGCGCCATATACTACTTTAGAAATCCTGGCATTTTGAATCGCGCCGGAACACATTACACATGGCTCAAGCGTTGTATATAAAATCGCATTTTCCAATCTCCAGGAAGATACGGTTGTTGAAGCTGCCGTTATCGCGATCATTTCCGCATGCGCCGTGGCATCTTTCAACAGTTCTACCTGGTTATGACCTTTGCCAATTACCCGGCCATCTGTAATAATCACAGCGCCCACAGGCACTTCGCCGGAATTATATGCTTTCTCTGCCTCACGAATTGCTTCATTCATCCATCGTTCGTGATTATTTAAACCATCCTTATCCAAAATCATTTAGAGCATATAAGCTTAAAAAGAACAAATTTAGCGGTTATATTTTAAAACTTGATTATATATTTGAATATAGGTCTGGTTTCAATAGAATTACAATAAGAATTAAACTTTGTTATATTACATGAATATTCAGTCAATTTCAACATACATTTACTGCCGTAAAGTGGTTGTTTTAGTGGTTTAAGGGAGCATTATTTAAAGAAATACAATCGCTTGCAGAAAGCTGGGACTTAATTCCATTGAGAGCCCAGCGTTTATTTTCACAAGTTTACATTCACTAGACTGTCTTTAAACGATATGAATTTCTTCGGGATAGATGGCCTCTTTGTATAGACATCCAAGCTGTTTCATTGTTACCAAGGATTCCATTTCTCTTCTGATAAATACTACTAGCCCATCAGCCTTGGCTGTGGAACGGCGCCTTCCGTGTTCATAAAGAGATCCCAAGGCCGAGGGAAAGGATCACTTCCGAGTTGTCACCTCCATTGATCGTCTCTAGAATGTCGCCCAATAACAGGATGCTAGCCCCGCCACTCAAGCTCCAACTTCCCATTCGGGCAGGAATAAAGTTCAGAGGGGTCGAGAGCGAAACGCCACCTTGCGCGAATCCGAAGAAATCGTCGTTCCCCATAGCGCCTTCAAAATAGTTCGAAATACCGAAGCCCGCAACTATCGGAAACGAAACGGAGATTGTCTGGCTTTCGAACGCAGGCTCAATGCCAACTTCGAGGTAGATGCCCTCTTCGGCGCCGCCGTCCGACTGTCCATCCAACTCCCAGGCGAGAGTCACGGACGGCTGAAATCCGGTAAAGCTGCTAGACTCCCCTCCGAACATGCCCGAGTCATCGAAAGAGAGCGAGAAGTCAAGCTCCTTCACCGTTCCAAATGCGGAGTTCGGGCTAGTGAGCGCAACGTAGCTGACAGAGCCGCTCCAGTTCTTGGCAAAGTCAACACCGATCCCAAGATAGGCGTCAAGCTCGTAATGATTGGACATTCCGGCACTGCCCGAGCCCGACAGCCCGTCGTGCAGACTGTTCCAAACACCAATATTTAAAGACCAGGACGTGCTCTCCCCTGCCGAGAGCGGGAACACGAAATCGACCCAGGGCTGCAAAATCGACTTCTCGTTCTCCTGTATGATACCTCGAAAGAAGTACTGGTTAGTCACGTCGACTCCGAAGCTGCTTTCAACCTCAGAATCTTGAGCCGTGGCGGCATCCAGTGTTAGCAACGTGGCACCCACCATTAATATTGTTCGGATTGCACTTGATCGGATCTTGCCGGTATTTTTTTTCATGACACATGTGTCCTTCTGTTTTTGAGTTCCAGTTTTAGATGTCTTCGCTCGCATGCCTGAGAGCCGAGACATGCATCCGATAGAATGAAGCAATCACTATCGAACTAGTCTGCGTGAGTGTAGGCTGTCTCTCCGTGGAGAGTGCTGTCGAGGCCCGCCTGCTCGTCCGCGTCCGACACGCGTACGGGTGTGATCTTGTTGATTACCCACAGCAGGACGTACGTTACGATGAAGGCCCAGGCGATAGCGACCAGCACACCGACTAGCTCCGTAACGAAAAAGGAGCTATTTCCGTAGAACAGGCCATCTGCTCCATCGGGATTCATTTTCTTGGTAGCGAGAAGGCCAAGGGCAAGGATCCCCACGATGCCACCAATTCCGTGGACGCCCCACACGTCGAGCGCGTCGTCCCAATTCCTTTTTTGGCGGAACACGCATGCAGCATAAGGAATGCTGCCGGCAAGTATCCCGATCAACATCGCGCCTTGGGGTGCCACGAAGCCAGCTGCCGGAGTAACAGTTGCCAGGCCGGCAACCGCACCGACACAGAACCCAACCAGGGTCGGTTTCTTCTTTAGCTTCCAGTCGAGGACCATCCAGGTCACGCCGGCAAACGCACCACCGATCTGTGTGTTGATGAACGCCAATGTGGTTATCTCGTTCACCGCAAGCGCGCTTCCGGCATTGAAGCCGAACCAGCCGAACCAAAGCAGGGCTGTGCCGAGCGCAACAAACGGGATATTGTGGGGTTCCGGCTCAGAGACACGCCTCTGTCCGAGAAAGAATACGGTGGCAAGGGCTGCGATGCCGGCAATCGCGTGAACCACAATGCCACCAGCGA
>CAYXGW010000053.1:0-37906 GCA_964464595.1 uncultured Deferribacteres bacterium
AAAATGTTGTATTTCAATATAGCAGGATGACAATTCCAGGCTTTTTGCCTATTCTAAATTAGCCTGTCGAGAAGGACTTTGGATTTATTTAATTTAATCTATATTAATTTTCTATTCAGTTCTATTTGATAATTACTATAGATTGTTTTACATATTCGTTTAGCAAAATAGGTATTTAGTTAAAATTAAGTTAAAGGATTTTTTTTGCAGCAAGCATCACAAAACTATTCAAACACAATCCTAATCCACTACGACAGTGAAATCGGATTGAAAGGTAAAAACCAGCCTGTTTTTCGTAAAAAGCTCAAAGAAAACATCAGGTTCATGTTAAAAAATATAGGATTTGACTGTCTGGTCTACGAAACCCGTGGGTACGTGTATGTTGTCATTCCGGACGAATATGAAAGCTCAAGTGAAACAATATTCCAAAGGGTCCGGGATGTTTTTGGCGTAGCCTGGCTTACATCTGCAAAAAAAATTCCTCATCAAGATTTTATTGGAGAATCACTAGAGTCTGATACAACTCAGTTAGAAAACCATTTTATCGAACTGGCCAAACAAAGATTCTCGCCTGGCAAAACCTTTTGCGTGCGGGTAAAACGAGCGGTAAAATCTTTACCCTTCAATTCCATTCAAATCGAAGGTCAATTAGGGCATGCCATCATACAAAACACGGACTGGGACAAGGTAGATCTTACCAACCCGGACGAAACATTTTATGCGGAATTTCAGGTGGATAGTTACTATCTCTTCAGCCAAAAAAAGAGAGGTCCTGGCGGGTTGCCGGTGGGCACGGCAGGAAAAGCTATTGCGTTGCTATCAGGCGGCATTGATTCTCCTGTTGCGGTTTATTTGATTGCAAGCCGCGGTTGCTCCGTAGATTTTATTCACTTTACTGCGACATCCATGCAACAGGACGAAGCTGAGGATTATAAAGTCACTCGCCTCGCACAGCATTTAAGTAACTTCACACTTCGTTCCCGTCTCTATCTTGTCCCCTACAATTATTTTGACATCGCATTACTCGGCCATAAAGTGCCATATGACCTGGTTATTTTCCGCCGCTTTATGGCGCGGGTGGCCGAACAACTCGGGAATAAAATTCATGCTCAAGCAATCGTAAATGGGGATAGCCTGGGACAAGTGGCTTCTCAAACGCTGCCCAATATCGTTTCGCTTTCACGTGCCACAGACTTGCCGGTTTTTCGCCCCCTGCTGACTTACAGTAAAAATGATATTGTCGAGATGGCCAAAAAAATCGGCACATTTGAAGATTCAATTGAAGAATATAAAGATTGTTGTTCATTAATCAGCCGGCATCCCAAAACTGTTTCAGATCATGACCAATTATCCGGGATTGAAAAAAAGTTCTTTCCTGATTATCAGAAGATGATTGATGATACTCTTTCCGAAGTGATTGAAATGAAATTCGAAGCTGGGAAAAGAGTGAAGTAAATCTCCCAATCAGCCTAAAATCTTAGCCACGGATTCACACGGATGAAACACAGATAAAAGAGCTTTATCAGTGAATATCCGTGTAAATCAGTGGCTTTAGTCTTGTAAAGTTTTCCCTTGACAATTCCTAATGATAAGTGTAATTTTCTGACACAATTAACCGATCACGAATCCTATGTCCCGAGGATTTATGTTTCAGTGGAGTTATAAATGTCAGATCAAAATGATAAAAATTTAAACGACCGTGTTGAGCAGTTGGAAAAACAGGTTGAAGAACTCCAACATTTGCTTAAACAGTTAAGTGAAGTAATTTTCTAACTCTGATTTTTTTTAGCCACGGATTCACACAGATCAAACACAAATGAAAGAGCTTTTATCAGTGAATATCCGTGTAAATCAGAGGCTTTAGTCTTGTTAAGTTTTCCCTTGACAATTCCTGATGATAAGTGTAATTTCCTGACACAATTAAACGATCGTAATCCTCATTCAGAGGATTTATGTTTTAATGGAGTTGTAAATGTCAGATCAAAATGATAAAAATTTAAACGACCGTGTTGAGCAGTTGGAAAAACGAGTTGAAGAACTCCAACGCTTGCTTAAACAGTCAGATAAACCGATTATCCCAAAAGAACAAATTCTTCAAGAGGAAATCAAAGAAAAAAGTTTCCAATCAGAAACGCACCCTCGAGAACATGTTCAACCACCTGTAAGTCAAAAGCCAAAACCTCCAATTGCGCCACCTCAACAAACTCTGGCAAGCCCGAAGTTTTTCCAGATTCCTATTAAGATGCAAAGCAGTGAGTTCTGGCTTAGTAAAATCGGTATCGGACTTCTCCTTTTTGGAGTTGTATTCCTATTCAAATATTCGATTGACCAGGGTTGGATTACCCCTGTTATTCGCGTTGCCTTCGGACTAGCCCTTGGCATAGGGTTATTGGTTACTGGTCTTAGAATTTATTCGAAGCAACCACACTTCAGTCAAGTGCTGTTAGGTGGCGCAATCGCAACATTTTACATTTGTGGGTTTTCAGCATTTCAAATCTATACACTTATTTCCCATCCGGTTGCATTTGTATTCATGGTTTTGATTACCACACTTGCATTTGTTCTATCCCTAAAACAGAATGTTGCAATACTCTCCCTCATTGGGGCAATTGGCGGATTTGCAACACCCTTCTTGCTGTATACTGATACCGGCAATTTACCAGGACTTGTTGGTTATACCTGCCTTATGCTAGCCGGAACCGGCGCAATCTATTTTTTTCGAGGTTGGCGTTCACTTCTTTGGTTGTCGGTGGTCGGCAGCTGGACGGTAATTTTGACCGGACTAATCCAGGGACAAGTAACTGAGACACAGGCCACTTTAGAAGATCGCTGGAGTCTGCAATTCGGGACCCTATTTAGCTGGCTTTCCTTCTGGGCGCTCCCAGTTATGCGCGAAATTGTTTGGGCGAAAAATCCGCAGAAATGGCCGCGCCCTGCTTTTGATTTAGCTGAAAAATCGATATCTCAGGATACTAAGTTTATCCTGAATCGACAGATACATGTGCTGACGGTTACGATTCCCATAATCGCTCTGCTTATATCGATGCAAACCTGGTCGCTATCCGATGAGTCATGGGGATGGATCACTATGGGTTTTGCCTTGTTTTATGGACTGGTATACTGGAAACTTAAATATATGGATCCATTTGAGAATCTCGCATATACTCATGCCTTAGAAGGCGGATTGCTTTTTACTATAGCGATTTGCCTCATTTTTCGAGGTGATACCCTTCTATTTATGCTTACTGCTGAAGCGGCTATATTAACTTTGATTGCTCGCCGACTCTCCGATAAACTCATTTCTAGCATCGCTCATATCTTTTTTGTTGTGCTTGCCTGGTGGCTCTGGTTTCGTCTGATTCAAACACCACAAAGTGAAACAACCATATTGAACCCCCGGGCATTGACCGACTTATTTGTTATTGCTACAGCGTTTGCCCTCTCTAAGTTATATGGACCTTCTATTGCACGGCGCATTTATCTTCTTGCTGCAACCATTGCATTGGCAGGTTTTTTAACGAGAGAATTCGATGGCAACCTGCTTTTCTTCTTGATAGCAGCCGAGGCTTCACTATTTTATATAATTGCTCGCCGTCTATCAGACCAAAGTTTGAGCAAAGCGTCGCACATTTTCTTCATAGCGCTCGGACTCTGGCTAGGAGGCCGGCTCATATCTCAAGCGGATGGAAGGGCCATATTAAACCCACAGGCCTTAACTGATCTTTGGGTCATTGCTACTGTAGCATTCATTACCAAGTTTTCTAAATTACCTGATGAAAAATTCATATATCGACTCTTTGCCCATATAGCTATCCTGGGATGGTTTTTGCGGGAACTATCGACGCTAGCCAATGGGCAAGGGTACGTTACAATCGCCTGGGGAATTTATGCATTAACGCTCTTGATAATCGGGCTTCGTTTAAATCAAACGCAACTTCGATCAGTAGCAGTCTGGACTTTACTTATAATGGTGGGAAAGCTCTTCCTGGTTGATCTCGCCCAATTGAAAGCAATCTGGCGAATATTATTATTCCTGGGTTTTGGCGGAGTCTTTCTGATTATCAGTTATTTTTTTCAAGCGCTTTGGAAAGAGAATTCAAATGATCCGGAAAAGGAAAGTCTGTGATATATATTTCGATTTTGAATATTGGATATGGCTAAAATAAGATTACCCAGGCGTTTTTTTTCTTACATCATTACGCAGAGTCTTGGCGCTTTCAATGATAATTTCTTCAAAATGCTGCTGCAGCTCTATGTGTTGCAAATACTCGTTTCCGATCACGCCGAAGGAATAATCTCAAAGGCGACATTTTTATTCACCGTTCCGTTTGTACTCTTTGGACCTTGGTCCGGTTATTTTGCTGATAAATATGCCAAAACCAAAGTGATGCGGTTGGTGAAATTTATCGAAATTGGCATGATGTTATTTGGAGTGTTGGCATTTTACCTGGCGAACCTGAACCTGATGCTTTTCGTTCTTTTTTTAATGGCTTCACAAAGCACCTTTTTTGGTCCGGCCAAATATGGATACATCCCTGAAACCTGTGCTCCAGAGGCAGTTACCAGGGCCAATAGTTGGGTAGAAATGAGCACCTTTTTGGCGATCATATTAGGAACCGCTGTCGCCGGATTACTACTCGCTTTTCATGATGATAACACATTAAAAGTCGCAATATATTGTGTAGCCATAGCCATCTTGGGATCGATATCTGTGCTGTTTGTTCGCGATATTCCGGCAATAGGAATTGATAAACCATTTCCATGGAATCCTCTAACCGGAATATTCAGGGACCTTCGCTTTTTAAAAACACAAAAACCGCTTTTCCTGGCCGCTTTAGCCAACAGCTATTTCTGGATGCTGGGATTAATATTCCAAACCAATATTTTGATTTACGGAAAAATCATGCTCGCAGAAAGCGGCGGAAGTAGTATTCTTCTTGCCCTGTTGCCGGCCTATATGGGTATCGGTATTGCATGCGGTTCATTACTGGCAAGCCGCTGGTCCGGTCACAAAGTAGAGTTGGGTTTGGTGCCGTTAGGCGGCTTGGGAATGGCGTTGGCCGGAATTGCCTTATATTTTTCCGCTACATCTTATGGCATTTCATCGGCTATCCTGTTTTTTGCCGGCGCTTGTGGAGGACTCTATATAGTCCCCCTTTACGCATACCTGCAATTTTATGCCAGGGATAATGAAAAAGGACGAGTTTTGGCATCTGCCGGGATACTCAACGGTCTTTTCTTAGTCCTTGGTTCGTTGATTTATTATCTCTTAGCCGTGAAATTAGAGCTGTCACCCTCCACCAATTATTTGACAATCGGTATCGCTACTGTTTTTGCGGTACTATATATTTGCACGGTTATCCCGGAATATTTTGTCCGTTTCTGCTTTTGGCTGCTGACACATACATTTTACCGCATCAAGATCGTTGGGGATGAGAATATTCCCTTTCGCGGTCCGGCCCTTCTCATCGCAAATCATGTATCATACATCGATGCATTTTTGATTGGATCGACTGTGCAGCGCTTCATCCGCTTCATCATGTTGAGAAGTTTCTATGATATCCCCCTCATCAAAGGCTTTTTGAAACTGATGAATGCCATTCCCATCGATCCGAAAGCCGGACATGAATCTGTCGCGAATACACTAAAGCAGGCCAGGGCACAGCTGCAAAACAACCATGTGGTGTGTATATTTCCCGAAGGCAAAGTTACCCGGGATGGCAAAATGAATGCATTTCGTCCCGGCTTCGAAACCATTATGTCCGGTTTGGATTGCCCAATCATCCCCATTTACATGCATAATTTATGGGGAAGCATTTTTAGTTTTAAGGGCGGTAAAATTCTCAAGAAATGGCCAAAGAAGATCCCCTATCCTGTTACGATTTATTATGGAAAGCCGTTGGATTCTAATGCCAAAGCGGCGGAGGTAGAGGAGATCGTTAAAGAAATGGCTGAAAGGGTAAAATGACCAGGAATCTGGAATTAAATAAAAATAAAAAAATATCTTGCTTTTTTTTCGATAATTTCCTTAATTAAATGTGGGTTGGGATGGGCAAGGGTTCCGGGAAAAAATAAATTAACCTAAACAAAAGTATTGATACAAATGATAATATGTGCAGATCAGCGGACTCTTTTAAATGGTTAGAATAGATCAGTTTAAACCAGTCGTCTAAACTAGTAAGAAAATTATTAAATATATATCTAAGTAATTGTTTTTATAACATTAATAGTTATCATTAATGAATTGGATGAATGACTGAATATGTCATTTGTAAGTAGTATGATGGACTTGTTTATGTTTATGTTAACTGGTAGGATAGAATTGGGCTAGCTCGGAACGTATTTAGCTTTGTAATTTATCATTTAGAGCTCCCGATGACAATCTCAATTCTCTGGATTGAGAATTAGATTTTTTTCTAAAATTAAAACTAAACTTTTCAAGTTTTGCTAACAGTTCTTAGTAAGGAGGTCTATTATGGATGAGTCTCGAAACAACAAAAATACTCCGTGCGATAACCCATCAAAGGGAGTAAAGGACAGTAACGAATCCAAAGCAACTGAAAAGACCATATCCCGCCGTGAAATACTTAGCATGGTCTTAGGGTTTGCGACAGCTACGACTGGTGCGTTAGCACTCAACTTGATGAATGTAAAGGTTGAGGCAAAAACTAAAGAGGCATATGCAGTTGGAATGACAGAGCAAGCAAACCAAAATCAGGATAAAAAGAGGAGACGTCGTCGTAAGAGTTGAAGTTAATCTAAAAGCTAAGGGTTTTTATTCGGATGAGTACGTCTAACCCTGTACCTAGGATTCTTTTCAATGTCGGGAATGGAATTGGCTTAGGGCATCAGGTTCGATGTGTAAATATTGCCTCAGGAATCAGAAAATCGCTGCCAAATTCCCGTATATTATTTATTACCCAGTCTTACGATATTTCAGCACTACAGCAAAGAGGCTTCTCATACGTTCGATCACCAGTTCTTTGGAAACTCTCTAATTTTGATGAGAAAGCAGCGTACTTGGATCTTCTGACCGATGTAATCGACACGTTTAAACCTCATATTTATCTTCAAGACGGAATCGCAACCGACTACTTCTTTCAAAGCCAAGTCTTGAATGGATCGAAGAAAATTTTGATCATCACTCGCTATTCAGAAGACCGATTTAAGGAACTGTTTGGCCTTCAAAGGTTCTTGTCTGCAGATCTTGTATTGATTCCGCAATTCCGAAAAGACTTTTTCCTTTCTGTCTACTCAGAAAAGTTTCGTAAGCATATTTTTTCTAGAGATAAGATTTTTTTCTCGGGTCCGATAACAAGGTTTGCTACAGAGAAGCAAATTTCCACAATACGTACCAAATATAGATTGACAGACAAAACGCCTGTTATCCTCTTTGTTGCTGGCGGAGGTGGGCAGCACGACCATATTGATTCCCAGGACTCTGATTCATTTTTTCAAATGGCCGCTATGGCTTGCAGAGTAGTTGCTGAAATGAAGTTGTCCGTACAACTGATAATCGTAAAAGGTCCCTATAGTTTAAACGATTTAGAGTTTAGTGACGCGATCGTCACGAATTATGAACCAGCACTTCCAGCCCTTATAGGAGTATCATCGTGTGTTGTACTTCGACCTGGCTATAATACACTATATGAAACACTGTTTGCCAAAAAGCCCTCCATAATTGTGCCGACTACTGTAACTCGTGAAGAACAGACAAGCCTTGCTAACTATTTACAACGTGCCGGGTTAGCTCATGTCGTACCATTAGGAGATTCGCGGCGACTCTCCTCGTTGATAGTTGAATTAATTCAAAATCCTGATAAATTATACGAAATGAAGGCAACTTTCAAAAACATGAGATGGCAAGCTGGTAATAGCAAAGCTGTGGAAAAAATCCTCCAATTACTCCCGAATGACATCAGATGAGAATCCTAATTCTGAACCATGCAGAGCGCAGAAAACGCTTTTTAAATAATATCATTGATACGATTGTAGAAGAACTGCACTCTCAATACTCAGCCAATTCCTCCGTCAATTTAAGTTCCTTAAGAATTACTACAATTGATGTGAACGACGACCACGAAGATAATGTATTAGACACTTTACTCTTCGATGAACCGAATGCGATTATTGACGCATTTTCCACAAGTTTTGTATTGCAGAATCTCAATAATCCCTCAGTCGTGGGTAGTGCGCAATTTTATCTGTTTATTAATTCTAATAAATTCTCTTTCACGAATATCGGCTACATTGCCAATCAGTTATTTATAGAGGGGAAGGTGCCGAATCACTTGAATAGTTCCGAGATCAAACGAATATGTCAAGTTGTTCTTCAGTGTTCGGAGAGATTCGCTTTTGCACAACTAATTCAAAAATTCCATAAAAGCTCAAAGATTTTTCATGGATTCATTAGGATTGATGATGTACCGCTAACGAATCAAAGTCACCTTGCAGTAGCGTTGCAATTACTGCAGGCATCAATACCGATTTTAGTCAACGTTATTCCAAACCTTGCAAATCATAAGACAATACGGCCGTGGCTGAGTCTTAAAACAAAATATCCGGATCTGATAGAATTTGGTCAACATGGGTACTCCCACATCGACTATGCTCAGCATGGTAAAAAACAAGAATTTGGGAACTTGAGAACATTCAGGGAACAACTCTTAGATATCCTGCGTGGAAAGCTCTACCTTGGTCAATTGCTTGGAGATTTGAAAATCCGAACCTTTTGTCCACCATTTAATTCATACGATCTCAACACTTTGCGGGCACTTCATAGAATAGGCTTTGAGTTTCTAACCGGAGGCCAGAATACCCTGCCATGGCCTCACAAACCTACGCAAATTCCTTCAATTGTAGACCCGCTTCGGTGGGAAAATAATCATTCCTATCCAGGATCCTTGAATCATTTTATCGGTCAAATAACTCTTCCTGTTCGCGATGGCCGGCGGCCCATCATTGGACTTACTCTGCATCCGCATAAGACTCCGCCTGAGACGGCAAACCAAATTATTGAGGCCATAATAGCGCTTGGTAAAGAGGGAGACATACGATGGTGTAGAGCTGATGAGCTTCCTGATGTTTGTTATAAATTATCTTAACCAGAGAAGGATTTCTCTACCGTTTATGCCGGATTTCACTTTAGAAAATCAACAATCTCTGTGTCTTTGTCCTTGGGTTAGCATCTATATTGCAAATAATCAAGGAACGATAAAACCATGCAGATGGTCTAAGATTGTTTGTGGGCAACTTTCATCTGGAAATCTTAAAGAGATTTGGAATAGCCCCGGTTATTGTCAATTGCGTGAAAATATACAAACAAAAGTTAGAGAAAAAACTAACTCGGGCGACAAAGATTTATTAATAAATTCGATGCGACGAACTTCACAAATACATGGATTATCTCCAGTTGAGATTGAGAAAGCTTTACAACGGTTCTTCTATGGTATTAACAGTATTGACGGGGGACCAATGGTTTTAGATATTTATGAAGAGGTGATTGAACATCAATCCAGCGATATAGTCCGCAATGCTTACCTTGATTTATGTAAAACAACTATTTTATCAGAATCACAGTTTCGTATCTATATAAATCTTGACAAAGAATTGCAACGGTTTCTTGCAAGCATCCCTGAACACAATGGCTTGGGACAAATGATCACAATAAACATACTTCCACCTAAATTTCTTGATTTGTCGAATACGGGCTTATTGAACAAGTGCGAATATGGGCTCAGAATGTTTCTTGACGCCGGGACTGAGCAAACATTCGAAACTTATTGGACCAAGAATTGGGACGAAATGCTTTTAAAGCTATTGGATGTAATTGACTATCGACGTTTTCATTGTAATGCTTGCAATGAAAGTCTTGTTTTTCGTCCTAGGCCAGAAAACATTACGGAGATCAATTCATTCTTTGATATAGCGAGGAACTTTGGGCTGCAAGTGGATTTTCTGCCTAATAACTTATCATTCTCCATATTTGAGGATCAAGAGTCAACCGACCTCCTTATCCTTTTGGAGGAAGTTGAGAAAAAATTAATACGTGAAAATTGCAACCCCTCTGCAATTGATTCTTTGTATTTTCTAATTCCTGTGTCCACAGAAACAATATTCGAAAGGACTAGGAGGAGCAAGGATGTCATAATCGATGTAGCCAATGCCTCCCCTCCAAAAGTTTTTAGAGATGTATGGCCGCCACACGACGCTAAGCTGATCTCGAACAGCAATATTGATGAAACTATGAAGGATATTCTTGAGGGAGCGACACACGAGGTTGTCATAGGGCCTAATTTGGCTTGTAGCAATGATTATAATCACGTAATAAATCTTATAACGACTGCTGGAAAAAATCCTATCGAAACTATACTTTTAGATGTATCCAATCTCAATCCTGTTGCGAGGCTGCCCACAGATCACTCTGTAGATGTGATTCTTAGTTCATCCACGAATAAGATAAAGTCACAAGAAGTTGTTCTAACCAATTTATTGGACATTCTCAGAAGTTCTGACAAAATACGAAGATTCGAAATTGTTTTGACAATTTTGAATATCACCTTCTTAGACCGAATTCTTGAGACGATTCAAGATATTCCATTTCAACAGCTAAAGTTGACATTACCATTTAGTACAAAGAATGCTCACTTATACCCTAGCATAATCGAGGCTGCACCTTTGGTACATTCAGCTTTATTAAGGCAACCCGCCTGCGATAGAAAATTAATTCAAAACATACCTGTCCGTAACCCTTGGCTTTCCCCCAACTTGCTATCTGAAAGGCCACGAAATCCTCGGCGTGTTGAGAAACTCAGGGGAACTCCTCTAATTTCGATCATAATGCCATGCTACAATAAAGCGCAATCAATTCACCTAACGTTACATGCATTAGCAAGTCAGCAAATATCACCAAATGATTTCGAGTTAATACTTGTTGACGATGGTAGTCCGGATGGTACATCTGAAGCCGTGGAATCATATTTAGATAATGTTTCTACGAGATTAAACGTTACGCTTTTACAGTGGCCGCGTTCTATAAGCAAGAGAGCAGGAGATTTCCAATTTCGCGTATCACATTGTAGAAACCTTGCAGCGGATCATGCACGCGGTAAGTTTCTTTTATTTCTTGATAGTGATATGATAGGACCACCAGAGCTATTATCCGAACACCTGAAGTTCCTGTGTAGGGGTGCAGAAGTGGTTCGCGGCACAAGAATCCGAGTTGATTTTGAAGCTGAGGCCATGCTGGCTGCCCAGTTTGGTAAAGGGAGATTCAATCATTTCGAACGCCTGCCAACGGAAAAACAAGGAGGTATAGATGATCCACCTCCAACAAAGGCGTGGCAGCATCAACACCTTCCCTGGACTTTGTTCTACACAAACAACATATCGATTCAACGTGACATATTCGAAAAGGTAGGAGAATTTGATGAAAGCTACATTTGTTGGGGCCCAGAAGATGTTGAATTGGGTTATCGCCTTTGGAAATCAGGGGTAAAATTCCATCACAATGATCGTGCTGTTGCTTATCACTTACGTCACAAAAGCGAATTCGAGGAGGAACACATGCAATTAATAGAGCGTATGATTTTTGAATACATGTATCGAAAACATTTCAACTTCGACTTGATTTTCAATTATTATGACGTCTTATCAAACGAAGAGCAACAACTCCTTGAGGATATAATGCAAACCTAAGTGAAAAAACTACCTGGTAATTTACCAAAAGATGATAGACAAGAACCAAAATATATCACCCGATTCATGGGACGAAGAGTATAGCTCGGGGCGATGGTCATATTTGGGCGATTTTGAACAGGTTCCACGATATGCCCTCTTAGCCGCCTGGTGTGAAAAACTAAAATCTGGAGCAAGCGTTCTTGATATTGGTTGTGGCGAGGGAATTCTGCTGAATTGGTTGCGATCATACAAGTACTATGAAGGAGTAGACTTTTCAAAAGTTGCAATCGAAAGGGCAAAAAAAACACATAAACATTCTGATATCCAATCTTTTCATTACTCGTCTGCAGAGTCCTTTTGTGAAGTTTGCCGTAAGCGATTTGATTTAATAGTGTTCAATGAAATATTATACTATTGTGTTAATCCAATCGAACTCATGCGTCACTGTGAATCTCTACTCGAAACAGGTGGATATTTTATTGTCTCTATCACTGGCATTAAACCTATCACATGGAATAAGATAGAAACTGTTTACAGTGATAGATTTGCTGCCCATGTTCAAATTGAGGAAATGCAAACTATGAAATTCTGGAATCTAGCAGCCATTTCAGTTAGAAAATGATCTCACACTTGCTGAGGAAATTCAATATTGTTAGTAGAGCAATTCTTAAAAAGCAGAGTTTTCGGATGGTATTTTATCATAGGGTATATCGGGATACTTCTGCTATGCATTATTTGCCGCATAGAATCCTGGCCGTTTACTGACTACCGTGTATATCCCCATCGGGACAATCCTAATAATCTGAAAGTTTATCGTCTTGCTGGCGTTTCTCATGATGGGAATTACCACTGGCTTTCTATGAAATCATCTGGAGTTTCTCCTACTGCATTCCACCAAAAAGTAAGATTTGCACTACGGGAAAATGATATTCAGTGGGTTAAGACAAACTTAGCTAGAATTGCTGTAAGGTTTGCTAAATCACCAATGTCGGAGAATCTGGGAAAAGTTGCACTTGTGGAAAGAGTAGTCAGAAGTAATGATAAGAACGAGTGGTACGTTGAGAATCGAATTTTATTTAGTGTGCCGCTTAATAATAATGAATAATGACAGTCCTTTTGAAGAAAATTAATTCACTTCTATTCGGTGCAACCGATTCTAAAGATCTGAATTTATTCAGGGTGCTTTTCTCCGTCGCTTTAATTTTTCAGTTAGCCAGCGATTTTCCATGGCATGTCAATACTGTATCTAATGGACTTGATTTCAACCCAATTCCACTTTTTGAAATTTTTGGAATTCCACGAATCTCAAGTGAGCTATTTACTTGGCTGGGGGCTCTCTTGATTGTTTCATTAGTCTTGGCAGGGTTGGGGATCGCAACACGTGTCTGTTTGATATCTGGATGCATCTTGTATTTTTTTTACTTTGGCACGGTCCTGAGTTTTTTCAAATCGCCTCATACTAACTACGTCTGGCATACAAATAATATAGTGGTTCCAGTATTATTTGTTTTAGCATGTGCTCCCGGAGTCAATCGATTTGGTGTCGGAAGACTACTACAGAGAACATCTAAGCAGGTGCATCTTGGTCCATTTCCGGATTGGCCTCGTTTTGCAGTCATTTTAACTCTTGGGCTTGCATACTTCGGTGCCGGGTATGTAAAATTAGTCACAAGCGGCCCGCTTTGGGCTGATGGGTATACAATGCAACATGCTTTACTAGAAAAATTTGTTATGGATGACATCCCAATCGCCATGGGGCTTGCTCGGTATTATTGGATTTGTCTACTCATAGGCGTTTTTACACTTCTAATAGAGTTGACCTTTGTAGTTGTAGCCTTCATACCTAAGTTAACAAGAGTTTATGTAACTGCCGGATTAGGCTTACACCTAGGGATCTATGCCATCATGAATATCAACTTTCTGCATTATTTTGGGTTTGTATACCTCGTATTTTTGAGGTGGGAGCACGTACGAAAAGTGCTTAGATATCTATTACCTGGAGTACTCTTAAGGAAGCAATAAATGCATCTTTGGCCTTTGCTAGCTAAGCTAGCGACGTAATCTTATTCAAGATAACCAAAATAAGCAATGAAAAAGACAAGTACTAAAAAGATCGATTCAAAAATAGTTAAGAATAAAAGCCGTCAAAAGAGCCTAAGAATCAGCCCTCGGAAATTCAGGGATATCATTAGTAATCTACCGCTCAGGTTTATTGAGACATTTCTTGCCTCAGTCAAAAGTTCCCTAAAGGGCATTACCCTGATGTCTCTTGCGGAGCGTCTGAATCATATACGGAAAATTGTTATGAATTTGGTTATCATTGCTTTTATGTTGACATTTTTTGTTTATGTTTATCAAGAACTCAAGAGCAAAACAATTATCATTGAACCGTTTGAAGTACCTGATGAACTTTCAAGGATGGGGTATAATGGTCGAGTTCTCGCACAAAAACTCTTGGATAAGATCAATTATATCGTTAGAGAGTCTAATGTATCGTTAGCTAAAAATAAATTTAGTACGGCCAGGAACCAATCTCCCCTTGACCTCGAGATTTCAGGTGGCGGTATTTCATTAAGAATATCAAGCCATGCGATTAAACACTTATTCGGTGGTTATACTAAAACGTTTGCTAGTGAAGTTATATTGCTAGAGGACACATTAAAGATACTAAAAATTACTACACGGGTAAGCGGAGAACCACCAGATATGCCTTATATCGGAAAAATTGTAAAACTCGACTCGCTTTGGATAGAAATGACAAAATATGTGTATAAACACACGGAGCCATACGTTTTAATAAACTATTTGCTGGACAAAGATAAAAAAGACAGGGATGCTTGCAAGGAACTTATTCAATACGCTCTTAAACAAGGAAGAAAAGACGCATATCGCTATCACATTGCCTTTGGTCTGGTTCTAATAGTCGAAGAAAGATATAGAGACGCCATTATTCAATTTGAAACTTCCCATGAGAAAAACCCGAACTATTTTCCAACATATAACGGTTGGGGCTGGGCGTTATTTGGACTAAAAGAGTTTGTTCAGGCAAAAAGTATGTTTGAAAAAGCAATAAATATTGAATCAAAAGATGTGGCCTCATATAACGGTTTAGGTTGGGTATCGTATAAATTGAGAAAGCATGACGAGGCAAAAGTTGCCTTTCGGACAGCACTGGAGATATTAGATAAGGAACCTACAGATAGTACAGACAAAGCGCTTCACTTTAATGGTTTGGGCTGGATCCTGTACAAGCAAGAACAATTTAATAATGCGATTATCAAGTTCCGGAGAGCAAGTCGCTTGAGGCCAAGCTATGCTTCCGCATATACCGGCTGGGGCTGGGCATTGAAAAAGCAGGGGAAATATGATGAGGCAATAAATAAATTTGAGAATGCAATTAAAATCAAGCCACTTCCCGATATGTTGGCAATTCGAGCGCAGAAGAAACTTGAAATGCCTGTTTTGACACTTAACATCGACCCCCGCTATGCTAATGCTTATGTTGGCAAAGGAATGGTTTTAATAGATCAGGAGAAATATGATAGTGCAATAAGCGTGTTTAAGAACGCTGAAGAAAAATTAGAGCCCTATAAGGATGTCAACGTTTATATTGGTTGGGGACTTGCGCTATACAGGCAAAAGAAGGACAATGAAGCAGACAAAAAATTTCAAACAGCGACGACAATGGACTCAAGGTATGTAACTCTTTATTCCAGATGGGGATGGGCTTTATATGAGCGAGAGAGTTATCAGGAAGCCGAACGCAAATTTAAAATAGCATTAGAAATTGACATCACAGATGCAGACAACCATATTAGTTATGGTTGGGTCCTATTTCAGATGCAAGATTATCTGGGTGCGAAAAAAATTTTTGAAGCTTCAATAGAAATTGACTCAACAAGGGCAAGATTTTATTATGGACTCGGGCGAACAATGTATCAACTCGGAAATTACACTCTAGCTCAAAGCAATTTCTTGAAAGCAATAGAAATTGATTCGACAAAAGCGAACTATCACAATGATTTGGGTTGGGCATTTGTCGAGCTTGACGACTATAATCAGGCAAGAAAAGAATTGGAGAAAGCGATACGAATTGATTCGTCAAATGCAGAGTACCGCTATGATCTAGGAACGTTATTTGGTATACAGGGAAACAATACTCAGGCTGCAACTCAATTTAGGAAAGCAACAGAAATAGACTCCTCAAATGCTGATTTCCAAGCTGAATTAGGATGGACTCTATTTAAGCTGGGAGACAATAACGGAGCTTTGCGGAGTTTTGAGGAAGCAGTAAAGCAAAATGTAAATCACGTTGGAGCTTTATACGGTTTGGGTCGTGTTGAATATCGGCTTGGGAACTATGTGGAGGCCAGAATCCAGTTTAAGAAAGTCATTAAAATAGCCCATAATTCTCCTGAGGCAGATTCCGCAAGAATTTATAATAGCAAACTGATACAGTAATAGTTACATATTTTTGAGATTGCAAAAAAACAGATATCTTGAATGCGGCGGCTTTAGCCGGAAAACAGTGAAGCTACTAGAAAGGAGGGCGGGTGCCTAACAATTGAACTGTGAGTAACGAATTGGATGAATGACTGAATATGTCAATTTATTAATAGTATGAGCGATTTGTTTATACCTATCTTATATGTTAGATTCATTAAACTTTCTTAATTATCAAATATTTGATCATAGCTATTACAATATGTTTTTAATTGAGGTAGTATCATGAACAAAAACGATGCTCCAATTACTCCGAAGGGCGCACTTGCATTAGCAATAAGTAGTTGGACATATTTGTTGAGAGCCATTACAATTATAGAATTCTTTCTTTTAGTTATTATTGCTTTGTTGAGATATTTTTTTTATTTAGTCGAAAGCTCTCAATCCCAATTCAAAATTAACTTTACAAAAAATGGCGCAACAATTCTCGTTTCTCCAAATGAGCAATTCAAGGCACTTTTTATTCTACCTGGATCTTCTCGATGGACCAATACAGGCATTGTATTGCAACCTCAGGAAAAGTTTAGAATAAGAGCATCAGGTAAAGTGCATCTTGCGTTTCACAGACTTGCAGAGTCGGCCTTAGATGATACAAGACCTGGGTTTGGTTGGATTGAACCCACTGGTGAACCCTGGGTCAATCTAAGTCAATCTGATGCACTCCGCCGAAAATTGCTGATTCTTCCTGATGCTAACATTGGTGCATTATTGGGCTATCTTCATGCTGCAGGGACTCCTGAGCCTAGTATTCATAATTCCAAACCGGAAGGAATAATTGTAATTGGAGAAGAAACAGTTGTTGTAAATAATAGCCAACAAGAAGTTGAACTTTGGCTTGTACTCAATGAAACAATCCTAGATCCCAATGATTTGGAACGATCAAAAAAGGGATATATCAATCCTGAGAAGCGAATCTTTTGGGAAAAGAGATGGGAGTATATAGTTAGAGACAATTATTGGGATCTGTGGTGGGATGATAATATCGGTCACTATTTGGTTCAAATAGAACAGCTATAAATATCCAATTAAGTAGCTATTGAGGCACACACAAAGTTGTTGAAACCGATGAAACCAGTCCTTGCATTTGTTGAAGTTTCGTTTGTCTGCTGAAATTATATAAGTTAATTTCAAGTAATAACCGCTGTTGGTTTCACGATCAACAGCAACGTTATGGGTTGGTTAGAACCACTTCAAATGCACCAATTGTTCTATTTTTATGTAAGAAATGAATGTTTGTTTGGCAAATATCATTGGTTTATTAAATTTCAAATAAACATCTAAAAACTTATAACGAGGTATTGCAATGAGTCAAATAGTACTTGATTCACCAATAATAAATGGTCTTCTGAATTTAAAAATATCCCACTTGACGATAACACCAAAGTAAAATTCATTGTTAACCCTGAAATAAGTTTATCAAAAAATATCTTTTAAAATTCTCAAAAGATAAACTCGATGCAAGCTCCAAGTTTATCAATAACACTTTTAGCCATTTTTTGAAGTCATTTTGTTAATAATTGCTTCTATCTTTGCGCTTCCTCATACAGTGGCACCATCCACTTCTTTTCTTGTGAATAAAAAGGACAGCGTTCAATCAACAAGAAAAGTTCATCGAAAAAATCTACGCAATCTTTATATTTTTCTGCCCTGTTGAGAAGCGCAGCATTGGCCTTCCAGGCATCGGTATTAAATGGCTCCAATGTCAACGTTGTTTCGAATTCTTCCAGGGCGGAATCATACCGGCCCAAGGCCACCAGAACTTCACCAATTTTGAGTCGCGCCCTTGCGGCGAGGTCCGGTCTTGCCGTAACAGCTTTGTAATACCAGGCCAGAGCCTCATCGACCCGGCGGCCAATCAAACACAATCCCCCGAGTAAAAAACAACACTGCCAGCGCAGTAAACCTTTGAGCGCTTTATTCTGCTTCTTCAAATCACCGCTGTATAAAGCAGATATTTTTTCCCACTCGATTCGAAAGGCGACATAATCCCTTGGGAAAAAATAGTCCCTGACTACCAATGGCTCATCATTCAGTGTGGCCTCCAGCGCTTTCCTATATTCCGCTTCTGCGAGGTCATATTGCTCTTCGGCCTGGCAGACACAAGCAATATTGTAATGGACCAGCCCGGCGTTTGGGATTTCGTCAATAATATCAATATAAGAATTCATAGCTTTATCGAAAAGGTCTCTGCTTCTTTGAGATTGCTTTTGCGCCTGCTCGAAATACAGCATATAAATCATGCTCAACGCATTACGGGCTTCATAATGTTGAGGGTCCAATTTAACTACATTATTCAGCATTTCTTCCGCAATTTTAAGTCGATTTGGCGAGATTTTTTGCAGGACTAATTTTGCGTTTTGATAAACCTGTTCGGATTCCGATAGCCTGGAAAAAACACGATATTTCCCTTTAATGCTAAAAACATTCCTGCTTTTCAAAAGTTCTATTAAATGACACAATTGTCGTTCATAAGAAAATCGTTGAATTTTTCGATAACCGGCATTTGCTATCCTGCTTCTCTCTTCTTCACGTGTCAGGTAATGCTCGATCAATTCTTCAAAATTAGAATCATTGTAGAGAATACATTCTTCACCAGGAATTAAGAAATTCCGGATTTCCAAATTTTCTTCTTCATAAAATAGCAGCGCCCCATTTGCAGGCGCTTCGTACGCACGTTCATTCATTTCACCGCGAATACTCCGGTTAAAAATAATTTTCGCTTGATTATAGTTCCGAACATATTCTTCACCGAATATATTTGACAAAATCCTTACGTTATATTTGGGGTTAATCCGGGTGAGCCGCTTAAGCCATTTTGCCCTCTCACGTTGAAATTCATGATTAAAATTACCGATCATTAAAATATCATAAACGCGGTCATGGCCTTCCCAAAGCCGATGAACCGCCGGGTTAAATCCATACACGGGAAAATAATCGACATTTTCGTAACCGGCTTCTTTGAATACATTGACACCATTTTGGTCGACTACAATCCAGTCAAATCTTTTCAGATTATCTTGCAAAACCCTGAAACAGATGTTCCAATCACCCACCATAGCGACAACGGGATAATTTGAATTTTCAATTCCGAGAGGAAAAGTTAAGTACTCAGGTCGTTCCAATAGAATAAGATCCGGCGACCAATTGGAGGGGATTTGAGAAAGCAGATCCTCGAAATTCCCTTTATCAAATGAAAATGAAATTTTGCCACCCTCTTCATGAAGGAGTTTCATCCTATTATTTTCGTAGTGATAACGCCGCCATTTCGGCCCTAGAAGAATATTCAACTTTTTCCTATTCTATTTTGATTTTTGAATTTGTTGGTTCAGAACTTCCTTGAATAATGGTTAATTTCATTTCATCTTAGAAAGATGCATACTTTTCGATTTGAAAATGTAAGCGGATATGATAACTTTTCCAAACAATAAGATTTATTTATGGAAAGGATGGTCTTAAAGCTAGTGCCTATTTTTGAAGAATGAGTACGGTACATAATATATTCATGATCCTTGATTATTAATCCTCTACGAGGTTTTGAAAACCTTGATCCACTCCATATCTACAAAAATAAAACCTCTACGAGGTTTTTACGATTGATTGGTTCTGAGTTCGAGATGTATTGACACTTTACCACCTTACGGTAATGCATTTATTTTATTATGAATATACTTCACTTGTCTTATTAGAATAAATGCAAGCTGGCCGCCAAGACATGATAATGAAAAATTAAATTTACATTAAGCTGTGAGTTATTTCACTGCCTTAAATCATAACTCTTTAGGAGTTTTATGACCACATCTATTTTAGTAAATTGTCAATATCACTCGGAAATAGTTCAATTGATTTACAACTTAACTCATACGAATGAGCTATCCACAATTTGAGTCATCCTCGTTTAGGATGGATTAATAAGATCTCACATAACTAAAAACATCGTAGATGTTTAATTATTGTAGAATTGAAGTTCCCTTAATTGAACATATCCTTGTAGAGGATAAATAAAAGGATGGATACATATTATTCTGTAATATTCTTCATCCTGACAGATATTTTGAAGAATAAGTACGCATTTTTTCCGCTATCCTATTTCAATCTTCTCATATGAAAACCACCATCCACGTTGATGATTTCACCTGTCGAAAAAGGAAAATATTCCTCTGCAATTGCAGCTACAGCCCTGCCAACATCTGAGGGCTGCCCCCATCGTTTTATGGGCGTAAATCCTTCTTCAATCAAAGTATCATATTTTTGTTTTACAACACTTGTCATATCAGTTTCGATAACCCCCGGCCGGATTTCATAAACCTGAATACCATATTCAGACAGACAGTCGGCATAGATCTTTGTCATCATGGACATGCCTGCCTTGGAAATACAATACTCTGCGCGATTCGGACTGCTGGCATATGCGCTAATCGAACCAATATTTATCATCTTTGCTGATTTCATAACTTTCGATTGTATTCCTGCAATCATTTCATTCGCAACCAGTTGACTCAAGAAAAAAGGCCCTTTGAGATTTACAGACATGATTTTGTCATAATTTTCTTCAGTCGTTTTAAGGACATCCAGTCGCCGCTTGGGAGCAATACCGGCATTGTTAACCAACAGATCGATATGGCCGTATTTTTCAATCGCCGATTTCACTAACTCTTCTCTATCGAAAGGAATTCCTATATCCGCTTTGACTATTATACAATCCACCCCATTTTCCTGGACACGTTCTAACGTTTCATTTGCAGCTTGTTCGTTTGATTGGTAATTGATAATGATGGACCATTTGTGTTTTGCCAGTTCAAGAGCAATTCCTCTGCCGATTCCCCTGCTGGCACCGGTAATTAAGGCAACTTTTGGATTATCCATTTTATTCATCTCTTTAATTTAGAAACTGCCACGAATATAAATAATCCCCAAAGATACACTTTAATCGATTCCAAATCCTTTTTTGATGAAAGATTTCAGATTTTAATGTATTCTGCAATCCGGCATTTCATTGAAAACAATTCCGATCTGGTTAAGGAATATTTGATGCTTAACAAATAATATTACGAGTTTCACAATTGCTCACTCCTTATCAGAAAAATATGTAAACATCTAACCGAAATATTGGATGGCAACAAAATTGCTAAGCCAAAAACAATGGATGCTATCTCGGATATTTTGGATGAAAAGAAAACGTTTAAAGTATTTTGTAGGTTTCAATTAAAAGTCCCGGCAGGGATAAAATATATGTAGCAACGATACTTAAAGAAAAAATAGCAAAGTCCCGTAGGGATGGAATAGAAAACACGTGGAAGCAATATATCTCGTCCTACAGGACTCTACCAGGGCTGACAAAATAAAATTTCTATAAATATACTATCCTTACAGGATAGAAGAAATTGTGATAAATATATTTTAGAATTAAAATGTAGCTACTTTTTCAAAATTAACCTTGTAATCTGGATTTTATCAAAATATCCAGATTTAGCTGCGAATAAGTATGCATATAATGATGATTCACAAAAACTTCTCACTGCATTTGTATTCAGGATTGGAATGACCCTTATCTGAGCAATGTCAATTTTTTCACTTCTGTAAATACTCCTGCGTGGATTGCATACAGGTAAACTCCACTCGACAAAATTAACCCTTCACTATCCCTCCCATCCCAGACAACCTCATGGAACCCGGCATTTTTGTTCTCGTTTATTAGGATTCGAATCAATTGGCCATTGAGATTGTAGATATTTATCGTTACTTCTTCCGCTTTGGGAAAGTAGTAGCGTATGGTCGTTACCGGGTTAAATGGGTTTGGAAAATTCTGTTCCAAACCATAACTTTGCGGAAGTGAAAGAATTGGGTTGTTGTCATCAACATCTGTGGTGGGAGAATATATTTCTATGGGTTTGAAATATGCCGCCCAGGCAAACCAGAATCCACTATAGGCTTTTTCCAATTGATGAAGCTGTTTTCCAACCAGCACACCAGCGACAGCCTTGCCGAGAATATTCCAAACCGAACCTGTTTGTCGATCCCTGGCAAACTCAGCAATTGTCGGTTGTGACATTAATTCAAATTCCAATTCAGCATATCCTTCCACGCTGCCGCGATCGAAACCAACAGCTAATTTACTTTCATCATCGAAAAAAACAGCGATTTGTTTAGCATCAAAAAAATCATTTATCACAGCAGCAGAACCCATGTCTTCAAATGGGTAAGCACGGGCGCGAAACTTATAATTTATGACACCAAACACCATCTCTTTGGCTCTTCGACGAGAATCAACTTCCTGCCGGAAGATTATATTATCATCATTTTCATTATAATCTCCATACGGGAAATAACTACCGCGCAAGCTTGAAGTGACCACCAGCGTATTTGGATATAGGGTTTTCCAGGCATCCCACGTGCACATAACCAACGGCCACATCTCTAACTGCTCGCCAAATCTTGGCTCAGTTATACCGGTAAAATACATTTGCGGGAAAAAGGAATAATCGGGGCTATTTGTTCTATCAAACATAATCAAATTATTATTATACAAAAATCCTGATACACCATATTCAATGACCTTGCTCCCTTGTTTTGCATTAAACAAAATTCCTGTACGAGTCAAGGGACAATACGCAACAGTGTAGTAGAAATCGTTAATTTTATCATTGGCAATTTCGTGAAACCATAACGTGCTTAAAGGATAGGCTTTTTGAATCCCATCGAGGTTAACACCCAATACCCATTCAGAGTCCGACATAAAGTCTGCATCTTCAGCTGTAATCATACCGGGATAGGAGTATGATGGGATACAATCCAATCCAGCAAAACATCCTCGACCTGCATCTGAGGCAATTGTGGCCAGTGGGACTGAGAATTGAATCTGTGCAAAAACGGAAGACTGCATAAAAATCGCAAAAAACAAAATGCTTTTAATGGTTCGTTTCATGGGACTTCTCTCCATTAAATTATATTTTTTGATTCTTATTAAAACTTAATCGTTCTGGAAACGCCAATATTTAGCTTCGTTCCGCTAATATAGTTTTGTCCAGATAGGGTATGTTCACCACCAAGCTCAAATTCAATTTTTGCAATCGTTACAAATAACGAGAAGGCTAAGAAATTTACTTTTCTTCCTGGTGTTCTTGAGCGTCCAATGCCGAGAAACTGTCGATCAGAGCCGGCGTTAAATCCGAAGGTTGCAAGTTTGAAGAGTACTTGTCTGTGTAAATAATACCCAGCCTCGACATTGTAAAGAAATTCATCACCATAGTCAATTTCGAACTGATTTTTTTGCCGCCACCGATAACCGATATTCAGGTTTCCATAAATGGGCAATGGCCATAAAGAAATCCCCAGGTCATGGGATATCTGATAATCCCAACCCCCTTCTCCTAAGGACACCCCAAACGCATTCCGATTGAATTCACCGGTTGGAGCCTTAAAACCTGAAGAAAGAGCTGCAGCATATTTCCCACGAGAAACGTATTGGTATTTTAAATTTACACGAAGATCACTGAATCCATTTGACTTTGTAGAAATACTTTGCGGAACAGGTATGTCGAAATCATTCTCACTGGAAAAATAGCCAATTTGAGTGGAAATACTAAGCCGCTTAAGTAATCCAAATTCTGTTGTAATGAAAAGAGCACGCGATTTCGCAAAACCCTGGATATCGCTGAAAACCGGAACTCTGACACCTCCATCCAGGGCCTGCAGAAAACAACCAGGCGAAGTATCAATGAGACATCGTGATTCCAATCCACCACCTGTCGAAAACCGCTCATCCGTAACTAATGAGAAGTAGGAAAATTTAATATTGAGATGACCTTTTTTTTGACTCCACGCTCCCGGATATGCCCTTTGTGGAATGATTGTGAGAATGATAAAGCAAATGTAAATTCTGTTCATCTGGTTTTGCTGTTTTATTTTTTCGATTTGATTTATGCAACAGGGTTACTTAGGGAAAAATTCCACAGTTTTCCGAACATAGCAAATGAAATAATTCCTTTCTAACTAATCAGTGTAATATTAGATTTTTTCATCATTACGCTATCAAAGAATACTAATGACATCCTTTTACTTGACATGCCTCCGACTAATCTAACTGCCACACATTGTCGATAATTATCCTGACATGCTACAAGAATTAGAGAGAGAATCACCCATGAGCCAAAAAAGAAAGTTTCCAGAGAACATTGAATAACAGTCATGATTGCTCAAAAGGAAATTGGTTTAAAAAAAAACTCAGCAAGAGGGCATTATGGAATAGTGGCTTGGTTTTTCTGTTTTTATTTTTTTTAATAATTCTCGAATTACTATTACGCAACTATCATTTCTTCGATGTAAAAATATCTTGGACAGAGCCCGATTCACTAATTTGTTGGAAGTATACACCCGGAGCGGACTATTGGTATTTCGATGAAAACGATCATCCTATTGTTGGGAAAATAAATAATTTTGGTTGGAGAGATAAAAACTGGTCTTTGGAAAAACCAGAAAACACTGTTAGAATTGCGGTGCTAGGTGATAGTTTTGTAGCGGCATTTGAGGTTGAACACGAACAAACTTTTTTGAATCTAGCTGAAGTAAATCTCAATAGTTTGTCACAACGTCGATTTGAGTTAATGAATTTTGGAAGATCTGGATTTACTACTACCGAAGAACTCCTCATATTAGACATCGTAGTTAGAAATTTTTCGCCAGATATGGTCGTCTTATTCTTTTTTCCTGCAAACGATATCGCTGATGTAACAAAACATCTTTCTACTGATTTTAACAGACCGTTTTTTAGACATTTAGAAAATGGAGAAATTAAGCTGGATTTATCTTTTAAAAACACTGCACTTTTTAAATTGAAAAAAATCATAAATCCAATCAAACAGAATTCTGCAATAGTTTCTTTATTAACTGAAAGATTCAATTTACTCTTTTCACAAAGAAAACAGCGGCCATCTAAAAAAGAATCTTCAGACCCTGAATATTTGAAGACAATAAAGAAATTAAGAGGCGATTTAAGTTTAGCTTCAGCCACACCCGATTCAAATTTTGTTAAAGCTTATAGTTTAAACAAACAACTTTTGATAAAAATCAAAGAAATATGTTCAGAATTGGATATAGAATTTTTACTTGTTTGTATAAATCTTGCTGCTTATTATCCAGGCAAAGAAAATAAGCTTTTAGCTATAGACTCCACTTTTCATGCAAATTATTTTGACAATGATTTGTCAAAATTTGCTAAGCAAAATAAGTTTGACTTTATAGGATTAAACAGTATATTTCGGGAAAATTTCAATAAAAATAAAAAAACTTTACAATGGTCTCATTGGAATTATAATGGGCATAAGCTAGTTGCACAAGTATTAAGGGATCATATTCATAATTTTTACTTAAATAAATAATTACTTTTAATCGCCACCCTATTGCCACCTGAAAATATCTAAATTAACATTTAGGCTTGAGCCTTTATCCTTTTTAATAAAAATAGCTTAATCGGAATATTGTATTTTTTAAGCACCAGAATAACCATCATTTCATCCGCTTTTCAATCAATTCGAATAAATTCAAGTCTCATTTTGATTGATTCGACACCAACTTGGGCATTATCGATGTTTATTGATTCTCTTACAAGCGTGCCATCTAATGGCGATATCCATTTTGTTCCTGTCGCCGACATTCGCTCCCAGGGCTCACCTTCAATCTCCTGATAGATTAATGATATTTTGATAGTTTCTCTACCAGCAATTTTTTCTAAACCGATATATTTGTATATCGCTTTTGCTGCCCGAGCGCCGGATTTAGAGTTGGAAATAATATTATGACTCCACTGATCGCCAATATTGATAGCTTCATCTGGAAAGACAAGTGCATCCAAATGTCCATAACGAGCCTCCATCCCTTGAATACTTTCACCTTCAGTATGCATATATTGTCCGTTAGTGGAATAGCTGTAATTTGAAACAGGCGAGTCGTTTCGAATTGGACATCCGGAAGGACCTTCATATTTAATTTCCGGTTTAGAATTTTCTTTCCTTAAAGCAACTATTTCCTT
This sequence comes from uncultured Deferribacteres bacterium, assembly GCA_964464595.1. Lineage (GTDB taxonomy): Bacteria > Zhuqueibacterota > JdFR-76 > JdFR-76 > DREG01 > JADFJB01. The sequence goes on from CAYXGW010000053.1 coordinate 26,207, forward strand.
AGATATTTCTTTTACAGTTACAGTTGAAATAAAACTATGAGTTATCTTAGCAAATTCCGTCTCAAATACTTTTTGGACATTATACTTGATGCTGGAGCCAATCTTAGGCTGCCATTCTAATCTAACAAAATTCTTAAGAGTTAAATGTTTTGATTGAAGTTTATTGAGGTTGGTATACTGACTTTGACCATTTTTAGCAAAGATTACCATTGATATTACAATCGCAAAAAACAATAATTTATTTTTCATAATTTATTAAATCCTTGTTCGCAAAATGATTCAATATATTCGTTTTTTTAAAAACATTCCGGACAGGTGGCTGCATAAAATGAGCTCTACTGAAGTAATTGTTGAGAACAGGATTCAAGGATGTAAAATCCGGATCGATAATTTTTCCGTAGCATAACCAGGGCATTTGTTTTGCCCCGATCTCGGCTTTTGTTAGTAATCCAGTTCTGCCGAATATGATCCGATCAGCACCTCTCTCAATTGCTTTTTTGATGACTGATGAAAGTAACGTCCTGTAAATAAACGGCACCTGTTTTCCTATATATTCCATCCCCAGAAAAAGTGAATGATAGGTTTTGTCTAGCAAAATATTGAATGTAAAAGCTACGATGTTATTCGAATTCTCGATGACCAATATATCTATATTTTCTGCATATTCTTTCATCAAATCCAGAAGAAATTGTTTATTTACTTCCCTGATTCCCAACAGCCTTGGCAGATTAACCAAAAAGGCAGAAAGGTTATCCGGATTAATACTCTCATTTTGTAATTTTGGATTGTGGCTGGCAACGATCGAATAAAGTTCAAACAGCCGTTCAATATGGGCCAGAATTTCTATTTCTGAATCTATGGTATAACCCCAATTTTTCACTTTTAATTCTGCGCTTAGTATTTTTCTTTTATATTTTGGATTTAGATCTGCAAGATAATTGTCAAAGCAAGTCCACCGATCAACGCTTTCAATCGCCATTACGGGATCTATCGGAATAGGATAAAATCCTTCTTGAGAATAAATTTCTTTTGGACCATCCATATCTTTAAAAAATATCGCAGAGAATTTGGATTTATTAAAAGCCTCTTCTATAGTTTTTAATATTCCCGGTAGTATCCCGTTTTCAGATTTCCTGGTAAAATTGATACCGCAATTTACACCGAAGAAGGGTTGTCCACAAATCGCCATTCTGAAATTTCTTGAAGCAAACTTCAAGCGAAATTCAGTAATATATATTAGCGCCACCGGAACGGCGGCAGCGCTAATAACAAGGTAATGCACCTGTACATCATCCAGGTTTTTTTCCATAACCTGTGATATTTTCGCGCCAATAACTTTTCTGCAATTGGGAGCAAACTGGTCGATCAAATGATCGACTTTTGCATCGTATGCAGGGATCATTTCATAAGAAAATGTAGTCACAGTTCAAACCTGGATTTTATTTAGACATCAGATTAATTAGACTTTACTTTCTCTAAAAATTCAGCAATAGACTGTTGTTGTAATTTTTTATATTCCGGATATTCATTTAACCATTCATTTAAATGCTCTTCTGACCAGAAGAGATTATCAACCGCTCAGCCACCACCTCGTTGAATAAAAACAGACTCTGGTTCAAGTTTTGTCATTTTGGCTTTGTCAATTACGACACTGATTCTATTACTGCAATGTGCACAAGAATCATCAATCTTTATTTTGTTCTCTGAAAGGCTGTTGACCAACAGCAAGAAATCAACCGCTCACCATACATCGAAAATACTACCGTCATCAATTGAAACCGTATGAAAATTATGCCGTAAAGGGCCACCCCATCTATTGAAGCTCTCGGCTAGCGTATATCCTAATTCTACGTTATCAGATGATTGTAAGAACCCGGCCTTTTCCATGAATGCCAGACTGTTTTTCAAGTCTTTGTCTGTAATACCGATCTCATCCTGCAATTCTTTTGAGCCTGGTAATTCTTTTTTTGTATCATTATTATTGATCAAGTATTTTGCGATCAACTTTTCATCATGATTGAAAATGTAATTATTAGCCCCCCACCACTGAAGATTTTTTGCTAGCTGGGTACTATCCCGGAAGAATTGGCCAACTTCCAAACGCAGATCGTCATTTGACTTCATGCCAAGATTACTCATAGCATTTGGAATACTGGTAGAATGGAATCGCTTCTTCCAGTCATCCAACAAGTAATCGGCCAGTTTTTTGCCTTCTACTGAAAGGTCTCTGGTAGAAGATAAAATCTCACTCTTAGCGCTAAATTCGTCCTTTTGTCCAAAGGAAAAGTAATAGCCAAAAATGAGAACAATGAAAATTATAGTCAAAAGCTTACGCTTCATACCTATCTCCTTTTATGATTTGTTAATAGATGGTTTGTTTGCTTTTTGCCCACATTGTTTTGCTTTCATATAGTTATTAATCTTAGTCTAACCTTTTGCTTAAAAAGGAAATGTCTGTTTTTAACTCATTGTAAAATTCACCCACCTCACCAATATATTTTTTATAGATAGAGCCATCCGGTCCCAGAAGAAAATAACTAGGTACTCCGATCACTTTAAACCGTTCAGCTAACTCCGCATCACCAATGATAATTTTATAATCAAGTTTATGTTTCTCAACGAACTTATTGATATCCTCAACTGTTCCGGAATACACAGCAATACCCACAACCTCAACTTCGCTGTCCATGAAATCCGTATTCATTTTTTTCAAAGTTGGAAATGCTGTGATACAGGGTGCACACCAGACAGCCCAAAAATCTAAAAAAACAATTTTGCCTTTCAAGGCCAATCCCTTAAACGGATTTCCCTGCAAATCAAGCGCATCAAAATCAATATCAAGTTTAGCCGTGTCTGAAATAGCTTGATTTTTTGCAAGGATCTGTAAGTTATGTTTTACATCTTTGGATAGAGCAAAATTTGGGATGCTTAGAGCCCAAACAAATATTGCCAAAATTGTAAAACGGATTCGTTTTGTCATTTTAATTTTACCTGCTTTTATCTTCGTTACTTATCCCTGCCTCCCATTTATCCAGTTTATCTAAGAAACCAGGGCAAAAGTGTTCTTGAGTCTCACGGCCACTTAGTTTTGTCCATAAATGAGGAATTGATCTCATTTCGCAGCCAGGAGTTGCTAATATGCTCGCCAGTATTAACGATATGCCCAGGTGTCCGGCAACATATGTTAGCCAAATAAGCAAAAGCCAGCCTAGTGCAGGTGACCAGAAACTGCCATATTGAAACAAAGTAAAAAACCCTAAGCCAACGACTGCAATGATTAAGATGAGCTGAGGTTTTCGCTTCCAGTTAACCCCGAAACCAATATTTACAACAAGTGGAAATAAATAAAAGAAAAGCAGGAATATCACCGCCCAATCCAAACCGGGAGCTTGCCACCGAATAAACTCACTACTGTTTTTAGGTTGAAGCCATTCCCACTTTACCAGGTCAATGAATAAGTAAAGAACTAATATACCTAATAAAAGCCGAACGGTTCGTCCAATTAAACCAGGAGGTTTAAGTGTTCCTGTCTTTTCAAATCTGGTTTCAACAGACATTCGTTAATACCTCTATGTTAGTAATATTACTACAACATGTAGTAAATGAACTCAAAAAAAATTTAGCCTTCTATTTGCGTGTTCTTTTTAGTCGTAACAGAGATATACCCGACTGCATTAATTTTATCGTCTTCATTCAAAATGATGCGAAGATTCAATGTTTGTTGTTCAAATTGAATCTCAATAATAGCTTGATCTTCATTTATGATCTCAGCAATTTTAATTTCAATGAGTCTGCCGTATTTAATATTGAGATATTGATCGATGAGTAGTGCGGAGGACATTGAATATTTATCGACAATTGTTTCACTCAATACTTTTTGTAATTTGTCAGCATCTCTATTCCTAATTGCACGACTATAAATACTGATAATTTTCTGAAAACGAGCTTCCTGAACAACCTTGTTGGGTAGTTCCAAATAATTGTCAGAAACAGAACAAGAAATTACAGAACCGAGAACGGGAATGACTCCAGCCTGCAAATCATCTCCAAATTGATTGCCTCCTAATGAGTAGAACTGCAAAAGAAAGACAATGATGAAGACTGAAACTAAAACGGCTGCAAATTTGAAAGTCTTTCCTAACAAGAATTTTAATCGTGGTTTATGATAATCCAAAAGCCTCTTTACGCGAAATTCGAAATTCATCCATGTAGGCAGAAATGCCTGGACGAACCCTAAGCCGCTGTGCCAGGAATATCGCGGTAATTTATGTCCCAACTTCCACACTTTTATAAGTGATGCCGCAAGTGTAAGAGGGGCTTTTGTTACCTCTATGGATACATCATCACAAGAAAGCTCACGTAAAAACAAAATTCGTTTCCATAAAACTAGTTTAAAGACTAAAATAAATGTTAACGCACCTAATATGGCATAAACTGAATTCTCGATACTAAATGTAAAACTTAAGGCAAATACCTGGATAATTAGTAATGGAATCGCTGCAAAGATAAGTTCCATAAACCATATTAAAGCATTGTCTCGCCGTTTAATGTGTGTCAATTCATGAACCAAAGCAATTTCCAGTTCTTCTGCAGATAATTTATCCACCAAATAATGAGACATAAAAATGGCTGGTTTAAAAGTGCCAATTGTAAAAATTAGAGGTCGAACTCTACTAAATTGGTAAAGTGAGGGAATTTTACCTATTTGGAATTTACAGGCAGCATGTTTATATATCTTATATAGTTTCGGATGAGATATTTCCGTATATTGGGTAAAATTATGTTTGAGCAAATTAAATACAACCAAATGAATGCTTGTCTTGATCAAAAGAACAAAAAATAGTGTGAAACTGAAAATCTTGAGTAGGTCGACAGTCCCACACCTGGTGGGGTTGGACATTAGGATTTGGTAGTTTGTAATCAGCGTTAGGTATTGTTCATTTAGCCATTCAAACATTTTTTTTCTTCCGTTTTTCTTCGATCAATCTGGCAAGCTCATCAATTTTCTCCGGCTGGGAATCATCAATCGAATCTATAAACTGGCTTATTGCAGGTGTCGAGAAATCAGCGAGAAGTTCTGTAATCACTTTTTTTATAGTTGATTTTGTAAACTCAGATTTTGATTTTGCTGCATTGTATACAAATGCATTACCTAGTTTTACTTTTTGCAGCAACCCCTTCTCAGCCAATCGTGTCATCACAGTCATAACTGTTGTATATGCGATTTCTCGGGTTTTTTTCAGTTCTTTAAAGACCTCTCTCACTGTGATAGTAGTTTTTGACCACACAACCTCCATAATATCGGCTTCAAGATTGCCTAATATTTTGCGGACACCTTTTTTGTGCGGATCGAATGTAAAGAAATATTTCATAAATACTATTTGTTTTCCAATTTCCAGTTTACTACGTCATGTAGTAATAATAGTTTCGTAAATAATAATTCAAAAAGGATTATTTTGCATTCTTTTTTTTGTTGTATGCTGTAGAATAAACTGATCTTTTTTTCACCGGCACCACCATTATTATTCCCCCAATGATTGTTCCTCATTTTTCAATAGGATTATAGATATTAAATTCTGATGGATTCCTCTGTTTCTTTATCAAAAAAATGCGCTTTTGCCATGTTAAAAACTAAATCAACTTTCTGGCCAACTAAAGGTATATTTTGAGTCCTTATTTTGGCGACGAGGGTGTTTAACCTTGTTGTAAGATATAGATAAGTTTCACTCCCCATCGGCTCAACGACTTCAACCACTAATTTTACTTCAGATTTATTCTTTAGATTATTAGATGTAGAAGATTCATAAATATCTTCAGGTCGAATGCCAAACGTTATTTCTTTGTCAAAATAATCGGTCAACTTATTTTCAAACTTTTGGGGAATCTTTAATCTCAGGGTTTCTTCATGAAACCAAATACCATTTTCTCTACTAATTTTACCGCTAAAGAAATTCATCGCAGGACTGCCAATAAATCCTGCTACAAATTCATTCTTCGGAAAATTGTACAAATTAAGAGGAGTATCTATTTGATGAATAATTCCATCTTTCATTACAACGATCCGATTCCCCAGAGTCATTGCCTCGACTTGATCATGGGTCACATAAATCATTGTCGTGTTCAGCCTGTTATATAATTTTGATATCTCGGTGCGCATTTTAACCCGCAATTTTGCATCTAAATTTGAAAGTGGTTCATCAAATAAAAAAACTTGTGGGTTTCTAACAATAGCCCTGCCAACCGCAACTCTCTGTTTTTGACCACCGGACAAAGCTTTAGGAGTTCTCTCAAGTAAATCAGAAATACCTAAAATATCTGCTGCCTCTTTTACCCTTCGCTGGATCTCCGTTTTTGAAACTTTACGCAATTTGAGTCCGAAAGCCATATTCCTAAATACAGTCATATGTGGATATAGCGCATAATTTTGAAAGACCATTGCTATATTTCTATCTTTAGGATGCACTTTGTTAATGAGTTTATCCCCGATATATAACTCGCCACTGGTTACTTCTTCGAGGCCTGCTATCAACCTTAAAGTAGTTGACTTACCACAGCCGGATGGACCAACCAGTACAACAAATTCTTTATCTTTTACCTCAATACTTACATTGTTTACGGCAGTGATGTCATTATCATATGTTTTATAAACATCTTTCAGAACTACATTGGCCATTTCGACTCCAATAATTTGGTCATCTTAGGATCTATCCAATCCACTGATATGAAATATCAGAAATTAATAAATTTGCTGTTTGATCACTCGAATAAATATCCAGAGATTGGACCTCTCCTGCATCTAAATCGAAGAAATTATCTGATAACTGAAATTGCTCATTCGCAAGTTTTATACAAATTGCTTTCACAAAGCAATCAGAAGCGATATTTAACTGCCATTGCCCACAACTCTTAGTTAGCAGGTTCGTTTTTAATTTTGGAACTCCCAGACAAAGGTGTTTTATAGGTTTTAAGAAATAGCGATTTACTGCGCGGATTTTGTCGCCATCAATCAACCGTGCACGAATATATTGCTGGCTGGGATCCGTTATCTTCAAGTTCGTTTGTTGAAAACTTACCAAAGGAATCGAATCATTGGCTGGAATTAAAGTTTTACTTCGGTAGATAACACTAGACTCACCATAAAAATCGAACTTGCACACCTCTAATTCATGAGTGCAGGTGACCTTTCTATCGTTAACAGCATAAAATTCTAAATACTTGCCATTTTCTTTATGAGCCAAAATGAGTGGAGAAAAAAACCGCCTGGTATACCAATATGCAGCCTTTGGCCTTAATGCGCTGTCGATAACGGACCAGCTGGTTACCGGCCAGCAATCGTTGAGTTGCCAAAATAACGCGCCTGAGGTCAAAAACTTCTGATGACGCCAATGTTCAATACAATATTTTAGAGCTTCCGCCTGCATCACCTGGCCATAGTAGATAAACTCATCAAAGTTGTCCGGCACAGGAAGCTGTTCGGTAAGGTAATGGTACAACCGTTCAGTCCCCTTAATTTGTTTGTTGTGATGTTGCATTACACGATGCCGTGGAGTTTGAAAATCAGCATCAATATTCTCTTGCCATGTGGGCAGACAGGCTGGGGATTGGAAGCCAAATTCTGTTACAAATCGGCTTCTATCGTCCTTTACAACGGACGGTGAATCCCATCCACTCCACATATTCCATTTGTGTTGATTGCCAATGCTTTCGCTATTGGGATCTTCATCGCCAAAGGGTGAACTCGGCCAATAAGGATTTGACGAGCGCTCAGAAAAAAGGATATTTGGAATAACCTCGCTGAATAATTTTTCTCCTGGCATTTCCCCCACCGGGCGTCCGGATTCCTGATGCCACATCCATTCGTTTTCATTATTACCGCACCACAATACGATACTCGGATGAAAATGAAGCTGGCGATAAATAATCCTGACCTCCTGCTTAACATTTGCCACAAAATGTTCATATTCAGGATATGAGCCGCATGCGAACATGAAATCTTGCCATACCATCAAGCCGAGTTCGTCACAAAGATCGTAAAAAATTGGCTGTTCATAAATCCCACCGCCCCATACTCTCAGCATATTGATATTTGCATCTCGGGTCAGGGTGAGGAGGGTTCGGTATTTATCCTTTGTGATTCGCGGAAGAAAACTATCAGCAGGAATCCAATTTGCCCCTTTGCAGAAAACCTTTACATTGTTGATACGAAATCGAAATGATTGGCCACCGTTTTCGGGCTCTCGTTCTAATTCAACCCGCCGCAATCCGATTTTCTTATCTATTTTGATTTGTTCTTTTCCAATGCTGATCCTAAACTTCACATCATATAAAATTTGCTCTCCGAATCCATTAGGCCACCATAACTTTGGATCTTCTATCTTGAATTTGAAGTCCTGTTTGCCGGCGGCGCTTCGTGCTTCAACAGTTGAATAGTAACCTGGTCCTTCAAGCGTTACTTTCCATTCGATCGATTTAACTGCAACACAAGAAATTTCCGCTTCAACCTGAACCGTCGCTTCTTTTAATGAAGCATCCAGGTTGGAATTAATTTTAAGATTGTGCAAGAGAATATTTCCATAGGCAAAATAGATATGCCGCCAAATTCCGCTCGCAGCCAACTTTGGTCCCCAATCCCAACCAAAACTGTACTGAGCTTTGCGGGCGTACACACGAAAACTATCCAGGGCGACATTCAGTTTGCCGTGCTTCTTCTCAAGTTTCCTTGCTTGATCAATGGGCGAGTCAAAGATAATTTCAATATTATTTTTTCCCTCACTGAGTAAAGACTTTACATCAAAGTGATTTGGAATAAACATGTTGTTTGTCTCCCCAACATGTTTACCATTGATATAAATTTGGGCGAAAGTATCGAGACCTTCAGCGCATAACTCGACTATTGGCGCAGAGATAATTTCGCGATCCATTTCAAATTCTCGCCGGTACTTCCATCCAATCTCCGCAATCCATTGCACTTTATTTTCATTTTCATTAACGAATGGATCCGGAATCTTACCTGCCTTCATAAGATCGGTATGAACACTGCCTGGGACTTCGGCCGGCAACCACTCATCCGGGCTCAATAAATTTTGCGGTAAAGTTTTTATGTTTGGTGAATTCCAATCCGGTTGGAACAACCACGCACCATTCAACAATAGCTTAGAAGTGGAAATATGCATATTAGTCAAACATTAAATCTTGTATTTCATTAACTCTTGCAAGAGCTCGTCAAGATTAGCAACGGCAAGCCCGACAACCTTATCTGCACCGCCATAATAAACCTGTAGATGACCATCGAATACAACCGCACCCTCGGGAAAAACGACATTAGGCACATCACTTTGCTTCTCGTAATCATGTTCGGGTTCAAGGATGGGTTCCGGAAACCTGGCTAAAATCTTATATGGATTTTCCAGGTCTAACAACGCAGCGCCGGTTCGGTAGATTAAATCTCGATCCACCCCATGATAAATAACTAACCAGCCTTCTTTTGTTTTAATTGGCGGTGCACCCCCACCGATTTTTTCAGCTTCCCATGAGTACAAAGGACGCATAATTGTAAAATCATCCAGGTGAGAGAAATAATGGGTCCAATATCCCTCATCGACTTTAAGCAGGTGATTGATATCCTCAAATTCGGCAATCTGAATATTAGGCTCAATTCGATGCATCAAAACCAGTTTACCTTTAACCGGTTTTGGAAAAAACATTGCATCCTTGTCCCAAATATCTGGGATAACAATACCGTGTTTAGTAATATTTTTGAAGTCATATGTGGATGCCAAACAAACACGACAGGTTTGGCCGTCATATCCGGTATATAATATATAGTAACAGTCATCTATCTTGCATATCCTTGGATCTTCAACTCCTTGCTTTTCATAATCATACTCTCGGTTTATCAGGGGCTTTTGTCGGCGCTCACGAATTTCACCATTCCGATCAAGACGAGCATATCCAATCGTTGAAAAGTTATCTCCCTCGACAGCTCGATACAGCATATGAACAGAATCGCCATCTCGAATCGCAGCAGGATTGAAGGTTGCCTGTGATTCCCATGAATTTTCCTTGATTGGCTGTAAAATAATTTTATCGCTTCGCTTCAGTTTGAACATTTAGCAACAATACTCCTTAATTAATCAGAAAACCTGTGGCCAGGGTGGTACAGCTAACTGATTTGATTGCCCCGACCTGTCAATTTAATTATCTCGTAGATCTAAATATTCCTTCAGTTTTTTGAATGCAATTGGATTGTTTTCCACTTCAAGAATTGAATATAATGCCTCAATGGTGGATTCCGCGCCGGCATTGCGATTAATTTCTTTACTGGAAAGGATTCCATCAAAACATCGTCCGGTTTTTGGATTATAAATTTCAGTTTGTGCAGGATTGTTGCCAAAAAACCATGTCGACAATTCACCAGCCAATTCGGCATACTCTTCCTTACCGGTAATATCAAACAGTCTCAGAGAACCTACGATCATTGGCCGTAGTGCATAGGCGATTTGGGAAAAGGAATCCACACTGACAGCATGCAAACTGTCAGTCCTGCTCAGTTCGATTTCACGCGGCCAGCCTTGAGATATCCAATAAGGATAAAAATACTCAGCTTCAAATTCAGCAGCCTTTAAAATATCATTATTCTGAATTACCCTGGATATTTCGGCCAAAGCCTGCGTCTGACTGTTACCCCAACCGTGCCAGATATTTTTCCACGATAAAAATGCCCCATAAAGATATTCTTCCGGATTGCTCAGTTGCATAGCAATCATACCACTTGCAAATCGTTCCAAATATTTTATTGCGCGTTCGTCGTTTGAAGCCCTGGCATAACTGGCCAAACCCAGCGCAAGTTCGGTAGTTGCATCTGAGGCCGAGTTATAAAGCAGCCATTGCGGAACCAAAAAACCACCGACGGTATCAATACCTGCATTATTCATCAAAAGCGTGTCGATGTGTGAAAAGGTCATCTGAATATGTTTCCCTAATAGAGTCGCATATTCTGGTTCCTGCTGAATAAAAACTCGATATCCTTCTCCCATCGCCCAAATTGCTCGCCCTGCCCACCAGCCGAGACTTTTGAAACTGGTTTTTCCTTTTCGATTTATCGAATAATCTGAATAAATAAAATTATAGAATTGGCCATCATCATCTTGCATAAATCGACAAAAGTCAATCAGTTTTCTACCCCGTTGCAAACTAGTCGTATCACCGGTAAATTCAAAGCGTCGTAAATAAACGACCGCTGCTCGCGCTGCATCATCCACGCAAGCGATTCCCTCCTCCCCGGCGTCGACCCAGCCATAATCCGGGTATTCTGAATAGATGTGTATTATTGCCATCTTTTGCCCATCAATTGTAATTTCTTCATAAAGGCGATTTAGATGAGCAAGATTACTCAAGGAAACAATTGATTTATTAGGATTGCTACAACTCAAATAAAGGATGGAGCAGGCAACACAAATAAGCCATTGACCATAATTCACTCTTTGTTTATAAAAAACCATCAATTCACTCCTTTATGCCGGTTGCAGCCATACTCCGGATAAAATATTTTTGAAAAAAAACATAGGCAATGATTATTGGTAATGCCAAAAGTGTAGCAGCCGCCAATTGGACGCCTAACTGGCTCTCGGCAGCGCCGCCGACAGCGAACAAAGCGACCAGTTGCGGCAATACCATCAATTCGGTATTCCGAACGACAAG
>CAYXGW010000054.1:0-37833 GCA_964464595.1 uncultured Deferribacteres bacterium
TTGTTCCTATGTCTTTTTTCCAATTCTATTCTGCGACAGCCTGCAAGGCGGGATCAGAATGACATTACGCCAGATATGTGTATTCTGCAACAGCCTCCGTGACGGGATCTTGTTAAAAAACAGTCCTTTGCTTAAATCAAACAAGATTCCTACTGAATGACATTTGTTTTAACTATTTGTGTTTTTACACAACCTTTGTAGAAAAGGTTATGAATATAAAAGTTCGAAATTCGAATATCGAAATACGGAACAAATACGAAATATGAAATCCAAATTGTTTAAACTAAAAAGTCTCATCAAAGTAATATCAACTGTAAGCTTTATTTTATTTTCTCAACATATTCCTGTAGTTACGGCAGATACGCCGGCAGGACAAGCCGGCGCGTTCCTTCGAATGGGTATTGGAGCTCGCGCCATTGGTATGGGCAACGCACTAACCGGCCTGGCCCGCGATGGATTTGCAGGATATTATAATCCTGCCAGTCTGCCCTTTATGAAGAGACCGGAGCTTGCTTTTTCCCTGGGCCTGTTATCGCTGGATAGGAAACAAAATTTCATAGGGTTCTCGACCTTCTTACAACCAAAATCCAAAATGGATACCTTATCCACCAATGAAAATGTCTTTCGAGGAGGTATCGCGTTTGGCTGGATTCATGCAGGTATTTCGGATATCGATGGGCGGGATAGCGATGGCAACCATACAGGTATGTTGTCGAACACCGAAAATGCTTTTTTTGCTTCATTTGCATTACAACCGATAGAATACATTGGAATAGGGCTGACAGTAAAAATTGTTCAGAACCGCTTGCCCGGATTAGAAAAAGATGATGGCACGTTGAGTGCAAAGGGTGTCGGTTTTGATTTGGGATTGTTTTATGAGCCTATGGCCAATTTGACATTAGGGTTAGTTGTTAAGGATATTAGCACAAAATATACCTGGGACACAGAAAATGTTTTTGATAGAGGCTCCAGAACCATTGATGAATTTCCCATGCTTGTGCGCTTTGGCGGTGCTTACAAATTTCAGCAGGAAACCCTTTTTTCTATGGATGCTGAATTTAACAAAGAGCAGGGATGGCGGATTTACCTGGGTGGTGAGAGAGAATTCAGGGAATCCTTTACGGCAAGAGCGGGATACAATTCGGACCGCTTGACATTTGGCTTTGGGGTTCAATTCAATATCTGGAATTTTAAAGGTGAACTGGATTATGCCTACGATACCATTTCGATTACACCCAATGCCGAACAACATATTTCCTGGCGTCTCATTTTTTAAGAATTTGGAATTTCAACGAAAATAATCATGGCAAAAGTTTTGTTAACAATTTTAATAATATTAAATATGGCCTCATCCGTAATGAGTCAATCCGGTCTTTCTTTTCTAAAGATTGGCGTTGGAGGCAGGGCCTCAGGCATGGGAGAAGCTTTTTCTGCCGTAGTCGATGATGCCACAGCGACTTACTGGAATCCTGCTGGTTTAATGCAACTCAATCAGCAACAGCTCTTTCTCATTCACAATGAATGGTTTGGGGATGTTCGCAGTGAATATGTTACATTTGCCTTACCAACGAAAAATTACGCGATCGGCTTCAGTCTCAATAGCATCAACATAGGCAACATTGAGTTGAGAGGACAACAGCCCTCAGTCGATCCCATTGCTACCTTCACAGCGCATGATCTTGCACTGGGTTTATCTTATGCTCATTCGATTACAACGGAATGGGATGTCGGGGTCACACTAAAATACTTATTCGAAAAGATATACATTGAAGAATCCAGCGGGATTGCCGTGGATATTGGCGTTCAATACCATCCGGAAATTATTCCATTCAAATTCGGATTGACATTGCAAAACCTCGGGAAGATGAACAAATTAGGAGGCCAGTCACCGGGATTGCCACGTATTTTTAGATTTGGACTCGCTTTTAATCCTGCCATTTTACAAGCGGATCACTTGCTCTTTGCCGGTGATTTTGTACATGATTTTGAGGGCAACTCCCATTTTCATATGGGTACCGAATATCTTCTTAAAGATTTATTGACAGTGCGAATAGGATACCAAACCGGTTATGAAATAAAAAGTATTCAATTTGGTTTCGGTTTCCGATCCGATAAAATCTTGATGGATTATGGTTATGTGCCATTGCAAAAGAATTTCGGACAAGGACATAGATTTTCGTTTGGAATCAATTTTTAATATTATGGTGATATACCTAAAAACAACTCATATTTATCGTCAAAAATAATTTAGAACCTTCCAATTTAATCCATCTTCATTTTATTAGTATCAATATGTAATGGTTAAAGCAGAAAACAGCCCACAAAAAAAAATGCTGTTCAATTTTCGGTTTCCCAAACATGGGTACTTCGGGATTTTATCCATTCTAGTCTTTTGGCCTCTGAACTGGATATTACCCGGACTTCGAACCCATATTCTGTTTTTTCCGTTATGGTTAGGGTATGTGCTAGTCGTAGACGCGATGGTTTATGCTCGTACAAAAGATTCAATCCTAACAAAATCTTTTAGAAATTTTGCGCTGATGTTTTTGTTATCCGCCCCATCATGGTGGCTGTTTGAATTATTCAATTTACGCACTGAAAATTGGCAGTACCTTGGTCGTGAACTCTTCAGCGATTTCGAATATGGTTTTTATGCTTCTCTCAATTTTTCAATTGTAATCCCGGCAGTATTTGGCACCGCGTCTTTAATTAATTCTTTTAAATGGCCGCATCACTTTAAAAACAGTGTTAAAATGGTCATAACTCGCAAGAGGATAATCTTCTTTTTTATTCTCGGTTTCACCATGCTGGGTTTATTATTGACTTGGCCAACTTATTTTTATCCTTTTATTTGGAGTGGCCTATTATTTTTGTCGGAACCGATTAATTACCTGCGTGGGAAAAAAAGTTTACTTTCCCAGGTTACACAAGGTGATTGGTCCGTTGTAATAATGCTATTTGCGGGCACTTTAATTTGCGGATTTTTCTGGGAGCTATGGAATTTTTATTCCTATCCAAAATGGATTTATAATACGCCATTTGTCAATTATTGGCATATTTTTGAAATGCCATTGTTGGGGTATTTTGGCTATTTACCCTTTGGATTAGAACTTTATGCATTGTACCATTTAATAATGCCAAAAAAATATGAACTTACAATTTAATGAAAATCCATGAAAACTGTTTTGGTAATATGTACAGGAAATTCTGCCAGAAGTCAAATGATGGAAGGTATGATCAACCATTTTGGTAATGGAAAATTTCAGGCCCATAGTGCGGGCACTAAACCTTCAACAATAAATCTCTTTGCAATTGAAGCCATGGCGGAAATTGGCATCAATATTTCAACCCACTACTCAAAATCCATAGATGAATTTGCCAACCAAACTTTCGATGTCGTTCTTACTGTTTGCGATTCAGCACGAGAAAGTTGCCCTTTTTTTCCCGGAAACAAACTTATCCATAAGAGCTTTACGGATCCGGCCGCTTTAGAAGGCTCGGATCAAGAAAAATTGCAGCTGTTTAGAAAAGTCAGGGATGAAGAGTTAAAATGGGCCGAAGAATTTTTAAAGAAAGTATGAATCAAACTCCCGTAATCAAGAGTCAAAATTTAATTATAATTTATTCTCAGCAATTTCCCGCAATGTGGAGATATCCAATCCTGCTTGATCCGCAAAATTTAAAGCTCGTTTCAAACGGTCGGGTGCTGTCCGGCCCATACATTTGTGACCCGGATCGCCGTCAAATGCTTCTAACATGCCTGTAATCAACCTTTCTCTATCCAATTCCCGGTCAACCAGCCAGGCTTGAACATCCATGATATCATTGGCTACTTTTCTGGTGAATTCTTCGTGATTTTTCCACAACTCACCTACGGAACCTCCTGTAATTAATCCCGCAATATTGATCGTTATGATATAGATATTTTTTCGCACCAATTCGAATAGGAGATCATCCTGATCATCAAGTATTCGTGCAGGAATATCGATTATCTTTAGTCCTTCACTAATCAATCCTGCATTGGGTCCGTAAATTGGCGATGGCAAAAGAACCTTAGCATCCATGCCTTTTTTCTTTTCAAACCAGACAGAAATAACAGTTGGATGGGTTATTTCGAAGGCCTGCCAATCCCGCGGAAGAAGTTCATTTTGTAGCAAAACAAGGCGATCTCGCCAAACTGCAGGTATCTCTTCCAGAACATTGTTTAAGTCCCCTTCCGCAACGGATACAAGGACTTCTTTCGGATTCTGAATCATATTTGCTTCGTTCGTTATATCCATACTTCGGATGATAGGATAAACCGGATGTCCTGCTGCCAAAATTCCTTTAGCAAAAACACCACCTAATTGCCCCATACCAACAATAATTACATTCTCTTTCATTAAGCGCTCTCGGGTTAAAATCCATAATAGAAATCCAATGGCTCAAAATATAAGAATGATTCTAAAATTTCAATGCTTTCCGGTTAGATTTTGATTTTCAACAAAAGTAAAAAGTTTTGTTGTATATTAATGCTGAAATCGCTAGAATCATCTGTTACTAATCGGAATATTTTATTTTGACAAGGAAAGTTATGAGAGTCACAATATTATTAGTACTTTTTATTTTTCTTCTTCCTGTTAACACAGGCGCCCAACCAGCCAGGTTTTCACGAATAGAAATTACCCCGAGCTTTGGGGCTTTCCGAATTAGTAATGATGACTTCAGCAAGTTTTATGATAATCGATGGTTGTTTCCTGCTGGTGTATCTATTGATTACGCATTAAATCCATCTTTACATTTAAATGTACGGGCAAAATTTTCCCAAAAAAAATCATCTTATTTTGATGAAGTTCTCAATGAGAATGTAGATCTAAAATGGGAGCAATCGTGGTTTGGTATCGGGATCCAACGTTTTAGCTCTTCTCCCTTTTCCAAAAGCAGAAGTTATTTTGGCTTTGGGTTTGCATTTTTCCAAATTGATGAAAGCAAGGATGGATATCTTCTGACGGAGTTAAGTCTAAGTTCATCAAGCACAAATCCGAAAGGGTTTTTCATCTGCGGTGGTTTTGATCGCCCTGTTTCAAGTAAAATAAACATTCGTTTTGAAATCGAGGCGACTTCAGCGGGTGTTGGAGACGGATTTGGATTCGAAACACAAAGCCTGGGAGGGATTTATATTGGTTTGGGGATCAATTTCAATTTATTGTAATTGTATTTTAAAATAGAGTTTTTATAATTTTTTGTTGATATTTTCAAAATTAATTCTCAATTTAGTGCGAAGTTAAACCCTTCACAAATTATTATATTTTCGAGAGGAGGTGATTTCGAGTGGCCGAAACAGCATATTGTGTAAAGTGTAAAGCAAAAAGAGATATGGCAGATGCAGAAAGAGTGACAATGAAAAACGGTAGACCAGCAATGAAAGGTAAGTGCACTACTTGCGGAACCGGAATGTACAAAATATTGCCTTCAAAGAAATAATTGCTTTATACCAGGTATAGGGTTAGTATTTGAAAGTTATATAAATTTGTTAAAGAGGTGGAGCATTCCACCTCTTTTTCTTTATGATGGTCAAGATGGAATATTTATCATTTTGATCTCCGTAGTCATATCAAAATTGTTAATTTCGATCATCAACCCCTTTTTCCAACCTGTGAAATCTTTGCTAGCGCTTTGAAGCTTTCTTTTATGCATTTAAATCAGATGTATGTTATTATTGATTTGCAAGTTTAAGATAATAAATTATCCTTGTAATTCTACTTAGCGCTTGGAAATTCTGAAACTTGGAGAAATTCATGGCATTTGTGAATTTATTAACTTTAAAATCCTTTAGAAAAATCTTTTCACAATTTTTAATTTTTCTTCTTATCTCAATATTTCATATTAATGGATTAGCACAAGGCCAGGTAAGTCCAAGAGAACAAATTTTTGGCGAAGTCGATAAATTAAAACAAGAAGCTCAACTTCTGCAAGCCAGTCTCTATTCCCCCAAAAATTATTCCAAAGCCATGGAAAAATATAAGGAAACAGAAAGAAGGTTCCAAAGAGGAAGCAACTTAAATGATATTCGTAAAAGACTTGTTGAAGTAGCAGAATATTTAAATAAATCAATTGAAATATCAAAACTAGCAATGGTTGCGTTTATTGATATTAATGCGGCAAAGAAAGCCGCTATGAAAGCTGATGTTGATGTGTTTTCGGAGGATTGGCAAAAAGGAGAAAAACTATTAAGGGAAGCTGCTGGAAAATTGGAAAGCGGAAATTCAACAGATGCAAGAAAAAAATCCGGTGAAGGGGAATTACATTTTCGAGCGGCCGAATTAGCTGCAATAAAAAACAAATTTTTACTTCCAACCTGGGATTTACTGGATAATGCCAGGGAGTTCAAGGTTGAAAACCATGTACCGAAAACTTTGGAAAGAGCCAAAAGCTTGGCTGCCCGAGTAGAGGTTTTGTTAAATCAAAATCGATATGATACGGATGAAGCGTTGCAGCTTGCACAAGAAGCAAAATATGAGGCTGCTCATGCAATTTACTTATCTCAGCTAATTAGGGAATTAAAAAAATCCAAAGACTATGAAGCAATTTTGCTGGAATCTGAAGCGCCTTTACAAAAAATCTCATCCGAATTACAAGTGAATTTAGAATTCACCGAGGGGTTAGAGTACCCAACTAGCAAAATAATCACTGCAATCAAAGCATTGGCTAGTAAAATCCGCAAAGATGAGTCAACAATTGACCAGAAGAACCAGGAAATCAAAAATTTGGAAGAGCAAGTTGAAACAATGAAGGAGCGGCTAGGTAGTGCAACTGAAGCTGAAAAAGAGCTGCAATCGAAATTAGCAAGAATTCGTGATGAAGAAGAAAAAATGAGCAGAATTTCAAAAATGTTTGCTACCAGCGAAGCAAATGTACTTCGGAGTGGCTCAAATATCATCATCAGATTATATGGATTGACATTCCCGGTTGGGAATGCTGTTATTGAACCACAATATTTTCAATTACTCTCCAGAGTTAAAAAAGCCTTTGATGAATTTACCAATGCACAGATTATTATTGAAGGTCATACGGATTCCAGGGGATCAGATGAGTTAAATCTAAAGCTTTCTCAAGATCGCGCTCAAGCTGTCGCCCGATATTTTACAGCGATTGAAGAAAACTTGTTAGGCAAGATACAATCAGAAGGTTATGGTGAATCGAGGCCGATTGCAAGCAACAATAGTGAAGAAGGCAGGGCAATAAACAGGCGTATTGACATTGTTATTACCCCGGTCAAATAAAATCACGCTGGTATATTTTGGCGTTGATTGAGTATTGTTTTTGTATGAATCTCATTTAAAGCAAGTTTAAGAACCTCTGAACCAGCCCCGGTTTTGTAAGCATTCTCACTTATAAACCTTCTCCACAAACGAGCATAAGGAATATGCGCAAACAATCCAAGCATAAGTCTTGTAATTCTCTTGAGAGGAATTCCACGATGCACTTGTTCTTCTATGTAGGGTATCATGGCATTAGCAACCTGTTCTCTGCTAATCTCTTTTACCTCTTCGCCGTAAAACCTGGAATCCACTTTGGCAAAGAGAAACGGATTTTCATAAGCGGATCTACCTATCATAACGCCATCTACATGCTGAAGATGACCTGAGATTTCTCTCAGTGTTCGTACGCCGCCATTGACTTCAATACTAAGGTTTGGGAATTCACTTTTTAAGCGATAGACTTCTTCATACTTGAGTGGAGGAATTGAACGGTTCTCTTTTGGGTTGAGCCCTTGAAGGTACGCTTTGCGGGCATGTACCATGAATCGATCACAACCGCCTTTGGTAACAATCCGAACAAAACTCGCAAGGTCTTCATAAGTATCCAGATTATCGATACCAATCCTGTGCTTAACCGTTACTGGAATACCAACCGCCTGCCGCATTTGTTCGACTGCTGAAGCAATCAATTCAGGTTTCGCCATTAAGCAAGCGCCAAAATTACCATTTTGCACCCGGTCGCTGGGACAACCCACATTGATATTCACTTCATCATAGCCCCAATCTTCCGCAATTTTAGCGCATTCAGTCAACAGCTTAACATCATCCCCGCCGATTTGCAGAACCAGGGGTTTTTCTATTTCAGAAAAGCCCAGCAGCTTTTCTCGATTTCCCCGCATGATTGCGCCTGTCGTAATCATTTCTGTGTATAAAAGTGTTCGCCTGGTGATCTGGCGCATAAAATAACGGAAATGCCTGTCTGTCCATTGCATCATAGGGGCAATACTCACAGGCCATTTTTTACGGCGAATTTGGTTATTTGAAGGTGGCATTAACTATACTTATCGATTGACTATCCATATTAATGCAAATTAATGAATTCTTGAATTCTAACTTGCCATTTACTGTAAGAATAACATGACTATCTGTTTTATGAATTTACTCTAATACATCACTAATGATAACATATTTTTAGTGTAATAAACATATAAAATCACTCATTCAACTATTTGACTTAAAGTCTTCATATGTTGCTATGTGTTTCATTACCATTTTTATCCAATTCACTCCGAATATCTCTTTGTCCCGAGATGAGGTTATTTAGTACAAACAGACTCATTTTTTGTGAAAAAGTGAATTAAGTAGTACTATATTTCACTGGCGGTTTGACAGGACAATCCTATTCGATCAACAACATTTTTATTGATTGCGCAAAGTTTGCAGTGCTCATCCGCATGATATAAACACCGCTGGCAACGTGTCTGTCCGCGCCGTTGCGTCCGTCCCATATAACGACATGGTAGCCGGCTTTCGTATTCTCATCATCGAGCAAAGTTGTGACTTCTTCTCCCAGAATGTTATAAATCTTCAGCGTCACTTTATCTTCAGTGGGCAAGCCATAGCGAATGGTTGTGGCAGGGTTGAAAGGATTCGGAAAATTCTGGTTAAGCTCGTAGGATGTCGGAATCGCCTGAAAGTTTGCCAGCTCTTCCTCGATGAAATCCTGTTTGCCGACGAGAAGCCTTAGTTTCTTAGGGTTCTTTTCTCCCCGCCCGGCAACAGAATATAGGTTGCTTTTTCTGAGGTTTTTGGAAATCTTGGCTGCTTCATCCACAAGCCAGACTTCGAATTCTTCCGGCACATCATCAATTCCTTCAAAGGTGAGATTAACGCGATCCCGTATGTTGGTTCTAACTTCGAAATCCCAAATTTCACCTTCTTCTGATTTGGGCCTGAAATCCGTGCAAAACCTCTTGCTGAGTCTTTCCCATTCCGGATGGTGAAAGTAAACCGAAACGTAGCCGCCAATGACCGGCGGCTCGGGTAGATCGAATCGATCCCACTCGACCGAGGCCTCCGATGCCATGGCCGCTATGTTATCCACATCCCGCGCTTCCTGGCATTGCGCCAAAATGCGAATCGACCATTGAATATTATTGTCACCGGTCTGATTGCTTGTTTTTGCTGAAGAGCTTGCCTGACTGGACAGGTCCGGGTTAATCAGAAGCGTATCTCCCTCCATGTTATCGATGAAAATAGCATAGCCCTCGAAGGGTATCCCAGACTGATTGGGATCGGGAACGTCCCAAAACCCAATGTATTCCCGAACTATTGGGATAACGCCACTTTTTAGACGACCATTCGTAAACGGAATTTCAAAGTTGAAGGGATTTCCAAAGAGATTCCATTGGGGATGCAAGGGAATTTCAAATTCCTCAGAAGTGCGATTAGTTGTCCCTGCTCCCGAATCGATGATTTTATCCGAGTCCTTCACAAGAAGCCAGTACGACTTTCCCGGTATTATTTTCGACGTATCTGAAAACTCGTGAAAAGTTTGGTCAGCCAATATTTCTGAAAAGCGCCATTTTGTGTCATCATAGGTTCCCAGGTCGTCTACCAAAACCGACTGTGCACTTGAATCATCCAAAGTCAACGGTATGGAAAACAGACGATAGTCCGTTTGGCTATTGCCACCTGGCTGAGCATTTTCCTTGGCTAGATTTCCAACAAAGACCGGGATGGAAATGATCCCTTGATCGGGTTTCCTTACAGTAATGCCTCCTATGTCTATCGCCGTGACGAAATATTCAACACCCTGGGAAGTAACCGAAACTCCCGGGATTATCCCCTGGTAGAAACTTTTTGTCAAGACAGTCATTGTGATAACATTAAAGGCGAGATCTCCGCCTTTACGGTAGCTTAGAATTGCATTTGGAATACCAAAATCATCAGAGATTGTAACATTCACGGTTATATTCTGGCCCTGTAACACAGTAGACGCACTTAATGAATCGATCATAGGGGGATTGCTTACCAGGATAAAGATAGTTCCCGCGAAAAGAGAAAACTTTGTGCTACTTCCTGAACCGACCGGTGAGGCCTGGCCTACTACATTTGCTTTGAGCGAGTAGGTTGAGTCTTGAGATTGTCCTACTCCACCACCACTGCTTTGCACCAGATTTTTCACTGAATAGGTTTGAGCGAATATAGGAATACCCGATAGGAAAATGTTCAGCGCGATAATCAAAATAAATCTAAGAAGAATACGATTCATCTTGTTTCCTTGTAAAAAAAAAGTCAGTTGCCTTCATATAACATGAAAAGGTGTTCATAAATTAATCAAACCACATTTGACTTTTACCTTTTATTTGCGAATAGTATGGTGATGTCCTTATTTTTCTTCCTCTATTGCCCGAATCCTCTGCTCCAATTCCGAGATTGTTTTCTGCTGCTCCTGCAAGACTTTGGTCAATATCGCCACTACGTCCATGGTGGTGACGCCTTTTCTGTCAGGTGTAGCGAGGAGATCGGGAACATCTTCGGCAATAAAGCCGATATGGAGATCTTTCTGTTCGTCTGCTTTGTAATAGAATTTGACGGGGTCAAGCGCCTCCAGCGTCTGCATGGCTTCGTTGGCATTAAGATCCTGAATATTCTGTTTGAATTCTCTTGAGGATCCAGGTGTTATGGTACCAGTGGCAAGGATATTTCCATCCACATGAAGTTTTTCTGAGGGACTCGTCGTCCCGATGCCGACGTTGCCGCTTACAGTGATTACGAATCGGGATGCCACGCTGTCTTCATGGAAGATGCCGAATGACCCGACGGGGCCTGCAAGATTGTTGAAATTGCCGTTTGAGGTCAGCAACCATTCGCTTCCGTCGTCAGCGTCATGCTTGAGGCGGAGTTGCGGTCCAAAATTCCCGCCGGTTGTCTGAATTATCACTTGACCATCATCAAATTGGCCGGTTCCAGAGACATGTAAGCGTGCTTTTGGCTTCGTCGTCCCGATGCCGACGTTGCCGCCTGATTTAAGGTATAATCTTCCGTCTGCTCCTACTACACCAGTTTCAGCAAAGTTCAAATCTTGGCCATCAAATAAATTCAAGTGCCACTTAACCACTCCGTTAGCGTTTGACAAATCTATTAGTTGGTCGGCACTACTCACAGTCTTCCCTTGAATTGACAATGGTCTCCCTGGGCTCGTCGTGCCGATGCCGACGTTGCCATCCCCGCGCCACGTCATCGGGTTGTTCCCCCATTCCGTCCTCATCTGAATGTAATTCCCGGCAGGACCGATTCCAGCAAAACCACTTTCCAGCGTAAACTCGTCATCTTCAGATTCGCTGATCACCAAAATGATATTGCCATCCCTGTCTCCGATGTTCTGGATACTGAGCCGTCCCAAAGGCATGGTCGTACCGATACCGACGTTACCGTCATTATCCACAAAGACTGCATTCTTGGGATCGCCGTCTGCAGCGTCGAGGGAGTGGCCATCAGCCAATATAGCGTTTCTCGCAACTTCAGCTGTATCGGCATGTGCAGCATGAAGTGAATAGGCCACACTCACAAGTCTGAAGCGCGGTACGATCGCTTCACCCGCTACTCGAATTTCCAAATACCGCTCTGCGGACTCTTGGAACACATTAGCCAGGGGAACCACACTGCCCAAGAGGACATTAAACACACCATCAGTAATTACAACAGTTTGGATCTCGCTCCACAAGAGTACGCCTCCGGTTGAACCATTGAAAATGCTGAATTCGATTTGAAAACTGCCATTCGCAGGAAGATTGTTTTCGTCCAATCTTCCCTGGTAATTGATAAGCTGAGGCGCCTGGGCATACAAGGAAGTAGCGACCAGGACAGTAGTTATCAAGATGAGAATTGATGTGTTTGCTTTGGTATTCATTTTACTTCACTCCCAGGTTTAAATGAATTTTAAAGGTCGTTCGACTTCGGCGAAGTCCGAAATCCATGACTTTGAAGAAATCAAAATTTCACAATTTCCTATTGGTTACCCGGCGGAAAGGTCGGCGGATCTGGCAGACGTGGAGCCTTATCCTTACCTTTCAAAAGAAAAACCGCGGCAGCGCTGCTGGCTACCCCGCCGCCGGCAAGCCAATACCATATTTTGCGGCTAGGTCGCAGTTCCTCAATCATTTCCAAAAATAACTTCGGATCTTTATCCGGGTTTGCTCGGTATTTGGAATTCAATTTCAGCAGGCTTCTAACTGAATACTCGGCTGAATCAGGATAGTCCGTCGCAATGAAAGAGAGGGCCTGAAGTTTGTAGATGTGAATCTTTTGCTCGTCTGTAGGCTTACTATTGTTCAAACATCTTTTTGCCAATTCCATCGCTTCCTCTAATTTCCCGAGGGCAAATTTGTTGTCTGCATCTTTAAGCATGCTCACACAATCTTGAGCGAAAAGCGTGGAGGCAACAGTTAGTGCGGTGATGACTATGGATATTGATGTCAAACAGAATAATGGAAGAAATTTACGGTGGCAAAATCCCGAATTTTTCTTAAGCATGATTTCCTCTGTAGTCCGTTTGCCGAGCATTCATATTGATTATGTGATTCATGTCATTTACTCATCTCTTTCAAGCATATTACTGTTCTGGCTCCACAGGCATGGATCGACTTTCATCTCACTGCACAGATTTTTGCTTAAGGCCTGGTCCCGCAAACTTCTCCCATACCTGTTCACTAATGGAACCTAATTGTCTTTTTGATATTCTCTCGAAGAGTTCACTTGGCCGGGTCGTCCAAACCCGTATGCTCCTGTCTGCGCTGCCCGAGATAATTCGATCTCCTTTGGCATTAAACTTGACTGCCCAAATCCAGGATTCATGATCCTGCAAAACAACCGGCGGAACTGTCGCAATATGTTTCAAATCCCACAAGCGAATGCTTTGGTCGGAGCCCCCCGAGGCCAGCATTTCTCCATCCGGGCTGAAATCAACCGAATTCACCGGACCCTCATGGCCAACAAGCACAGTGTCTAATTCGACTTCTGATAATTGCCATAACCTGACGCTGCCATCTTTATGGCCTGTAGCCATTTTACTCCCGGCAGTATCAAATGCAATTGTGTTCACCGCGCTTTCGGTGAGAATGTTATTTCGATCTCCATCTTGCCAATTCCATAGCACCAAACTACTGTCTTCTCCACCGCAAGCGAGTGTATTGCCGTCTCTGCTAAAAGCCAGTGACCGGATTCGGGAAGAAAGCCTTAAGATGTTGGTCACAATTTTTTTTTCCAGATTCCATATCATCAGACTACTATCGGCACCGCCTGTTGCCAAAACGTCTCCTTGCGGACTGAATGCCAGAGCCCAAACGCCCCCTTGGTGCTCGCCCAGAATTTCATTCTCTGAATTGTCTTCATTAAAATTCCGCCACAGTCGCACGGTTTGATCGTCGCCGCCCGAAGCTAATTTATTGCCATCCGGACTAAAGGAAATAGCTCTTACGGCCTGGGTGTGGCCCGTTAAGACAAAAGGGGTTGATGTGGAGTCAGTTAATTGCTTCACTTGAATGGTTCTGTCGCCGCTGGCGGAAGCGGCTAATTCTTGATTGGGATGAATCGCTATGGATCGAACCCAGTCAGAATGGCTGGACAAGATTTCAGGACCACCAGCGTCCTCTTCTAAAGAGTTCAGGGATAATCTCATCGCATTATAGGCTTCATTCTTGAACTGCTTTTTGCTTGCATCATCGAACAAAAAAGCCTGTTGTGCCAGCAGTGCTGCCAATTCATGGTTGAAAATTTTCATTTGGCCCAGAGCCTTGTTAGCCAGCACCACAGCTATTGTGGATTCGCGCAGCTCATTCGCCTCATCTTTGAGGCTGTTTGCACGCATTGCACTTATTACTGCCACATTTTTGAGGCTGTCTGCAAGCATTGCACTTATTACTGCCTCATTTTTGAGGCTGTCAGCAAGCGTTGCACTTATTACTGCCTCATTTTTGAGGCTGTCTGCACGCATTGCACTTATTAATGCCTCATTTTTGAGGCTGTCTGCAAGCGCTGCACTTAATACTGCCTCATCTTTGAGGTTGTCTGCAAGCCGTGCACTTAATACCGCCTCATTTTTAAGGCTGTCTGCACGCTTTGCACTTTCAACCGCATTCTCTGCGCTTGTTTTTGCATTTCCGGTTTGATAAACAGCATAAGCCGTGGCAGCTAATGCCAGAAGCAAGACAACCAATATAGCTCTGGCTCGCCGCCGAATCCGCACGGCAGTTCGTTGTTGCTCTTCAGCCCGCTTTTTTTGCTCCTCTGCCAGGGCTTTTGCCTGTTCCAATTCTCGCCTGCTTGCAGCCTCTTTTTCTGCCGCCTCAGCATCGCGATTCTCCTTGCTTTCCTGCAAAAATCGCATGGCGTCTTCGAACTCCGGATGGTATCGATGCCCCCAATTCTTGTTGGGTCGATCTTTTTCTTGCCAATCCAGGGCAATTTGAAGATCGGGATCGCCCCACAGCCCGGCCTCCTTGATTCTGTAGAGAGCAGTGGTTTCAGCAACACGTCTATACATCTTCGCCGATTCCGCTTCCTCTCTTACCCACTGTCTTAGATGATCCCAATTGCGAATGAGACTCTCGTGGGAAATGTCGATTAATGTGTCTGATTTTAGTTCTTGTGTAATCGGCGGCATCAAAAAGGATCGCCCTTCCTGGCGAAAAATATCGATGACCTCGATTACTTCCTCTTCTTTGGCCTCCGTAACTTCACATATTAGTTGAAGACTGGTGGGTCGCCGAATCTCGCGATTGTCTTCCCCCATCTCGGTCAGGCATTTGAAAAGTTTTTCTGCAATCTTTTTTTTGCGATTGTTTCTAAGTTCATCATATGCCTCGTTGGCATGATTGGACAGCGCCCTTTCCATACCGCCGACGACAAGATAGTGATCCAGGTTAATTGGACTCTTTCGTGTACCTTCATGCCGCCAAAGGTCCCAGGTGCGCATCAAGGCGTGCTGAAGAATCGGCAGTTGATCAGGGTTGTCACCGACGTCATTGAGAAGCCGGTTAACGAGCACGTCGCTGATTTTCGCTCTGCCAATGGCAACAGGGCCGCAAATGGCCTTGCGGCGCTGGTCACGTGTCATACGAGGCACCAAGTACTGGCCCTGGTTGATGGCCTCAGGAAGATGAATGAATTGATCGCAGTCCCCAATGAAGTCGGACCGCATGGTTAGAACGATGAAAATGGGGTAGGACTCTTGATTGGCAGCTTCAAGCAGCAGCTTCACAAAAGCCGCCGCTTCATCTTCCGGATGTTCACCCCGCATTGCCCGTTTAAAGCGGAAAAGCTCCTCGAACTGGTCGACGACGATCAATAAATTCTCCTGCTTGGGTCTTCTGGCCAAACGAATCGTTTCAACCAACCCCAGAGCGCTCCGCCGCATTCCTGTTTCGGTAAGGGGAATACGCAGTTCGTCATCGTCCTCATCATGGTCGAATATGCGGGCCTGACTGATCAATGCTGTTGCCAGATTTCTCACTGGCGCATTGCCGGGTCGAAAAACGGCAATGCGCCAGTGGGAACCCTTCCCAGGCATAAAGCCGCCGTACAAGGAGGGCAGCAGGCCGGCACGAACCAAAGAGGACTTGCCACTGCCGGAAGTACCCACAACGGCAAGGAACCTGGTCTTCTTTAGCCGGTTGAGTAATTCATCGCTTTGACCTTCGCGGCCAAAGAAAATGGAACTCTCATCCTCGTGAAAGGGCCGTAGGCCCGGAAACGGCCTGAACTGAGGCTTTGTGGTTTTCATTTTCATGATGCTCCGTTTCCATTCTTGATTTTCACGACAAATTCTCCCAGTATATCGGGAATGGATTCGTTAAAATTTGTGATGAAAGGCGGCTCATGGGACTTGAACAGTTTCTTTTTCATTGATTCCGGCGGGCCAACATAGATGAGGTTGTTGGGAATACCTTCGGCACGACCAAGGCCCAGTGCCTTTGACAAGTCCTCGACTTTGGATCGAACCCAGGTTTCACTTGCCGAACCATAATAGATCAGCGCAGCATCGCACATTAGTAGATTCTTTTCATGGGCTTCTCTTATGGTCTCTGCATCACCTTCGAACTCGGGAATCAGGACTTCGAGTCCATTGTCATGCAGAAAATTGTAAAGGGACTCTATCATTTCCAAATCGTGTTCATCACAAATCAAATAGATGTAGGAAGCTTCAGATTTCTGATCAGGTTCTTCGGTTTTGCGCCGCTCCAACTTTTCCAATTGGCTCAGGATAATTGATTTCAAGTCTTCAATCGAAGTTTGCACCAGTTCTGCACCCATTTGAAATGATTCCTGCTGCAGATGTTTCAGGAACTCGACCTGGTGGTGCTCAGACTCCGGAGGAGTGAGACCCTTTGGCATCCAGATAATGCGTGGCAATTCAGAGCTTTTACTATACTCTGCTGCCAATTCATTCTGAAGCCAAACTATGGAACGCTTTTCTTCACCCTCCGGCACAAACCCATATTTTTCACCAACCAGATGGATGGATAATAAACAGCGCTGCAGATAACTTCTGACCAATTCCTGCAGATCATCAAGCGCAGTGGGGAGTTCTTGATCAGGAAGCACCGTATATCCTTGTTCCAATAATTCTCGCTTAATTTTATCAGATTGATCTTTCAAGTCGGTCGTTGTCTGGGCCAGATATATATATTTTTCGTCTTTAGGAATGGAGGTTTCAGATCCACTGTGAGCATCTTCTTTAAGCGTACTCAATAGCTGAGAGATTTCATGGGCAAGATCGAACACCAAGGCCACAAAACGTTGCTCAAATTCAGGCCCCGATTCTCTCCGGAACTCTACGGCTTTGTCTGTATCCTTATCGATTTGATAGAATTCATAACCCAACACTGCCTGCAGTTCCGGAGGCATTTTTTCTCTCGGCACAGGGGTCTTTACGACTTTAAAAGTCCGGAGCTTATCGCCAATCCTAAGACCCTGCTTCTGTTCAGCTACTTCTATGAATTCGCTGAGTTCTTTGGTGCACCATTCCGATTTTACATAACGGGGAGAGATGACCGAAATAAGGATGGCTGCACTTTGAAATTGCCGAACAATGGCATCGCTAAAAACGTCGTTGCCTTGCAGCTTTTTATCCCGCCAAATCTTCGGATTCTCGCCCAAAAGCTCCTGCAAGCGAATTTCAAGAGTGCGATGAAAACGATCGATCCAACCTTTCTGATTCTCCGTGAGCGCCTGGTTGTCTATGTGGGCGTAGCTAATGAAGATATCGTTTTCATATTGTTGTGAATCACTTTTCATGTCTAACTCTTCAGGTTAGAATTTTGATTTCACATTATTGTCAGATCCCTTGCCAGTAGCACAGATAGCAAGTATTGGAATCCTGGTACTTGGCTAAGTAGTGCTAAGAATTTGCTAGTTAATATAACTTGATTTATCGTACATAACTTTTACACCCATTCTTTAATAAACCTGTCCCACTAAAATAATTAATAATTTGTAACAAAAAAACAAGCTTTTTAAAACTTTTTTAAAAATAAATTGTACTTATCAATTCCGATAATCCACTTCAGTAGCGCAATTTATATTATTCAGGGTTACATTCTTCCATTTATCGATTGAATGACTTTCGAAATAACGCCGCCCAAAATATGGTTCCCAGGATTTTGGTTCCTGCGCCAATAACACCCCGAATCGTACCGGATACTTTCGATTTGCCAATCCGTTTGCGATATCGTACCGGTACTTCTAAATATGGAATATTTTGCTGTGCCGCTCGTATCTGCATTTCTACTGTCCAGCCATAATTCGGATCTCGCATCCCCAATTCAAGAAGCGTTGAATATCGAATCGCTCGAAATGGACCCAAATCTGTAAATTTAACTTTCCAGATTTTTTTAATTAAGAAGCATGCCAGCATATTTCCAAACCTAGCTTGTAAAGCCAGAGAACCGGGTTCTGTGGTACCCGACAACCGGCTACCAATAACTAGTTCCGCTTCTCCGGATAAAATTGGGTCCACAAGTAAGTGCATATCACCAGGATAATCACTGAAGTCGCCATCTAAGAATACGATAACATCACTTGTTTGAATGGCTGCAATACCGGTCAAACAAGCTGTCCCATATCCTTTTTTGGGTTCCTGAATAACTCTGGCGCCGCTTCTCCTTGCAACCGAACCGGTATTATCTTTTGATCCATTATCGACAACTATAATTTCATCGATCCATTTGGGAATGGCTTGGATGACTTTATCGATAGATTTTTCCTCGTTATACGCAGGAATAATGACGGTTATCTTGGCATTAAATTTCATTAGCAGTTAAAAATTGAGTACTGAAATGAGGGATCTTTTTCGTCGAATAATAAATCTCACGACCTAAGAAAATCCAAATGGGGATATATTCAATCCAAACAATACCAAAATCAAAAATTTCGACCATACCCCTTGGATCAAAAAAGTAGCGTAAGTAATAGAGGGGTAAAGTTGCAGTCAACAAAAGCAAAGAAAAGCGCGGCCTGATGGTTAAAAAAGGAAGCAGCCACAGGGAGTACCATGGGAATTGTGTTGGAATTAAAAAAAATAGTGCTGCAATTATCCATTGACAATGGTCTACAAATGCTTTTGGGCTCTCTTGCTTTCGAATTACAAGATAGAGCGTACAAGCAAACATTAGTATCACGACGATATATCTAGCTGTTAAAAACTTATAGCCTGGGTGAATGTTAAATAACTCGAGCCCCGGTTGCGATATCCACACCAATAATTTGAATATGGCGTCGTTCAGCTGCCAACGTTCGCTATAATTAATAAACCCGGAATTCAAATCAAACCCGGTAAGATACACTGGCGCCAATAAAGCCAAAACAATGATTCCAAAAAGAGCTATGGATAAAATCAATTCCTTAGGTTTCAGTAATTTATTTTTCAAAAAAAACGGCAGTAATAGCACAGGCCAAAGTTTAACCCCAACGGCAATCGCCAGTAAAACAATTGCTGAATATCCTTTGCCTCGCAGGTGGACGAGTACTGCTCCGATAATGAAAGGGAATATGAGCACATCCATATGAGCTGAATTGAAAATTTCTTTTATAAGCAAAGGATTCCACCAATAGATCACCAACCAAAATACGGATAAATTTAACTGCCGGAAAATTTTAAATAACAAAACTAATGCGATAACATCAACAGCCAACAGAACAAAACGCCAGGCAATGATATCCCATGGGCTTATCATATATGCAAGAGCAAATGCAATTTGCGTAACCGGCGGATAAACCGTTTTTAAATCAGAATGATTAATTTTTGCCGGAATTCCATTAGATTCCCGTGCTAATTTCAAATAATCTTCCGGAATTCCATTTTGTATTTGCTCAATATTTTGAATTTCATTGGGAGAATATTTGTATGGATTCAATCCATTTGCAGTTACAGCTCCATCCCATAAATATCGGTTGAAGTCAACTTCCAGAATGGGTGTTGAACTTATCATCAAAATCCGGAGAATAAACCCTACGACTAAAATCCAGGCTAATATTTTCTTCGATTTCTTAAGCGATGAAATTTTCTTTACTGTTAAAAGATAAATTATTGATGACGAGACAAGAAGCAAAACAAGAAGCAAAACCGGTTGCTCGACTATTGGAGTTTTGGGGCTAAATTTTTCAGAGAGTAGAACTAAGCAGCCGGTTAAAATGAGAAGGAGCACCCCGCTTAATATCCATAGATGGTTTACAAGAAGTTTATTTATAGTCCGGAAAGAGGAAACCAAATTCACGTTCCATAATAATTACAGAATTCATGTCTCAAAAATCAAGATACAAATCATCTGTATTGATTGGCAAATGAAGAAATAGAGATATAGTAAAAACCCATTTGGAAAAGGATGAAAAAAGGCAACGAAAAATAAAATCCTTGAGCTGCGAAGTAGATCATTCCATAGGTGAAATAACAGGCAATCATAAATTCCAGAACAAAAATGTAATCTTTTCCTGTTCTATAGACTTTCTTACGCCAGGAATCTTTTCGTGATTTGATACCAAATTTTGGCGTTCGCTTAAAATCACTCTGTCGGCGAAACAATGCTTCCAATGCTGCCCGACCATTGTTTATTGATAGACCAATCCCCATCGCCATTACTAAAGGGAGAAAAAGCACATAAGGCCAGCGTTTACCCATAGCTTCTTTCATTGCGAAGCTATAATAAACCATTATAGAAAGAGTTGCTGAAAAAAACATGATAAAGTAAGCGATTGCAGGCCACAATTTCCCGGTGCCCGCTGTGTATTTCACCACAGGGATCATGAGTATTGCAGGAACCAGCATAAATAAATATGCAAAATTATTTCTTAAGTGGATAATGGCTTCAAGTCGGATAAAAAATGGAAAATTGGACTTCCATATCCTTGGAATAAGTTTTAAAGCGGTTTGAACCGATCCTTTTGACCATCGATATTGTTGCCCCTTGTAGGCATTCATTTCTACAGGTAATTCGGCCGGTGAAATGACATCCGGTAAGAAAATAAATTTCCAGCCTTTAAGCTGTGCCCGGTAGCTCAGATCCAAATCCTCGGTTAATGTGTCATGTTGCCATCCACCTGCGTCTTTTATAGCCTGTCGGCGCCAAATGCCTGCTGTACCATTGAAATTAAAAAACCGGCCGGATCTATTTCTTGCTAAATGCTCAATAATAAAATGGGCATCGAGAAAGATTGCTTGTAGTCGAGTTAACAATGAAAATTTTCGGTTGATATGTCCCCAACGGGTTTGCACCATTCCTATTCCTGGCTGCATTAAATGTGGAATGCTTTTCTTCAAAAAATCAGGATGCGGAACAAAATCCGCATCGAATATAGCAAGAAATTCGGACTTGGATCGTTCCAATCCCAATTCTAAGGCGCCTGCTTTAAATCCCAAATTAGTGGGTCGCATAATGTGTTCAATTTGATATCCCTTTTTTTGCAAAAGGCCGACTAATCGTTTTGCCAATCGAATTGTAGAATCTGTGGAATCATCCAATACCTGGATATGAAGTTTATCTTTTGGATAATTAAGCGAAACAGCAGCCTTAATTAATCTTTTAATCACGTAGCGTTCATTGAAAACGGGTAATTGAACTGTTACTTCCGGCCAAATTACCGGTGTTTTTGGTGAAGAGAAAATTCTGTTTTTGTGTTTTTTATAGGTATATAAGAGAAAATATTTATGAAGGCCAAAGAGAGCGAGACAAGTTAATGCTAAAAAGTAAAAAACGAATATGATTACTTGGTTCACTGTAAATTCAATCCTTTCCAATAAATAGAAGTTACAAAAAAACTTAAACTGAAAAAACTAAAATCACCGCTTAGTTATTTCAATGAAATAAATTTTCATGATAAATCGAAACAAGTTTCAATACCTTTATTCCCAGATCGTTTGATCATATCATTAGAACTTACAAAATCTACACGAATTTCTTAACAGTTTAAAATATAAATTAATTCCTTGAATATAAAGATTTAAGGGTTAGTTTTTATTGACAAATAAATTTAATTTTGGTAAAATGCTGATTATTACCTTCATTGTCATTTAATTAACGTTTTACTTTTCGGGCAGCAATTGTTTATAATTTAACAACCTTTTGGGAGGTCCGATGGTTACCTTACATTTTAATTTTAAAGATTTATTCAGAGCCGGCCGTGTAGCTTTTAGTTTACAGCGGGTTTGGATCAATTTCTTTGGTCTCGCAGTTGGCTACGGAGTTTATTTAATATTTACTTATCTTAGTTATTTAACTGCGGGAAAGACCTTTCTTGCAATGTGGGATCGCTATGGGTTATTTCCCTGTCTTTTCGGCAATGAGTATCCCTGGTTTAGTTGGGTAATTTTTATCATCGGAACATTATTGCTGGTAATAATGGTTTTGGTTACAAATACGGCAGTAAGCCGGGCAGTTTACATGAACTTGAAAGGAGAAACTTTCTATACCTGGAAAGAAGCTTTTAAATTTGCTATAAAGAATATGGCCTCTATTCTGGGTGCACCTGTTGCTATAGCCGGAGTTATGATACTATTTGCAATCGGTGCCTTGGTGATGGGACTGATTGGGAAAATCCCTTATGCTGGTGAATTGATTACCTCCACAATGACTTTAATTTACATGGGTGCCGGACTGTTTATATTTTTCCTGGGATTAGTGCTCGCAATCGCATTGATATTGGTTCCTTCAATTATTGCAACTACGGATGAAGATGGGTTTGAGGCCGTATTCCAATCATTCTCGCTTTCAACCGGCCAACCAGTCAGACTTATCACTTACTTATTCATTGTTTGTGCTATTGAGTTTCTTGCGTTTTGCCTGATGGCTTTTTCGGCAAAAGAAGCCTGGTTCATTTATTCCGATCTGTTTGCAATTTCCATGGGTGATAAGTTCATACAAATCGGCCAACAAGCCATGTATTATGCACAATATACACTTGCAGCCTCACGACCCTGGATTGATTATTATTTGCAGGATATAACAGGATTTGTTTATTTCTCAAAGGATTTTATACCGGTCGCTGATTTATCAGCCTGGTCATCTTTTTGCTCTTACATTTTTGCCATCCTTTTGCTGATGGTTGGAGGGTTGGTAGTGGCTTATGCTGAGGCTACGGGTAACGCCGGATTAACCCTAATGTATTTGGTTATGCGCCAAAAACATGATGGTGAAAATCTCCTCGAGCGAAAAGAGGAGGAGGAAGATGAATTTGAAACCGAAGATACCCCAGCTACCGAAGATTCATCTGGCGAAGAGGAAGCTAAAGATGAAAATCCAGATGAGAAGACAAATGACAAATCTGGGGACGAAGAAAATAAAGAATAACTAAATATTGGAAATATAAGCATTAAGGCGCTGGCAGCGATGTTAGTGCCTTTTTTATTTCTACCCCTTAAAAAATAAAGGATGCCAAGTCTAACTTTCCGTTCGCATTTAATCCCTTAAAATAATGCTCCCATAACTCCCATTATAAGCGCGATTATGAGTTCATTATGCGAAATCATCATCCTTGATTCCGGTATTATCAACTCAGCATCCTAATAATCACACGTTTGTTCCATGTTTTTTTCGAAAAATGTTAGTTTTCGAGTGAAAAATCTAATCATAAATTGTGTTACAAATTACAAAGGTAGATTAAATTATTTCATATTTTATAATAAATAAATAAAAGATTCAATTATTTGAACCGATAATTAAATAATTAAATGAGTATTCACATTCATTAAATAGGATGGTTGGGGTAAGAATTAGGAAATTCTAGTTGTTCTAAGCAGGTATATTTAATTGTGTTAATGGAATCTGCCCATTTTTTTTTCAAGTCCAAGTTTTCAAAATATCCCAACCTAAAAATAAAAGGATAGCATGAAATGAAAAGTATAAGTAGAATTTCATATGATGGCTTCGAATCACTCCTTACATCTTGTCCCCAATCAATTCGAAATATATTGATTCCGCCGGCTGTATCCGTCTTATCCAGAAAACGTTTTCCCCTGCTTATCCAACTTGAACCGATCAGTACTTGCAACCTAAGATGCCCAATTTGACCAATTGGATCCGGAGTTATGAATCGTAAAGCAACGTTATTTCCTTTGGATAAATTTCAAACTTTCATCGATGAAATTGTCGAATATAAGGACAAAACCAAAATTTTTCTTACAGGATATGGTGAACCATTATTGCATCCCAAAATTGGTGAAATGGCAGGGTACGCAGCTAAAAAAGGAATTACGGTATTTATTGAAACAAATGGCACAAAGGATAGGGCTATGGATCTTATTGAAAACCAGGTAGCCCATGTGTGGTATGCATTAGATGGAATAGATCAGAAAACCTACGAAGTTTATCGCCGGGGTGGAAAGTGTGAAGATGTTATAAAAAACCTTATTAATATCTGTGACCTTAAACGTAAACTTAATTCAAAATCACCGATAGTTCGACTGCAATTTATTGTTATGAAGCATAACGAACACCAGATTCCGGATGTTTTTAAACTTGGTCAGGATATTGGAGTAGACGAAATATCATTAAAACACATTACGATAGGCGATTATCACGATATATCAAAGAATGAATTAGAAAAAAGTTTCTTGCCAAGTGATTCAAAATATATACTAGCCGATTATGGTGAAAATGGAGGGAAGCCTTTTATCTGTCCACAGGGTTTTTCTGCAACTATCCTCGCTAATGGAGATTTGGCTATGTGTTGTGTCGATTACAACGGGACAGTGAATGTTGGGAATCTTTTTAAATCAAAGAGTTTTATTGAATTATGGAACAATTCCCATTCGCAAGATATTCGCAAGATAGCATTATCGCGTAGCCATGATCTCTGTACCAAGTGTGATTTTACCAACATCGATCCGTATGTATTTCAACTTACAAATGAATCAATCAAAGTAGATTTTGGAGAACATGGAAGTAAAGTAGCATAATAGTTACAAAAATCACATCGATTTTTCTTTACGTAATTTTTAAATAGAGATGCAATTGGATCTAAAGAATTATGACCATCGGTTGCGGTGAATTCGGGAATTTTCTAATCGCTCATGCCAACTATAACAGCTCCAAATAATTTCATACGATTGAGTTTTGAAAGATATCAAGTAAACGCAATATATTCCGATTATTAAATATATTTTTATTTAAAGAAAACCAATTTAATCGGGGTTAAATGCGTATTTTAATTGGCCATAAGTTTTTATATCCCAATGGCGGGTCAGAATCCTATCTATTTAACCAATTATCACTTCTGCAAAAACATGGCTATAAAATTGCACTGTTCGGAATCCAAAATAGCCCCCCAAAAGATTTTAATTGCCCAGTATTTTCGGCACCGAGGATGGATCAGACAAAACCCCAAACTGGAGAATATTTAACTCAACTTCGCATGGTATATAACGTCATTAGAAACACTCAAGCAATGAAAGATATGGAACATGCTATTAATGTCTTCAAACCGGATATTGTTCATTTGCATTCCATATACCACCATCTTTCTCCCGCTATTCTAAATGTTATTTGCAAAAAAAACATTCCAGTTGTTATGACTTTGCATGATTTTAAATTGATTTGTCCCGCGATTTATATGATGAATGGCCAGGGCCAACCATGCATGGCTTGTAAAGGAAATTTCTATTGGAATTCAAATTACAAAAAAATGCTTTAAGGGCTCCTATAGAGCCAGTTTGTCCGTATGTGTTGAATCCTATTTCACTCGATTCTTGAATAGTTATAATCGAAATGTCAATCTATTCATTACACCGAGCCGTTTTCTTATGGATAGTTTAGAAAAATTCAAGATTACAAAAAAACCAGTTATCCACTTGCCTTATTTTCTTCAAAATGACCAGTTTGATTTCTCCGCTGCCCTCCCCCAAAAACCATATTACACTGCCTTCGTTGGTCGCCTTTCTGAAGAAAAAGGAGTTCTTCATCTTATCAAGGCATTTTCTAAATTGAAAGAAATTCCCTTAAAAATTGTCGGTACAGGACCATTGCATGAACAGCTTAGGAGTATAATTGTAAAAAACAGCCTGAATCATATTGAGCTACTTGGTCATCTTGTTGGTGAAAATTTAAGAAGAGTACATTCTAGGGCTCTCTTTACAATTGCTCCATCAGTTTCATTCGATAACAGTCCGCTTACAATATACGAAGCGTTTGCTATAGGCAGGCCGGTCATTGGTGCGAGAAAAGGAGGGATTCCTGAACTTATAAAAGATGGCGTCACTGGTTTTTTGTACGAACCTGGGAATGAAGGTGAATTAAGAGAAAAAGTCACTAATCTTTTTTGTAACCCTATTTTGGCAAATCGACAAGGAAAACAGGCTCGAGAATATGCAATTAAAAAATTCTCCAGCGATGCACATTTCCAAGCACTTGATCAGATATACTCCGCTCTATTGGATAAAAATAATATGAAATTCGGTGAGAATTTGGGGTCGAACTTGAGAAAAATGATTAAAGTTTCATGAGTAAACCGATTCGAATCTACGTAAAAAATTTTGTTGCAGGATTTTTATATTGGAGTGGATATCTGAAGTTTTACAAATGGTTGCAAAGATTCAACCAACCGGCTTGCCGGATTCTATGCTACCACAGTATCAATTCACCTCCTACTAGCTTTTTTACATTAGCAGATCGTTTGATGGTCTCTCCCAAGCAATTTCGTGAACAGCTCGAATATATGAAGCGCAATTACTATTTCTTGTCAGAGAATGAGTTTGTGAGTCAGCTTCATTCACCAGGTGGATTTCAGAAGGATGCGGTACTTATTACTCTTGATGATGGATTTCATGATAATCTCGATAGTGCATTGCCATTATTAAACTCATTCCAAGTTCCGGCAATTATATTCATCACGGGCAAGAGTGATGACAAGTTGGAATTGCGCTGGTGGCATGATTTAGCAATGGTTATTAATGATTGTTCTAAATCAAATAATGGTAAATCTGGCAAGTTAAGCCCTGGAAATTCTTACTGGAAAGAATATTACGAACTTTTAGAGATGCCTCAAAAAAAGCGTAAATCAATAATGAATGAAAAAATAAAGTGTTTAAATGGAAAGACAGAAAAACGCCTTAAATTTTTGGAAGAAGAAGATATTCAACAAATGCAAAAGCATAATATCTCTTTCGGAGGCCACACTGTGAATCATGTAGATCTAGGTAAGGTAGATAAAGAAACCGCACAAAATGAAATCATTGGTTCAGTTGAGTTTGTTCACAACAGCACAAATCGTCAAGTTCAAGGCTTTGCGTATCCCTTTGGAAAAAAACAGAACTATACAGATACTGTTGTTGACAT
Organism: uncultured Deferribacteres bacterium; assembly: GCA_964464595.1. Lineage (GTDB taxonomy): Bacteria > Zhuqueibacterota > JdFR-76 > JdFR-76 > DREG01 > JADFJB01. The sequence continues at coordinate 27,065 of CAYXGW010000054.1, forward strand.
ATTGCGTAAAACAGAAGTAAAATATGCCGTCACAACAGAATGGGGTGTTATTACCAATGAAAGTGATCCCTATCGTCTTAAGCGTTTTATTATAGACGGCACTGATTCTATTTACGCTTTTATGTGTAAAATTGAAGGCATATTCAAAACATGATAGTGATGAGGTACAAATGAAAATATCATAAAAAAGTCCTGCATAACAACCTTGAACGAATTCTTTCAAATACTCCCGAATCTTTTGCGTTTTTCTAAAATTTTACCCGCTGCTTCAATTATGTCGAGAATCTCCTTTCCAAAACCAATCCAGCTTGAACCAATCTCTTCCTGTAACTTACGACGTCCAATTTTGTCAAAAATATTAAAAAGGGGAAATTCCCTGACCCATGTCAACACTTGTATTTGGCAATTTGAAACCAATCTAAGATTTAATGCTTTAATTGTGCCTTTTGATAACAGAGATTTAGTGATGGTCCATTTGAGAAAAAAGAAGTAGTAGGGTTATCAAAAAAAATTAGAATGAATAAACAAAAACACACAAATAGTGATGTTTAACAATCCGGCATCTGCAGCCGGCGAAGTAAATTGATTGATGATTTCTGGTCAAGGTATTTTGGGAATAATAAAGCGAGGGATGCAGTAGCTATCTCTAGGAATTAACCACTCTTTTGGATTTACAGTTGATGCAGTACTGAATAGGTTGGAAGAAATAGGTTTGATCTAAAGAATTATGACCACCGGTTGCGGTGACTTCGGGAATTTTCTAAGCGCTCGTGCCAATTATAATAGGCTTGCAAATCCGAACCTTTCGAACAGAGCTCTAAAAATTCTTGTTTAACGGCAGGCCGGATTTCAGCATCGTGCATCTTTAACTGATCAATTAAATCATATAACTGAAATTTTTCATCAAGAGAAAGCATTTGAACCACCGGTTCGAAAACCTTATAAACCTCTTCGCGTAATTTGGTTTCTTCTGCAGCGCCTTTGGCAATTGTAAAGTTTGGAGACTTTGCTAATATTTCTAAATAATTTTCCATGGTTTTACTCCGACTCTTCCTAATGAACATATCGGTTGTTCGAATACTTTTTTTAAAGGAAACTTGGACTAACATCTAATTATTTTTGAAATTTGATTTCTATAAATCATAAAACAGCTAAATTTTACTTGACATTAGCTTTCTGTTTTTTGATTTTTGAAGAGTGCATTTTTGATTATTTTTAGCTCCAATAAATGAGTATGAAAATCGAACGAAATTTAAAGATGGGGATGGTCGGTGGCGGACCGGATGCGTTCATTGGTGAGGTTCATCGCAAAGCCGCTCGTATCGATGGCGGGATTGAACTCGTTGCAGGAACTTTCAGCCGGGATTTCGAAAAATCCAAACAAACCGGCAACGAACTTTGCCTTGATGCCGACAGAATTTATAGCAGCTTCACCGAAATGATACATCAAGAAAGCACACTGCCGGAAGGAAAGCGAATTGATTTTGTTTCCATTGTTACTCCCAATAATTTGCACTTTCCAATCGCCCAAGATTTCTTGAAAGCTGGGTTTCATGTGGTTTGTGACAAACCTATGACCATAAACCTGGAAGAAGCAAAACAGCTTAAGAGAATAGTAGTTGAATCAAATAAGCTTTTTGCATTGACCCACAATTACACCGGCTACCCGATGGTTAAACTAGCCCGGGAAATGGTTCGACAAGATGATTTGGGAAATATCCGCAAGATTGTTGTGCAATATTCACAAGGATGGCTTTCTACTCCCCTGGAACAAACGGGGCAAAAACAAGCCGTGTGGCGTACCGATCCGAAGCAGAGCGGAGCAGGTTGCATGGGTGATATTGGCATTCATTGCCAAAACCTGGCGGAATATATCACGGGACTGAAAATCACTGAAATCTGCGCGGATATTACAACGTTTGTTCCCGGGCGTAAAGTTGATGACGATGGGTGTTGTCTTCTTAGGTTTGATAATGACGCCAAGGGTATTTTACATGCCAGCCAAATTGCAGTTGGGGAGGAAAACAATCTCGCGATTTGGGTTTATGGTGAAAAGAAAAGCTTGGAATGGCACCAGGAGTACCCTAATGATCTTTACGAAAAATCACAAGATGCACCGGTGCAGGTATGGCGCCGGGGTAATAGTTATGTCGCTGAAAAAAGTCCTGCTGCTGCTCGAGCAACTCGACTGCCGTCCGGACATCCTGAAGCCTTTATTGAAGCATTTGCAAATATCTACTGTAATTTTGCCGACACATTGAGGGCTCGCTTAGAAAACAGAAGCCCTGATGATCTTGCACTCGATTTCCCAACAGTTGAAGACGGGATTCGTGGAATGGCATTTCTAGAATCAGTATTTACTAATGCTAATAGCAATCAAAAATGGACTCCTTTGAAATAATGCTGATTGTGTTTTTAGGAGAATATTATGAATAGACCTGTTACCCTGTTTACCGGCCAATGGGCCGACTTAACTTTAGAAGAACTCGCCCGAAAGGCGGCTATTTGGAAATATGATGGATTGGAATTGGCTTGTTGGGGCGATCATTTGGATGTTGAAAAAGCAGCCAAAGTTCCTGATTACTGTGAACATCAATTGGAAATACTAAAAAGAAATAGTTTGAATATTTATTCAATCAGTAATCATCTTGCCGGACAACTTGTATGTGATGTGAATAACGATTCGCGTTCCGATGCATTCGCTCCTGCTCATTGTGCCGGGAATCCTGATAAAAAGCGACGGTGGGCAGTGGAAGCCATGAAAAATACTGCCAGAGCTGCAAAGAACATGGGCCTTTCTATCGTTAATGGTTTTACCGGTTCTTCGATTTGGCATTTGCTATATAGTTTTCCCCCTGTTAACGAAAAGGCGATTGAGGTTGGATTTTCTTATTTCGCTAAAATGTGGAATCCTATTCTGGATGTATTCGATGAATGCGGCGTAAAATTTGCGCTGGAAGTTCACCCCACCGAAATAGCTTTTGATATTATCACAGCTCGAAAAGCGCTTGAAGTTATCGATAACCGGGAAGCATTCGGATTTAATTTCGATCCAAGCCACCTTCATTGGCAAATGGTCGATCCGGTCCTTTTTCTCAAAGAATTTCCGGATCGTATTTATCATGTTCATATGAAAGATGCCGCACTGCAATTGAACGGAAAATCAGGGATTCTTGCTTCTCATTTAAATTTTGGTCATCCGGATCGTGGTTGGGATTTTCGCTCGTTGGGCCGCGGAGGTGTTAATTTTGAGGAGATCATTCGAACCCTGAATCAAATTGGCTACCAGGGCCCGCTTTCTGTGGAATGGGAAGACAGCGGCATGGACCGTGAAGACGGCGCTAAGGAAGCCTGTGAATTTGTAAAGAAACTCGATTTTAAGCCGTCAAATATTTCTTTTGACAAAGCATTTGATCAAAAGTAATCTAACCATAGGCACAAAGTAACAAAGGCACAAAGTAACAAAGTATTTAAAGAATACTAAAAATAAAGGTATCAAAATGAAAAATATCGTTGTATTTTTGTTATTATTTATTCTAATTGGCTGTTCCTCTCAGGAAACTCAAAATACCGATAACGAAAAGGAAGAAACCGAATGGATCGTATTATTTGATGGCAAAACCTTCGATGGCTGGCGTGGTTTTAAAAAAGATGTTGTTCCTGAGGGTTGGGTCATTACCGAAAATGCCGAGCTCTTTTTTATTGGTGAAGGGAAAGGAGACATCATGACGGTAGACCAGTATGATAATTTCGAATTGGAATTGGAGTGGAAGATTTCCGATGGAGGGAATAGCGGTATATTCTTTCGCGTAAGCGAAGATGACAACGCAACCTACCGTACTGCCCCTGAAATGCAAGTGCTGGATAATGCTAAACACAAAGATGGTAAAATTCCAGAAGAATCCGCCGGTTCAAACTATGCTCTTCATGCACCATTTGCAGATGTAACCAATGAAGTGGGGCAATACAATAAAGTTCGGATCATCGCAAGAGAAAATCATATCGAGCACTGGATGAACGGGCATAGACTTTTGTCCTATGAAATTGACAGCCCGGAATGGAAGGATTTAGTGGCAAACAGCAAATTTGACAAAATGCCAAAATACGGAAAATACAGTAAAGGACACATTGCCTTACAAGACCATGGGGATGAGGTATGGTACAGAAACATCAGGATTCGGTCTCTATTTGCAATCCAATAAATTATAGGTTTGAAAATGGATGATAAACGTATTTCGGAAAGCACATTTTTTATTAAATGAGGTATCTATCATGAAAATCAAGAAAAAAAGTATTTCCCGGCGTGATTTTATTACTCGAGCTGCAATTTCTACGGCAGCTTTTTCTATAGTTCCCCGCCATGTCCTTGGCGGCCCCGGCTATATTGCGCCCAGCGATAAACTCAATATTGCATGTGTCGGCGCCTGGGGCAAGGGTCGATCGGATATCATGGGTGTCAGCACAGAAAACATATTCGCTATATGCGATGTCGATCTTGCTCATTTACAAAGGTTTAAAAATTCCGTGCAAAAAGAAGAAGGCGGCACGGAGCTTTGGGATAAAGCGCTAAAATACCAGGACTTCCGCAAGATGTTGGACGAAAACAAAGACAGCATCGACGCGGTAACGGTTACCGTTCCGGATCATTCTCATGCAATTGTTGCTATTTCAGCGATCCAATTGGGCAAACATGTCTTCGTGCAAAAACCACTCACCCACACAATTTACGAAGCCCGCAAGCTTGCCAAAGCCGCACGAGAAGCTAACGTAGTTACACAAATGGGGAACCAGGGTCACGCTGGCGAAGGCGGCCGATTGATAAACGAATGGATTTGGGATGGCGCTATCGGTCCGGTTCGTGAAGTTCATTGCTGGACCAATCGACCCATTTGGCCGCAGGGGATCAGAAGCCCCAAAGATGTCATTTCAAAGCCACCAACCATAAATTGGGATGTCTGGATCGGACCCGCTACGTATCGGGCTTACCATCCGGCTTATGCACCCTTCAGATGGCGCGGTTGGTGTGATTTTGGCGTGGGAGCTCTCGGTGATATGGCTGCTCATATTATGGACCACCCGTATTGGGCTTTGAAGTTAGGCTATCCGACCAGCGTAATCGCAGAATCTTCGGAATTCAATGGCGAGACCTTCCCGGCGACCTGTAGAGTAAAATACCAATTCCCGGCCAGAGGAGATATGCCGCCGGTCGAGTTAACCTGGCATGATGGCGGAAATATGCCGGATCGTCCGGAAGATTTGGAGCCAGGAAGAAAAATGGGAGACGGCGATGGCGGTGTTTTGTTAATCGGCGATAAAGGCAAACTGATGCACGGCACCTATGGTAGAAATCCCAGGATTATCCCGGAAACTAAGATGCAAGAATATACTCGACCGCCTAAAACCATCCCCCGGTCGCCGGGCATCCACCAGGAATGGGTTGAAGCTTGTAAGGGCGGCCCTGCCACAACGTCCAACTTCGATTACGCCGGCCTGCTCACCGAGACAATGTTATTGGGTAATCTTGCGATTCGCATGGCGCACAAAAACACCCCACTGGAATGGGATGGCGAAAAGATGGAAGTGACCAATATGCCGGAAGCCAACGAGTTTATTACGAAGAATTATCGTTATGGATGGAAGGTTTAGGAGTGGGCCGTAATTTTGCTTAGTCTAATTGCCCTAATTAAAGTGATCTTTTGAAAAGGCCAACTTACCTCTATTGAAGGATCTGCCCACCTCTGAAGTTCACACCACTGATTAAGCTTTTCAGTAGTTGGCCAAATATTATAATTCGCACTAATTGTCAGAAGTAATAAGAAAGCTATGCGGTCGACCGACTCTAAAAGTTCGGAAGTCAATTTTCTTTTTTTCTTTTTGCTACCGTGTATTACCCCACTTCGAGCATCGTAAAATGTTTTCAGAATATCGCTAACATATCCTCTAATCGTAGGTTCATTTGTAATAATGAAAGCTGTCCTTTCGGAAAGAGAGCGCGCAACAGATTCGGTTTCATTAAAAATTAGCAGGGTTTCCAAGGCAATTGCAGTTTTCACAATCGATGAAGCCAAGTCTATATCAAGTCTGGATTCATATAACCATTCAAGTGATCTTCTTAGCTTGTTGTTAATATCATTATTTTTCAAAACAGCATTGTATAGTACGCCTACATTAAGCCGCGAAAACCTTCTAATAAATTGATCTGTGATTTCCAATCCTTTCGGAGAGTATTTAGGTTTAGATCTTGATTTTAGATGACGCATTTCATTGCCAAAAATAAAATCTATTTGGGTTTCGGGCCGCAAACCAACGCCGAGTTTCTTCTGGAGATTGTTTCTATTCAGAGTTGTAGTGGAAGACAGTACTACAAGCTTTTCGATTAAATCAGAACGTCTCTCGGCTTCGATTGCAATCTCATTGGGATCACTCTGAAGAAAAATCTCAATAATTGTATGATTTGTGAGAACTTTTATTCTTTGGATGTAGAAGTTATTTTCCCAAGAGTGCCGCGCAAAAACATTCCGCTTTTTAATTGCTTCAGCTAGTTTGTCTGCTTCCGTTTTGCCGAAAAATCGAACAGAACTTTCGTCGGGCATTTGTAGAGTCTTACCTGCCGAAAGAATCTGTGTGATTCGCATATAGCGCGCCTCGTTTGTTACTCCAAACTGGAACATCTTTGTGGTGCTTTTCTAAATTTATCTTTTGGCAAATATATTCCAACTAGTTACATAACTTAAATTTTGAACTCTTAATAAATTAAAAAATAATATTACAATTTTAATTTTTTATCTTTCTATCAAAGTCATCCAGAACATTTTTGAAAATTAATTTATTAATAGTCTTTTTGAGGGCTTCAGATTGTAAATCCAAAACATGAAGCGTCTTTAAAATAGTTTCAGCTGGTACATTTTTCTTTTCAACGCTCATCATTCCTTCTTATATTTTACAAATAGGTTTTCAAGACTTTGACGATATTCTGTTGTCTCCCATAACCAGTTTAAATAAAAACGAGATGCATTAGTTTCCTCGAAAAATCTTTTTGGCAAACGCATTGATGAGGCAATTTCTAGATTAGTCAGGGCTGTCTTTGCTAAATATTTTTCATTTCCCCAGAATTGAATGTTATTTAACTCGCACAACTTTCCTATAATTGAGTATAATTGTGCCATTGTAAAAAATATCTCTGGTTCGCGAGAAAGAGTTAAAGCTTCGTCGAGTTTAGTTTTCAATCCATTAAAAACAGGGATTAGCAACCCTGGTTTCCAATTTGGGATCAATGATATCGGGGCAGCAAGTTGATCAATTAAAAATAAACGGTCCGATTCGTCTTGTATATCATTTTTAATAGGTATATGTTCAACATGAATCATAAATAAAAGGTTAAGAAGTAAATCCACCTCCTTATTTAAGGCTCTCGCTCTTACAAAGTTTGATTCGCTTCTTTCAGCGGCCTTTTTGTATTCTTGAATTGCAGATCTTGCAAGGTTAAGCCGTGATGGTAGTTCATTACCGGGGAAAATCGATTTAATGTTTGTAGTATTGAACTTTTCTTTAAGATCATTATGACATTTCAAAAAACCTGCATAGTTTACACCAATTGCATTACTAGTAGCCGGTAACGGATTAGGATTTTTTTGTTTGGTTATGATGTTTAATAACTGTCGCCCCTGTAAATACGGCCTCAGATAGTTCCCCTGGTCACCCTGTAGGTTACATATAGTTGCCAACAATGTTAGAAGTGTAGAATTGGCATCTGGAGACTCTTTAGAAGATTGTGGTAACTTTAATTTCTCAACATCGAGTATACCGGAACTCGTTAGTAGAGGTTTAATTTTTTCTTCATAAATCTGGGTTACTTTTTTATCAAAAGATTCCCGGTCCCTCACGGAAGGGTCATTTAATTTTTTCAGAATGTCATATATTTGGCGGGTTGTAGTTTTGACCTTTAATGAAGCTTCAATCGAGCTTTCTGTTTCATTCAGATAAATGCGGAAATGATCCACATATGAAAAATCTATTAGACTTCTTTGAACCAATTTTATTAGGCGATTACTTTCTCTTGCAAAGTTGGCTCTGGAATTAACATTACTAATAATATAAGGTAACGCCAAAATAAGGAATACTACTATAATACTGATAAAAAAGCGAATATTGGAAGTACGAATATGGCGGTTAATTATCTCGGCCATTTCGGTTGGACTTGAATCTTTTGTTAATAGCTTGCTTGGTTTTACCCTTTGGTTTTCGATATATTTTTCCAGTCTTTCTACTTTAGTTTGGGGTATTATAAAAATAAGGGCTTGCAAGATAGAAATCGGATGCAGAAGAAGCCAAGATCCAAACAATACTAATAATAATTCAATTGGCAGGGGCACTTCAATATTAACAATCTTGAAAGGCTCGGAAGGAAATGTGATGCCATTTTCCCAGATGATAAAACCACCACTTATTAAAAATAATGCTCCACATATCCTTAGTATAAAAAACTTTGGCTTTTTCATATTACCTCCTAAGGGATCAAGAAACTACTCACAAATAAATCCATAAATTAATCAGTGGCTTGTTTCAACATGAGACAAATTGAATTATGACAAATATTGTCATTTCAAAAGCCAATTTGAGCTTACTTTGGGACATTATGAGTTTTGTATGAACTCCTTCGTTTCCACCATATTGACCTGGCCCTGTGAACACCTAATGATTTTGAAATATAACATTAAGTACAAAATTTGATAGTGAATGTCAAGAACTATCTTTTTGGGTCATTAAACTAATTCTCAACTGACCGATTTTGCGTTTCACTATCCGAATGGGTTAGTGAAATCCTTACGGATATGGAGGTCGAACTTGAGCCGCGCCATGCAACTTTCGTAATGCTTCGCATCATTGATGTAGGAAGGAGGCGCTAATTCGGGGTTTTGCCATGTCCTTGGTACGGCGCGAAACAAATACCAGAAGAATCTTTCTTCGAGGCGATTGTAGTTTAGCCATGCCAGCACCGACGAGCACGCGCCGTTCAGAGGCTCGAAGTGCTCCGCATGTGGCGGTTTGTGATGAATCATGTGCGGTCGATGCCGCAAGAAAATCCTCATAGCCTGGGCTGCCTTCAAGGCTCCACTTCGCTCTCTCAATAGAACATGGGTTCGATTGTGGGAGTGCTGAGATATTGCTATACCAGCAAGTACCATAGTGCTGAAGATTCTTGCCCAGGAATTCATCGGAATATAGAGCAGCAGCAAGGCAAGTGGTGCTGTGAACCTAATTTCACTCCAGAGCGCCAGCAACATGGATATGCGGATCGCGTCTTTTGGCCTGCGATGATGATGAGCGAATTGCCGAATGATCTCGCCAAAGACAGGGGTCTTTTCGTCGCCATACGCGTCGATATACTTGTGATACCGGCCGGAGAGAAAATCAGCGAAAATCCAGCCTGTGATTACAGCCAGGATCCCACCAGCCACGTCCGTAAATGTGAGTTCCAGATCAATAATGGCTTTCTGCAAAAGCGCTACTGAAGCAACCAGTTGTACGCCGACTACCAGCCACATTGGCCATGTCGTCTTCTTGGGCTGCCAGTTTTCTATCGCCTCAACTGGCCGCGGCCTGAGGGGCTGGCGTCCTGAACTGTTCTCATGCCGTCCCCGTCTCGAGATAGTGTGCGGCTCATTCGGCATATCCTGCAACAATGAATTGACTCCGCTGACCAACTCTCCGGCTGATTGGGTTTTATGTTTCTTCACGTGTTTCCTCATCTATTCTTCCAAGGACTAGCTAACAAATACTCTTTGTAACGCGGTGGCCTGGGAGACCCGACTTGCGCGGGCCGCCCATTCTGTCGATAGTTCGAACGTTTTGGAAAAGACTTTCCACGGCTTGAAAGCCGTTTTCTGCACTTCTCTCAGCGGCTTCCTGTTTCTCTGTAGCATAATATAAGTTTATCCAAGTTTCATATACTCCCTATAGCCAACAAATATTGTTAAGTTGGGACATTATGCAACTTGTATAAACTCTATGCTTCATTTCCACCGTATTAACCTTGCCCTGTGAACACCTAATGATTTTATTTTATAGCATTAAATATAATATTTAACAGCTAATGTCAAGAACTTTCTTTGAATCATTAAACTATCGCTCTCGTAAACCTCAAGGAATTCATTTTCATTTTTGTATGGTGTTATATCATCCCGTTTTAATACTGTTATTGAGAAACGCCAAGTTTTTCTACTTCATCAAGATTAAGTCTTTGTTTTGCATGCCAACGATTATAATTGTTTTGCATGATTAGCCAGCTTTCGGGCGAACGTCCGAGGGTTTTTGAAAGGCGTAAAGCCATCTCGGAACTAATATTACTTTGCCCTTTAACAAGCCGATTAAAAGTAGAAGGTGCAACTTTGAGCTTTGCAGCTACTGTTCTGTAGCTTATACTCAAAGGCTCAAGATATACTTCCCGTATAAATTCGCCTGGATGTGGTGGGTTATACATACTCATTATTACATCAAATTCACAATTAGGTAGATTTCCAGTCTACTCCAGACATCAAATTGGCAACCGATATGTCCTCATCTATTTCAGGCCAATAAAGACTGGTACCGCCACCGCCAATTTCATATTTTTCTCTCTTTTTAGAACTAGCTTGATGCAATAGTGGGAACCAAATAATCGGAACACTAATTATACGTCCGTCTGTAAGGAGTACATGCATCATATCAGAATCGAATTCTACTGATTTGGCCAGCGCAGTTGTTGGCACAAAAGCTCGCCGAAATGGGGT
>CAYXGW010000055.1:0-37509 GCA_964464595.1 uncultured Deferribacteres bacterium
TTAGTTTGTGGATAACTTCAAACATGACAACCTATTTCAGGACAAGACACAGTAACTATCATTTTTTGTTCTAAGTTTAACTGATCCATAATCACTTTTAAAATTTTTGTTGGGATTAAAGATAGTGCCTTCTTGCCAGATATTCAGAGTCCTATAATTTCTTACTTAATTTTCCACCCAAAGCGTCGGGATGCCAATAGCTAACTGCCAAATGCCAATAGCAATTTCCTATAACCATACCTTTTAAGATTTTCCCTTGTATCTTATTCTGACAAAAAAGATCAACCCCAGCTCAGCCAATAGAGTGATCATTGCATATTTGGCCATGGGTCCCACGACTGATTCGGTTTCCATGGGTTGTAAATATAAGGTATACCATGAAGTGAGTCCACGTTTGTTGCCACGCTCTTTATTAAATCCATCCCAAATAGAAAATGCTATAGGAATAAAGGTGCTCACATCAAACGATAGGCCGTCTTCTAATATTCTCTTTCGTTTAAAGATGGCGGTCCATTCTCCTTCTTCAAAACTGTGATTAACTTCCACATTTGATTCACCATGTTTGATATCCTGACTGCCTTTACCAGTATAAAAATCCACAGAATCTTTAGCTAAGTCGAGAAACCAGAGATCAACGGGATTTTTGTTATCTCCAAACATAAAATAAGGCTTTTCTATACCTTGTGGCAATTTTGGCGGAAATTGGATGGCAACTGCATCACTAAATTCACCCGTTTCAGGCTCGGCATTCGGATCAAAGTTTGGCGCAACTAAAGTTGGGCTATTGCCGGCATTGGTTTCGGCGCTCATATCATGCCAGGTAAGCATGATTGCAATGTCTTCCTGGTCATAAACTGCTTTTACTTTAATCGCATTCACACCAGGATAAAATTGTCTACCCGGTTCAATGATCTGGCCAACGATTGGGAACATGGTTTCATTTGCATTTTGAAACAGGGTTTTGCCCTGGCTTATGTCCATTTTACTTTCTAATCCTTCGGCGATTACCAAAGTGCCATAGTCGGCATCGTCGGACTCTCCCAGTGAATATACATAATTTACCAAATGCCATTGATCTTCAGGAGGTTGTATGGAATAGGAAGGCATGGGGGACCCATCCAATCCTGTTGTAAAAGTTCGATAAATATCCTCTCGGGTGGAACCGCCTCTAAACGTCCATTTTTTGCTTAAATCTGCCGCGCGGATGGGTTGATTCCATTGGTCTATCAAAGTTGGGGCAGATGGACCATCCCCAAGCCCAAGATTCCCGTGGCAATCAATACACTGGTTTTCTATGAAAACTTCCTTGCCTCTTCGGATTGATTCTTCGGTTAATGACGGCGGATTGGGAATTGTTATTGGAGTCACATCACCGAAATCAACAAAATCTTTTGAAAAAGATTTGAGATAATACGCAAGATTGTCCAATTCGTTGTTGGAAAAATTTGTCCAATCCGGCATACCGGTATATGGCATCCCGTTTTTTATGCTTCTGGTAATGTCATTATGTGTCGGCAATTCACCGCTTTCCGTTGTTCTGAATTTAAATGTTCCCGATGTAAAATCGCGTGGTTCGGGTCTGAAATATTTTTTCCCAACGCTATTAGCATCGCCATTAATTCCATGACATTGGGCACAATATTTATCATATAGTTGTTTCCCAGCTGTCCGTTGATCTTCGCTGCCAAGGATGTTATTATGGGCAAATACAAAATTGACAAATATGAATAAAAACCAAATATTCGAGTAAATCAGCTTTCTCAATGTTCCTCCTGCGCTCGGGGACGTTGGTCCGTGAAATCATACAGAAAAAGAATTACATCCCAAATTTCTTCTTGCGACAAAAATTTTTCCCATGCCGGCATTGCAGACGACCAGGGTGTTGCCTCTACCGGCAACCCGGGAGCTCCCTTTGCAATCCTCCAAAACAGGTAAGATTCCTGTAGCATCGCAATAGTGGTCGGATCGGCGAAGTTTGCCGGGATGGGGTCAAACCCGTCGACAAAAATACCATTACCACGCATGTTGTCGCCGTGGCAAAACACGCAATTTTGGTAATATACCCGCCGGCCATTTTCAACGTGATTTTGAAAGCCGTTCGGATCGGTTTCTTCCAATTCCCGGTAGGGATTCCCCGAAGTTACCAAATCGATTTTTGTACCATTAAAAGTGATCTCAGTAGGCGGTGGTGGATGGATGGTTCTTGCAATAACGGGTGCTTTTACTTGCTTTGCTGCATTTAAATAAACCCGGGTAGCAACCAGGGTAGGTAATGCAATAGTTACGATAATCAGGGGAGTAAAAAATTTTTTGAGAGTCAAAAATCGAATGATTGAAGATTTAGCAAACTCCAGGTTTTCAGAATTTGCAGACAAATAAGCCAACAAAGCAAGAGTAACGATTGCCATGAACATTCCAAAGATGGAAGACGGCATGGGTGGATCGATCCCGTAAACCAGGACAATATAGATCGCAAACCACCAGGCGGCCATCCAACCCAGGATATTGATCCTGGTAAATTTTAGTACAATCATTACTGCGACAACGGGAAGAACAACTAAAAAATTCATTGGCTTCCTTTCAATGATTCGAGATAATCAACCAAAACTTTCAATTGTTGAGTAGACACTCTATCATAAAAACTTATTCCATCTAAGTATGTTTTCATAACGGTTGCTGGGAATCCCTCGGCTAATGTTAAGTCCGGTTCAAGTATGGATTCAAAAATTTTAGATTTGGAGAGTCGATTACCAACATCAACCAGACTTGGTCCGATCAATGGAGTGGGTGCATCCACTGAATGGCAGGTATTGCACCCATATGTAACAAATATTCCAGGTCCGTCAAGATTAGATACCAGTACCGCGGTTTGTGCCGCTGCACTTGCGGAAGCGCTGGCACCTTGCCCGGTAAAGCTGTGCGTGGTTTGCATGGTCACGGTTGGGGTAGCGCCAAGCGATTGTAAGTAGGCGATAATCGTTAGGATTTCTTCATCAGTTAAACTTATTGGAGGCTTGTGGATCGCGGGCATACCGGGTAGAAATCCGTCAACGACATAAATATTCGGATCGTAGACTGATTCAGCCAGGTACTCAATATCAGTCATTCCATCTTTTCTGGCGCTTGCGATAACGCCAATATTTCCTAAGTCGGGAAATCTGCCATCTGCTGTTGACCCGATGGTGTGACAAGTCATACAAGTTCCTTTGCCGCTCATGATTTCTTCTCCAACAACAACCATCTCATCAGTGGTCATATCGGCGCTGAGTTCTGTGGTTTCGGGGGGATAGGTTATCTTTTGCGGCACCTGTTGGCCAACATACCAATAGAATAATGTAACTGAAACTGTAAAAAGAAAAATAGATAAACCGTTTTTCATGACTGTGCCTCCAACGATTTCTCTTCCCAATCCTTTTTACCCGAAAGGCTGGTGAGCCAAAAAACAATGGCTATAAATGTAAAGAAAATGAGCACAGTAACTGAAACAACCCCGGAGGCATAACCCAGTGTAGGTGTAAATGCATCAGGAGAAGTATCTTTCATTACGCCGTAGATATGCCAGTGCTGTCGCAATCCGGCGCGGACATACCCCATCAACCCCATTAACCAGGTGAATGTAATTGCTAAAAAGAAAAGAGCATATTGCGACCTTGCAGGCATCTTGCCCCATTCAATCTTACCTTTCACTTCAGCATTCTTGTACATATAAACATCGATGATAGTTATGGAGAACATGGCAAATAAGACAGATAAAACTTGAGGAACTGACAAACCGATCCGAATTTTCGCCTCGACAAAATATCCGTAGATGCCAAGAAATATCACAAAAATAGCGACCACGGCAAATATGGAAAATTGCGCAGTATTGCCCTTTTTAGCCCAGGTGACTGTTGGCACCTTGTTACCACGCCGGTACAATAGAAAACTCAGGTAAGTGGTTAAGATCAAAATATTGACTGCCGTATTTTTCGCGGACATGACACCAAGAACCCCCAGCATTGGATGATGAGCGCCGCCCATTCTTCGGGCCTCTTCTATTGATGCAACCAGCGAGTGCGGGGTAGCCCAAACAATGAAGCAGAGAGTAATGGATGCCAAAAGATATTTTATGAATTTTCTAAAGCGTTCGGCGCCTTGAATCCTCTCCATGCTGAGCCAAAGGTAATAATTGGCACCTAAGAATAGGTTGCCGATAAGAACAGCTTGTATGATAAACAGCCAGGAGAATGTTCCTCCCATGAGAACGATTCCAAGACTTTGGGAATATGCATAAATCTCTTTGCCAAGCCAATAGCCGGCGAAAGGCAGCGGTAACAACGCACTGATAGCAATGAAATTGCCCACATAGCCCATCCAATCGTAATGAGCCTTTTCTTCTTTAGTTTTAGAGCCTAAGAATTTATAAGCGCCATAAGCTGCGGCAATGGAGCCGCCAAAGGCAACATTCGCTATAATCCTGTGGATGTTAATCGGCATCCAGATAAAATTGTTAATGGCATCCCAGGTACTGATTAACGCGCCGGTTTCTGATATTCCGTTAGGCGTATTCATAAATGTTAACCAGGCATTGGCTATAAACATGATGGCTGTACCCACAATATTTAAGCAAACACCCAAAGCCAGGTGAACTTTTGGAGAAAATTTTCCCCAGCCGTAATAATAACTGTACAAAAAAATTGCTTCTGCAAAGAAAAGCATTGTATAGGGTAAAAACGTCGGAGTAAAAATCGCCATCATGTAATTCATTAATTTCGGATATAAAACCATAAGCATGAAGGTAAGCATTGCTCCCAGTGCAGCAGTAAAAGAGAAGGATACAGAGAGTAACTTTGTAAATTCATAGGCCAGTTTATCATATTTTTTTTCTTTGGTTTTGTAACCAATGAATTCGATGATCAGTGCAAACATCGGTACAGCCAGTACAAAAGCTCCAAACATAAGATGTAATTGCGCAATCACCCACATTGCTGTCCTGCTGCCGACTAATGGGAATTTTCGATATTCAACATTGCCGATAGTTGCGGGAGTAACGGCTTGTTCGATTTGAGCCGTTTCATCAATATTTTCTTCTAATTGTCGGGCCTGCCTCTTTAGGCTTAAATCTTGACGCAACGTATTAAGAGAGACGAACAAACCCATAACAACGATTGCAGATATAAAAATATACGTATAATTTCTTTTTGTCATAAGTTCAGAGGCCTTTTTCTAGTGTGCTTAAGAGTATAAAAAAATCAATATTTTGTCATAAATTATTATTGTTTTAGTACGTTGCAAATAGTGGAAGAGTTTTAATACGGATTTATTTTTTTATTGTCAAGTATTATTAGGTAGTCAAACATAAAATGCAAGAAAAAAATTAAAATTCCTGTTTTTTAGTTGGCTATTTGATAAATAGAAATTAAAATAAAATGAACATATAAATATTTTATTCGTAGGCTTTAAAAATAATACAAGATAAACTGTAATGCGCAGATGACATTTTTTTATAAAGGAAAATATGATGAGTTTAAGAGAAGTCTTAACCGAAATAGTCCAAAAAAATACACCCATCCTATTGAGTGATGGAACCAAAGATTGGGAAGCAGGTACTCTTCTTGAAACCTTATCGGAGCCTATGTTAAAAAGGAATGCTCATATGCAGCCAGGTTTGTATATTGCGGAAATTAACAGCGGGGGTTATTTAGGGCAGGTTTTGTATAAAGTTAAGCAAAAGGGATAGAAATTTCTCAGCTCAAATAATATATCATAGTTCTTGTTCTGATCCATCCGGATCATAAAAACTAACGAAGAGTTCGTCAGTCTGGTTATTAATTTAACATCTCAAGTCATCGTTGATTCGGATCCCACAAAAACCTTTCAGCATTTAATACCTTTTTTTTATCTGAGGATATTTCAATCCCTTCTCCTTCTAAAAAAGAGGTACGTTTTTCACAATCTGACTTATCTTCAGGGTGTGGCAAATTCCAATTTTTGCCAGTGCCTTTTAAGATAACTTTATATACCCAAGGAGGTTCACATCTACATACTTCCTGACCGATTGCTTTTACAGATTGCGGAACTCCAAGACTTTTTGCAATCAAACTGGGTATTGTAATCTTACCTTTTGGAATTCTTTTAACGATTTGATGTACTTCATTTTTGTTGTAAGTCATTCTTCTCCTTGTAACAATATATTAGATTTTTTATATCTGCTGCTTAGTTTTAGTACATCAGGCCTAACTTATCCAAAACATAATTAATATTTTAGCAAACAGAACCCCAAGAATTCCCATTATTAGTGAAAGAGCGCTGCCAATTACAAATGCGCTATAATGGTATTTTGGCGTTGCCTCTGTCCAACTCTTCCAATTTGCGGATACTTTCAAGACGAGCCAAACCGGCACAAAAGCAAAAACCCCGCTTCCAATTGTGATGATGTAAAGTACCCTTTCCAGAAATCCTAACCAGTCCCCGGCCCGCGCCTCCCAATTTGTTCCACCCATGTTCCTGTTATGCAACCGCCTTAATAGAGGTCTTATGGGAAAATAGATTGCCAGCCATCCGAAGACAAAAATAGCGAGAAGGTTTGCAAAGCCAATTTTTAATAGGGTTTCTATCGAGTAGTCGACCATGTAGCAAAATTCTCCTTTTTGTATATTTTAGATTTTTCTTCTCAAATTCTGATTTTAAAGAAATTTAAAATGAATAAAATTTCCACAAAAACGGACTGTTTAGCCATCCACTATTAAGTCGGATGAATCCTGATAATTGATTAGTTGTAATTATATCATCAATTAATTTGATGTTTTTGAGGTGTTTAAAACAAATTTTCAAAAAACTCCTGGTCTGTCATTTCATAGAAATTAGAGCCAATTATTTAATATATGACATAAATTTCGGGAACCAATTTACAGCTTATTCAATCCTTTAAGCCTTTCGATCTCCTGGGCCAGGGCGGCTTGTCCGTCATTGGTTAAGACGTCCACGTTAAAATTTGAATTAAGAATTCTAACTTCAACCAGACTATTGGCAAATTCGCCCAAAAGGAAATAGTTTTCGGCTCTGACGATTCTAAGATCATTTATATCAAGCGATAGACCATGAGAAAATTGCCAGGCCGGATCCTGGCTAATGGCACTTTCACTTCGCTGATTTGAGTCAGCGTATCGTTTTAATGCATTCAATACAAATGCCCAACCGGCAAACAGATCCGCTGTCGGGTTTTCTTTTGATGAACCGGCGGTAAATTCATTGTGCGCCCGTGAAATGTTATCTAGTTTGAACAAACTCCAACCCAAGCCAAGAAATGATTCCATTGATGTTTGGTCTTTGTTAACCGCATCGGTGAATTTTGTCGCTGCTGTACTGTAATCTCCCTGCTCAAAGGCTGTCCAACCCTCTAAAATTAGTTCTTCCAAAGATGGCCCGGTTGGGCCGGATGGGCCGTTACCACCGGAAGAACAAGCTAAGAGAATGGGCAAAAGAAAAATACTGAAAAATTTGAGAAAATGATATTTTAACATTGATAGCTCCATTATTTCAAGTATAACATTTTTCGTGTCTGTGAAAAGTTTTCTGCTGCTAATTGGTAAACATAAATTCCTGCCGCGACAAATTGGCCGGAGGAGTTTGTGCCATCCCAGGAAATTTGATATTTTCCGGATGGCTGCTCTCCCTGGTGTAACACTTTTATAACTTGCCCGAGTGTGTTGAAAATTGCCAGGGTTACATGGCTATCTTCAGGAAGATCGTATTCGATTGTGGTATTGGGATTAAACGGATTCGGATAATTTTGTCGTAAAGAATATACGGTTGGAAGAATATTCGATCCTTTGAATTCGCTATCATAACCTAATTTGAATGCACCAAGCTTATTTGTAAAAGTCCTGATAGTATTTTTATCCGGGTTTACAGAACCTGGCAATGGCAGCCAATTTTCCCCCTGTTTTTGGAAAACAAATAACTTTTCAGAATCAGGATATTTTTTTGGATCAAAAGCGAATTCCATTTCAAAAATGTTTTCGAATTCATTTGCAGGACTAAAATGATAAATTCTTTCCTCGTTTATATCCTCATAATCTGCAAGAAAATACATTGCCGATTTTAAATCGTCTTTTTGAATGTAGAGTTGAGCTTGTCCATCAAGAGAGTTAACGATTTTGGCTTCACCTGGCTTTGACAGGGTCACTGCAAAAGATCTCACTTGAACAGAATCGACACCGGAAATTAACCCTGTCGCTTTGGTGCGAATCGAATAAGTCCCGGAAGCTGTGAACTCAAACGCTGCTGAATAAGCGCTGATTGAATTTGGAATGAGTTGCATGTTAAGAGAAGTCGTATCACTCCCGACCCAGGCTTTTACTTCCGGTTCTTCACGAAGTGACGTTTCCGAAATGACGACAATATCCGCATATTTTGAGGCTGCCGGGTTTTGCAGCACTGACGTTGCAATTGCCGGGGGAATAAGGGCGACGTTCGAATTCAAGCCATTATCCCATAAAAACTGTGCTGCTTCGGCGTTTGCAAACAATTCACTTGTGCTGGCTGCACCAATGACTGCAAAACCGATTTCAATGCTTTGATCCGGTTCTATCGTAAAGGGTCCGGTCGATGTCAACGTCGATACATCAGTGGTATCAATACTTTTCGTTTGAATACCGTTGCGTAAAAAATTCCATTTCTCTGAATTTGTAAATCCGTCACGACCGGCTCCGCCATAAATGTCTTCATTGTCAATGGAACGATAGGATAAGTCTCCAATTGTGGTTAATAATTTTGTCGATGCGAGCAATGTTGGATTATTGATTGCGTTTTGGATATAGCCAATTTTCCTTTGATCATCAAATCGGGCATTATCCATTCCTGCATCCGTATTAATATCCCAATCGAAAAACAAGCCCGCAAAAATATTCGATAACGTATTTGTTCCTACATTTTTAATATTATATCTATAAATGATAAAGTCATTGAACGGCGCTTCATTGTAAGTAAAGGTCGTTTGGCTTATATTCACTTGCAAAGGTGAAGAAGCAAAAGAATCATCCAATAAAACCGATCCTTCTTGATCAGAGAATTCTCCCGGTGAAACGATGTTCAAAGCAATTAGTGATTTAAAGTCATCATCCTGTTCTGATTCTGTACCACCGCGAATACAATCGGAAAGTGTATTCACACCGGTGCCGATCATTAATCCGCCCTCGAAGAGCATATTTGTGCCATTGAAAACAAAACCATCACCAGGAGTATCATCCGAAAATCCGGCAAACCCGATATTACCCTGGGCAGTGATCGAGGTTAATAATGTACCGGTATCGTGAGACAAAATCTGGGGTGGGTTGGTCGTAATTTCGACAAAATCGCGATCAGAATAATTATCCGCCGATATGTCCGTGATGAATCTTAAAACTGTGCCTTCACTTATGTCATTTTCAATTGCAAACTGAAAGGTTACTTCCACTGTGTCATTTTCGGCAAGAACAGTTATATTCGATGAGCTAATGATGATGGAAACATTTGCATCAAGTGAAACAATTGAAACGATAACATTAGAAGCATCTTTTAGGTAATTTATGTATTTAACTTTTAGATCGATTACCTCTTCAACTTCGATATTTCCTTCGCCGCTTGGTTCGGTGTAAGAAGCTCCCACAATTCGGATCGCGGGTGAATCCGACGCCAGAATCGCCGCCTGTGCGTCAACCCTGCCTTTGCCCATTAATCCAGTAAAACTGGCATTGAGTCCATCAATATTTAAGGCTGTGACCCTGATAGTTTCCCTTAATTGATCAACCGTATATTCCGGATGGAGCGTCTTTAACAATCCAACCACTCCGGCAACCACCGGCGATGACATTGAAGTGCCTGAAATTCTGGCATATTGATTATCAGGGAAAGTACTCAAAATTGATGATCCCGGTGCGAACACATCCACTGTAACGCCGTAGTTTGATGAGCTGGCTTTCCGATCTGTACTACCAACATTACCAACTGCCAACACGTGGTTATAGTTTGAAGGATAGTGTGGTTTCTCGTCAACATTTCTGCGGTCGTTGCCGGCGGCGCAAACTAAAAGAGAACCATTAGCGTAGGCAAAATCGACGACTTCCTGGAAAACGTTTGAGCGGAAATTACTGCCCCAACTGCAATTGATGATGTGCGCACCATTTTCTACGGCGTAAGTAATACCTTTAAAACTGGATTCCAAGGTACTATCATTAGATGCGCTCCTAGGCGCAATATTTACCGGCATGATAATACTGTTCCAGCTTACCCCAGAAACACCGATGTCGTTATTGGTAACCGCCGCAACGATACCCGCTATATGAGTGCCATGTAGTTCGAGACTTGGTTGAGAATCTCGTCCACTTGGGTCATTTGAGTCAGTCGCGAAATTCCAACCCCGAACATCATCTATAAACCCATTACCATCGTCATCAATGCCATTCCCATCAATCTCATCTTCATTATTCCAGATGTTTGCTCCAAGATCTTCGTGGCGCCAATCAACACCGCCATCAACAATAGCAATGATGACATTCCCCGTTTCACCTTTAACCGCATCCCAGGCTTGTAGTACATTTATTTGGCCAAGGTGGGGCTGCAGTGGGAATTGCGGATCGTTGGGTATTTCTTGAATTTTATCCATGAATAGAGGTTCGGCATATTCCACAAAAGGATTGTTTGCAAACTCTTTTGCTACAACGAAAGGATTTTCACCGCTGTCATATTTAAAATAATAGATTTTTCGTAATTCCTCGGCTTTCTTTTTTGTCGAAAATCGTAGAAAAGGAAACGTCTGATCGATGGCAGTAACCTGGTGTATCCGGTTTAATTTGTCTAATGAGAAAATGCCGGTTAATGAGCTCCCTTTTGCCAGTGAAGTTTGATTTTTAAATTTCACTACAATCACATCGGGCTCGATATCCTGGAAAGAGCTTTTCTGTAGAGTAGTCCGGTCAGATTTTAATTTATCTGAAAATGGATTTGCCTGGATAGAACCAGTTATTAAGATGAAAAGTAACACCCAGAGTTTATTGGTAATCTTAGCCATAAAATCCTACCTTTTAAAATTGGATAGAGGTTAGAGAAAATTGTTGTGATTTCCAAGATATAAATCCAAAACATTTATAGCGAGTAAAAATTGCAATCCTCTTTAATTTTATTAGAATTATCTAAGCGCATTTTAAGGCAAGGTAAAATAAATTGAAAATCAATCATTTTTTTGTTGCCATACCTCTTATTTGTGGTTTTTTTGCTTGTGAAGAAACTTCCATATCGAATTCACCTGTTGAAAAGAAATTAACTCTAAATGATACTTTATTAATTGCCTACCAGGATACACTCAGGACTACGGATGAAAATAGTTGGCTCACATTTTCTTCGCTTGTATCAGATTCCCGTTGTGCCATCAATGTTGTTTGTGTTTGGGCCGGTAATGCTGAAATCTCCTTGACTTTTTTTAATGGAATAAAAATCGCCAGTTTCAACTTAAATACTCACTCACGTTCTGTTGGGGATACGACTATACTTGGATTCAATTTTGCTTTGCTGAATGTTGACCCATATCCTCATATTGATAGTTTATATACTCCTAATGATTATTCTGTTAGAGTGCTCGTGACCCAATAATAAAAAACAATTGAATTGATGAAACTCTGAATTTCATAATATCGTAAGCTTATACTTTTATGATTCCAACGAGTTTCTCAACAAATTCATAAAAATCATATATAATCATCAAATTAACTGTACTATTCTTAATAAATTTGAGGAGTTGTAATATGCATAGATCTTTTAGGTTCACGATTTTAGGAAGCCTGGTTTTTTGCCTGATTCTATCCGGTTTTGTTCTGGCCGGTACTTTGGGATCGGATGACAAAATGGAAATTGATATTCCATACCAGAAATTTGTTTTAAATAATGGGTTAACCTTAATCGTTCATGAGGACCATAAAGCCCCGATCATAGCTGTAAATGTCTGGTATCATGTCGGCTCAAAAAATGAAAAACCCGGTAAAACCGGTTTTGCCCATCTTTTCGAGCATCTCATGTTCAACGGCAGTGAGAATTTTGATGACGATTATTTTCAAGCTCTGGAAAGCGTTGGCGCTACGGATTTGAATGGAACTACGAATCCTGATCGAACCAATTATTTTCAAAACGTTCCTACTTCCGCATTTGATTTGGCATTGTGGATGGAGTCGGATCGCATGGGACATTTGCTCGGCGTGATTACCCAGGAGAAACTTGATGAACAGCGCGGCGTCGTTCAAAATGAAAAAAGACAAGGGGAAAATCAACCTTATGGCAAGACTCGTCAACTTCTAACTGAAAACACATATCCTGTCGGCCATCCATATTCCTGGACGACCATTGGCTCGATGGAAGACCTGGATGCTGCCTCACTTGATGATGTTCATGAATGGTTCAAAACTTATTATGGCACTGCAAATGCAGTATTAGTGATTGCAGGAGATGTGAAAACTGATGAGATCAAAAGCAAGGTAGAGCAATATTTTGGTAGTATTGCTTCGGGTCCTCCCGTGACGAAACAAGACGCCTGGATCGCTAAAATGACCGGGACTCACCGACAGCGAACCGAAGATCGCGTTCCGCAAGCCAGAATCTACAAGGTCTGGAATGTACCGCAAAGGGGTTCGGCGGATGCCACATATCTCGACCTGGTTACAGATATTTTAGCAGCAGGTAAAACATCCCGTTTATATAAAAGATTAATTTACGATGACCAGATTGCTACCAATGTGAGCGCATACATTAGTTACAGAGAACTTGGCAGCCAAGTGACTATCCGGGGCACTGCTCGACCTGGTGAAGATTTAGCCAAAATTGAACAAGCTATCGATGAAGAACTGGCTACATTATTAGCTGAAGGGCCAACAGAAGAAGAAGTCAACCGCATTAGGGTAGGTTACATTTCGAACTTTATCCGCGGCATCGAGAGGATCGGCGGTTTTGGCGGGAAATCCGATATCCTTGCACAAAACGAAGTATACGGTGGAAGTCCTGATTTTTATAAGACATCCTTAAAACGAGTACGTGAAGTAACAAGTAAACAACTTCACGATGCAGCCAAAAAGTGGTTATCCGACGGTGTTTTTATCCTGGAAGTTCATCCTTTCCCAGAATATATGGTTGCTCAAACCGATGTCGATCGTTCCAAGTTACCGGAAACCGGCAAAGCGCCAACGGTTAAATTTCCAGATCTGGAAAGGGCGACTCTTTCCAATGGTTTAAAAATTATTTTTGCGGAAAGACATGCTGTTCCGGTCGTCAATTTTAATTTACTGCTAGATGACGGCTATGCCGCCGATCAATACGCTACGCCGGGCACAGCAAATCTAACCCTGGACATGCTCGACGAAGGCACAAAAAACAGGTCGGCGCTTGAAATCAGTCAGCAGTTATCCATGGTTGGCGCACGATTGAGTACCGGCTCAAATTTAGACATGTCCAACGTCTATCTCTCCGCACTTAAATCAAACCTGGATGCCTCTTTAGATATTTATGCTGATGTGATATTGAATCCGTCCTTTCCAAAATCCGATTTTGAACGGCTACAGAAACAGACGTTGGCCCGGATTCAAAGAGAAAAAGCAACGCCCATCCAGATGGCGCTTCGTGTTTTTCCCAAGTTACTTTATGGTGAAGACCATGCTTATGGCAATCCACTTACCGGATCGGGAATGGAAACCTCTGTTTCAGAGCTTTCGACCAAGGATTTGGAGAAATTTCACAAATCCTGGTTCAAGCCCAATAATGCTACTCTCATAATAGTGGGTGATACTCAATTAAACGAGATCCAACCAAAGCTCGAAAAGCTGTTCAAAAAATGGAAACAGGGCAATTCGCCAGAGAAAAATATCAGCAGTGTAGAAAATGCAAAGTCTGTGGTTTATTTAATGGATCGACCCGGTTCTTTACAGTCCATAATTTTAGCAGGCTACCTTACATTGCCCAAAGCGAATCCCAACGAAGAAGCCATTCAAATGATGAACAACATCCTTGGTGGTGAATTTACATCGCGGATCAACATGAACCTGCGGGAAGATAAACATTGGGCTTATGGCGCCTTTACGTTTTTATGGGATGCTCGCGGACAACGGCCTTTCATTGTTTATGCGCCGGTTCAAACCGATAAAACCAAGGAATCGATGGTCGAGATATCCAAAGAGTTGACCGAGGTTATCGGAACCCGTCCGCCAACCGCAGAAGAATTTACCAAGACGCAAAAGAACAGTGTACTGAAGTTGCCGGGTTTATGGGAAACGATTGGTTCAGTCGGTGGTTCAATCTCGGAAATAGTGCGGTTTGGATATCCGGATAATTATTACCAGACATATCCTGAGAAAATCCGCTCATTAAAATTGAATGAAATTATCTCTGCAGCAAAAACCGTTGTTCAACCTGATAACTTAATCTGGATTGTTGTCGGCGACCGTGAAAAAATTGAAGCTGGCATAAGAGAATTAGGCTACAGTGACATCCGCTTAATCGATGCTGATGGCAACACGGTTGAGGACGTTACGCAGATGAATTAATCAACACTGAAGAATTTTAGAAAAAAAGCCTGAATTGAATTTACCAGTTCGGGCTTTTTATTTGTTTATTTTTGCTTTATCATTGGGATTTATATATATTAAAATTTATGAAATTCATCCACACCTTGGAACAATCCACAAGTTTAAAAATACATTCCCACAATAGGTGTCAAAATCATTATTCATTTTATCAAAAGGAGATAATATGAGATCCAAAATTGTTAGCGGTTTAGCAGCATTGTTTTTGGTTGCATGTACCAGCCAGTATGCCGGTGATAAAACATCACTGAAAATCGATTATGAAAGCTACAAGCTGGATAACGGACTGGAGATTGTCCTGCATGAGGATAAATCCGATCCGATTGCGACTGTTGCTATTGTTTACCATGTGGGTTCCAACCGGGAAATAAAAGGCAGAACGGGATTTGCTCACCTGTTTGAGCATATGCTATTCCAGGAATCACAACATGTGGGACAAGATCAATTTTTCAAGAAAATTCAGGATGCCGGTGGAACATTGAATGGCGGCACCTGGCAGGATGGCACGGTTTATTATGAAGTCGTTCCCAAGAATGCACTTGAAATGGCGCTATGGCTGGAATCAGATCGGATGGGGTTCCTGCTAAGTACTGTGACCCAGGACGCTTTCATCAATCAACAGGAAGTTGTTCAGAACGAAAAAAGGCAGCGTGTTGACAACCGCCCATATGGCCATACAAGTTATGTAATTGGCAAATGTTTGTACCCGGAAGAACATCCATACAACTGGCAGGTTATCGGTGAATTGGCAGACCTGAAAAATGCTGATTTGCAGGATGTGAAAGATTTCTATACCAAATGGTATGGCCCCAATAATGCAACTATGGTAATCGCAGGCGATTACGACAAAAATCAGGTGAAAGAATGGGTTGAAAAATATTTTGGCGAAATCAAATCGTCTGATCCAGTTACTGATCGTGAGCCTATGAATGTTACTTTGGAGAGTTCAAAACGAGTTTATCATGAAGATAATTTTGCCAAATCACCGGAATTGAATATGGTATTCCCAACAATCGAAGAATATAGCAAAGACGCTTATGCATTAGCTCTTCTGAGTGATCTGCTTGCGGATGGTAAAAAAGCCCCATTGTACAAGGTTTTGGTTGAAGAAAAGAAATTAGCACCATCTGTCTCGGCATTTCAATCCAGCAGCGAACTGGCAGGTTATTTTCGAATTCGAATTCGATCCTTTCCGAATAAGAATTTAAGTGAAGTAGAAGTCGCAATTTTTGAAGCCTTAAAAAAATTCGAGGATGAAGGCTTTACGGAAATGGATCTGGCAAGAATTAAAGCCAAACTGGAAACGCGCTTTTACAACCAAATTTCAAGTATTTTTTTCAAAGCGTATCAACTCGCAGCATACAACGAGTATGCCAGCTCACCAGGCTTTATTTCACAGGATTTACAGTATTCCCTAAACGTTACATCAGAAGATATTTTGAGGGTTTACAATACCTACATCAAAGACAAACCCTTTGTTTTGACCAGCTTTGTTCCCAAAGGTAAAACCGAACTTATTGCCGAAAATTCCGAGAAATTCCCGGTAGTAGAAGAAGCTATCGTCAAAATGAAGAAAGAAGAGAAAAAGGCGGCAACCGAAGCGATGGAGATAGTTAAAATTCCTACCAGTTTCGATCGTAGCATCGAACCTGTAAAAGGATCCAGCCCGGAGCTTACTATACCGACAATCTGGCAAGAAGAACTTGATAATGGTTTGAAAGTCCTGGGGATTGAGCATGATGAGCTTCCGTTGATTCAGTTTTCATTGACTTTAAAAGGTGGAATGCTGATGGATCAGATGGACAAAATCGGAGTTGCCAACCTGATGACGGATATCATGATGGAAGGCACCAAAAACAAAACACCGGTTGAACTGGAAGAAGCCATAGACGGACTGGGCTCTAGCATAAATATGTTCACATCAAAGACATCTATCGTCATCCAGGCAAATATGCTTGCCTCCAAGTTTGAGGAGACTTACGCCCTCGTCGAAGAAATTTTACTCGAGCCACGATGGGATGAAAAAGAATTCGCCAGGGTAAAAGACCAAACCATCGAGACTATCAACCGAAGAAAAGCAAATCCCTCCGCAATTGCAAGCGAAGTATTCTCCAAACTTGTGTATGGTAAGGGTCACATCCTTGCCAATTCTTCTTTAGGTACGACAGAGATTGTGGAGCAGATCACCATCGATGATCAGAAAAGTTACTATGAAAATTGTTTTTCTCCGTCTATTGCACATATAGCAATTGCGGGCAATATCTCCAAATCAAGGGCGATGAAAGCTTTTAAATCACTGGAAGAAAAATGGATGGCCAAGGAGATAGAATTTACCCATTACGAGAATCCGCCGAAACGGGATAATGCCACTATTTATTTTGTCGATGTGCCAAAAGCCAAGCAGTCGCAGATAAGAATTGGGTACCTGGCGTTGGCGCAAACAGATCCTGATTACTATGCGGCAACTGTGATGAATTATAAGTTAGGCGGTAGTTTCAGCGGATTTTTGAACCTGATCCTCCGTGAAGAAAAAGGCTATACCTATGGCGCCAGAAGCAGATTTTCCGGTGGTGTTTATCCGGGTCCATTTGCTGCTACATCAAGTGTAAGAAGTAATGCCACTTTTGAATCGATGGAAATATTTATCGAAGAATTGAATAAGTACCGTGAAGTTATTTCGGAAGATGATTTGCAATTTACTAAAAATGCATTGATCCTATCGAATTCCCGTCGTTTCGAAACCCTGGGTGCGCTACGTGGAATGCTGAATAACATTGCAACCTACAATAAACCAGTAGATTATATCAATGATGAAGAAGCTGTGGTCCGCAACATGACGGTGGAAAGCCACAATAAACTGGCGCAGAAATACTTGGTACCGAATAAAATGATTTACCTGGTAGTCGGCGATGCTGAAACTCAGTTAGATGCATTGAAAAAATTAGGTTTAGGCGATCCAATCCTGTTAGATACTTCTGGTAATCCCGTTCAACATCATATTAGTTTTAATCTGGATGAATAATAAAAGATAGACCTTATTTAGCACCAAAAGGGTGGCTTTTTGCCACCCTTTTTTTATTTTTCCTAATTTTTTCTTGTTGTTTTAATTACCATCTTTAATTTATACCAAAACACGTTAGATATTGATTAAATACTAATTCAAAGGTAGAAGAATGAAGAAAACACCTAGTCTCCAAATTCAAATGATTATTTTCTTAGCACTGTTTATTCCCATTTCCGGTCTATGCCAATCTCCATCTTTTGATAAACTCAACAAACTTTTATCCGATGATTACCCTTACCTGGATGCATTATACAAACATCTGCATATGAATCCGGAGCTCTCATTTCATGAAGAACAAACCGCTAAAAGAATTGGCTCCGAATTAAAGAAATTGGGATTTACTGTTACCCATGGGGTGGGTGGCCATGGGTTTGTAGGTGTCTTAATAAATGGTTTTGGTCCAACTGTTATGGTCCGTACGGACTTGGATGCACTACCCGTTAAGGAAAACACCGGGTTGGATTATGCCAGCAAAATTCGGACTAAAGACGACCAGGGCAATGAGGTATCTGTAATGCATGCTTGCGGACACGACATCCACATGACCTCGCTAGTTGGTACTGCGCGAATGTTGGTGAATTTGAAAGACTCCTGGGGCGGTACCCTGGTGATGATCGGTCAACCAGCAGAAGAACGCGGCGTCGGCGCCCGAATGATGCTGACCGATGGTTTATTCCAGAAATTTCCACGCCCGGATTATGCCCTGGCGTTACATGCGAGCGCAACAGTCCCCGCCGGGAAAGTGGCATATCGCGAGGAATTTATTCTTGCTAATGTGGATATGGTCGATGTGACTGTTTATGGCGAGGGTGGTCATGGCGCGTATCCGCATACAACCAAAGATCCGATTGTACTTGCAGCGCAAATCATTCTGAATTTGCAGACTATCGTCAGTCGTGAAATTAGTCCGTTAGAGCCGGCAGTAGTAACAGTGGGCTCGATCCATGGTGGCACTAAACATAATATCATTCCGGATGAAGTAAAATTGCAACTGACCCTTCGCTCTTATTCGGATGAAGTGAGACAAAAAACCATTGAAGCTATCCAGCGTATTTGCCGCGGAGTTGCAAAAGGAGCCGGAATTTCGGAAAATAAATTGCCCAAAATAGCGATCCGCAATGAATATACCCCGGCCACTTACAATGATCCCAATTTGACAAGAAGAACCGCACAAGTTTTCATGGCAATTTTAGGTGAAGAAAATGTGCTTGAAACCGGCCCCGTAATGGCCGGCGAAGATTTCGGCCGTTATGGTCGTGAAGAACCCAAAATCCCAATCAGCATTTTCTGGCTTGGCGCAATCGATCCTAAAAAAGTAGAAGAAAGCAAAAAAACAGGAAAAGGATTGCCTTCACTTCATTCGGCTTTATTTGCTCCATTGCCTGAGCCGGCCATCAAAACCGGTGTAAAGGCAATGACTGCAGTAGTGCTGGATTTAATGAAGAGGTGATCTGAGTCACCGACTTCTACTTCTTCACCGGCGTATTCTAATCACATTAAGTGAATGTGGTTTTAATTCATTATTATTAAAATCTTTTGAATTGGCAGATGACGTAGAAATTCTTCATGGAAAATATAATTTTATGCATTACAAGAATTTTAATCCAATCGCCGGCAAGCCCCTTTATAATCTATTTTTCTACAACTCGAAAGGTTCGGGTTATATCGTTAAACGGATTATCCAATACCGCGTTTCCCGCTTCGGTTTCAAGCGTAACTTTTAATAGATGATCGCCAGGTTTTCGAGCATTTTCAATCCATACATGTTTCTCTTCATCCAAATAAACATCCTGTCCATCTAAATTATAATGTAATCGATATCCAGATCCTAATTCAGCATTGATCACCCTAAAATCAAATAAAATTTGATCTGCTTCTTGTCCACGAAACATTTTTTTGTTAGGTTGGCAAACAATCAGAAGTGGTTTGTCGTTTTGCAATAGAGATTGTGTTTCTTGTTTATAATAAAAATTCCGAATGACAAGACTATTTTCATCCTTATTTGTGATTCCATTGGAATTACATATAAGTCCGATTACAGCATGTGCTCCCGGGGTAAATCCGCTGAAAGAAACCAATGTATCTTTTTCAAAAGAAAAATACTGCTGCTGATCAAGTATAAATTGAACACTTATTCCTTTTTCTTTCCAATCCTCAGGCGACACAATAAAGGAAAAAGCTAAAGTGTCTGATTCCAAAACATGATTTTCGGTTAAGCCAAAAATATGTATTTGATATTGGGCATCATTACCACAATTAATAAATAGCAATGAACATATAATCAATAAAATCAATCGTTTAAAAATCCCAATCAAATGGTAATTTCTTCTCTTCCTCATGCTATCCATAATCACCTTTAGTACATTAAATGGCCACAATCCGAGTCAACTCATAGTTTTTCCAGGACTAAATTTAATTCGTACTTTAAGTCTACTTTCTTTCAATCACTAAAATACCTGATTGAGGTACAACTAAATAATTCTTACCTTCAAATTTAATTTCTATTGATGATTTACGCAGAAAAATCGCGTAATCTCCCACTTCAACTTGCATCGGCACAAATTGAGCAGAAGCTAAGGTGGTTTCCCATGGTTCATTTGCAACATCATTTGGACTGGGAAGAGGTATTCCGGGACCGGTAGCTGCTATAAAACCACCCTGGACTGTTTCTTTTTCCAATGCCCATTTGGGTAAATACAAACCCACTTCTGTCCGGATTTCTCCTTCATCCGGTTCAATCAAAACTCGATCGCCCAATACGATAAGGCTATTATTAATAGCCATAATTCACTCCAAATTTATTCAGATTATCGAAAACATGTTTGTCCTCTACCACCATCAATCAGGTAATTCACACCGGTAATCCACTCGGCATTCGCAGACGACAGATAAAGAATCAAGCGCCCTACCTCTTCTGGATTTGACAACCTGTTAAGTCCCTTTGCAATGGGATGTGTATCGTATGAATGCTCTTTAAATTTCTGATAGGTTTCCTCATCCATACCGCCGCGTTTATGCAATTCCGTTAATGTCATCCCGGGGTTTACGGAATTTACACGAACACCTTTTTCCGCCAATTCCAGGGCTGCACAGCGGGTCAGTTGATCGACAGCAGATTTACTCACGTTATAAGCAAGCACTCCAGAGAAGGCTCTCATTCCATTCACACTCGAAACATTAATAATAACGCCTTTTGATTTAATTAAATACGGCACTGCTAAATTCATCATTATAAATATGGCACGCAAGTTGACTTCGATTGTGTGATCCCAATCCTCTAAAGAGGTATTTTCAATGGTACCTTTTTCAAGGATCCCAGCAGCGTTCACCAAAATATCTAATTTACCAAATTCCGATAAAATTGTTTTGATCGACTGTTTACAATCATCTGGTTTGCTTACATCCCCAGAACAGACTACCGCTTTCCCGCCGATTTGTTTTATAGAAGTAGCAATTGAAGTAAGACGCGATTCATCACGATCCATTAAGCCAACATTCGCACCTTCCTGGCTGAACAAAATCGCTGCAGATCTTCCGATTCCACTACTGGCTCCTGTAATTAAGACTGATTTATCGTTTAGCTGCAAATCCAAATTTTAGACTCCTTCAAAATTAGCTAAAAAAATATAGAGTTTAATAAATTTTAAGTCAACCATTTTCGTGACACAAGATGCAATTTAATTTGACCTGAGCTATTAAAACAGGAGGAAATCTGAAATTAATCATTTGGTTTTCAAAAGAGTCCTTCAAGTCAAGAAATATTTTGCACAATTTGTATTCTGTTTTCTTCCGGATATCCCGATCCAATACAATAGGTTCAATTTTATTTCTAAATAAGAACTTATATACTTTTAAGATCCAAATTCATGACAAAGAATAACATTACAGACCTCAAAAAAAAGGCGAAGAGATTAGCCACCCTGATTGAAATTAGCACCATTATCAACTCTTCGTTAGATTTAGACAAAGTAATCAGCCTGGTCTTGGAAAAAGCGCAGGAAGTGATGGATGCTGAAGCCGGCTCGGTGTTATTACTGAATCATGAAACCAATCGGCTTGAGGTACAGTCAGCCCTGGGAAATGTTGGCAGTGCCATAAAAGAAAATATCTCACTGGAAATGGGCCAGGGAATTGCTGGGTGGGTTGCAAAAGAGCAAAAGTCCCTCAATGTAGCGGATGTTCAAAGCGATCCTCGTTTCTTTAAGGGCGCGGATAAAATAACCGGGTTCCAAACGAAGAGCATGATTGCCTCACCTTTAATATTTAAAGATAAGTTAATCGGCGTCGCTGAGGTGATCAATCGTCGCGACGGCAAGTCATTTTCATCAGATGATGAGGATTTATTTAACACTTTTTGCGGAAGCGTAGCTATGGCTGTGGAAAATGCCAGGTTACACCGAGATCTACTTGAAAGAGAACGAATTCAGCAGCAGTTGGAATCGGCGCAAGTTATACAACAGAGTTTTTTGCCGCAATCTTTCCCTAAATGTGAAAACAATCGCTTCGAAACCTGGGCAACTTACAAAGCAGCAAAATCTATTGGGGGAGATTTTTATGATTTTTTAATGTTGGATGAAAATCATCTTGCAATCGTTATTGGAGATGTTTGTGGAAAAGGCATTCCGGCTGCATTATATATGGCTCGCGTTTTAAGCGATTTTCGTTTTTTAACACAAATGAATAACCCAAGTGAGACTGTTAGCCGCTTGAATAAACAACTTGTAGAAAGAACCCGCAATGGCATGTTTGTCACCCTGGTATATGTCGTGCTAAATGCCAAAACCGGCCTCATATCTTATGTCAATGCAGGACATGGCCCAATGCTGCGAATAAAACATTCTGACAATAGGGTGGATATCATTGGCCAGGCAAACGAGATTCCTTTGGCAATACGGGAAAAATCAATTTACCAGCAGGAGGATTTTCAGTTAGAACATGGAGATTACCTCGTCCTTTTTACCGATGGCATTAATGAAGCCCGAAATAACCAGGGTGAAGAAATGAGTTTGGAAATTCTTGCTGACATGATAGCAAAGCCGTGGGCATCTCCAAAAATATTAACTGAATTTGTTATGAATAAAGTAATGAAATTATCGAAAAATTCGATTCAGCATGATGATTTAACCCTGGTTGTGATCAGATGGAATTGAAATGATAAATGAAAAGTTAAAATCGACATTTTGGCTGTTATGAATACTAATAATTATATTCCAATCTGCCGATTTACCTTTGTATAATCATAACAAATTTTCTGATTTATCTATTGAAAAACCAATCAAAACAATTCAATAAAGTGTTACTCACGGTTCCTGGTGATGCTCGCTATCTCAAGGTACTTCGTTCTGTCCTTGAGTCTGTAGGCCAAATTTATAATTTTGAAGAAAAGGATATTCAATGCATGCAATTAGCGTCGAACGAAGCTTTTGCCAACATTATTGAACATTCGTATTGCAACCAGGCCAATTGCCCGATCTATATAACTCTTTTTTTCGACAAAGATAAATTACAACTGGAGCTGGAAGATGAAGGGTTACCATTGGAACCGGAAAAAATTAAATCGCGATCTCTGGAAGACGTTAAACCAGGCGGTCTTGGAGTACATTTCATGAAATCCCTTATGGATGAGGTGGTTTTTGACACTTCAAATAAACGAAATCGATTGATTCTTATAAAGGAGAGAAGCAAATCCAATGAAAAATTCGATTAATATTCAGGTCGATCAAAATGAAAATCTGGCTACTGTTGTTCTTTCGGGAGAAGTTGATTTATATTCGTCTCGGGAAGCGAGAAAAATTATTCTGGAACTTGCTTCCCGGAAAGTACCTATCATTATAATCGATTTAAGCGGGGTTCCATATATGGATAGTTCCGGACTTGCTTCTATGGTTGAAGGGTTACAAAAGGTTGAAACCTACAAAGGTAAATTTATTTTGAGTGGATTACAACCTATGGTAAATCAAGTGTTCAAATTAAGCCGTTTAAATACTGTGTTTACGATCTATGAAGATATTGACACAGCGCTAAATGAGTTAAATGAAAACAATGCGTCAGTGAGAGGATAGCAGATTACCACACTTAGAATTATATTAGGCAGTATTGGCCATTGGACCCTCGATTCTTTATGGCAAATTGATCGGTATTCTCGGTTAGTTGGCCAGGGAATTTATTGGTTGGTTGTCGCGCCATTCAAAGGCAAAAAACTTCGATCTTATCCCACAATCATCCAAATGGTACGAATCGGTTTTGATTCCATACCCATCGTTGCAATTATTGGATTCTTTGTCGGATTAATCCTGGGGATGCAGTCCGCCTACCAGCTAAAGCCATTCGGAGCAACTATTTTTATGGCAAACCTGGTTGGCGTTTCGGTAACCCGTGAACTTGGACCAATGCTGACCGCCATCATTATCGCCGGAAGAAGCGGCTCCGCTATTGCAGCCGAAATTTCAACTATGCAAGTTTCTGAAGAAATAGATGCCCTGAAAACCATGGGGCTCAATCCGGTGCCTTTCCTGGTAGTACCCCGTGTAGTGGCTATGATGATCATGCTTCCCTGTCTTACTTTAATCGCAGATGTCATTGGTATAACCGGTGGATTGATTGTGGGTATTTTTATGGAAAATATTGATTTTACACTTTATATCAACCAAACTGCATCCGCATTGGCGATGAAAGATCTGCTTACCGGATTATTCAAGAGTGTGGTTTTTGCATGGATTATTGTAACCATAGCCTGTTACCAGGGTTTCGCAGCATCCGGCGGGGCGGAAGGTGTTGGCAAAAGAACGACCAGTTCAGTTGTGGCTTCAATGTTCATGATCATTGTGGCTGATGTTTTCTTTACCGGGTTATTTTATTCAACATTTTGATGACATCAATTAAAAAAAAACCGATCATCCAAATTCGTGATCTTGTCACTTCTTACGGTGATTTAACCGTTTTGAATGGCGTGAATCTTGATATTTATGAGGATGAAACTTTCGTTATTTTGGGACGATCCGGATGTGGCAAAAGCACTTTGCTCCGCCATCTCATTGGTCTGCAAAAACCCACTTCCGGTAAGATACTGTTAAATGGCCAGGATTTGACCCGGATGTCAGAAGATGAAAAAGTTGAAGTACTAAAAAAAATCGGCATGTTATTCCAAGGATCTGCTCTTTTTAATTCAATGACTTTAGCCGATAATGTCGCAGTGGCTTTAAAGGAACATACGAACCTGGAAGAGTCCACCTTTCAAATTATGGCTAGAATGAAATTAGACATGGTTGGATTAAGCGGATTTGAAAATTTTATGCCGTCTCAACTTTCCGGTGGCATGAGAAAACGGGCTGGACTTGCAAGAGCAATTGCCATGGATCCGAAGATTTTATTTTGTGATGAGCCGTCTGCCGGTTTGGATCCTATTGTTGCAGCCGGGATAGACGAATTATTGTTAAAATTACGACAAGCATTCCGAATGACATTAGTGGTTGTCACACATGAAATGGCATCCGTAGAATTAATTGCCGACCGAATTGCGATGATGCATAATGGCAAAATATTGGCTGTTGGTTCTACTGAAGAAATCAAAAATAATCAACATTTGTATATTCAACAATTCATGAAAAGAGAAGCAGACAGAGAAGAAGTTGATCGTGAAAAATTACTTAACGCCCTAACTGGTAATGGATTTTAGCATGAACTATCGAATGCAAGAAGTTAAAGTCGGCTTAATGGTCGTCATCAGCGGTTTTTTATTGTTACTATTTTTATTCATTGTGGCTGATTTTGAATATGAAAATAATTCGGTAAAATACACCACCAAGTTAGCGTATGTCGGTGGTTTTGATGAAGGAACAACGGTTCGTTTAGGAGGAAAACGTATCGGCAGAATTGCAAATATTCGTCCACCTGTTGCCAATTCTTCTGAAATTGAACTGGTGATAGAGATCGATGCAGGTACGCCTATTAAAACTGATTCCCGTGCATACCTCACATCACTTGGGTTTATGGGTGAGTTCTATTTGGAAATTATACCCGGCTCATCCGAAGCGCCGTTACTGCCACCCGATAATGAAATACCCTCTCTAAACGCGGCCACGTTTTCGCAGCTTGCTATTCCGTTAAGTGAAATGGCAGAATCCTTTAAAGTTACAATTACACATGTGAATGAATTGTTTAATTCACAGAATCAACTGGAGTTGGCAAATATTCTGACGAACTTGAACACTATTCTGACCTCAAATACAGTTCAACTTACGGAATTATTTGTCAATCTAAATCAAATGGCTGTTGATTTTAGCAATATTTCCAGTCGTTTCGATACTTTGTTTATGAAAAATGAAGATACGGTGGATGATGTTGTTAACAATTTAAGTTCAACTTTGGCTGAAACACGAACCTTTTTGCAAGAACTGACCAATTCAATTGGATTGATTGACGGCATGATGGCCGAAAACACTTATTCATATAATACTATTTTGGCAAACCTGGAAAGATCTACTCGTAACCTTGAAGAATTCAGCCGCACCATCCGCGAAAGGCCATGGAATTTGGTACGTAAATCAGATATCAAAGCAAGAAAGCTACCGCAGAATTAGGAGTACAAATGAAGAGAAATTTAATACGGTTTTTTCTATTCACGTTTATAGTGGCGGGATGCGCCGGGATTCCTCAAACTCATTATTATGTTTTGCACTTAAATACTGATTCGCCCAATCCGGTTTCTTCTGCCATTAGCATTGGCATCGCACCATTTACTATTGAATCAATCTTTTCCAACTACAAATTAGCCTACCGTGAATCACCTTACGAAGTGCAGTTTTACAACTACCATCAATGGGCAAGTGAGCCATCAAAATTAGTTGAAAATGGCTTATTCGACTATTTGACCAATTCAAATCAATACAACAAAGTCGTTCGCCTTCCTTCAATACAAACGATAGATTTAGTCATTGACGGCCACATTCATAAAATTGAAGAATGGGATGAAACAGATCGATGGTATGGATTTATGGAAATTGAATTTCAAGTCTCAAAATACAATAAGAAGCAAATCGTTTGGAAAGGTACTCTTTCCCGCAGGATTCCTGCAGAATCTAAGAAACCTTTGGAAGTTGTAAAGGCGCTAAGTACCGCTGCCAAAGAAATTGCGGAAGAACTCTCCCAGAAAATTATGGCTGCATATCATTTGGCGGAAAAAAATTAAATGTCAAACTTTAAGAAAAGATTTACCACAAAGGTCTCAAAGAATGCACTAAGTTCACAATTATCAATTGATTACTCTTTTTATACCATTTTTTAATAATGGAACATTAAAATTAATCAAAAGACCTAATTTGAAATTGCCCAATTTTAAATATGTTAAACGTTTGTGCTAAATAAATATCATTTAATGCTTGAACTGCTTTAACCTCAATAACTAATTTAGTTTCAACTAGTATATCTATTCTATAACCACAATCTAATTTAACATCTTCAAATATTAAGGGCATTGCTTTTTCTTTTTCAACTAAAAGTCCCGATTGCTTTATTTTGAAATATAGACATTCCTTATAAGCTGATTCTAATAACCCGGGTCCTAGCGCTTTATGAATATCAATGGCTAGTCCAATTATTATTTTTGAAATTTCATTTTCAATCATTCTTATCACTCCTTTGTGATCTTTGTGACTTCTTGGTGATCTTTGTGGTTACTTACCTCCCCCAAATTTAGAGAGAAATATCCTCAACCATCCAACAGATAGATATCCTTAGTTGAATCAATTTCCTCCCCTATCTTCTTCTCATCCCAAGCTAATTCTTTTGCCATCAATTTAGCTACTTCATTCAAAACGGAATCCCCCGGGTTCCCGGCTGAACCCAGTTCCGTTCGCCGCAAAACAACATCGGAAAGATGAACGACCATTTCTTCACGAACTGCATGTATTATTTCGGCAGGCAGAACATGAGTCCCGTCGAATGCTTTCAACCAGTCCGGATTTTCTTTCCCATATTTTAATACACGAGGAAGTTCCGAGCCATAATTACGAACCAGTTGATCAATTACGGAATCAGGCAGCTTGTCTTTAAGTTGAATCCTGGTTTGATCGAGAAAATCGTCGAAACGATTTATTTCCCCGCCAAAAATTCGCTCTTTATCAGTTTGACTAAATATTTCTTCTTTATTCAACTTCTTCATTACAAGATCAATAGCTTTTGCAGACACATCCCGGGCAGTGGTGTATTTTACGCCTAGAACAGAGACCACGCCCTCCATGTTATCTTCTTTCGAATGATCAAAGATTTTATACTGTTTGGTTACTACAACTTCGCCGGATTTTGGATCCGGGCGCTCCATAGGAACCAGACCGGCATGATAAAAATAGACATCCTCGCGGCTTAACTGGTTTCCGGGAAGAGCATAATTTATTTCATTAATGAATTGCTGTAATTTAGTTTCGGTCATTGAAAAATCCGACGGATCCCCTTCGTATGGATCATTAATAGTGCCAACCAAAGAGTAATTCCGCCAGGGAGTGATGAAATAGACTTTCTTTCCCTTTTCGACAATTTTGCCCTTTTCAAGGTTGGTCCGTCTTCCGGTAATACCTGCGGCACAACCGTTAACCAATGGCCTGGTGACCAAATTCATAGCCACAGATAATTTAACCTTATGGCGGGGTTGGTCAGATTGCATCCATCCCAACAGTTGATTTAGCCAGGGACCACTGGTATTTAATACCATTTTTGATTTTATCTCCAGGGTTTCACCGGATTCACAGTCAAAAGCCTTTACACCTGCAACACGGTTATCCTGAATTAAAAATCCTTTCGCCTCCACGTAATTCGCCAAATCTGCACCTCTTTCTTGCGCAGATCGAAGATACGAAATTAATAAACGTTCAGAATTATAAACCTGGCAATCGTACCAAATAGCGCCACCGGATAAGCGATCAGTCCGAACTCCCGGGATCTGTTCAAGACAGGATTTTCGCGAAACCACTTTCCCATTGGGCAATCTTTTCTGCGGATCAGCGAGTTTATTGCGATCCAGTCCTACCAGGTCATTCAGCATTAATGCGATTTTCATTGCCTCAGGACCTTTTCCCAGGTGGCCATAAGTAGGCATCAAACATTTTAACGGATGTATTAAATGCGGCGCTATACGCATCAAAATCCAGCGTTCACGAATGGATTCCCGCATCCGTTTAAAATCTGCCTGTTGAAGATACCGCAATCCACCATGGATAGTCTTTAAACTGTTCGACGAGGTCTCGCAGCCGAAATCGCCTTTTTCAATGAGAGCGACTTTCAATCCCCGCAGACTGGCATCCCAAACTGCTGTCGCGCCATAAATGCCGCCGCCGATGATGAGGAGGTCGTATTCGGTGGATGTTAGATTTTGTAAGTTTTTTTTCATTTGTGTTTACGAGGAGTAATTTATCACAATATCGGTTATACCTGAAATTTCTAAACTATACATCACTCATCATTCGTCCAATCAAATTATTGTACAAAATATCAGAATGTAATATGATCATTTAATTTGTGAAATAATGAAAGATAAAGGCAATTAAATATTTCGATCACATTTTGAGTTGAAAGTTAGTAACCACTTGTTATTTTGTTTTCAATTTATGAAATTCTTAACTGAAGAAAAAACAACACTTAAATTTACCAGGGTGATTCTGGAAAAATTGTTTTTGGAATGCGGGTAGGCAGGCATTGTCTGGAGAAAGTTATGAGAAGAACACATGAACGAAGTGAATTGGTTCCCAGCCAATTAATGTGTAGTGGGTTTTTGCTGTATGGCTATTATGATAGCATAATAGAATGGTTGAGTAGGCGGGTGAATTCACCGGAGATAAGCTAGACGAGGTAATTTTCCATCCTCGCTTCGGTAGTGACTCTAATGAAAAAGTTTATTTTCTACTATGCGTGAAGAGACTGCCACTACAGACAAACTCAATGGAAGTATGTGATAAAAGGGGGGTAAGGTTAATGAGGTAAGTAGTAATGAATAGGTAGGTAGGGTAATTAAAGCGGAAGTGAGGTGCACTTTTAGGAATTTTGAAGCCACTTTCGATAATAACCATATTCATATAGTATTTGCTGAAAATGATACTCTAAAAAACAGGTGTTAGCGTTTCACATTATATGCTGATCCTAATTTGGGCTTGTCACAGAGACTTTAGCAAGTTTTATGTTGCCTTTCTGTTTGTTTTAAGACAACTCTTCCTTTGTTGGGTTTAAAGAAGGCAATAAGCAGCGGAATCTATTTTTAAATTCGACATAAGAAATCTGGCAAACCGGGAGCTGGAACATTACCTCTCAATTTTTTTCTTAATTTTCTTCTCTACCTTTGGTTTAACCTCTTTTGCTCTGTTTTCCAAGACCTTCACAAACAGCTGATATTCCTTTATCTCCTTGTCATATTTCTGCACAGCATGAACTTTGGCCTTTTTTATAGCTTCGATCCGGGCCTTGTATCTATCCAGCGATTCTTTTCTTGCTGTTTCAATTCTGCCCTGAACCTTCTCCTTTCGATCTTCTTGCATTTTAACCAGTTTTTCCACCACATCAGCTTCTAACTCTATATCCTTTCTTAAAAATTTAACATCCTCCCTAGAAATTTTTACTTTTTCAGCCATCATTATCCTCCGGCAGGTTAGAAAATTACATTATGTTCGATAACTACTTGAAGACCACCCCCTCCAATCGGTTCATCGACCACGTTTCCGATTGCCGTTACAAACCATCCAAGCCCAAGATCGA
Source organism: uncultured Deferribacteres bacterium (assembly GCA_964464595.1). Lineage (GTDB taxonomy): Bacteria > Zhuqueibacterota > JdFR-76 > JdFR-76 > DREG01 > JADFJB01. The sequence continues at coordinate 30,376 of CAYXGW010000055.1, forward strand.
CCGAACTGGAACTATCCAAGCATTCTACATAGTTATTTGAAAATACACAGAGGTTTGATTGAAGTTCAACCGCGGGTCCCGTCACCAAAGATTCAAAATGATTGCCCGTAATGACAGTTTTTTCATCAAGCCCAAAACAAATTGTAAAAAATCCAAGTGATATGCAGACAAATTCACCACCAAGAAATAATGCTCTAGCATGGGAACCCTTAATTAAATTATTTACAATTTTAACATCTTCATTCCCAACACCGGGTGCAGCAGGTATGTGGATTACCGCTTGCACATCAACTCCAGTCGGATCGCCGGTAGCCGGGCCGTTATCGATCAAATGGTTGTTGGCGATCATAAGTTCGGTCACTTCCTCGGCATAAATACCACCCACTTGAAAGCCAGTTATACCCTGCCTCCCATTCTCACAGATTTCATTCCCAATTATTTGAATTTTTTCACCACTCTTTAATACAATACCTGCATTCTGCCACCACTTCATCCCTGTTTCATTGTCACGGTTGCAACGAAAAATCTTGTTGTTTGAAATCATTAGATTGTTTGTGTTTTGCACAATATCACTTACAGCAATTCCATTTAGGTTCATATCATAAATCATGTTATTATCAATCATTACATTATCAAAGTCCGAATCGATTTCTATTCCATTACCTGCTCCACCGGAAATACGATTGGCACTGACAACGGTTCTTCTGATAAGGGGAACTTGATTATGTGAAATATATATACCTCCTTGTGAAAGAATGTTTTTCCCTGGATTAACAACACCATGGACTGAATTGTTGGAAGCCGTACAATCATTTGCAAGCATCTTAATGCCGTAAGTCTCTTCATTAGTATTGGGTATTGAGTTAATTGTGATATGATTATCGATTATCTTGGCGTCAGTAACAGCAACGAGAATTCCTACTCCCTGCACCTGAATTGAATTTCGTTGGATGACTCTTTGAAAACTAGCATCACTCAGAAAGAGATTTTCGTCTAAGCCACGCAGAATGATGCCGTAATCACTGCAACCAATGATCGAGTTGTCAAAAGCCGTGAAATCATAAATCAGGCTGGCTGGAGTATCAATTTCAATACCTGTTTTTGTAACAGTGATAGAATTCTGGCTGAATTGTACATTGGCAATTAAATTAAAAATACCTCCCTCACTAAGAAACTGAAAGCCGTGTGTCCCGCCTAAAAAACGATTGTTGGAAACTGTCAAATTGGTTGAAAGCGGTCCCTGACACTGAACGCCGGCACTCCCGACAGTTAACACGTTATCATCAATCGTTACTCCTTCAAAAGATTGCAAACTAATTCCGGTTTCTGATCCCACAATCACATTTCGCTCAATTGCTGATTCAGTAAGAATAGCCGCATGAATGCCGATTCTGCCTAAAATGGTATTATTTAACAAATTTGCATCCAGAACGAATTCCAGCAAATTGATTACCGGTAAGGCCATTCCAACCATGGCAACTGAGGCTTCTTCAACACTTACTCTAGCGATCGTTGCCTCAGCGCGTAGATTGTCAACAAACTCAAATACAGGAGTTGTATTCGAAGCGGTCAAAGATTCAAAACCTATCTTCCCACTCTGAACTTTTTTCACCTTACTGATCGTAGATTTATCTAACATGGAATTTTTAGCGGCGAACTGTACAAAGGCTTCAGGAAAAAATGTCTTAGATAAAGAACCCGTACTAAAACCTAGAAGCAAATTGTCCTTTACAATGAATCCCGTTAAAGGTGCGTTTTGAAAGATAGCTGTTTGAAGCGCAAAAATTGTGTTTTGTTCTATTCTGGCAGCAAAGTGATTTTTAATGTTTCCAAGCGGTTCAAATCGAACTCCAACAATTCCAGCAATAAGGTTCTTTTCTAAGGTACTACCTACAGACACTCCTTGGAATACCACTGTACCTGCATTATCAGAGGTCCCCCCGGCCATCATTACACAGTTGTTAATATGAACAAATTGACTGTTTGTTGAGTGAACAACGGAAGTTCCATTATTCGTTACAGCCATAAGGCCGCTGATGGATATGCTCCAGGAATCTTGTATCTTAAATACAATACCGCTATCGTGTGTATCTGCCGAATTTAAAATAAGAGAACTTCCTTCACAACCTTTTATGGTGATGTCCCTACCTTCAATGGTAATTGGCTCATCAATTGTATAAGTGCCAGGCAAAATACATACTGTTCCAGGGCCGCCTTCAAGAGCATCGACAGCTTCTTGAATATCGACGAAGTCGCCGTCTTCACCAACGGTAACAGTGCAACAGCCACCTCTATTAGGTAACTCCGTCAAAGGTGGGAATTCAGGACGACAATCTTCAATTTCGATCGAGCCATCCATATTCTGTTTCACAAGTGCCAGCCGACAATAGTAGTGTTTAATTCCACGCGGCGCTTCAAAATCAAGTACTTCAACCTTACTGGTTGAAGTACGAGCAGCAAATACCCAATAGTCTCCGACTTTAAAATTACTGCCAGAAAATTGTATCTGTACCCCATCTTCCAAGTTAATTAAACTTGCAGTGGTTACTGTAGGTGGGGTAGTTGTCTCAGTTCCTGTATCCCAGCGCCGTACTTTGGGATGGGTTTCGCCAATGTGAGCAGCAACATCTACACTCAAGGTTATGGTTGTCTGAGCTTCATCAACTTCTTCATCAACCTTTGCTATTGTGCCTGAATTTTCCACATCAAGATCGGTCTTATCACCGGATATTTCCAGCCACTGGTCTTTTTTTATTTTGAGCACTTTATCCTTGCCAATTTGTTTTAACCTGACCTTTTTATATACTCCTGCTGGGTCAAGAGGATCATGAATGAATTCTTCAATTTCATAGGCAACCGATCCATTATCTCTTGACCACTTAAAAGTTGCGATACCTAAATCGCCTCCTTCGTGGATTTCAACTCTATATAGCCTATTTTCCAAACCCCGATAGCCTCCGCCTTCACCAATCAGGCAGGGATCTGTAGGATCAGTACCTGGCTGTTCCTGTGTTCTAAGTCGTGCACCGCTTGGTACAATCCTATCGTTCCATTCAGGGATGACATCCGGACACTCCGGGTTATTGTCAATATTTAATATTTTAACTTGGGCAATAGTTTGAATCCGGGTATCTGTATCCGGACCACCCAAAGCGATTTCCCGTATTTCGGGATCTTCAATAAAAGTTATATGTCGTTCCCAAACATCCAGATAAATCAAATCAGTACTTCCAGGTGTTGGCTCCCAATCCGGAGCACCTGGATAGTCAGGTTGTTCTAAGTACAATATCAGCCGGCGTAAATAGGGTTCAGTTTGCGAACCTAAAGCCGAAACGTCTACGCTAAGTTCCAAAGTTTTATTGCTCGTATCGATATCGACAATCCTGGCTATTATGCCTTCTGGGGTTTCCTTAGTAAATACAACGACCCATTGATCGATTTCAATATTCTCATCATCTATTTTAAGTTCATTGACTTCAACTATAGTGTTTGCTGGAAAATCCACAATTGGAATTTTCGTAGCGGGATGCAATTCACACAGCAATCCATCTACATAAAATCGGCCTGGGTAAATCAGCAAATCCGCAAAGCCGCCACCCGGATGACGAATTTTAAACCCACTGGAATGAATCGGAGCGCCACATACACCAATTGTATCTATCGTTCGAACTTGACGTTGATGAGCAATGGCATCAATCAATTCATTCCAATCCGCATCAACGGTTACACGCCCCTGTTGCTTGAGCACACCACTGTAGTTTTTCTTTTTGTCGAACGTTAAACGACTAAAATCACCTTTCATTTCTCGCCTCCAATGCTAAGTAACATATATTAAACCTGGCTTCAAGCCAAAAGGTAAATACTCTTCCAAGCGAATTCGCAGATTAGCCTCGCGCTGAGGTTGTCTCAAGTCATGAAATACTCCCATTTCAGAACTATCCTCTGCTCCTGTCTTGATTTCTTCAGAACAATTGTAACTAAGTTGACAATACCCGGGATGACCGTAATGAACGGAAGTAAATCCCGGTTGAAGACGTGCAAGAATTAAAGCCCTTTCATTCGCGGGTAGATCCTCTGCCGAATCCAAATTTAATTCCTTTGCCCGTTCAGCCAGCACCAGATCCGGCTGGCAGCGAAACCGCCGGGGTGTTTGCGAATTCTCAGGAACATAGCTGAAGCGCATACATCCAATTTGGGTTTTTTCAGAAGTGATTTCCCTGGTAAAAATCATCTCACTCGCTAAAATAAGCTCTTTTACGAACACTGAACCCAAGACAGTCGTTCGATCAAGAATCGTTGGAGGCCCGGATTTATCATTGGTACCGGTATGGGCAATTGCCACGTCTCCCAGACCATCCAGGATACTACCCATAATAGTCAACCGCGTCATTTCCTCGGGCAGGCGCAGTGCACCAACGATGCTATAATTAATATCTATATTAAGACTTATATTCGATACTGCTGCATGTATGCTGGAAGATGCTGGGTTAACCGGTTCTCCATGTTCATTTAATGATATGCCCGGCACCAGCGTACAATGAATTATCTCAAGTTTACCCAGACTGTCTTGAATATTTATCGCACCCTCTATCAACAAGCCACTCAAGATGAGACCAGCATTCGCGTGATTCCCGATTACTTCAATATTATTCCCGGTGCCTGTGAGCCTCAAAGTAGGTCGCTGTTTGTTATTTGCCTCAATCGCCAGCCATCTGTCATCATAGAGCTCGATCTGAATCGCTTCTTCGTAGGTCCAACTATCAGCAATATGAATGATAGCTTGCGGTTTTCCTTGCGCAATCCATTCTGATATAGCCTCATTGATCGTTGCAACCTCATCCGTGCTCGCCGGGACATGATTAACGGTTATTTCCCAGTCAGCATTCTCTGGATTAACCAAAGTGGTCCTTCTTTCATACTGTCCCCCTCCGACATTAGCACTAAAGCCATAATAATATGAGACAACTACTTCACTAGGTTCTTCGCCCACCGCAAAAGCTATTCGCCCACGCGACACATCCACCCCAACTTTGCCCGGCGGTGGAGAATTCCAATTCTTCAAGTTTTTACAGATAATGTTTTCCGGTGGTACTTCACTTCCATCCTTGATGATAAGAATACTTTTACCGCTACCATTATAAGCACTTTCGGCGGTTGAACCTGATGCAAGATCCTCATTATACTTTTCCAGATCGTAATGGAATGCTGTCGGACGAATTGGACCCTCAATATGAATTTCCTGGGCTAAACCTACCTCATCCCCTTCTCGAAGTGCATGGTGGAAAAGAGAGACAGGATTGCCTAGGGTGCTGAAATAAAATTGCTTGTTGCCAGACCCGCTCACCGGACGTGCCTGTACATTCTCAAGTGGATAACTCCGGAGTCGCCATAGAAAAAACCCAATATTACGAATGTTGTACCAACCTTCTATTTGGTTGATGGCTCGTACATCTACGGTATGGCTGACTGAATCAAAAGCTGTGTCTACCAAATCCATTGTATTTAAATCTCTTATGTCCGGACACCACTTGCTGTGATGCCGGATGTGATTCATATTTTGTGTCCAACCCAATAACTCAAAGAATTCAACGCCGTGACAATCCCATCCGGTTACGTCGCGTGCTAGTTCTTCTAGCATGGGTAGTGTCCCTTTGCGGCGGCGATAGTAAATGGTTTTCGCTACGTCGGCACGGTTCGGCCGCTCAATATCATGAAGAGGGTTATTTGCAACCAGATCACCAATATATGGAATGACCCAATCAGCACATGTCTCAATGAAGAAGTTATCCCAAAGGCCATCAACATCTTCCTTTACTATATTAACCTGATCCGAAATTATGCTTAGGAAGGACTTCAAAGGATAACCTTGCTCCGCATCGCGAATTCGGTAAACAGCAGGTAGCAAATCATAAAGACTGGCGGGTGATTTGTAATCCATAGTCACTTGATCTTTGTTTTTGAAGTTGGGATCTTAATTTTTATTCATTTTCAAGTTAAATCAGAAGAAATACTCAGCTCCGAATCTGCCAGAGTCGCAATTTCGTTCGGTTCTATACGAAGATGAGCATTTAATGCTGGGGACGCAGTATCATAATGAAGATATCTGATGACAGATGCCGTAACACCTTCCACTATCTGCAGTACCGCATAAATATCACTCTCATGAATAGCCTGGCCAAATTGTAAATTGTTGAAATCAAAGTAACTTAGTACCGCCTCCCTTGCGGCTGAGATAACATTCTCTGGAAGATATGCAGGATCTACCTGAAGTATGGCTTCTAATTCCAACGGTCTCGGCGAATGCGGACAGACCTCTACTATATGGTTGATATCTCGGTGAAGTTTTAGATTATTAACAAAACTTTTGTAAGTTTTTGATTCCTTTTCAATGCTCTCACCATTTTCTCCGGCAATGGTTAGTTGAATAATCTCAATTTCGCCATTATGTATCATGGTGGCCTTTGCTTTAGCGATGCCGGTATAACTTCGAGCAAAATCTTCGTAATCGCGCAGGGATATGGCTCTATCGAATGTCCTCACGGTGTTCGGTGCATTGGCTCGGGCTTCTTGCATGGATTCTGGATCCGTACCACCCTCCGCTTGCTTAGAGTTGGTCACGCTCTTCAGTCCTATAAGTCGATCTAACAGCATTATTAAAGAATTTGCACGAACGTTACCCTCGCTGCCTAAACCTTGCCGGTATTTGGCTTCCACATTATCTTGCCCGGTAAGCAAACGCGCACCGGTTTTGCTATCACCGAACCGCACACTCATTTCACCATCATCATTCACTCTTGTGGTATAAACCTGGTCATTTGGCCCTTGTCCATACAAACTTTCCTCTTCATTCCACAGAACTCCTCCCACGCGAACCTCTAAAGTATTCTTAGCCCCGCGAGGTGCATCGGGTTCAGGTACGAAAGTCGACGGCGATTTTTTAAGAGTAAAGTTCTGAAATTCTATTGAGGCATCACCATTGCCCAGCAATTCATTAGAAACGGTTTCACCATGGGTTGCTTCCACAATGTTACCGTAGAGCCGGGCTGTACGGGTATCCAGCTCTCGAGTCAGAGCGGGATTAAAGGTGATAGCTAGATGATCAACTGTACCCGCAGGAGCTGCGCTAGTAACTGG